>PGXW01000025.1 GCA_002839355.1 Spirochaetae bacterium HGW-Spirochaetae-2
GTATCACCCATGCAGGTTATCAGTGTAGCCGCATCGTTGATTCCGTTCCTCGAGCACGATGACGCCAACCGCGCATTGATGGGCTCGAACATGCAGCGCCAGGCAGTTCCCTTGCTTTTCCCCGAAGCTCCGTATGTCGGAACCGGAATGGAAGCGAAGACTGCGTACGACTCCGGTGTCCTGCTCAAGACGAAACGTGCGGGGACAGTCTCGTATGTCTCTTCGGTCAGAATCGAGGTTACTCCGGATGAGAGTGAGATCGAGGGAGAGGTCGATTCCTACGTGGTGCAGAAGTTCGAGCGGACGAACCAGGATACCTGTTTCAACCAGAAGCCGATAGTATCCCATGGTCAGCATGTCGATGCAGGTCAGGTTATCGCCGATGGTCCCGCGACCGAGAAGGGCGAACTTGCGCTTGGCCGGAACATCCTGGTCGGATTCGTTCCCTGGAACGGATACAACTACGAGGATGCTGTCCTGATTTCGGAACGGGTGGTCAAGGAAGATATCTATACATCCATCCATATCAAGGAGTTCACGACCGATATCCGCGAGACCAAGCTTGGTCCCGAGAAGTTGACCCGTGACATTCCCAATACCAGCGAGAAGAATCTGGAGCAGTTGGATGAGGATGGAATCGTACGGATCGGATCGGTAGTCCGTCCCGGCCATATCCTGGTCGGTAAGGTGACCCCGAAGTCCGAATCCGATACCACACCCGAATTCAAGCTGCTCAACTCGATCTTTGGTGAAAAGGCCAAGGAAGTACGGGACACATCGTTGAAAGTCCCGCACGGAACCGAAGGTACGGTGATCGATATCCAGCGCCTGAAACGCAGTGAAGGTGACGAGTTGCCCCCAGGTGTCGATGAGATGGTCAAAGTCCTTATCGCCACCAAGCGGAAGCTCCGCCAGGGTGACAAGATGGCTGGACGGCACGGAAACAAGGGTGTTGTAGCCCGAGTATTGCCAGAGGAAGATATGCCGTACATGGCAGACGGTACTCCATTGGATGTCTGTTTGAATCCGCTGGGCGTTCCGTCACGAATGAATATCGGACAGTTGATGGAGACCCAGCTCGGTTGGGCAGGCCACGTACTGAACGAATGGTATTCCTCGCCCGTATTCCAATCCGCATCCGTGGATGAGATCGAGGCGAAGATGAAGGAAGCGAACCTTCCCGTGACTTCCAAGACGACACTGTTCGATGGTCGTACGGGAGTCCCATTCGTCAATCCCGTATTCTGTGGATACATATACTACTTGAAGCTCCACCACTTGGTGGATGACAAGATGCATGCTCGTTCGACCGGTCCCTACTCGCTGGTAACCCAGCAGCCGTTGGGTGGAAAAGCCCAGTTCGGTGGTCAGAGACTTGGAGAGATGGAAGTTTGGGCACTTGAGGCTTATGGAGCAGCGAATACGCTGCAGGAACTTCTCACCATCAAGTCGGACGATATGAATGGAAGGGTAAAGATCTATGAGAGCATCGTGAAGGGTGAGCCCGCGACGAATGCCGGAATGCCGGAAGCTTTCAATGTACTCGTCCAAGAGGTTCGTGGATTGGCGCTCGATATGTCCGTATACGATTCGAAGGGGCGGCAAGTTCCGCTTACCGAACGGGACGAAGAGCTTATCAACAAACGAAACTCGAATAACTAAGCAGGAGAATTCGGATGAAGGAAATTCAGGATTTCGACAGCATCATGATAAAGCTGGCCAGCCCCGAGCAGATCAGGGCCTGGTCGTACGGTGAGGTCAAGAAGCCGGAGACAATCAATTACCGGACCCTGCGTCCGGAACGCGACGGACTCTTCTGCGAGAAGATTTTCGGAACGACGAAAGAATGGGAATGCTATTGCGGCAAGTTCAAGTCCATCCGGTACAAGGGTGTGATTTGTGACCGTTGCGGCGTAGAGGTGACCCACTTCAAGGTTCGTCGTGAACGGATGGGCCATATCGATTTGGCTTCCCCGGTCTCACATATCTGGTATTACCGCTCCGTGCCCTCGAGAATGAGCCTGTTGCTCGATATTCCCCGGGCCGCTTTGCAGTCTGTCCTCTATTATGAGAAATATGTGGTTATCAACTCCGGTGAGACCGAATTGAAATACAAGCAGTTGCTCACCGAGGACGAATACTACCAGGCACGTGACCAGTACGGCGAATCGTTCCAGGCGCAGATGGGTGCCG
Organism: Spirochaetae bacterium HGW-Spirochaetae-2; assembly: GCA_002839355.1. Lineage (GTDB taxonomy): Bacteria > Spirochaetota > Spirochaetia > Sphaerochaetales > Sphaerochaetaceae > UBA8525. The sequence goes on from PGXW01000025.1 coordinate 2,194, forward strand.
AGGCGGTCAAGCTTCTGCTTGAGAACCTCGACCTGGAAGCCCTTTCGGCAGATTTGCGTGAAACTATGGTCGCGAAGGGAGAGAAGGCGGACAAGAGACTCTTGAAGAGGATCGAAGTCGTTGAAAACTTCCGTGACAGCGGAAACCGTCCCGAGTGGATGATCCTGACTGTCATTCCGGTCATACCTCCCGAACTGAGACCGATGGTGCAGTTGGACGGTGGCCGTTTTGCGACCAGTGACCTCAACGACCTGTACCGAAGGGTCATCAACAGAAACAACAGACTTACACGACTCATGTCCTTGCACGCTCCCGATATCATTATCCGCAATGAAAAGCGGATGTTGCAGGAAGCGGTGGACGCGCTCTTCGACAACTCGAAGAAGAAGCGTGTGGTGAAGGGTGCCTCGAATCGCCCGCTCAAGTCGTTGTCGGATATGCTGAAAGGCAAGCAGGGGCGCTTCCGCCAGAACTTGCTCGGCAAGCGCGTCGACTACAGCGGTCGTTCGGTTATCGTCGTTGGACCGGAATTGCGTCTCCACCAGTGTGGGCTTCCCTCCAAGATGGCCCTCGAGCTGTACAAGCCCTTCATCATGAAGAAGCTGGTGCAGAAGGGTGTTGTCTATAATATCAAGAAGGCGAAGACCCTTGTCGAACAGGAGACACCCGAAGTCTGGGCAATCCTGGATGATGTCGTTCGGGAACACCCGGTGTTGCTCAACAGGGCACCCACACTGCACAGGTTGGGTATCCAGGCTTTTGAGCCGGTGCTTGTCGACGGCAAGGCGATCAAACTCCACCCACTCGTATGTCACGCCTACAACGCCGACTTCGACGGTGACCAGATGGCCGTACACGTACCGTTGACCCAGGCTGCGCAGATCGAATGTTGGACGCTCATGCTTTCGGCAAACAACCTGCTCGACCCTGCCAACGGGAATCCAATCGTTTTCCCCTCGCAGGATATGGTTTTGGGAATCAACTACCTTACCCGTGAGATGAAAGGGGCGAAGGGTACAGGCAAATTCTTCGACAATATCTCGGAATTGATCCTGGCGATCGATTTCGGATCCCTCTCGTACAACGCACTGATCAAGTATCGGCTTCCGGACGGTTCGATTGTCGAAACGACACCGGGACGGGTGTTGTTCAATGCTGAGATGCCACCCGAAATCTCTTTCCAGAACGTCTGTTTCGGTGACAAGGAGCTCAAGCGCCTGGTCGGTGATGTCATTCAGGACCAGAAGACTTCTGTCGCCGTGAAAATGCTCGATTCGATCAAGGATGTCGGTTTCAAGTATGCGACATTGTTCGGGGCGACGATCGGTCTTTCCGATATGATCATCCCCGAGGCGAAAGCTACACTGGTTGCCGCCGCCGACCTGCGTCAGGCAGAGATCCGCGAGCAGTACAGGCAGGGACATATTACCCAGGATGAGCGCTACAACCGTGTCATCGAGGTTTGGAGCAAGACCACCGAGGAAATCTCCACTTCCCTGATGGACGAATTGAAGACCAGCCAGAACGGTTTCAACCCGTTGTACCTTATGGCGGACTCCGGAGCGAGAGGTTCCAAGACACAGATTCGTCAGCTTGGAGGTATGCGTGGATTGATGGCCAAGCCCTCGGGCGATATCATCGAGTTCCCGATCCGGTCGAACTTCAAGGAAGGTCTGTCGATCATCGAGTTCTTCATTTCCACCAACGGAGCCAGAAAGGGTCTTGCCGATACAGCGTTGAAGACCGCTGAAGCAGGATACCTGACAAGACGTCTGGTTGATATCGCACAGGATGTGGTTATCAACGAGGACGACTGCGGAACTATCAACGGTATTGAAAGATCGGCCATGAAAGACGGTGACGAAATTGTCGAACCGTTGTCGGACCGTATCGTCGGACGCTATACGCTCGAGAAGGTCAAGCATCCGATTACCGGAGAGATGATCCTGGATGTGAACGCGGAGATCACGGCCGCCAAGTCGAAAGAGATCGAGGAGGCTGGGATCGATTCGGTCCTCATCCGTACCGTGCTCACCTGTGAGGCAAGACACGGTGTCTGCCGGAAATGTTATGGCCGTAACCTGGCCACCAACAGGCCCGTCGACATTGGAGAGGCAGTCGGTATCATCGCGGCCCAGTCGATTGGCCAGCCTGGAACACAGCTCACCATGAGAACGTTCCACATCGGTGGTACCGCCACAAGTGGTGCCGAGGAAAACAGGATCGCATTCGCTTATCCGCTCGTGATCAACAATATCGTGGGTACTTTGGTCGAGACCGATGATGGCTCGAGGCTATTCACCAGAAAGGGCTATATCTTCTATTCAAGGGTCATGAGTGAGATTTCACTGAAGGGGACACGCAAGTTGCTCGTCGCCGATGGTGATAAGGTTTTCGTCGGCGCACCCTTGTATGAGAATGCGAAGGGAGTGGTTGTCGAGTCCAACCAGATCGGTATAGCAAAGCTGGTCGACGACCGCTTGTTGATCTTGGCCCAGGAGCAACGGATGGATGTTCGTAACGGTTCCGAACTGAAGATTGCGGCAGGCGACTATGTCGCTGAGAATGCCACGATCGTAGTGTTCGACCCGTTCAGCGAGCCGATTATCGCAGAATTCGATGGCGTCATCGACTTTATCGACATCAAGCTGGGAACCACCCTCAAGGAAGAGGTCAACGTGGAGACCGGAAGTATCGAGAAGAAGATCACCGACCATATCAGTGAAACCCTCCAGCCACGGATATCGATCATGGGTGAGGGGAAAGAACCGCTTGCCACATACTTCCTGCCGGCAGCATCCTACTTGAACATCGAGAATGGTGTGAAGGTGAAGAAGGGTCGGATTCTGGCCAAGTTGCTCAAGGAAAGTGTGAAGACAAAGGATATCACCGGTGGTTTGCCACGGGTCGGCGAACTGTTCGAAGCCCGGAGACCGAAGAATCCCGCCGTCTTGGCGCAGGTCGAAGGTGTCGTACGATTCGGTTCCGTCGTGAAGGGCAAGCGTGTCGTGGTCATCGAAGATGATTTTGGACGTGAATTCAAGCATCTGGTTCCCATGAGCAAGCACATGCTGGCCCGTGATGGAGACCGTGTGGAAGCGTCCGAAAGACTCTGTGACGGACCGATCGACCCACATGATATCCTGGATATCCTTGGTGAGAACGCTTTGCAGTCATTCTTGCTGGATGAAGTCCAGGAAGTGTACCGCCTGCAGGGAGTCGATATCAACGACAAGCACCTTGGTGTGGTCGTTCGACAGATGTTGCGCAAGGTTGAGGTGATCAGTGTTGGTGACACCAGCTTCATCCATGGACAACAGGTCGACAAATACCGTTTCCATGAGGAAAACGCGAGAGTGATCTCCGAAGGAGGTCAGCCTGCCGATGCAAGGCCGATGCTGTTGGGAATTACCCGGGCTTCGTTGAGTATCGACTCGTTCATCTCTGCCGCTTCCTTCCAGGAGACCACCAAGGTCTTGACAAACGCAGCGATTGCTGGTAGTAGAGACGTGTTGCGCGGTCTCAAGGAAAATGTGATCATCGGACACCTGATCCCGGCTGGTACCGGAATGAAACGGTATCGGAACATACGTGTGAAGGAAGACAATCCAATTGATCTTGGTGAGAAGGTGCAATCGTTGATGGGTTCGCGCCGTATTGGAATGTTCGACGAAGACGAAGATTTCGACACGGACGATCTTGGAGAAATGATATCCGAAGGTGAAACCTCCGATGATGAGGGCGACGAGGAATAGGGAAATTGACTATTCCGAGTTGCTCCATTGAATGGAAACTGGGGTTCACATGCTGACTTTGGAGATAAGCATACAAAAGGGACGGCTGTAGGCTGTTCCGCCCGGTTGGTAGCCCATATAAGCAAGGCTGCCAGCCGTCAAGAAGAGAAAGGGAGTGTATCGAAAGATGCCAACGATTAACCAATTGATACGTAAAGGACGGACTTCCAAGGTCAACAAGACCAAGTCTCCTGCATTGCAGGGTTGTCCGCAAAAGCGTGGCGTATGCACGAGAGTGATGACCGTCACACCGAAGAAACCGAACTCAGCTTTGAGAAAGGTTGCCAGAGTGCGCCTTTCCAATGGAATTGAAGTAACTGCCTACATCCCTGGTGTCGGCCACAACCTGCAGGAACACTCGGTTGTCCTCATGCGTGGTGGAAGAGTCAAGGACCTCCCTGGTGTCCGCTACCACATTGTTCGTGGTGCCAAGGATACCCTCGGGGTCAATGATCGAAAGAGAAGTCGCTCCAAGTATGGTGCGAAGAAGCCTAAGGCTTGATGGAGGTAGACAATGGCTAGAAGAACAGTTGCCCCAGTACGGGAAATTCTGCCCGATCCAGTCTACAATAGTGTTGTAGTGGAAAAGTTCATCCGCCGCATGATGGTCGATGGAAAGAAGTCGATCAGCACCAAGATCATCTACGATGCCTTGGCGGTGGTTGGAGAGAAGAGTGGAGAGAGTCCGCTCGAGATGTTCATCAAGGCTCTTGAGAACGTGAAGCCGGTCGTTGAGGTCAAGTCCAGACGTGTTGGCGGTGCTACCTACCAGGTGCCCGTCGAGATCAAGGACAACCGCAAGGAAGCTCTGGCAATGCGTTGGATCATCACGGCAGCCCGTTCCCGCAACGGCAAGTCGATGAGTGAGAAGCTTTCGTCAGAATTGCTCGACGCGGTCGCCAACACAGGTTCCGCCTTCAAGAAGAAGGAAGATACCCACCGTATGGCGGAAGCGAACAAGGCTTTCTCTTCCCACAACAGATAGGATTCGTTTTTACCGGTCAAGGACGCTGCGGAAACGTAGCGTCCTTACCATGTTTGGAAAGTTGTATAAATTATTTGTAGGTATTGACACAACTTTACAAACCTTCTATATTTGCAAGGGCGTCTATTGAATGGGGTGTTGTGCACCTGATAGACGTTGTCAGAGCCAAACCGATCGTCCGGATATTTTGAATATGGGTGATAAGGTGGTTCCAGGCTGCAGACTTTTGAAATCTGTACTATGTCGGTAGGCGTCCAACGACCTTTCGACCTCTGGAATCCTCCTTTCTTCATACATAAAAATCCACCAGTCAGTTTGTCTCATTATCAGAAAGGTAAAGGCGTCTTGCCTTTATGGAGCATGATACAATTTTTTTGTGACTAGAGAAGTCACAAGGAGGAACTGATGGCTAAAGAAAAATTCAACAGAACGAAGCCACACGTGAACGTAGGCACCATCGGTCACGTTGACCATGGCAAGACCACCCTCACCGCTGCAATCACCATGTATTGCGGACGCAAGAACGGTGACAAGGTTATGAAGTATGACGAGATCGACAACGCCCCGGAAGAGAAGGCAAGAGGAATCACGATCAATACCCGACACGTCGAGTATCAGACCGATGCACGCCACTATGCCCACGTTGACTGCCCGGGACACGCCGACTACATCAAGAACATGATTACCGGTGCCGCCCAGATGGATGGCGCGATTATCGTAGTAGCAGCAACCGATGGAGCAATGGCACAGACCAAAGAGCACATCCTGCTCGCCCGACAGGTTGGCGTACCTTCAATCATCGTTTTCGTCAACAAGGTTGACCAGGTCGACGACCCGGATCTTATCGAGTTGGTCGAGGAAGAGATGCGTGATCTGCTCAACACATACCAGTTCGATGGCGACAATGTTCCCGTTATCAAGGGTTCGGCATTCGATGCTATGGAACACCCCGATGATCCCGAAAAGACAAAGTGCATCCAGGAGCTGCTTGATGCCATGGACAACTACATTCCTCTTCCGGAACGTGCTGTCGACCTTCCGTTCCTCATGCCGATTGAAGACATCTTCTCCATTTCCGGTCGTGGTACTGTAGTAACAGGAAGAATCGAACGTGGTATTCTCCATGTCAACGATCCTGTTTCGATTATCGGTATCAAGGACACCAAGGAATCGGTTTGTACCGGTGTCGAGATGTTCAACAAGTTGCTTGACGAAGGTCAGGCCGGTGACAACGTCGGTGCATTGCTCAGGGGTGTTGACAAGAAGGAAGTTGTCCGCGGACAGGTTCTGGCAAAGCCCAAGTCAATCACTCCCCACGCGAAGTTCGTCGGTACTGTCTACGTACTCAGCAAAGAGGAAGGTGGTCGCCACTCTCCGTTCTTCGCTGGTTACAGACCGCAGTTCTACTTCCGGACAACCGATATCACCGGAACTGTCAACCTTCCTGAAGGAAAGCAGATGATTCTTCCTGGCGACAACACCGAGATCCACGTCGAGTTGATCCACCCGGTTGCCATGGATAAGGGATTGAGATTTGCTATCCGTGAAGGTGGCAAGACTGTCGCTTCGGGACAGGTCATCGAGATCGTCGAATAAATTTGACTAATTGTCTTGCCCGCACAAACATGATTGCGGGCAAGGCCCGTTTTTTGGAGGAATGATGGCTAAGGATAGAATTCGGGTACGGCTGAGGGGTTTTGACATTGAGCTCGTAGAACAGAGCGCTAAGGCTATCGTGCAGACAGTAGTGAAGGCTGGTGCCAAAGTCTCTGGCCCCGTACCTCTCCCGACTCGTATCAACAAATATACTGTTCTCAGATCACCCCACGTGAATAAGAAATCCCGCGAACAGTTCGAGATGCGTACACACAAGAGGCTGATTGACATTCTGGACCCTACATCGAAAGTCATGGATGCCCTCATGAAGCTTGAGCTTCCTGCTGGCGTGGATGTAGAGATTAAACAGTAATAGTTGAGGTAAGAGATGCTAGGGCTTATCGGAAAAAAAATAGGAATGACACAAGTGTTTGATGCCTCAGGGCGTCTCACTCCTGTGACAGTGATTAAAATAGAGGACAATGTGGTTGTCGAGAACCGTACCGTCGAAAAGAATGGGTACAACTCATGCGTTCTTGGCTCCTTCGACAAGAAGAAGAGCCAGACAACCAAGCCGTATGCCGGGCAGTTCAATGAAATTTGCGCACCTAAGAAGACATTGGTCGAGATGCGTGACTTTGATAAGGAAACGACTGTCGGTGAAGTTCTCGGAGTAGATGTGTTCAAAGATGTCCTTTTTGTGGACGTGGTCGGTACTTCCAAGGGAAAAGGTTTCCAAGGTGGTATGAAGCGCCATGGTTTTGCAGGTGGACGTGCTACACACGGATCCAAGTTTCACCGAGATATCGGTGGTACTGCGATGTCCTCGACTCCTGCTCGTACGTTCAAAGGCACTCGGATGGCAGGACGTATGGGTACAGACCGAGTGACTGTTCAGAATCTTCGTGTTGTTCGTGTCGATGAAGAGATGCAGGTTCTTTTGGTGAAAGGTGCGATTCCTGGACCCGCCCAGAGCGTAGTCATCGTGAAAAAAGCGAAGAAGAAGTAGAGGCGAGAAATGGAAACAAAGGTCTTTTCAATAAAAGGTGAGGAGTTGCGGACAATAACTCTCAACGACGATGTCTTCAATCGTGAAGTCAGCGACGGTTCGATTTACCATGCAGTGAACAATGAATTGGCAAATCGTCGTGTCGGGACCGCGTGCACGAAGACCCGTGGTGAGGTCAATTACAGCAACTCGAAGCCTTACAAGCAGAAGGGAACTGGTAATGCCCGAGCCGGTGACAAGAAGTCCCCGATCTGGGTTGGTGGTGGTACGATCTTTGGACCGAAGCCACGTGATTACAGTTATACCCTTCCGAAGAAGATGAAGCGCTTGGCGATGAAATCATTGCTTTCACTTTCCGTGCTTGAAGACAGGCTTGCCGTTGTCGAGGATTTTACCATCGAGACAGGCAAGACTAGGGAATTGTCCGGAATCTTGCAGAACTTCGTCAAGGATAACAAAAGAACCGTACTCATTCTTAAGGATGATGACGTGATGATGCGGCGTGCTGCCAGGAACATCCCTTATTTGCGCGTTCTTTCCTACAACAGGCTTTCCGCGAAGGAACTCCTGTACGGAAGGACTCTGCTGATGCTTGAAAGCGCTGCGACGAATCTGAACGAGTTCTACGGCGATAAACAAGGGGTCTAATGTGAGAGCAGATCAAGTAATCATTCAACCCGTCTTGACGGAGAAATCCAATCTGGCACGGGAATCGGAAACTAAGAAATACACGTTCAAGGTTGACCCGAAGGCTAACAAGCTCGAGGTGATGCAGGCAGTGAAAGAGTTGTTCTCTGTTACTCCTGTGAAGTGCAACATCGTGTCTGTAAAGGGAAAGCCTAAGTTCACCCGTGGTAAGGGCGGTCATATCGCCGGTACTACTGGAAACTGGAAAAAGGCGATCGTCACATTGGCCAAGGGTGAGATCATCCAGGCTGTCGAAGGACTTTAGGGGGAAAGCATGGCACTGAAAAAATATAAACCATATACTCCTGGCCTTCGCCAGAAGACAACACTGGTATTCGATGATTTGACCACGGACAAGAGTGAGAAATCCTTGACGGTCAAGCTCTCCAAGAACGCAGGTCGCGACTCTTTCGGTCGCATCAGTGTTCGCCGACGTGGTGGTGGCCACAAGAGGGCGTACAGAATCATTGACTTCAAGCGCGACAAGTTTGGTATTCCAGGAATTGTGAAGACCGTTGAATACGATCCGAACAGATCCGCAAATATCTCATTGGTCTTTTATGCTGATGGTGAAAAGCGTTATATCCTGTCTCCGAAGGGAATCAAGGTCGGCGCCAAAGTCATGAGCGGACCAACTGCCTCACTTGATATCGGCAATGCTCTTCCTTTGAAGAATATTCCACTCGGTTTGACTGTCCATAATGTTGAATTGCAGCTTGGGAAAGGTGGCCAATTGGTAAGAAGCGCCGGTTTGGGTGCGACAATTGTTGCCAAAGAGGGCGATTATGTTACCCTCCGCCTTCCTTCTGGAGAGATGAGGATGGTATTCGGCGAGTGTATCGCTACTCTCGGTTCGTTGGGCAATGACGATCACATGAACGTTACGCTCGGTAAAGCCGGAAGGGCAAGATGGCTCGGTCGCCGACCGAAGGTCCGTGGTGTTGCGATGAACCCTGTTGACCACCCGCATGGTGGTGGTGAAGGAAAGACCGCTGCCGGACGTCACCCTGTGACTCCTTGGGGCTTGCCCACGAAGGGTCATAAGACGCGGAAGAAGAACAAGCCTTCGGGCAGTTTCATCGTCAAGAAGCGGAAGTAGGAGTAGAGAAAGTGGCTAGGTCAATCAAGAAAGGTCCTTTTATTGAGAAGAAGCTCTACAAAAGGATTACAGAATCCAACAAAGCGGGTCAAAAGTCGATGATCAAGACGTATTCCCGCACCTCTACGATTATTCCAGAGATGGTTGGATATACGATTTCTGTCTACAACGGTAAGACATGGGTGCCGGTTTTCGTAACCGAAAACTTGGTCGGGCACAAACTTGGGGAATTCGCACCAACGCGCATTTTCCGGGGACATACCGCTTCTGACAAGAAAGCGAGAAAGTAGTAGGTGTTGAATATGGAAGAAAAGAAAGGTTTTAGAGCTATCGCGAAGTATTTGCCGTCATCACCTTCCAAAGTCCGCCCCGTCGCTGACTTGGTGAGGAGAAGACCGTATGTCGAGGCAATGGCTATTCTTGACGCGATGCCCCAGAAGGGTGCCTTGCTCATTAAGAAGGTTGTGCAATCTGCTGCTGCGAACGCAATGAGCCAGAACAAGAAGCTCGATGAAGAGCAGCTGGTGGTTTCTCAACTGTTTGTCGACGATGGTCCCCGCATGAAGCGTGTGTGGCCGCGTTCACACGGACGACGCGACATTCTCTTGAAGAGACAGTGTCACATCACTGTTGTGCTTGACGAAAAGGTGGGGAAATAAATGGGCCAGAAAGTTAATCCTATCGGACTTCGTTTAGGAGTCAACAAGACTTGGAAATCCAAATGGTATGTCGATCCTAGGGAGTACGCCGCAACATTGCACGAAGACTTGAAACTCCGCAAGGTTCTGATGACCTGCCCCGAGGTCCAAGGTGCTGAGATATCCGATGTTGAGATTGTCCGCAAACCCCAGAGGGTTTCCCTGACCATTTCCACCAGTCGTCCTGGTATTATCATCGGCTCCAAGGGAGCCAATGTCGAGAAGCTTGGTGCACGTTTGCAGGGCCTGACCGACAAGAAGGTTCAGATCAAGATCAAAGAGATCAAGAAACCCGAAGCCGATGCCCAGTTGATTGCATTGAATGTCGCAAGGCAGTTGATGAACCGTGGATCCCACCGCAGAGCTCTCAAGATGGCTATCTCGAAGGCGATGCAAGGCGGAGCCCAGGGTGTGAAGATCAAGGTTTCCGGCCGTCTCGGCGGTAAGGAAATCGCTGGTTCCGAATGGTTGAAGGATGGAAGGATTCCATTGCATACACTGCGTAGCGATATCGACTATGGTTTCGCTCAGGCCAACACCTCCTTTGGTGCTATCGGTGTCAAGGTGTGGGTATACAATGGCGAGATTCTTGACAAGTCGAAGAAAGACGACGCTGGCCTTTTGGTGCGGAAATCCGCACGAGATCGGGCCGATGGCGTTGAAGCGAGGAGTTAGTACATCATGCTGAGTCCAAAAAGAGTCAAATATAGAAAGAGGCAGAGAGGTACGAGGGACGGTGTCGCTCATCGCGGAAATTATCTCGCGTTCGGCGAGTTCGGTCTCATGGCTGTTGAACCCAAGTGGATCACCAACCGGCAGATCGAGGCAGCCCGTATTGCGATGACCCGTCATATCAAACGTGGTGGTAAGGTCTGGATCCGAATTTTCCCTGACATGCCTTTCACCAAGAAGCCGGCTGAAACCCGTCAGGGTAATGGTAAGGGTAACCCCGAAGGTTGGGTTGCTGTAGTCAAGACCGGTGCCGTCATGTTCGAGATGGGAGGAGTCCATGAGGACCTCGCCCGGGAAGCCTTGCAGCTTGCAGCTTCCAAGCTCCCGATCAAGACGAAGTTCATCATGAGAAGGGAAGTGGAGTAGGTTATGAAAAATTCATATGCTGATTTGACCTATGCGGAATTGGTCGCCAAGAGGGACGAACTTCGCAGAGAGGCCTTGAACCTGAGAATGGCGAAAGTGCTTGGACATGTGGAGAATCCGTTGGCGGTGCGAACTACGAAAAGAAGTATCGCAAGGCTCAACACCCTCATCCACGAGTATGCACTCGGCATACGTACGAAATCCAACTAAGTGAGGTTCGCGTCTAATGGAAGCTAATAAAAAAAGATTCACCGGAATGGTGACGAGCGACAAGATGGATAAGACCATCGTTGTGGCGATTTCGACTAGAAGACTGCACCCTCTCTATAAGAAATATGTGACCCGCACCAAGAAGGTGAAGGCGCATGATGAGAGAAATGACGCCCATACCGGCGACACGGTCCGTGTTGTTGAATGTCGCCATATCAGTAAGGATAAGTGCTGGCGCCTCGAGCAGATCGTTGAGCGGGCGAAATAGCAAGGAGCAACGTCATGGTACAGATGCAGACATATTTGAACGTAGCGGACAACAGTGGTGCCAAGCGGGTTCAGTGTATCAAGGTTCTAGGTGGAAGCCATAGAATGATCGCTGGAGTCGGTGACATTATTGTCGTTGCCGTAAAGGACGCGCTCCCCAACGGCGCCATCAAGAAAGGTGACGTGTTGAAGGCTGTGATAGTCCGTACAAAAAAAGAATACCGCCGACCTGACGGTACCTATATCAGGTTCGATGACAATGCATGCGTAGTCATCGATGCCAACAATAACCCGCGCGGTAAGCGTATCTTTGGGCCAGTTGCTCGCGAACTTCGCGAAGACGGGTTTGTTAAGATCGTCTCTCTTGCGCCGGAAGTGTTGTAGGAGTTTGTGAAGATGAAACTGAAGAAGAATGACAACGTCAAGGTTCTCGCAGGAAAAGACAAGGGTAAGTCCGGTCGGATCCTGAAGATTGATCACGAGAGCGAACGGGTCGTCGTCCAGGGCGTCAACATGATCAAGAAGACCATGAAGAAGCGCTCCCAGCAGGATCAGGGCGGCATCAAGGAAATCGAGGCACCGATTCACGTTTCCAATGTTGCCTTCCTATTGAAGAATGGCCAGACTTCGCGTATCGGCTCGAAGTTCGATGAGAAGGGCGTCAAGGTTCGTTTCGCTAAGAAAACCGGGGAAGTGGTCTAATGGAAAAGTTCGTACCAAATCTAAAAAAGAAATATCTTGAGAAGGTTGCTCCCGAGCTCTTCTCTGAGTTTGGCTATAAGTCCAAGATGCAGGTCCCCGCGCTTGAGAAGATTTCCGTCAGTGTTGGTGTTGGAGAGGCTATTGTCAACAAGAAGCTTCTTGATTCCGCAGTGAAGGAACTCGAGCAGATCACCGGACAGCATGTGGTCAAGACAAAGGCACGCAAGTCCATCGCCAACTTCAAAGTTCGCGCAGGCCAGGAAATTGGCGCTGTGGTAACTCTTCGCGGCGAGAACATGTGGTTTTTCCTTGAACGCCTTCTTGGCGTGGCTTTGCCTCGAGTCAAAGACTTCAGGGGCGTTAATCCCAACGCTTTCGATGGAAATGGAAACTATTCTCTCGGTATCACCGAGCAGATTATTTTCCCTGAAATCGATTACGATAAAATCGAGCGTGTCAGTGGGTTGAACGTTGCTATCGTGACTTCGGCCAAGACCGATGAAGAGGGGTTCGCCTTACTGAAGAAGTTGGGCATGCCTTTCGCCAAATAAGGTGGAGTAGAACAAGATGGCAAAGAAATCATTGATTATCAAGGCGAACAGAACGCCGAAGTTTAGTACCAGGAAGGTTAACCGCTGCAAGATTTGTGGACGACCCCGCGGTTATATGCGGAAATTCGAAATGTGCAGGATTTGCTTCCGAAAACTTGCCAGTGAAGGGCAAATCCCTGGCGTTACCAAATCCAGCTGGTAGGAGAATAACATGGCTATAAGTGATCCTGTCGCCGATATGCTGACAAAAATCAGAAATGCTAGCATGGCTAAGCATGAGAAAGTTGAAATTCCAACATCCAAGTTGAAGCTTCAGATCGTCAAGATCCTGAAGAATGAAGGGTATGTCAAGAATTTCAAGAAAGTTGTCAACAAAGATGGCGTGAATACAATTCGTGTATTCCTGAAATATGATGAGAAGCAGAACCCGGTTCTCCACGGTATCGATCGGATCTCCACACCCGGAAGGCGTGTGTACTCTGGATATCGCGATATGCCGAGAGTCTACAATGGCTATGGTGTAGTTGTTGTGTCGACCTCCTCCGGTATCATCACGGGTAAGAAAGCTAGCGAGAAGAAGGTCGGTGGTGAACTGATCTGCTCAATTTGGTAAGGTGGTGGACTATGTCTCGAATAGGTAAGTTACCGATTGCATTGCCCAAGGGAATCACAGTCAAAGCAGTTGACGGAGTGGTTTCTGTTGAGGGACCGAAAGGGAAACTGGTTCAGAATTACCGTCCTGAAGTGGAAATTGCGGTTTCCGCCGATCAAGTGGTGGTGACCAGGAAAGAGGACACGAAGGAAGGACGAAGCTTCCATGGACTCTATCGACAGTTGATCAACAACATGATTGTAGGTGTTTCCACAGGTTTTACCAGGAAACTCCAGATCAATGGTGTTGGTTATCGTGCCGAGGTCAAAGGGAAACTGTTGGTACTCAACCTGGGGTATTCTACCCAGATAGAGTTCATGATTCCTTCAGACGTACAGATAGTCTGTGAAAACCCCAGCACGGTAGTGGTGTCTGGTGTGAGCAAGCAGAGAGTCGGTCAAATTAGTGCTGAAATCAGGTCTCTCAGGGCTCCTGAGCCGTACAAGGGCAAGGGAATCAAGTATGATACCGAAGTTATTCGGCGCAAGGTCGGCAAGTCTGGCGGTAAGAAATAGGTAGGGTGAACAAATGAACAGAGTTTTGGATAAGAATAGAAAGCGCGCCAAGCGTAAGGTTCATATCAGAAAGCATATCTCCGGTACCGCGACTAAGCCGAGAATGACTGTTTTCAGAAGTAACATGCACATGTACGTGCAGGTTATCGATGATGTTGCAGGCGACACTCTCGTTTCAGCCAACAGCATGGAAGCTGAACTTCGTGAATTGAAGAACACAGTTGCCGATGCGGCAAAACTCGGAGAGGTTGTCGGAAAGCGACTCCTTGAAAAGAACATTGATTCCGTTGTGTTCGACCGCAACGGGTATCTCTTCCATGGTATTGTGAAGAGTATCGCCGACGGTGCCAGAAAAGCCGGAATCAAATTCTAGGGGGATATGGTGGATAGGTCAGATAGAAACAGAGACAGTGAGTTCGTCGAAAAGTTGGTTAAGCTCAATCGGGTTTCCAAGGTTGTCAAAGGTGGTAGACGGTTCTCTTTCTCCGCACTCGTAGTAGTCGGGGACCAGAACGGTAAGATCGGATATGGATCCGGAAAAGCCAATGACGTTACCGAGGCGATTCGGAAAGCAGTCGATAAAGCCAAGGACAACATGGTTGTTATCCCTATGGTCAAGTCAACCATCCCTCACGAAATCGTTGGAGATTTCAAGAGTGCGAGTGTCTTGCTCAGACCCGCTGTGCCAGGTACCGGTGTTATTGCTGGTGGTGCGGTCCGTCACGTCATGGATGCTTGTGGCATCAAGGACGTCTTGAGCAAGTCCCTCGGTTCCAAGAACAGCATCAATACGGTCAAAGCGACATTCGTTGCGCTCGAGACCCTTTTCGATGCCAAGGAACTCGCAAAGAGCCGGGGCAAATCCCTGAGCGAGATGTGGGGGTAAGCCATGGCAGATGCAAAAAGAATTAGAGTGACATTGGTTAAAAGTGTTATTGGCACCCTTCCCGCACAGAGAAGAACGGTCAAGGCACTTGGACTGAAGAAGATCGACAGCTCTGTGGAGCATGACGCTAGCCCTGCTATCAAAGGCATGGTTCGTGCTGTCGCCCACTTGGTTAAAGTCGAGGAGATATAACATGGGACAGATGAACGCACCAGTCGGTGCCAATACTAAAAAGACGATAGTCGGTCGCGGATCTTCCTCCAAAGGTCGGACTTGCGGTCGCGGAAACAATGGACAGAATGCCCGTTCCGGTGGTGGTGTGCGACCTGGTTTCGAAGGTGGTCAGATGCCTTTGTTCCGACGTATCGCACGGAGAGGATTCTCAAACCATCCGTTCAAGCAGGATTACGAGGTTGTATCTTTGGATGTGATCTCCAACTGGTATGAGGACGGTGAGGTTGTGACCCTCGATTCACTCAAGGACAAGAGTCTGGTCAAGGGTGCCGATGCACTGGCCAAGGTTCTTGCCAATGGAGAGCTTACGAAAAGAGTAATCTTTGAAGGACTCAAGATATCTGCCGCTGCGGTTGAAAAGATCAAGGCAGCAGGTGGCGAAATCAGATAAAAAAGAGGATCGTGATGTCTAACTCCTTAGTGAATATGTTCAAGATCGAAGAACTCAGGAAAAAGATCCTCTGGACTTTCCTGTTGCTCGTGGTTTTCCGGGTGGGTGCTTTTATCCCAATCCCGGGAATCGATCCTGAGGTGCTGAAACTCTACTTCCTTTCTCAAAGCAATTCGAGCACCATCGGACTCACAGAGTATCTAAACTTTTTTGCCGGTGGAGCTTTCTCGAATTTCTCGGTATTCATGCTTGGTATCATGCCCTACATATCGACTCAGATTATTCTGCAGTTGCTCATGTTGGTAGTGCCTAGCCTGAAGAAACTTACCGAAGACTCTGCAGGAAGAAAAAAGATGCAGCAGTACACCCGGTATGGAACTATCCTGGTCTGTTTGATCCAGTCGTATGTAGTGACTGTGTACGCGAATTCGATTCCCAATGTCATGACACTCGGAATCGTACCGTTTACATTCATCGCCATGCTGTCTGTCACCACAGGTTCGATGTTCCTTGTTTGGGTCGGTGACCAAATCACGCAGAGAGGAGTCGGAAACGGTATCTCCTTGTTGATTTTCGCCGGTATTGTAGCCCGTATTCCAGATTCGTTGGTGACATTGTGGTCTAGTGTTCAAGCTGGAACATTGAACCCAATTGTTGTCTTGGTAGTTTTCGCCATGTTCGCGGCAGTCGTGGCGTTGGTTGTGTACGAACAGCGTGGTCAGAGGAAGATTCCGGTGCAGTATGCGAAGAGAGTGGTCGGAAGAAAAATGTATGGCTCGCAGAGCACATATATTCCATTCAAGATCAATCCTTCTGGAGTCATTCCTGTGATTTTCGCTTCGGCGTTGCTCTCGTTCCCCTTGCAGATCGCTGCATCGTTGGGACCTGAGGTACGCTGGTTGCAGACAGTTGCGAATTGGCTAGACCCGCAGGGCGCCCCCTATCTGATCATCTACACCCTGCTGATCATCGCTTTCGCTTTCTTCTATACCCAAGTCAGTCTGAATCCGATTGAGATGGCAAAGCAGATCAGGGAGAACGGTGGTTCGGTTCCTGGCATACGTACCGAGAGATTGGAAGAGTACCTGACCAAGGTTCTCAACCGTATCGTGTTGCCTGGTGCATTGTTCCTTGCATTCATTGCCTTGATTCCTACAGTAGTTCAGAAGTTCTTCAACTTCCCCGCTTCTGTGGCAATGCTTCTCGGTGGAACCTCATTGATCATCATGGTCGGAGTCGACCTTGATACCATGAGCCAGATCGAAGGCATCATGAAGATGCACCATCACGATGGGATTTCGGGTAAGGGTAAGATAAAAGCAAGGAACTTATAGGAGATATATGAAATGAAAGTAAGGGCAAGTGTCAAACCAATGTG
Organism: Spirochaetae bacterium HGW-Spirochaetae-2; assembly: GCA_002839355.1. Classification (GTDB taxonomy): domain Bacteria; phylum Spirochaetota; class Spirochaetia; order Sphaerochaetales; family Sphaerochaetaceae; genus UBA8525. The sequence goes on from PGXW01000025.1 coordinate 18,946, forward strand.
TGACAAGTGCAAAGTCATTCGTCGGGCTGGGGTGGTCCGCATCATATGCGATAATCCCAAGCACAAGCAGAGACAGAGATAAAGCTGACAGTAGCATGTGAGAGGAGGCCAGTTAATGGCGAGAATTGCAGGTATTGATTTACCGAACAAAGCGGTGAAGATTGCATTGACTTATATTTACGGAATCGGCAGGGTCTCCGCAATGGAGATTTGCCAGAAGGGCAACATTAATCCCGACGAACGGATGAACAATCTGTCCGCCGATGATGTCAATGAATTGCGGAAGCTTATTGAAAGCGAATACAAGGTGGAAGGTCGCCTGAGAACTGAAGTCGCTCTCAATATCAAACGTCTGATGGATATCGGATGTAACCGCGGTCTTAGACACAGAAAGGGATTGCCGGTACGTGGACAGAGAACCAAGACCAATGCTAGAACCCGTAAGGGTAGAAAGAAGACCGTCGCCGGTAAGAAGAAATAAGGAGATTTGAAAGTGGCTAAAGCAAAACGCAAAGTCAAGAAGACGGTATACGAAGGTAATGTCTACATTCAGGCGACGTTCAACAATACCATTGTGACAGTCACCGATTTGACCGGAAACGCAGTTTCTTGGGCTAGTGCAGGTGGTCTCGGTTTCAGGGGAGCGAAGAAATCCACTCCATATGCAGCACAGACTGCTGCTGAAACCGCAGCGAAGAAGGCCATGGATTATGGTCTTCGGGAAGTCAATGTATTCGTCAAGGGACCTGGTGTCGGTCGTGAGTCGGCGATCCGAACTTTGGGTGTGTTGGGACTTAAGGTCAGAAGCATTAGAGACGTGACTCCCATTCCTCACAATGGTTGCCGTCCGCGGAAGGCTAGAAGAGTCTGATAAGGAGTAGGTGTAAACATGGCTAGATATACAGGACCAAAATGCAGATATTGCCGAGCAGAAAAGACAAAGTTGTTCCTCAAGGGAGAACGTTGTCATACCGGTAAGTGCCCCATCTCCAAGAAGGCCGGCACTCCTGGTAAGGATCCTCGTGCACGACAGAAGAAAATGACAGACTACGGTATGCAGCTCAGAGAGAAGCAGAAGCTGAAGAGGATGTATTGCATGCTTGAGAAGCAGTTCAAGCTGACATTCGACGAAGCGGCCCGTACTCCTGGAAAGACAGGTGAAAACCTCATCATGTTGCTTGAACGCAGACTTGATAACGTGGTTTTCCGACTCCACTTTGCCAATAGCCGCAATCAAGCTGCCCAGTTGGTGAACCATGGACATGTTTTTGTCAACGGTACAAGAGTTGATATCCCCTCCTATCGGGTAAAGGTTGGTGATGAGGTCGCTATCGGTCCTCACGGTCAGAAGATGATCATCATCAAGGAAAATCTTAAGGAGTTCTCAAAATCGGGTGTGTCACCTTGGCTTTCTCTTGATCCGGACGTAATGAAAGGATCATTCTTGGCGGTTCCAAGACGCTCGGATGTTTCCGAAGTCGCCGACATCAAAGAGCAGCTGGTTGTAGAACTTTATTCTCGTTAAGGAGTAGACATGGCACGTAAAAACCTGTTGAAAGGATTTAAGAAACCGAAAGGAATAACCTTCGAACATAGCTTGGTAGAACCCAACTCGGGTAGGTTTATAGCCTATCCGTTCGAGCGTGGTTTCGGTACCACCGTGGGCAATACGCTGAGAAGGATTCTACTCTCTTCAATCCAGGGATACGCCGTTACCGCCGTGAAATTCACCAGCTTCAACGAGGAGGGAGTTCCCCACCTTGTTTCGAGCGAGTTCGAGCCACTCCCCGGAGTTGTCGAGGACATTCCAGATATCATCTCGCGCATCAAGAAGCTTATGATCAGGATGCCTGAGGATATCGAAGGGACAGTTCTCCTCATCGAATGCAAAGGTGCTGGTGCAATCACTGGTGCGAACCTCGAGTTGAACAATGTCGAGGTCATGAACAAAGACCTCGTGCTTTTTACCATGATGGAGAATGCTGTTCTTGAACTGGAACTCCAGATTGATCTTTCGAGAGGGTATGTTCCTGCTGAGGTGAATGAGAAGTATATCGAAGAGATCGGGACTATTCCCATCGACGCGAATTTCTCACCGGTCACTCGTGTCAAATTTGAAATTGAACCCACTCGTGTCGGGCAGCGCAATGATTACGACAAACTTATCCTCGATGTATTCACCGATGGAACGGTTTCACCAGAAAACGCTCTGGCTGAAGCTGCAAAGATTGCCAAGGATCATTTTGCGATCTTCATCAATTTTGATGAAAGTCTGGTCAACAGTGGTGACGAAGTTGATGAAGAGGAAGAGCGCATCAAGAAATTGCTCAACACCTCGGTAGAGGAACTGGAACTTACCGTCCGGTCGAGCAACTGCTTGAAGAATGCCAATATCAAGACAATCGGTGATCTGACGAAGAAGACCGAGGAAGAGATCGCGAAGACGAGGAATTTTGGTAAGAAATCGCTCTCCGAGATCAAAGAGAAGTTGAAGGAATGGAATCTTAGTCTTGGCATGACAGATTACAGTGTCCTGAAGAACTCGATCAGAATACCAGGGAACAAGGAAGAAGAGAATGAAGCATAGGATTGGTTTTAATGCATTGAGCCGACGTTCCGGCCAACGGAAAGCGCTTAAGCGCAATATGGTGACCTCGCTTTTCAGATACGAACGTGTCGAAACAACCAAAGCGAAGGCCAAGGAAGTGCAGCGCATGGCTGAGAAGATGATCACCCGCGCGAAGGTCGATTCGGTCCATTCCCGACGTATGATCGCACGTGATATCAACGACGAAGCGGTGCTTGCGAAATTGTTCACACAAATTGCTCCACTGTTTGTTGAACGCAAAGGCGGTTATACCCGTATTTTGAAGACAGGGAACAGGCAGGGTGATGCTGCGGAGATGGCTATTCTCGAGCTGGTTGTAAAGACCGAAAAGCCCAAGAAGAAGGCAGAACCGAAGAAGGAAAAAGAGGCCAAGAAGCCCGCTAAAGAGAAATCTGAAGAATAAAATGTTGCTTGACCACCAGGTTACTTAATTTGGTGCGAGTGAATGGCCGCTATCTTTTGATGGCGGTCTTATTTTATGTAAAATAAGCAATTAATAGACTCTCCAGCTTGCGATAGGTATCTAATATAAAACCTCGTGTCACTTGACAAGCGTTCAGTTCCTCCCGTATTATTGCTCCATTACAATGGGGGAAATACTATGAATATGTTTATTCTTATCCCTCTTTGTCTTGGTTGTATCATTCTAGGTTGGCTAATTCGTTGGATTTATGCGAGGTTCAAGCTTACCTCGATCGAACAGAAAGCAGTTCGGTTGAGCCAGGAAGCGATAAAAGAGGCAGAAGCTAAGAGCAAAGAGCTTCTGATTGAGACTCGTGATCAGTTGTTGAAAGAACAACAGCAGCAGGAACGTGAGGCGAGAGAACGCAGAAGTGAACTTCTGAAGACAGAGCAAAGACTGTTGAAGAAGGAAGAGAATTTAGAACGAAAACAAGCGGAACTAGATGTCCAAAAGAGACAACTGGTAGACAAAGAGGCAAAAATTGTCCAGCGTGAGAAATCACTCTCCGAAATGGAGCAGAACTGGATAACTGAACTTGAGCGTGTTGCTGGCATGTCTTCGGAAGAAGCCAAGCAGGCGATTATCGAGACTTTGCAGAACGATGCGAAGCGCGATGCCCAAGTGATCATCAACAAGATTGAGCAGGACGCTCAATTGAAAGCGGACAAGCTTGCCCGCGACATTATTGTGACCTCGATACAACGGCTCGCGACCGAAGTGAGTTCCGAAGTAACGGTTACGACCGTAAGCCTGCCGGGTGATGAGATGAAAGGTCGCATCATCGGTCGGGAAGGGCGCAATATCCGAACCCTTGAGACTCTCACCGGTGTCGACGTAATTATCGATGATACTCCGGAAGCGGTTGTGATTTCCTGTTTCGACCCAGTTCGCAAGGAAATTGCACGTGTTGCCCTTGAACGATTGGTGCAGGACGGAAGAATCCATCCAGCCCGGATCGAGGAAGTGGTAGCGAAGGTTACCAAGGAGATTACGCGTGTCATTATGGAAGAGGGGGAGAAGGTGATCTTCGACCTCGGAATCCATAACATGAGCCAGGAGATGGTCCGTGCATTGGGCAGGCTGCACTTCCGTACCAGTTATGGACAGAATGTGCTCAACCACTCCAAGGAAGTTGCTATCCTGGCAGGAATGATTGCTGCCGAGGTTGGAGCAGACAGGGAGTTGGCCCGAAGGGGAGGTCTCCTGCACGATATCGGAAAGGGAATCGAATCCGATGGTGATGCGAACCACGCCGAGATGGGCGCCGACTTGGCGAAGCGTCTTGGTGAGGATCCTCGGGTCATCAACTCGATTCTTTCCCACCACAACGATGTCGAGCCGTCATGCATCGAATCGGTGATTGTTCAGATTGCCGACGCGATTTCGGCTGCGCGCCCAGGTGCCCGGCGGGAAACGCTGGACAACTACATCAAGCGGTTGGAGAGTCTTGAGCAGATTGCCGAGAGCTTTACTGGAGTAGACAAGGCGTATGCGATTCAGGCAGGACGTGAGCTCCGTATCTTGGTGAACAACGATAGCGTCACAGATGATGGTGCGAAAGATATCGCGAAGGGGATTGCAGGAAGGATTGAAGCCGAACTGCGGTATCCTGGTCGTATCAAGGTAACTATTATCCGTGAAATGCGTGTAGTAGAATACGCCCGCTAAAGGATTTTATGTCAAAACAACGTACTATTACGGCTCTGTTGCTCGGGGATGTCATCGGACAACCCGGGTGCAGAGCCCTTTTCATTGGACTTCCACAACTGATCAAACGCCATAGGGCCGATATCGTAATCCTCAATGGGGAGAACGCCGCGGACGGGTTTGGATTGACCGAAGATCTTGCACGACAATTCTTTTCCCTCGGTGTCCATGTGATAACCACAGGAAACCATATTTGGCAACGCGAGGAGATCAGACCGTTCCTCAACAAGGATTCGAGGGTGCTTCGGCCGGCCAACTATCCCTCCCCGGCACCTGGACAGGGCTCCACGATTGTAGATATCGCAGGCAAGAAGGTTGCGGTAGTCAATCTGCAAGGAAGGCATCAGATGGTACCCATCGATTGTCCATTCCAGGTAGGATCGGCCTTGGTCGACAAATTGAAGAAACAGACCAATTTGATTTTTGTCGATTTCCATGCTGAATTGGCGCAAGAAAAGGAAGCTTTGGGACTGTTTCTCGATGGTCGGGTTTCGGTGGTGGTCGGGACCCATACCCATGTTCAGACTGCTGACGAGAAGATTTTACCGAAAGGTACCGGATATATCACGGACCTTGGTTTGAGCGGTCCCATCGAAGGAGTGATCGGTTCTGTGGCCTCGATAGCAATCGAAAGGCAGTTGACCCAAATTCCCCTACGCAACGAGATATTGGACGCGCCTTCCCATCTGCAGGGGGTCGTCTGTTCAGTCGATCCCGATACCGGCAAAACGGTTTCTATAACCCGAATTAGCGAGAATTTTGGAATTTGAGGATATCAAGATGACCCAACGTGTGCGAAAACAACCGTTGATGCACCTGCTGTCCAAGCAGTTTCCCGAATACGAGAAGGATCAGCTTCGGGCTTTCGTTGATTGTCGACAGGTCGTGGTGGACGGAGAGACGTGTACGGATGGTCGAAAACCGTATCCGACCGATAGTTCGATCGAACTTGTCATTCCCAAGTATGTCTCACGCGGTGGTTTGAAATTGGAACATGCCTTGTCCACTTTTGGCATGGACCCGACCGGTTTGGTCATGCTGGATGCCGGATCCTCCACAGGTGGTTTTACCGATTGTCTGTTACAACATGGGGCCTCGTTGGTCCATGCGGTCGATGTGGGCTACAACCAACTGGATTACAGGTTGCGAACCGATTCCCGTGTATGTGTCCACGAACGGCAAAACATCATGCTGGTCGATGCCTTGGATCCCCAACCTGCCGCTGCGGTCGCGGACCTCTCCTTCCGATCGATCACCGGGGCGGCCAGCCACATCCTCTCCCTCACCAGCGACAAATGGATGATCTCACTGATCAAGCCACAATTCGAGTTGCCGAAAAGCCAGTCCGATTTTACTGGAGTTGTCGATGCAAAACTGCTGCACGAAGTCTTGATTGAAGTTCACCATTTGCTCTCGATCGAAGGAGTAGGCATACTCGCCATAGAGGAATCACCGATCCATGGGAGAAAAGGAAATCGGGAGTTTCTCGCGTTGCTCCGACCTGGCGAATTTCTTTCGGAACAATCCTTCGACGTTACTGTCCAGTCCCTGTTGTCGAATTCTTGAGACGTTCCAACGGGACTCCTTCCACCAATATCACAACATCCCGGATAGACTGGTTCGCCATCAACGTCCGACGAACCTGGGCCGACCGGATATCCATATCGGGGTCTTCTTCAGTCGGTTCCAAGAACCCGTTGGAAAAATCGACGAATACAATCTGATTGGATACTGTCAGTCCTCGCAATGATGTCGCGCTGGGAATATATGTCACTGCTCCTTCGGCCAAAGCTTCCCTTGGAGGTCCTGCCAATAGTTTTTCCACTGCTTCGTGTCGTGGCAAATTACCGGCAATTTTGATTGGATACGAGACGAAGCGGTGTGAACGCCCATCGGCCCGAGGGATCGGAAATACTATCGAGGCATGGCTGGTTTCCGGTGTATCTCCACTCCGTTGCAAAACAATATGCTGTTTTACCAGCTCTGCCATACCGGATTCCTCGAAGGCGGTTCTCATGCGGGGCAGTGTCGCGACGAGTAGAATTGCCGAAATTACGACGACGGTCAGCCATCCGTAAAGCAACCAGGGATGATTGGAATTTTTTGGCCGGTCGTTCATGCAAACAGCATACTACAGAACCGATATCCAATGCGAGTATCTATTTACATAGCGGGTAAAACCCCGTATGATACAGCCATATATGAGAATTTTGAAGGGCATTGCAGCCTCCTCGGGCATTGGCATCGGTAGGGCATTTCTCTACATACATGAAAAGCTCGTGGTCCCGCATACTTCGGTACCGGGAGGAAAGACCGGATCGGAAAAGTCGCGGTTTACCGGTGCGCTCAAAGTTGTTGCTTCTGAACTTTCTGAAATGGATAACGATTCGATTGCCGAAGACCATCGCAAGATCATCGAAACCCATATGATGATGATTGAGGATCCTGAATTCATCAGTTCAGTGAACAAGCTTATCGATACCGACCACATCTGTGCGGAATGGGCCGTTGAACAAGTCTTGGCCGGCTTTATCGAAGTTTTGGAAACCGCGGGGGATCCGGTGCTACGTGAACGAAGCGCCGACCTGTACGATATCGGGTGGCGAGTGATACGAGAGCTCATGGGGAAGCGCCGTGCCGATCTCTCCTCGATTCACGAGGAAGTGGTTCTGATTGCCGATACCCTGTTGCCCTCGGAAGCCCTCTCACTTGACCATACATGGATCAAGGCGATCGCACTCAATGGCGGCGGCCGTACGAGCCATGTGGCCATATTGGCGCGTGCACTGCAGATACCTACTGTCGTTGGACTGGGCAAGATCACGGACAAAGTGCGTGTCGGCGACGAGATCATAGTAGATGGCAACCTTGGCGAAGTGGCAGTGCGTCCCAGCAGCGCTTCAGCTATCAAGATGCGTGACCGTTACACGCGGTGGCTTGAGCATGAGAGCGAGTTGCAGGAATTGGCGGCCTTGGAGACTGTCACGAAAGACGGTCACAAGGTCTCCATCAAGGCAAATATCGAGACGGTCGATGAAGTCGAATCGGTACTGAAGCACGGGGCCAGCGGAATCGGGTTGTACAGGTCGGAATTCCTTTTCCTCAAACCTGGTGGGGCGACTGAGGACGAACAGTTCGAAGCCTACCGAAGCGTTATCGAGCGGTTGAAGGATACCGGTGCGGTCACCATCAGGACAATCGACGTCGGTGGGGACAAGGTTATCCCAGGCATGGAGGGACTCGGAGAAGAGAATCCTATCCTGGGGTGGCGTGCAGTCCGCTTCTGTTTGTCACGGAAAGATATCTTTCGGATCCAACTGCGGGCCCTCTTGCGGGCCTCCGCCTATGGAAAGCTAAAAATCATGTTCCCCATGATCAGCGGACCGGAAGAATTGGATAATGTCATGTTGGTCTTGGAGCAAGTGAAGGACGAGTGCCGTAGGGCTGAAATTCCATTCGACGAGGATATCGAAGTCGGAATAATGATTGAAGTCCCCTCGGCGGCCCTCTGTGCCGATCTGCTAGCTCCCAAGACAGACTTTTTCTCAATTGGAACCAACGATTTGATTCAATACACCATTGCGGTCGATCGGGGAAATGAGAAAATCGCCTACTTGTACCAGCCCTTCCACCCTGGAGTCTTGCGACTTATCCAGATGATTGTGGACAAAGGGCACCAGTCCGGTATTCCCGTTGCTATGTGCGGTGAAATGGCCGGAGATCCCCTCTCCACGGTTTTGTTGCTGGGAATGGGGATTGACGAGTTCAGTATGAGTCCCCAGAGTTTGCTGGAGATAAAGAACATCATCCGTTCGATTACGCTTGTCGAAGCCAAGGAATTGGTCACGAAAGTGATGGGAATGAACTCGTATATCAATATAAATACATATGTAAGGGAATGGATGCATGTTAGATTCGGAGACTTTGTCACTGCGTGACCAGGGACTGCCAATAATTGCGATCATAGGCCGACCGAATGTCGGCAAATCGACTTTATTCAACCGTCTGATACGAAAACGACGGGCGATCACCGATGCGATGCCAGGAGTGACACGGGACCCTATTCCCGAGAAATGGCTTCTCGGGAACCATCCTGTGCTTCTGGTTGATAGCGGGGGAGTGAAACTCGATCAGGAAGGTCTCGATTTCCTCGTCACCAAGAAGAGCTTGGGACTGCTTCAGATTGCGGACGCCATTGTGATGCTCATGGACTGTACCGAGATCACGGCCGAGGATGAGATGTTGATCAAGACTCTCAGACCCTATACGGACAAGACGATCATCGCCGTCAACAAGGTCGACGATCCTGTCCGGGACGATTTGGTGTGGGATTACCATAAGTTCGGCTACCCTCGGGTGGTCGGTATTTCCTCCGCACACGGATTGGGAATCGACGTCTTGGAGGAAAATCTCCTGGAAATGCTCGATATGGTTGAAATGGAAGAGGCCCCGGAAGAGGTGCATCGGGTGAATATCGCTGTACTCGGAAAACCGAACACAGGGAAGTCCACCTTGACCAATCTGCTGACTGGCCAGGAAACCTCCATAGTCAGCGAAATTCCCGGAACCACACGCGATGTCATTATGGGTGAGTTCTCCTACAAGGGGACTCCGTATACAGTTCTGGATACTGCGGGAATCCGGCGTAAAAGCAAAGTCGACGAGGATGTCGAATACTATTCGGTGAACCGGGCCATCAAGACGATAGACGATGCCGATGTGATCCTGTTGATGATCGATGTCACCACCGGGTTGGTGGAGCAGGACAAGAAGATTGCCCAGTTGATTGTGAGGCGTGGTAAGGGTGTTGTCTTGGTTTTCAACAAGACAGACCTCCTTTCGGGAGTCGGCAATGAACTTGAGGCTATCAAGGACCGGGCCAGATTCCTTTTTCCAATCCTCTCTTTTGCCCCGATTGTTCCGATCAGTGCCAAGGAAGGCATCGATGTCGAGAAATTGCTTGATTGTGTCTGGTCGGTCTGGCGACAACTGAACAAGCGGATCGAAACTGCGCAGCTGAACAATTACCTGAGGGAGTGGTCCGATGCCTATCAGCCGCCCCGGGGTGCGAGGGGCCATTTCAAAGTCTACTATGGTACACAGGTCAGTGCTCCTCCGGTGCGGTTCCTATTCTTCGTCAATCGAAAAAAGGATTTCCCACAAGGATATATCCAGTACCTGAAGAATTGTATCCGTAGGGATCTTGGATTTACCCAGATACCTGTGGAAGTTGAACTGAAGGAGCGGAGACGAAATACTCCCGATACCCGTTTGTAATGAAAATCGAAGTTGTTTGTTTTGACATTGATGGGACGTTGTATCCGAAGTGGGTCACCGACCTGAAATTGGTGGGTTCCTTCTTCCCATCGCCATTATTGGCCCTGCGATACCAAGAATTCCGAGAGGAGATCCGCAGGGAGGGTGGGGAGAATACAGAACCGGAAAACGAACAAGGATTCCGATTGCGTCAGGCATCATGGTTAAGCGCGAGATACAATTGGGGAAGGGGTGTTGAGCCTATTGACCGGATGTATGATCGTATAGAACGACAATTCTACTCCTCATGGCGTCGGGCTTTTGCCAAGCTGACGCCGTTTCCCCATGTCCGCACAACAATGGAACTGTTGAAAGCCCGCGGAATCAAACTTGCCGCCCTGTCGGACTTTCCGATTGAACAGAAGCTGCAAGCCCTTGGTGTCGCCGATTTGATGGACTACTCGGCATGTGCTGAGCAGGCGGGATATTTGAAGCCACACCCGGCACCGTTTCTGCATATCTGCAGGAAGATGGGTGTCGAACCGCAGAACGTGCTGTATGTCGGGGACAGTTGCAGGAAGGATATGGTGGGGGCTTCCCGGGTGGGAATGTCGACTTGCCTGATTGCTCCTGCTGCGAAGAATACGGCGAAAAGATCCCATCTGCGGGCATCTTGTCCTGAAGCCGATATGATTTGTTCCGATTATCTGGATTTCCAGAAGCACCTGGAACCATTGCTCGAATAGGGGGTTGTGATGTGGGAAATACTGCCGATTTTGCTTTCGATAGGTCTGTTCTTCATCACTCTGATTGTAATCTTCACATTGCGGACTGCCGACAGACGTGATCGTCGACTCGATATCATGCGTCGTTACGTGTCGCAATACATGGCGGAAATCAAGCGTTCCGAAGACCACATGAAGGAGACAGTCGCTGAAGTTGACAATCGCATGGCCAGGAACCAACAGGAACTTGAACAACTTGTCGACCGAATATCCCTGCAGCGGGAAGGCCTGTTTACCCATTCCGAGGATCTCGAGGAATTGCAGAAGACCTTGACCTATTATCATGAAGTGCTCGGCCAACTTGGTGCAATGACCGAAAAGGCGGAACTCCGGACCCGTCAGGTGAAGGAAGAGGTCACCAAGGTGGAGTCGGTCCGGCAGACGATCGAAGAGTTCCTGACAAGGATCATCGAATCGGAAGAACATATGCAACGACTGTCCGAACAATTGGACCATACCATATCACAGCATGCAGGCCGGATTGGACAACAGATGGAGGAATCCATCGCCGAAGCCAAATTGAAGGTCGATTCCCTTTTGGACGATTCGTTGAACCACACCGATGCGACTTTCCAGACCATGATCACTACCGTCCAGGCATTTCTCAGGGAATTGAACAATCGTACCGAAATATTGGAAGGCGTGGTGAAACGCCTGACGGAAACTTCGGTCGCGACACTTGCCGAGCTTGGGACCGCCATCGAAGAGACCAAGAGCCAACTTGGTGACCACGACACTACCTTGGAATCGATTGCTGCACAGCGTGCCGATTTGGAACGGGTTATTGTCGACCTCACCGAACGGAAGCAGGATTTGGAACAATCGGTGGCGCATGCCACAGTCATGAGGGATGAATTGGATGCTGCTCTCGCTGAACGGCAACGGCTGTTGGAAGAAGAAGAACAGCGGGAGTTGGAACTTCGTGCCCGTCTCGATGATCCGGATGTCTATGCTGCGGAAATCGATGCAGATGACATCGTTCCCTTGTTTGTGGCCCATGGATCCGAACCTGAACTGGACGAGGAACCTGAACTGGACGAGGAACCCGAACTGGACGAGGAACCCGAACTGGACGAGGAACCCGAACTGGACGAGGAACCCGAACTGGACGAGGAACCCGAACTGGACGAGGAACCCGAGCACCAATCGAGGAAGAGACGGATAGAAACCGCACATTACGAACCTGAAGAAGATGAGGAAGAGATCATACTCGACGATGAATTGATCGAATCCTGATATAAAAATTCCGATACCGAATACCTAGGGTATTGAGGAAACAATTGCCTCTGTGATACATTCCACAAGTACCGAGGAATCGGCGTAATGATACGAATTGTATGGTTGTACCAGCCGAAGACCGGTGCGTAAAGCAACGGCCGGTCGGTATCACCCTATATGCCAACCACCGTTGCGAAACAAATCGAGTCGGCAAGGAAGGTGGCAGTATGGCAAAATTCGTTTTCGTTACCGGTGGTGTGGTCTCATCCTTGGGAAAAGGCATCACAGCAGCCTCCTTGGGCTGTCTATTGAAGAGCAGGGGACTGTCAGTCACAGTCCTGAAATTCGATCCCTACATAAACTTCGACCCGGGAACCATGAGCCCCTACCAACATGGGGAAGTGTTCGTGACGGACGACGGAGCTGAAACGGATCTGGACCTGGGCCACTATGAACGCTTTCTCGACATTTCTATCGGAAAAGCCAACAATGTCACCGCCGGTAAAGTCTATTGGTCCGTAATTCAGAAGGAACGGCAAGGAGATTATCTGGGCGGGACCGTCCAAGTGATTCCGCATATCACCAATGAGATCAAGAGCCGGTTGTTCAACCTGGCGGAATCATCGAAAGCGGATATCGTTTTGGTTGAAATCGGTGGAACTGTAGGCGATATCGAAAGCCAACCTTTCCTGGAAGCCATACGACAGATGAAACGGGACCTCGGCAAACAGGATACCCTGTACCTTCATGTTACGCTTGTTCCCTATATCGCCGCCGCAGGCGAATTGAAGACCAAGCCGACCCAGCATAGTGTCAAGGAATTGCGTGGAATCGGAATCCATCCCGATTTCGTCATTTGCCGATCGGATAGGCCACTTCCCTCGGGAATGAAGGAAAAGATCGCCATGTTCTGTGACGTCGACAAGGAAGCGGTCATTCCAAACCCGGATCTCCCTTCGATTTATGAAGTCCCCCTCTTGTTCGAGGAAGAGAATCTCGACATGATGGTTCTGAACCGGCTCGGATTGGAGGCAGGTCCCAGACATATGTCCGATTGGCACTCCATGGTGGAAAACCGTCGGCATCCTGAAAGGAAAGTCCGCATCGCCTTGTCGGGAAAATATGTGGAACTATCCGATGCGTATATCAGTGTAGTTGAATCACTCAACCACGCCGGTTTCCATCACAGGACCAAAATCGAGTTGATAAAGATCGACGCCGAGAACCTGGAGGATGCGGATGAAGCGAAAATCCAGGAATTGTTCGCAAATATCAGCGGCATAGTGGTTCCGGGAGGTTTCGGATTGCGGGGAATCGAGGGAAAAATCAAAACCATCCGATTCGCACGCGAAAACAATATACCGTTCCTCGGACTTTGCCTTGGAATGCAATGCGCAGTCTCCGAATTTGCACGCAATGTCGCTCATCTGGAAGGTGCGGCAAGTTCCGAATGGTATCCGAATTCCAAATACCCTGTCGTCGACCTCATGCCCGACCAGAAGGGTGTTGAGCTTGGGGGTACGATGCGGTTGGGAACGTATCCTTGCATGATAGCGGACCGTGGCAGCCTCCTATACAAGGCATACGGACAGGATTTGATCGATGAACGGCATCGGCATAGATATGAATTCAACAATAGCTATCGCCAGACGCTTGAAGATGCCGGAATGCGGTTCTCCGGGTTGTCTCCCGACGGATCGCTGGTCGAGGCGGTCGAAATACCTGGTCATCCCTGGTTTGTCGGTGTGCAATACCATCCCGAGTTCAAGAGCCGGCCGAGCAAACCCCATCCCCTGTTCAGGGACTTCATTGAGGCAGCTGTCAAATGCACAAGCAAATGAATGGTATCTCCCCCTACGTTCCCTGCACTCACTCGGTAATGCAAGCAAGCTTTCGTTTCCTGCACTCGTTCGGTAGTGGATCCACTTCGTGGCTCCGTTACCTCACTTCGTTTGAAAATGGACCAATAGTAATTGTTCCGCTACCCTCGTTTCGTTGGGGAATGAAATGATTAACAACAAGGGATTCGCCCGAAACACTTGACGGTTCCTTTTCCCTTTGAGTATGTTTGATGGGACTGCCAGGGGTGGAAGACGTGGCGGATCATTAATAGATACGAATGTCCTCACGACTTGGTAGCATTTGAAATACGTACGCACAGGTAATTTATGAGCAAGAAAGAGAAGAAAGAGACTGAGAAGAAAGAGAAAGACATGCAGACTCCCGTGGATCAACAAGGGCCTATCGGTGTGACTGGGGAGGAAAAAGCTTCCCAAACAGCGGAACATGCGGAAAGTTCCCTTTCTCCACAGGAGGCCCGTATCGCAGAGTTGGAGATGGAAGTGGAAAAACTCACCAAGGAATTGGCCGAGGAGAAGGAATCGTTCATGCGCAAGCTTGCCGATATGGACAATTATCGGAAACGGCTTGTCCGTGAAAAGGAAACAGCCGTGCAATATGCGAATGAGCGGTTGTTGAACGATTTGATTCCAATCCTGGACGATTTTGAGCGTGCGGTCGAAGCCGGAACCTCGACAGAGGACGTCCAATCCTATGTCGATGGTGTCAAGCTGATCCAGAAACAGCTGTTGGACGTGTTGGGAAGGAATTGGGGCTTGAAGAAGATGGAAGATATTGTCGGCAAGGAGTTCTCTCCACATGAGCATGAAGCCATGATGATGGAAGCGGGCGACCAATTCGATACCGAGACTGTTCTTGCCGAATTGCAAAGGGGTTATTATCTTCATGATAGGGTTTTGAGAACCGCAAAGGTGAAGGTGGGAATACCACAGTAACTTACGAATGAAAATAAATTAGCAGGAAAAGGATTTTTCATATTCCATATCTTGTGTACAAATGTTGATGGTGAATTTCAAGGAGAAGAACCATGGGTAGAATAATCGGAATTGACTTAGGTACAACCAATTCATGTGTTGCAGTCATGGAAAACGGCGATGCCGTCGTAATTCAGAATTCGGAAGGACAGCGGACCACTCCCTCCATTGTCGGTTTTACAGCAAAGGGAGAACGTTTGGTAGGTCAGCCTGCCAAGAACCAGATCGTAACCAATGCGGAAAATACCGTATCATCCATAAAACGCTTTATGGGTCGTCGTTTTGCGGAGGTCCCATCGGAAATCACGAAGGTCTCGTACAAAGTGACAGCAGGCCCTTCGGATGAGATCCGTGTATCCATCAGAGGCAAGGAATACTCTCCACAGGAAATTTCTGCGGCGACCCTGCAGAAGATGAAGAAGACGGCAGAGGATTACCTCGGCGAGCCTGTCACGGAAGCGGTCATCACCGTCCCCGCATATTTCAACGATGCCCAAAGGCAAGCCACGAAGGATGCCGGAAAAATCGCTGGCCTGGAAGTCAAGCGGATTGTCAACGAACCCACCGCGGCAGCTCTTGCGTACGGACTGGGAAAGGACAACTCGAAGGAAGAGAAGATAGCCGTATACGACCTTGGTGGCGGGACCTTCGACATCTCTATCCTCGAACTTGGCGATGGCGTGTTCGAAGTGAAGTCGACCAATGGTGATACGCATCTTGGTGGCGATGACTTCGACCAGAAGATTATCGACTGGTTGGTCGATAGCTTCAAGAAGGAATCCGGAATCGACTTGTCGAAGGACAAGATGGCGTTGCAACGTCTGCGGGAAGCTGCCGAGAAGGCGAAGATCGAGTTGTCCAGCACAAAGGACACGTCCATCAACCTTCCGTACATAACCGCTGACGCCTCCGGGCCGAAGCACTTGCAGATGAACCTTTCCCGTGCCAAATTCGAACAGATGGTTTCTGACCTGGTGGAACGAAGCCGCAAGCCTTGCTTGAATGCATTGAAGGATGCGGGGCTTTCCCCGAAGGATATCGACGAAGTTATCCTGGTGGGAGGATCGACACGTATTCCAGCAGTCCAGGCGCTTGTAAAGGAAATTTTCCAAAAGGAACCCCACAAGGGCGTCAACCCCGATGAGGTTGTTGCGATGGGTGCGGCGATCCAAGGTGGTATCCTTGGTGGCGATGTGAAGGACGTATTGCTCCTGGATGTTACTCCCCTGTCTCTCGGAATCGAGACCCTAGGTGGAATTTCGACCAAGCTGATTGAGCGCAATACGACTATCCCAACCCGGAAGAGCCAGATTTTCTCGACTGCAGCCGACGGACAGACAGCTGTCTCCATCCATGTGCTCCAAGGTGAGCGGGAAATGGCAAGCCAGAACCGGACACTTGGCAAATTCGATCTGATTGGAATTCCAGCGGCTCCACGTGGTGTGCCTCAGATCGAAGTGACTTTTGATATCGATGCCAACGGTATCGTACATGTCAGCGCGAAGGACCTGGGTACTGGCAAGGAGCAGAAGATTCGGATCGAATCGTCTTCCGGATTGTCCGAAAAAGATATCGAGCAAATGGTCAAGGATGCGGAGTTGCATGCCGAAGAGGACAAGAAGGAACGTGAGCGGATCGAGGTCCGAAACGAAGCCGATAGTCTCATGTATTCGACCGAAAAGTCCTTGAAGGATTATGGCGACAAGATTTCGGACGAGGAGAAGGCAAAGATTGAAAGTGCCATCTCCGACCTGAAGGCAGCCATGACCTCCAATGTGATAGACGAAATCAAGGCCAAGACCGAAGCTCTCCAACAGGCAGCATACAAGTTGGCTGAAGAGATGTACAAGGCGACAGCAGCCCAGCAGGGTGCCGAAGGACAAGGGCCTGATGCACAGGGACAAGGGTCGTCTTCACAAGGCAAAAAGGCTGATGACGGTGTTGAAGATGCCGATTATGAAGTCGTAGATTAATCGAATCCAACTGAAGGAAGTGTTGCACCGTGGCAAAACGGGATTATTACGAAGTCTTGGGCGTTTCGAAAGGAGCAGCCCAAGACGAAATCAAAAAAGCCTATCGTAAATTGGCTGTGGCAAATCATCCGGACAAGAATCCCGGGGATGCGGCAGCGGAAGAACGGTTCAAGGAAGCCAGCGAAGCCTACGAAGTGTTGAGCAACGAGCAGAAGCGGCAAGCGTACGACCAGTACGGGTTCGCGGGTGTCGATGCCGGTGGTGCACAGGACTATTCCAATGTCTACCGGGACTTCAGCGATTTGTTCGGTGGTGGATTCGGAGATATCTTCGGATCCTTCTTTGGTGGTGGGGGACGATCCTCGCAAGCATCCCGTGGTCCGGCTGTGGGTTCAAGCCTGCGGTATGATATCGAGATTGACTTCAAGGACGCTGTCTTCGGAACCAAAGTCGATGTTTCCTATACCCATCAGATCCATTGCTCGACATGCCATGGATCAGGGGTGAAAAGCGGGTCGGGAAAAAAGATCTGTCCTACCTGTAACGGTGTGGGCCAAGTGCGAAGGAATTCCGGATTCTTCTCCATAGCCTCGACGTGCCCCACCTGTGGAGGTGAGGGACATATAGTCGAGAACCCCTGTGGCGAATGTCATGGATCAGGTCTCATGCGCAAACAGCAGAAGCTGAAGGTCACGATACCTGCTGGAGTAGATACCGGCAACCGGATCTCCATCTCTGGCATGGGTGATGCTGGACCGAATGGCGGACCGTCAGGCGATCTGTTTGTCTATGTCAATGTTCGTCCCCATGCCTATTTCGAACGGTCTGGAACCGACTTGTATTGCCAGATACCCATATCGATCACCCAAGCCGCATTGGGCGGGGACATCGAAGTGATGACAATAGACGATGTAAGGGTGAAAGTAGCCGTTCCAGCCGGGACACAGAATGGAAAAGTCCTGCGTCTGCGCAACAAGGGTGTTCCGAAATTGCGGGGATCGCTGGATCAACGGGGTGACCAATATATCAAGTTGATAGTGGAAACTCCTCGGAAATTGAATCGCGAAGCAAAAAAACTAATGAGCCAGTTGGCTGAAGTCTTGGGAGAAAACAAAAATCCCGAGCCGGTACCATTTACCGAATAGGGGAGTTTTCATGGGCGAGAGGATAGTAGGATTTCATGCGATCGAAGAGGCTTTGAAACAAGCTCCTGCTGGTAGCATATTGTATATTTGCAGGAATATGGAAAAGCGCAACGATCGCTTGGAGTCGTTGGCTCGTGGAAACTCGAACGTTGCAGTCAGAAAGATAGCGAAAATCGAGATGGACAGGCTGATTCAGAGTGCGGACCATCGTGGGGCCATGTTGGATATGGGAAGGCCCCGGGAACGCCAGTCGGGTTTAGGTAGGAAGGACGCCACAACGGTGAAGGACTTCCTCGCGGGACTGCCTGAAGACAAGCCTGCCCTGGTCCTGGTCCTAGACGGTATTACCGATGTCCACAATCTTGGGGCGATCCTACGGAGTGCCGACCAGTTTTCTGTCGATCTTGTGATCGTGCCGGAACGACGGAGTGCCCAGGCGAACGAAACCGTGGTCCGCATTTCGAGTGGAGCCGCGCAATACGTTCCCATGGCTACGGTGACCAATCTGGTCCGCGAGATAGAATTGTTGCAGAAACAGGGATTCTGGGTGTACGGAGCAGATATGGGTGGCGATGCCGTGTTCTCGATGAAATTCCCGAATCGGACAGTGCTTGTCATGGGTTCGGAAGGGGATGGAATGAGCCAGCTGGTTGAGAAGCGATGTGACCATATCGTTTCCATTCCGACTTCCGGTCATATCGACTCGTTGAACGTATCGGTTGCCGCGGGAATTCTCCTATACGAATTCCGTCGCCAACAACCGGTAGTACGTGCCGATTAGTTCTCGAAAAACTTGTTCCCGATATCGTTGCGGTACCACGCCCCATCGAAACGAACCGAATCGATATACTGGTACGCCTGCTTATTGGCTTGGATAATATTTTTCCCGATTCCGACAATAGTGACATTCCTTCCACCGGTTGTCACAGACACATTATCCTTCTCCATGACAGCACCATAGAAGACCATCGGTTTGTTTGTCAGCAGGTTGTTCCTTATGATATTGGGAAGTGGTTCGACAATCTGTCCCAACACCGGTTTGTCGGGATATCCCTGGCTTGCAACAACTACCGCAACTGCCGACTTGGTCGAAACTTCCAGCTGGAAATTCTTGACAGTATCTTGTTTCATGGCGTTGAGGATCTCGACAATATCCGACTTGATCAGTGGAACGATAGCCTGTGTAGCGGGATCGTTGAACCTGACGTGGTAGTCGACCAATACGGGGCCATCATTTGTGAGGATTACACTGAATGTCAGAACACCCTTGTAGGCAAATTGTTCGACCTGCATGCCATAGAGTGTAGGCTCGATTATCAATTCGATGATTTGCTTCTGTACACTTTTTGGAAGTGGTACGGGACAGATGGATCCCATTCCACCGGTAGCGGCTCCTGACCCGCCTTCCTCGCTCTTGGTATAGTCGGAACAAAGCGGCAACATAAGGTATCCGTTGTTGTCGGTGAAGACTGTTATGGTGACGGACAATCCGGCCAAGTGGTTCTCAACAAGAAGATTGTCGGTCTGTAAAATGCCTTTGCCGAAATTCATGAGGGTCTGGTAATCGTTCGAATCGACCATGATCCTACTTGGAGCCATGGCATTGCGCTTGAGGACGAAGTTCTCTCCCGGGTGCCGCTTGAGGAAATTCGACAACGACTCTTCGTCGGAGAACATCTTGTATGGTGGGGTGGGAATATTGTGGCGGGATGTGAAGGTTCTTGCGAAATAGCGGTCACCCTCAAGTTTCAAGGCATTGCCCGGTGCTCCGAAGGTGTCGATGCCACGATTGTTCAGGTAGTCGATAACACCGGTGAACAATGGTGCCTCGGTACCGACAAATACAAAGTTGATATCGTATTTCCTGCAAGCCTCGTAAACCGATTCCGGAGATGACGGATCGACATCGGGAAGATTCTCCGCGATGTCGCCGGTACCCACATTTCCTTTGGCGACAAACAGCCCGTCAATAAGCTTGCTTTGGGAAAACAACCAAGTCATCGCATGGTCTTTTGCTCCAGAACCCAACACAAGAACTCTCATGTTTTCTCCTTTCCCTGCATAGTTTCGGGACTCCAAGAGGCTACCATGTAACGATTGGCAAGGTCAACTCTCGACAGGTTATAGCTCTTGTGGAGTCTCTTCCACCAGGTGTGCGCAGATAGTCTCATACTGCTCGTAGGTGTTCGCTTGGACGAGTGCCTGCTTGGCTTTCGACGCGTGATGGATCCCCTTGAGATAAGCGGTCGCATGCTTGCGCATCTCCCGACAAGCCAGCCGTTCTCCGATATCGTTTCCCATGAGATGCAGCTGCCTGAGCAGGGTGGTCACCCGTTCCCGGGTAGTGTGGTACACTGTCTCCTCTCCCTTGGTCAGCAGGTTGTAGGTATCGGTGAAGATGAAGGGATTCCCCATGGCTCCACGAGCGAACATAACACCATCGACCCCTGTCTGCTCCAACATCTCTTGGGCAGCCCGGGCTGAGAAGAGGTCACCGGAACCGAATATGGGAACCTTAGGATTGCGATTGTGCACATAGTGCTTCAAATCGGCCAGTGCGGACCAATCGGCGGTTCCCGAGTAGCCCATGGCCTTCGTGCGGGCATGCATAGTGATCATGTCGACTCCAGCCGCAAGCGCGGCATCGGTAGTCTCATGATAGTTGAGGGAGCTCGAATCCCACCCCAACCTGATTTTTACCGAAACGGGGATATCGCAGGAATGCTTGATAAGGTGGACAATATCATGGATCTTGTCGGGAAATCTCAGAAGAGCCGAACCGGCTCCTGTCTTCACTACCTTTGGCACAGGACACCCGCACAACCACCGATGCTTCCGGCATGAATATTTGGATGGCGAGTTGCTGCTCGTTGTCCGCCCGTACCATGAGTTTTTCCGTGTTGACACTGTCCCGTGCGAGACCTTCGGCACTCACCATCTCGGTATAGGTGAACGACGCTCCCTTGTCGATGCAGACGGAACGGAAAGCCCTGTCCGTGTATCCCGCCAAAGGAGCGAGAAACAAGTTCCCGTCGATGTGGATCGAGCCGATATCAACGGGATGATACAGAGGTTTGGGTTGTATTTGACCAGTCATACGTACTATACGTTCTCCGGCAAGTGGAAGGCCCTGAGGCTATTCTCGTACAATGCCTGTGCGGTATCTTCCAACGACATTCGTTTGATATCCGCAATCGCTTGTGCGGTTTCGACCAAATACGCAGGCTTGTTCCGTTTCCCCTTGTAGTTGGAAGGAACCATGAAAGGACTCTCCGATTCTATGAGAATCCTATCCATGGGAAGATTTGCTATGGTCTCATGCAGGTGGCGGACGTTCTTATAGGTGATGTTGCCGGCGAACGAGAAATACATGGGCAATTCCAAAGCTTCCATGGCGTAGAGCCAATCCTCGGAATAGCAGTGGAATATTCCGCCCTTTTCTCCGATCCTGGTCTTCAATATATCCAGCAGGTCGCGGCCAGCTTCACGGTTGTGGATGATTGCGGGCAATTGGAGACTCCTGGCAATGTCCAGCTGTCTGATGAAAAGCTCTACCTGGGAGTTCTTGTCACCGAAATTTCGATAATAGTCGAGCCCGATCTCGCCGATGGCGATTACACGGTCCAGCTTCGCAAAGGCCTGCAGCCTGTGTTCCCAATTCACCCCGGGGTTCGCTACTTCCGACGGAGAAACTCCCACCGCATGGTAGACACCTGTGGCGGTCTTCAGATTCTCATATACCTGCTCGAAGTCGTGGAGGCTATTGCAGATACTGACGATATGGGAAACCGACTTCCGCTTGGCGAGTTGTATGATGAGCAATTGCTCCATCTGGTCTTCATGTATCAGGCCGATATGGGCGTGAGTATCAAATAATTGCATGGTTTTTCCTGATGTTGATAAGAAATATGTCTTTACGGGACTTACCAAGAAGATACCATGAACCATTGTGGTCGTCAAGGCAGATTTGTGTTTGACAATTTCGTTCCAACATGGTAGCTTAGGATATGCTTGAGAGAATCTAATGCTTTTCAGCTTAAGCAAATAAGGATGTTGATGAAAAAAGATAGAAATTTCCATTCTGCACATGACGGGGAGGCTCAAGAGAAGAAGCCGACCCAGCGGCCGGAATATGGATATATATATTTGGTGAAGAATCCATCTTCAAATGAATTGTCTCGACTACGGCATGGTTGTTGGTTCGGCGATGGCGATGAAGGGGTACGAGCCTGGCTCGACCGAATGCCAGGGGGCCTGTCTCCATGGCGAGACAATCGATGATATCTATGCGGTCGACGAGGATCTTGTCGCTGCCGGTGAACCTGAAGCCTCCGCTGCTTCAGATGCGGTGCAGGCACCTGTCGAGGTGCCTGCATATGTTGCGGCAGGGCTCGATTACGACGGGGCTCCCGATGATGCGTGTGGACAATGTGCGGGATGTTGCTCCTCCGGCAAAGGGAAAAAGGAAGACGATGTTCCGGTCAAGATATCCGGAGATGTTGACTGGATCGACAGGTTGGCCGGCAAGGATGATTATGCACGGTACCGCGAGTTGACGGAGATGGAGGGCGAGGCCCTTGTCCTGTGTCGCGAAAAGGTTCAGATCCACGGATTGGATATGAAATTGGTTTCCGCCCACTACCTGTTCGGCGAAGCCAAGATAATCTTCTTTTTCACCGCGGCGAACCGTGTCGATTTTCGTGATCTTGTAAAGGATCTGGTTGCGGTATTCAGGATCCGCATCGAGTTGCGGCAGATCGGCGTCAGGGACGAATCACGTGTCTTGGGCGGTCTGGCGGTCTGCGGTAGGGACTTTTGTTGCCACGCTATTACCGACAAATTGAACCCGGTATCCATAAAAATGGCCAAGGAACAAAATCTTTCACTGAATTCCACAAAAATTTCTGGACCATGCGGAAGATTGTTATGCTGCCTTTCCTATGAATACGATTTCTATTTTGAGGAAAAGCGGAACCTGCCCCAGGAAGGGAGCAAGTTGAAGATACAGCACGAACTGATGAAAATCACTGAAGTAAATATTTTATCACGCAAGATTTCCCTTACCGGTCCCGATGGAAGGCATTTGACGATTCCTTTTACGGCTGTTTATCACAATGATGAGAACTCTCGCTGGGAAGTGACCCGTGAGTATCTAGACGAATTTCTCACAAACTGATACAAACTATTGTATTGACCGAGATTACGGAGTATGGTATTTTGTGTATCCGTTGGTTCAGAGATACAATTAATTCCCTTGAACTTATATAATTGAGAAAACCTTTGGAGGTATTACGTGTTCAACACCAGCTCGGCTGCCAAAAGAGAGCGCCAGAACGAGAAAAGAAGACTACGGAACAGGGAGACCAAGAGTGCGGTTCGCACTGCTGTCAAGAAGTTCCAGATTGCGGCACAAGCCAAGGATAACGATCTTGTGAAAGAAAAGTTCGATCTTGCCATCAAGCTGATCGATACTGCCGGAAGCAAAGGCGTCTATCATGCCAATACCGTCTCACGAAAGAAGTCACGACTGCATGCACAGTACAACGCCTTGCAGAAGGCCGAGTAGTTGTATCGTCATCTGTTCATTCTATAAGGAGTAGGTTCATGGCAAACAATAAATTGACTAAAGCTGAGATAATTGAAAATATTCAGATTAAGCTCGGCCTCAATCGACCCGACGTCCACAGTGTCATAGATGAATTCTTTGAGGAAATCAAACGTGGCTTGGAAGAGGATCGGGTGATCGAACTCCGTGGATTCGGGACCTTCGAAGTCCGGACACGTAAAGGTCGAGAGCGGGCACGCAATCCGAAGACCGGCGAACTTGTCGCAGTCGATACACACGGGGTTGCAATTTTCAGACCTGGTAAGGAATTGAAGGACTTTGTCTGGAAACTCCGCCAACATAACAACGAAAAGTAACACAAGACTGTGGATTTATATCGTAAAAGAGGCTTTGGAACCTATGGCCTCGAGATCCTACTGCTAGTCGTTACAGCGGTTGTCTACTCTTTTGCGTTTCCAGGGTTCTTGTCGAACAGGGGTTTTGGTGCGATTGCTTTTTTTGCACTGATTCCCCTGTTTGCTGTTATCCGGAACACAACGTGGAAGGCCATTCCTTTTTATGGCTTTTTGTTCGGGTTTGCGTTTTACACCTGTTTCAATTATTGGCTCACCACTTTCCATCCACTTGCAATCCTGCTGGTCCCCATAATCAAAGGTGGGGAAATGGTAATGCTGTTTCCAGTCTTGAAAGCAGCCGACCGCTGGTTCAAACGCCACGGCTTCCTTGTCCAGTCCATTATCTGGGTAGCCTATGCGTATCTGAGCCAGTCATGGTTCGCCGGATACCCATATGGCACTATCGCTTATGCCGTGTACGAGTTCCTTCCGTTCGTCCAAATTGCCGAATTCTCCGGAATTTGGGGCGTAACATTTGTCATGGTACTTCCCCAAGCATTCTTGGGTCGGTATGTCGCCGATCAGTTTGGTGGAAAAAAAGAGCCGATCGTCGCATTCTTGCGATCCAATATCCCGACAGTCGTCGGCTATGCGGCTATTCTGGTTTTTGTCTTCACCTTCGGGTTCATCACCCTTTCGAAATGGGAGTCGGAGGAGCCCGAGTTGACTTGGCGTGTCGCCACCGTTCAGCATAGCGCCGATTCCTGGAAAGGTGGGTACGAGACCTACAAACGAAATTTCAACAACCTTAGGACCATGAGTCTGCAAGCCTTGCAGGGCAATCCCGACATGGTGCTATGGTCGGAGACTGCTTTTGTTCCATCGGTCTATTGGCATACTACCTACAAGACGGACGAAGCGACTGCCGCGTTGGTCGATGAGTTTGTGGCCTTTGGAAAATCCCTCCCGGTTCCATTGCTCACCGGGAATCCTGAGGGAGTCCTGGACGATGAACAATTGCCGCCATTGAATCCCGACGGTTCTTGGAACCGCAAGGATTACAACACCGTGATCATGTTCGAAAGCGGGGAGATAAAGAAGACCTACAGGAAGCAACATCTCGTGCCCTTCACCGAGCACTTCCCGTATGAAAAGGAAATGCCCTGGTTGTACAACCTGTTGTTGGCGAACGACTACAATTGGTGGGAAAAGGGCTACGATCCGGTGGTGTTCGAAACCGATGAAGGGGTGAAATTTTCAACCCCCATCTGTTTCGAGGATGTGTTTGGATACTTGACCGCCGGCTTCGTACGCAACGGGGCGGACGTTATCGTAAACATGACAAACGACAGTTGGTCCGGAGCCGTTTCCGCCGAAATGCAACATCTGGCCATGGCAATATTCCGTTCTGTCGAGACCAGGAAGTCCACCGTACGTGGGACCAACTCGGGGATGACTGCGGTGATTCTTCCAACGGGTAAAATTGTCGATCCGATGGAGCCGTTCACCAGGGGCTGGCATATCTACGATGTTCCGGTCTTTACCGAGGGCAACGATACGTTCTATACCAGACACGTCGATATTCTTGCGGAAATTGCAGTCTATGCCTCGATCGGACTGTTGGCTTTCGGTCTCATCTTGCGAATCACCCGATGGAAAAGGAATCGATAACATGGCCAATGGTTATGCGACTGTCTCACTATTCATAATTGGAACTGAAATTACACGTGGAATCATATCCGACAAGCACGGCCATCTCATGGCGAAGGAGCTGACTACCCTCGGGTATCATGTGAACCGGGTCATAATCGTACCCGACGACGGGTCCATCGGACCACTCTTGCGCGAATGTGTCAAGGAGACCGATATCGTCATGCTCACCGGTGGACTTGGGCCGACCAGTGACGACATGACACGAAATGTAGTCGCCGAATTGGCCGGGGTCCCGTTGGTACAGGACGAGGCGGCATTTGCACATCTGTACTCGCGTATCGGAGAACGGATACATGGTGCGAACCAGCGCCAGGTATGCTTTCCCCAAGGGTTCAAGGTGATTGAGAACCCGAAGGGCACAGCACCCGGTTTCTCCGGTGAGATCCCAGTGGATGTCAATGGTTCGATCCATACCGTATTGTGTTACGCGATGCCGGGACCGCCTGTGGAAATGCACGAGATGTTCTACAACCGGATCCTGCCCGAACTCTCCCAATTCGTAGGTCACGAGGGAGTGGGAAGGGATGAGTTCTCCTGTTTCCTTACCCCTGAATCCAAACTGGAGGATATCTGTGGTGAATGTGCCTTGGACTCCATCCTTTGGGGAACCAGGGCGCAGGAACATCGCATCAGCCTCTATCTGAACGGAGGTTCGTCCGAGACAAGAAACGAGATGGCAAAACGGATAAGCGGACGTATCGGACAAGGGTTGCTGTTCGGCGGGGATGTGGAGACTGTGGACCTGCTGAGCCGGAATCTTGAGGAAAAGCACATGACCATGGCTACCGCAGAGTCTTGTACCGGCGGGTTGGTCAGCAAGCTGATGACCGACTGTGAAGGGAGTTCGGCTTGGTTTTGGGGTGGGGTTGTGTCGTATGCGAATGAAGCGAAGCAACATTTTCTCGATGTTTCACCAGGAACTTTGGAAGACCATGGGGCTGTAAGTGGAGACACCGTATTGGAAATGGCCGAGAACCTGTTGCAGCAATCGCAAGTCGATTTCACCCTCTCCGTTTCGGGAATTGCAGGTCCTTCGGGAGGAACCGAAGAGAAGCCGATTGGAACAGTTTGGCTTGGATTTGCATCGAAACGGTTTGCCCCGGTGGCGGTGCGTTTGAATTTTGCAGCTATATTACTCGGCTACTTTTATGTAAACGGGGCCGATTTGCTTGACATCGTGGACACCTGGCAATATATTTAGAGTATCCCGCGGGATTGCCTTTTACCTATCCATCAATAAAAAGAGTTCCTGCGAAATAATACAACAAGATACGTAATACATCAGGTTCGCATCCGTGTGGATTCGATTCTTTGGAGATTATCAATGACATCAGAATATGAGAATGGTCCCGATTTGTTCGGGACTGCAGAAGAACAGGGTTCGTCGAGTTCTGTTGCACAGAAGTCCTCGAGACGTGTGGTGAAACGTCGCCCTTCCGATCCTTCGGGACCGGTGGTGGTAAAGGTCAAACCGGCCGATTCATCGCCCGAAGCAACCGGCAATGCCGATTCTGTCGCGACAGGAACTCCTGGAGAGGCAAATCACAAGCCGGTATCGAAGAAGCGGGGCCGACCACCAAGAAAGCAGCAACCGGAAGCTGTTGTCGAGGAAAAGGCTGCTCCAGCTCAGGCTGCCCCTGAACGGCAGTCCGACCAACCGGTTTCCATGCATCCGCAACAACAGGCCCAGCCTTTTCCCCAGAATCCATCACATCAAAATCCTGTCCAGCACCGCCCACAACAAAGCAGAAACCACCAGCCGAACGGCAAGCAGAACAACAGACAGAAGCAAAACCATCAGAAGGGCAACTATCAGGTCCGCCAGAACAGCCGTTCCGGATCGCAAATCGAAGATATTCCAGTCGAGATTTATGTCGAGGACCCTAATGCCGCACGCATGATCGTGAACGACCTTACCAGCATGACCTTGCCCGCATTGCGCCAGCAGGCTGCCGATTTCAATATTTCCCAGGAAACGATACTCGACCTCAAACGACAGGACCTCATTGTTGAAATCCTGAAAGCCCACGCGCTCAAGGGCGGTGTGATCATGGCATACGGAGCCTTGGAAGTCCTTCCGGACGGTTATGGGTTCCTTCGTTCACCACAGAACAACTATCTCAGTGGTCCCGAAGACATCTACGTGTCGATCTCGCAGATCAAGATGCTCAGTCTGAAGACCGGTGATACGGTGGAGGGGCAGATCAGGCCTCCACGGGATGCCGAACGCTACTTCGCCATGATCAAGGTGCAATCGATAAACCACGATCCCCCGGAAGTCGCACGTGCCCGAGCCGGCTTCGATTCGCTTACGCCGCTGTATCCGGACACCAGGTTGAACCTGGAGACGGTGGAGAGCGATATATCGACCAGGATCATCAACCTGTTCAGCCCGATCGGGAAGGGACAGAGAAGCCTGATTGTCGCTCCTCCCCGTGCTGGAAAGACGATACTCATGCAGAAGATTGCGAATGCGATCTCCGAGAATCACCCGGAAGTCTACCTCATGGTCCTGCTTATAGATGAGCGGCCGGAGGAAGTTACGGACATGCGGCGGACGGTCAAGGGTGAAGTGATCGCCTCCACGTTCGATGAACAGGCGTCGAGGCATGTGTCGGTTGCCGAAATGGTGATCGAGAAAGCCAAACGGCTTGTGGAACACAAGCGGGATGTGGTAATTCTTCTCGACAATATCACCCGGCTTGCCCGCGCATACAACCAGACGGTTCCCGCATCGGGAAAAATCCTTTCCGGTGGTGTCGATTCGAATGCATTGCACAAGCCCAAGCGGTTCCTTGGCGCGGCGCGAAATATCGAGCATGGTGGCAGTCTCACCATTATCGCTTCGGCCTTGATTGAAACCGGCTCACGCATGGATGAAGTCATTTTCGAAGAGTTCAAAGGTACCGGAAACAATGAAATCGTCCTCGACCGGAGAATGGCGGAACGGCGGTTGTATCCGGCGATAAACATCAAGAAATCGGGAACCAGAAGGGAAGACCTGTTGCTGACCCAGGAAGAGGCCGCGAAGATATGGGCTCTTAGGAATGCGATCAACCCGATGGAAGATATCGAGATGACCGAGCTCCTCATTGACAAAATGAAGAAAACAAAGAATAATGAAGCGTTTTTACGCTCCATGAATAGTGGAGTCATGTAATTGAAGTCGTCCTTCTGTCAAGGCTTGACCGTAGCAGAAGGTAGCAGTATAGACATTGGAGGAATAGAAATGAAACAGGGAATCCACCCCAAGTATGAATTGACAAAAGTGACCTGCGCATGTGGGAACGTGTTCGAGACGAAATCCACTGTCAAGAACCTCGATATTGAAATTTGCAGTGCTTGCCACCCATTCTTCACCGGTACCCAGAAGTTGGTCGATACCACCGGACGTGTTGAACGGTTCAAGAAAAAGTACGGTATTTCAGACAAATAAGCATAGATTGCTTAGCGTCGTACGGCAAACCGCTTCGTTCACCGAAGCGGTTTTTTATTGCAATCTTAAAGTTGATGGCCTAAGATTGAGACATAAAGGAACATATGAAACAGATAACGGAACTCCATCAACTTGAACATGAGGAAAAGCCGAAGGTAGTGGTGACGGTTCCCGGTCTCTATACATTGCTGGGAGAATTCGCCGACTACTGCAAGGGTTATACGCTCTGTGGAGCAGCTCCTGTCTCGCTGGAGGTTGCCATCTCGGCACGTCAAGACCAGAGTGTACGTTTGTTCATGGCTCCCATGAAGGATCGAAAACGCTTCAATCTGCAAAATATCAAGTTCCGTCGTGAGGATCGTTGGGCCAATTTCATCAAGGGTGTGGTTTCCATACTCAATGCCCGCGGCTTCTCAACCGGAGGGTTCAATATCACATTCTCGGGCGATTTGTTGGCCAAGGAAGGGGCCATGGTCAACTCGGCGATCGCCCTTGGTGTGACCATAGCCTTGCGCGAATTGTGTATTCCGGAATTGAAGATCGAGGATTGCGCCGCAATCGGTTATTCCGCGCTCTCCTCGTTTGCCGGCGAGAACTGCCGACTTGTCATGTTCCTTGCTATGATGCAAGTCCGTTCGGACTCCCTGCTCCTGTACGACGTACACCACCTCACCTACGAGAGGATTCCCTTTGATGTGGAAGACAAATCCATATTGACGATGATAGTCGAAAGTCGTATTTCTCCCCACGCCCTTCGCGAGGAGCTGGTGATCAGACGGAAGGAGAGCAAACTTGCGTTTGAAAGGCTGCGAAGTGCCTTCCCCTCCGGCCTTTTGCGTGATGTCTCCGACCAGGAAGTCAAGGAATCGGTGGGCATGCTCTCTGAGGAAGAAAAGCGCATTTGCCTGTATGTGCTCTCAGAAAGTCGCTTGGCGAAGGAAGGAGCACGTCTGCTTGCACAAAAAGATATGGTGATGTATGGTAAGGTTCTAAGCAGGGTGCAAGCAGGATTGCGGGATGTTTTCGAAGTGACCTGTCCGGAAATCGACTGGTTGACGAAACGTGCCACCGAGATAAACGGCTGCCTTGGAGCAACCATGATCACCACTGGTTCAAGTGGCACGATACTGGTGTTGCTGTCCAACGAATCGCTTGCACAGTATACTGCTCGAATGGAGGAATACGAGCATATCTTTGGTTTTAGACCCACATGGAATTCTTATGCTCCTGTTGGGGGACTCAAGATAGACTCTTACCGTGCATGATCATACTATTGACCAATGACGATGGATACCAAGCTGAGGGAATCAGCGTGTTGGAGACTGTTCTCGCCGAAGCCGGACACGAGGTCTGGGTTTGTGCGCCCTCCGACCAACGGAGCGCCCAGTCGCATGCAATGACTCTGAAAGGCAAGGTCCGGTTCATCCGGTTCGACGCACGGCATTACCATTGTAGCGGCACTCCAGCCGATTGTATCCTGTATGGTCTCAACGGGGGCGCCATTCCAATCGCTCCCGATGTCGTTGTTTCCGGTATCAACCACGG
Organism: Spirochaetae bacterium HGW-Spirochaetae-2; assembly: GCA_002839355.1. Lineage (GTDB taxonomy): Bacteria > Spirochaetota > Spirochaetia > Sphaerochaetales > Sphaerochaetaceae > UBA8525. The sequence continues at coordinate 49,530 of PGXW01000025.1, forward strand.
ATACAATGCAAGCACGGACATCCTCTATAGCGGAACTGTGGGAGCGGCTAGCGAAGCCGCCCTCCGGGGAATCCCCGCTATCGCAATATCGGCAAGAAACGATCGGCAGACCGGGGAATTTCCCTTTATCGAAGCCGCGTCATTCCTTGCGGAACATCTCGAGGAATTTGTCCCGCTGTGTACACGGGATGTCATGTTGAATATCAATGTACCCCCTACAAGCACCGGCCAATGGCGGGTCGGAAAGATTGGACAACTGGAATATTTTGATGTGGTCGAGCGCAGTTCGACTATGCGGGCGACTTCATACGACGCGTCTTCGACAAAAATCGGGTTGGCCTATGGCGATGCCGATACCGACGCGAATGGTGTCGGTATCGGTGAGGAAGTCACCTTGTCCTTGCGTGGGGAAGTACCCCCGGAGCTACGTCATCCGGATATGGAGACCGATTACCGCCTGTTGGGTGAGAACTTCATTTCCGTAACGCCAATCCTCGTTCATCCTGTTGTGGACATGCCCACGGTGGCACGGCTCGAAAAATTGCAGGAAGGAGTCTGAGCCGATGAGACAAGCATCTCCCGCATGGGAAGAAAAGTGTTCTCGTTGTGGACTCTGCTGCCATGAAAAGGTCATCGTAGGACGTGAAGTAGTCTACGATCTCGATGCCCATTGTGAACATTACGACCCCAAGACCCATCAATGCAGGATCTATCTGGAACGTCTTGAAATCGAGGCCAGATGCAGAAGGGTTTCCCGGTTCTCGGCAATGTTCGCATCGTACCTCCCGGAAACCTGCGCCTATGTGCAATGGGCACGTTCCAAACATATCAGGTTCGCGATACGACGCCATATACGGTTTGCCCGCGGCAATTGTGGCGATTCCAGTGACGAAGATCCCATTTCCTCCCTCTGTCCGGCAAAGTGACTTGACCCCTTGGGTCTGGGACCCATATGTTTTCTATGAGGGAATGAACATGAGAAGAGTATATTTGGATAACAACGCAACAACACAGATGGCACCTGAAGTCATCGAAGCGATACAGGAAAGTTTCCAATTCTATGGCAATGCCTCGAGCATGCATGAATTCGGACGGGAAGCAATTTCTGGAATAGAAGCCGCGCGTTCGAGTGTGGCTGCCATGATCGGGGCCACACCCGGAGAGATCATCTTCACCAGCGGTGGTTCGGAGTCGGACAACTCCGTCTTTGCCCAAGCCCGGGATATGATAGATGCGGGCTCGAAGCGAAACAGGATCGTCACTTCTACCATCGAGCATCCGGCCATAATCGAGACGTGCCGATACCTGGTCAAGAACGGATACCACGTCGATTACGCGACAGTCGACTCCACAGGCAAGATCGACCGGGCAGCCTACGAACGATTGCTGGGTGACGATGTGCTGCTGGTCTCCATCATGGCTGGGAACAACGAGACAGGAACTATACAGGATATCGCCGAACTGAGCCGGCTGGCACACGCCCACGGGGCTCTGGTGCACACCGATGCCGTTCAGGCAATCGGTAAGATGGATGTCGATGTCAATTCCTGGAATGTAGACTACCTGAGCATTTCCGGCCATAAGTTCTATGGCCCCAAAGGCGTCGGAGCCCTCTACGTGCGCAAAGGCGCCCCTTTCGATGCCTTCGTGAAAGGTGGACACCAGGAGGACGGCAAACGGGCCGGTACGTACAACAATCCGGCGATAATCGGCATGGGTAGGGCTGCGCAGTTGATCATGGACACGAGCCGGGAAGAGCGGGAAACCTTGTGGAAGCTCAGGGAAAAACTCCGTACCGGACTCCAGGAATCGATTCCGGATGTCGTGGTGAACGGGCATCCCACCGAATGTCTTCCCGGAACGCTCAACGTCTCCTTTGCCGGAGCGGAGGGTGAGTCTATCCTGTTGATGCTGGATTTTGAAGGGATTGCCGTATCGACAGGCTCGGCTTGTGCGACCGGTTCGCTGGAGCCTTCGTATGTGTTGCTTGCAGCCGGTCTGGACGTCGAACTTGCCCACGGATCGATCAGGTTTAGCCTGGGACGATACAATACGGAAGCCGATATCGAATATGTTTTGGAAAAGATGCCGTCGATAATCAAGCGGCTAAGGGAGATTTCAACAAGATGAGTAACAATACATCTGTTTGGGTATATACGGATACGGTCAAGGAACACTTCATGCATCCCAAGAACGTGTGGGAAGACGACTCGTACATTGCCGATGGCGAAGGTCTAGTCGGTTCAATGGCATGTGGCGACCAGATGAAGGTTGGCATCCAAGTCAAGGACGATAGGATAGTCGACCTGAAGTGGCAGACGTACGGGTGTGCGAGTGCGATCGCCAGCACTTCGATGATGTCTGAAATTGCGATCGGCATGACACTCGAGGAAGCCTACCAGTTGACGCCTTCCATGATAACCGAAAGGCTGGGAGGCTTGCCCCAGCACAAGTTCCACTGTTCCGTACTCGGAGACAAGGCGTTGCGGGCGTCGATCGACGACTACCTTGAGAAGAATGGCCGGGAGAATCCGTATAAGAAGCGGGTAGCGAAAATCATTTGCGAATGCAAGAACGTGACCGACCAGCGCATAGAGGAATTGGTGAAGACCAAGGAAGCCACCACCTTGGAGCAATTGCGTGACATCACCGGCTTCGGTACGGTTTGCGGCAAGTGCCAATTCAAGGTGCAGCAGCTGTTCGACGAGTACAAGCATATCTACAACGTATAGGATCCGACAGTTCCGATAGTATCGTCAACACTCCGAATGGAACTCGCTGCCGCCGATGAATTCGCGTAGCAGCGAGTCGGTGGGGACGAGGTTTGCCGGAATCGGATAGACATTCTCCAAGAACGTAAGCAGTCTCCTTGCTGTTGGATATGCCTCGTATGCTTCGGGCTTTACCGTCTTGAGCAGTGGTTCGGCATAGGGTTTCAGCACCGGCAACTCGTATTCCAACGCCGAATTGATCATGACATCGGCCTGGTTCTGGAATGGGAATATATGGTGCGTCTCCCCCCGTTCCACCGAAGGCCACATTTCCAGTGTCATCTGTGCTGTTGTACTCCGCGTCCGGTTGTCCCGCACTATTCGTCGAAGTATCCTGTTGTCCGTGGTTGATATCCGGTTGTGGTCATCAAGGTTCAGCTGTGTCAGGGCCGATATATAGATCTTGAACGTCGTTTTCGGATCGACTCCGGGAACAAGATTGGGGTTGAGGCCATGGATCCCCTCGATTACCAGAATGGTATTGTCCTTGAGACTGATCGGCTTGTTTTCGAAATAGCGCCTGCCGTTGTTCTTGAAATCGAAGCGGGGTAGATCCACCTCCTCTCCGGCATAGAGCAACCTGAGATTCTCGCGGAACAGGTCCAGATCCAAAGCCTCCAAAATCTCCAGGTCCGGTTTCCCATCCGCATCCAATGGCGCTTCGGTCTTGGGCCGGTAGTAGTTGTCCAGCGAAATCTGTATGGGATTGAAACCCAACAGACGCAATTGTATCGCCAAGCGGATGGAAAAGGTCGTCTTTCCCGAGGACGAGGGACCGGCGATGAACACGACCTTGACAGTTCCCTTCTCGCTCACCATATCCGCTATTTTGGCAATCTTCCTATGTTGCAAATCCTCGTTCATCCGGATAAACGTGAATATCTCCTGCGAACCGCAGATCCGGTTCATGGCACCAAGACAATCAACCTTGAGGATATTCCCCCACAACTTGTATTCACGGAATATGGAAAAGAGCAACGGGTTGTCCTTGAACTGGGCCAGATGCAAAAAATCGGCTGACAACGGGTACCTGAGCAACATCCCCCGTTCCCCGTATGGCCGCAATTCCCATATATCGAGAAGGCGGGTAGTGGGAAGCAACGGTTCATAGGAAATATCAAGGAATTCTCCGCACCGGTACAATTCGAGTGTAGGATCGTTGCGGTACGACAGCAGTTGTTCAGTCGCGATATAGCCTTTCTGGTGGAAATGCTCTACTGCGGCGGAATAGGCAACCGTCTCCTGTTGTATCGGAATATCCTCGGAGACCAGGGAGCGCAACTCTGCGGCCAGCGCATGGACATCCTCCTTTGCAAGCGAGAACATTCCGTCAAAATTGAAATAGAATCCATCACCCAGCGCATGGGCTATGACCAATCGCCGATCGGGAAACAACCGCTCGCTCGCATAGGCAAGCAGATAGCTCAGCGTGTGCCGGTACATCCGCTTGCCTATATCGGAGAACATCCGTACCGTTTCGATCGTGGCATCCACCGAGATGCGGGCACCGAACGACATGATTTCATTGTTCATGCGCAAGGCAATCACCGGATTGTCTTCGTATCGCAAGGACTCCTTGTTCAGCGCGAGATGCTTGGTGATGATGTTCTCGACACGCATACCTGCGGGGATACGGATTGATCTGGTTCCGAGCTGCAATGTAACAAAACGTTCCATGTAGATTACCTCTTTTGATCGTGGGTGTATGAAGGCTGTCCATCGTTATGATCGAGCGGATACCCCCAGTAGGCAGCCTCCAGTACCCGAATCAGGTCCTGTATCGTCGGTTGTTGTCTGCTGGTCAAAAGATCAAGGGAGTCGTAGGCGATTGTCGCGATTTCTTCCATCTGTTGTGGCAGCAACACCCGTTCCTGCCCCTTCTGGTCCAGGATATCGTAGAAGCGCGAGGGAATTGCCGGAGACACCGAGGACGTGAGACCTGTAAAGAATTCAGATACCCAATGTATGAACAACAGCGCATCCTCCTCCAACTCCACCGGATCATCGGCAAATAGGTTGTTGGAGAATACCATGAGTGAGTTCAAGCGCGCCAGCATTGGTTCTGCGCCTGCCAAATTGAATCTCAACGCGTGTGGCAACAATATCCTCATCCCCAAACCGTAGGAAATGTCGGTGGTTTGGGAGAGTACGATAGACAACGTATGCGCAATTGATCCACCCGTATGGGAAATCGCAATACCTGCAAGCTGGGAAGCGATCGCTATTTGCATCCTCGCCTCGAGGTCATGGGGGGTGTGTACCACCCGGAAGGAATTTGCGACGACCAACTTCAACGCCTGCATGGCAAAGGCCTCGGTGGTGGGTACGGATAGGATGCTGGTCATGGACTCTATGGCTCGTCCAACGATAGCTGCCACGCCATATGCCGTTTGCGTACCTGATACGGATTTCGACATTTTGGGATCCAAGAGGGCAATGTCGGCGAAAAGGCCCGTATCGTCGATGCGAAGAGGTACGCCCGTAACCGAATTGCGTACATAGGCGAGTTTCGTCCCTCCGCTACCGGAACCCAGTGTAGTTGGAATTACAATCAAGGGAACTTGCTTCGTACACGTTGTTCCTCCCAGTCCCTCGAGTTTCATCGGATTCCGTGATGCATCGGATAGCATCAGCTTGGCGGTCTTTGCGATATCCATGACCGAACCACCACCGACAGCGACAATCGCATCATGCCGTCCCGCACTGTATATTCCCACCAGTTTGGTGGCGGTATTCAAGGAGATTTCCTTCGCACCAAGGATCACCGGGTCTTGTATGGTTCCAAGCAGTTCGACGATTCCCGTACCCGATGCCTTTCGGCTTAGGATGAACAGGGGATGCGTGGACCCCAATGACGCAAGGAGCTCGGGCAATTGTTTGATGCAACCTTCCCCGGCGATTGTTTTCACGGGAAGATGCAACGAATAATCCTCGAACCGTTTCACAGTGCACCTCCCTGTGCCGGGAAGAGCGAAAGCAATGGCTCAAGCTCCCGTATGTGCCGTGGATTCATCAACAGTCCGTGTGTATCGCCACAGAGTTGCTGGATTACCCGATCAGTTCCTTTCGGTTCAGACAGGGTTACCCACGCGTTTGTGAATTCCACCGGATCCATTCCCAGCAATATCTTGCCGATTTCCTTGTATAGCAAGGGGTTGGTATTTCCGATGTACCGCATTACAAAGGGAAGCAAAGCAGCTGCAGTCTGTTGTCGGTCGGCCAGAGACGGTATTGCCAAGGTCTCGGCGAAGGAGACTATCGTGGAAATTCCCCGATTTTCCGCACAAACTCCCGCGGCATGCAAGACTGCTGAAGCAGAAAGTGTGCAATCTACCCACGAGGAACTTTCCTTCGACGCGGAGAGGATCAATTCCAACGTCTGGTGCGAGTGCTTGAAAGCGGATTCGGCAAAACCCATGAGCATCGGATCGGTTGAGCCGAGTATCGAAGTACACACATGTAGGAGCGATGTGCACATGGTACGCGCCACCTCTTTCCGTGTCGCCAAACGAGTCAACCGACCATCGAAGACGGCATGTACCGCGACGGTGTCCTCCGATTCGACCGCAGAGGTATCCGTGTGGAATCTACCTTGGCATTCACTGCCGTCCAGAGTTCCGAAGGGGACCACAATCAGAGAGATCGGATGTACTCCCTTCGTCTTGAGCAGCACGTGCTTGGCGTATCCGATGCATGTAGCGTTTCCGCATGCGACCAGACAGTCGAAATCTCCGGTCGCCACTGTTTGCGTTGTCGAGAGTAGATCCTCCCCACTCCATTCGTTATCCACCTGGACCGAGTGGTATGCACCCTTCCCATACAACTGGGTCAGGACCTTTTTCACCACGCCCTGATGAATACCCTTGGGAATCAGCCACAAGGGATACTTCAATGCATGTGACTCCATGATCTTGAAAACATGGTCCAAGACCTCTGTTCCTACAGAGATTTGTGTCTGTACGTGGAATTTGAAGCCGGTCTCAAGCGGTTGTTTCAACGTCATGTCGTAGCGTCCTTCTGGAACAACAGATACCAAAGATACCGTATCTTGATCGAAAGGGTTCCACCGGTACCCTGCAAGTCGGGGGACAAGGAATAGCGGATCAACCGGTTCATCGCCATGATATGCGCGGATTGTCCCGAAACGGCGATTTCTCCCCGGGCAAGTGCGGCACGGGCGTGTTCCTTTCCCCTGAGGATACGTGCAGCTTGTCTTCCCGATGAGAATCGATACTGTACCGACTGGTAGGATTCGGGTAGCGTCTGCACAGGACGGAAGTATTGGCCCTCTTTCTTGAAGTGGAACTGAATCGTGGTGTCGGCTGCCGGTACGTCGCAACTGATGACGAGTCCCTCCGGGAGCGACTCCATCTGCTGCCTGACCATAGGCACGAGTTGGGCATACGCTCCGATTTTTCGACAGAGATAGTAAAGTTTCCAAGTATAGTTGCCACTGCCCATGTTTCAGCTCCTAGGGGACATTCTACCGGGAGTAGTCCCATTCTGCAAGGCTGATGAAAGTTGTTCTATGATTGACATATGGCTGTAGGCTGGGTAGATTGGGTGATACAGAGGTTGTAGATGAAAAAAGTGGGGGGTGGTAGACAGTATCTCTTGATCGACCTTGCTTCCGAGCAGTGGGAAGTGCGCTTGATTCCCAGCGCCGACTACGATAGATACCCTGGGGGTGAAGCTCTTGGTCTGCATTTGTGGTCCATGCATTCACCGGCCTCTTCCAATTCCACAGCGGCCGAGACTCCGCTTTGTTTTGCCTGCGGGGCATTGAGCGGATCGACGATGATGTGTTCCAGTAGCCTTTCGGTCGTAGGACAATCCCCGGCGACCAATCTGGTCGAGGCCGATACGACTATCGTCGGTGCTGCCGAATCCATGGCATCGTGTGGCTGGCGGGCAATTGTCCTCACCGGTATCGCCAGGCGTCCAATGGTATTGCATGTCAGCTCGAAATCGGTCGATTTTATCCACTCGGAGCGATTGATCGGCAAAACCGCAACCGAAACCATTCAAGCATTGCAAACAGGAGAAGCTGTTTCCACTATGGCCATAGGACCTGCCGGTGAGAACGCAGTGGCCTATGCGTGTATTGTCAACGACGAGCTGCCGATCGACCGGCATGGATTCGGAGCGGTTCTCGGCGAGAAGCATATCAAGGCATTGACAGTCGATAGCGGTTCCATGGAAGTCGTTCCCGCGGATTCCGAACGGTTTGCCGCATCGATAGCCGAAATATCATCGATACTTGCCAAAAGTCCCTTCGTGGATGAATTCAAACAGAAGGGGCCTCTGGGGTTGATCGATAAGGCGATGGACAAGGGATTCGCTGCAGTCGACAACAATTCGAAACGGACCGATCCTCGGTTGTTCCACCTCAGCGGGAAAGAATGCGCAAGAAGGTTCTCCCTCGATGCAACCACCTGTGTCGATTGCCCCCTCTCATGCCAACGCAAAGTCATGCGCCCCGGTGGCGAGGATATGGTCCTGCCCGATGCTATGGGGATGATGGCACTTGGTTCGAATTTGGGAAATTATGATCCCACGGTGGTCATGCAGTGGTGGCAACAGTGCGTCGATCTTGGATTGCATCCGGTTTCCACCGGCATGCTGCTAGGCTGGGTAATGGCCGCACAAGCGAAGTCCTTGCTGCAGACGGCTCCGTTGATACGGTTTGGTGAGACGGATGGAATATCTGAAACAATCGATTCGATTGCAAAAGGTACCGCAACCGGTCAACAGTTCGCACAAGGTTCCCAGGTTTTTGCCCAGGGATCATGGGATGATGCGCTCTCCTCTGCGATAGATTCTCAGGTCCTTGGACGCGGGATGCTTCCGGTCGACCCCCGTGGAGCCTGGGGCGAGGCGCTTTTGATTGGCCTCGGCGAGGATTTTCCCCTTGTTCCCGAGGTGGTGCTCGATTGGTTGCCAAACGAATCCACACGAGCCAAGGCGGAGTGGGTGGTAATCCAGGAAAACCTGTTGGCAGTGATGCGTTCGGTCGGAATCTGCCCCTATCTGATGGTTCCCTTGGTATTCGAAGCCGGAACAAAGCGATTCCACAAGATAGTGTTGCGTCTATTGGCCCGATTTCCTTCAATCTCCCGGTCATTGGTCAATCTCGATCCGATAGCCGATTTGCTCAGCAGTTTCTCGGGTGTCGAGGCATCCTCCCCGCATTTGATGGATGTCGGGCGAAGGGCGGTGTTTCTCAAGCAGTTGGTAAACGATTCCCCCAAATCATATCCTGCGGAAATTCCCGAACGGTTCTCTTCGGATCCCGAGAGCAACCATGCGGGAGATGCGATAGTTCCCTACCGGGCTCTCGTGGGACGATACCGCTTCCTGCGGGCTTTGGATTTGGCAAAAATCGAGGAGAGTTGAGAATGCGGCGGCACATGGCGAAATCCGGTCCGAATCGTAGATTCTTACCGTTCGTCATGTTCCTTTGCGTTTGTCTGCCGCTATTCGCTTCCCATCAGGTCACCAGCTTTACCTCAATCATGTTCAACGACAGCATAACTCTCGGTCTTTCCGAGAATTCAGACGATTTGCGATCCTATGGCATGGAGTTCGCTTTCCACCATGAATCGAATTGGTTGGGAGAGCTGTCTGTCAGCGGGTTGACCCAACGCAATGCGTTTGACGATACCAGTGGCAGGTATGATGAGGTGATCTTGCAGGCGGGACGGCTGTTCCATTTCCATGTGGGCAAGGGTGATCCGGAGATGGCTGTCCAGGTCATTCCCTTTGCGGGGTTGGTTTTCGCCGGGAATATGGGCTTCGATCTGGCCCAGAATCTTGTGCATGCGTCTTTGGATATCGAGGAGGTGGATTTGCCGTACGAGTATGATGGCGTACGCGTGTATCCACGGTTCGGAATCGTCCAGACCTTCGAATACCGGGAGCCGGCACCATGGTTTTCAATCACCGACCTGGTGTTCCGCGCGGAGGTCGAGGCTTTCTATTCACCAGGGTACGCGGCGCGAATTTTCTCGAGTGTTGCTGTCGGCCAATATACTACGTCGATCAGCGAGCTGTCTGTCGGTTTGGGGTATGCCTGGGAGTCTGTGTCAGACGGCTGGCTTTCACATGAGTTGGTCGGTGCGAACGAGACGGGGGTGGTTGGGTTCCTGAAGGGGCATTTCGGGTTGCTGGCGTTTTCGTACAAATGGTACCTGGATAGTCTGCAAGGCTATGGCGGGTTGGGATTCGATGTCGCATTCGATCAGGGGAAGGTTTGGGAGCACAACGATTTGTTGTTGTCGTTGGGGATGATGCTGCCGTATCGTGTTTCAACGATGTCCTTACGCTACACTGTGGTTGGCGATTTCGGGGTCTTTATTGCCAATACGTTCAAGATGGTCCCGCTGGAGGATGAGCGCCGTGTGCGTGAGAATGTGTCCTCCTGGCATGTGGGCGGCGAGTACGAGTTCTCGCGACTCGATGTCGGGTGGATGCGTCCTTTCGCTTCTCTGGGTGCGGGAGTACGGAGATTCCTTGTCATGGGTGATGCCGATGAGGATGCGGCTGATAGCAATGGCCGTGTGCGGTTGTCGCAGGATGTGCGGTTTTCCATGGATGCTGCCGTTGGTTTGAGGTTCTTTACCGGGGGACAATTGCAGTTCAATGGGGTTGCTTATGGCTTGGAGGTTGCGGGAGGGTTGTTCTTCACGGATTCGCATGATTTTGAAAGTGATTTTGACTTGGAGTTGACCCAGAGGTGGATGCCGTATGTGCGTGTTGGTGTCACTGTAGGCGGGGCGATCTAGGTAGTGGTGACAAGACTGGAGTTGGCAGATCTATATTGTCAGTTCTACCAATATCCTTCGAGAACCTAGTGCTTTGATGAGTATTTCGCGATTAGTGACGACTGCATAACTGGGCGGTCTGTTGTCCCGGGGTGAGCTTGCTGATCCGGGGTTCATTACTGTCGGTCCAGTAGAAGATTTCGTTACAGAGGCGATGTGCGTATGTCCACTGATAAAAATATCTTTTTCTGATAATGGTATTGGAGCAGCGTTCCAGCTGGGAATCGCATCGCCATGGGTCACAAACACGATTCGATCCCCAAGATTGAGAACGGTGTATTTGGGTGGAATGGAAAATCCCGCCTCGGAGAAGGTCCAAACGGAATCGCAGTTCCCGCGTACCATGGAGAATGGAATTTGAAGGCTCCGAAGAATATCCCGATATTGTCCTAGCCGATCCAGACCGAGATCTCCTGCACAGATGATGTGGTCGCACTTTTCTTCGGATGCCCTTGATAGGAGCATCTTCAAGGCATCACCATTTCCGTGGAGATCGGAGAACACAAAAATTCGATTCATGGAAAGAATGTACGCAAGAATGGCGATTCGAACAAGTTCTCAAGTTGTTAAAAATAGAGATATGCTGGTTTGCGGTTCCCATTGAAAGGAATCCTATCGCGTACTTGCAGCGGAGTGACGAGACGGCAGAACCAGCAGTCTTCCCATTGTGGGGATAGGGTGGTCTTGGTGCGGAAAGCCCGTCGATTGAAGAACGCGTCCTTGATACGTTCGGAATCGATATGCGGCAATCCGGCTGCCTCAGCATGGTTTTTATCTGGTTTGCGTACCCGATATGGTTTGAAGAAATTGTGGTAGGCGAGATAGCATAGGAATCTTTGGAAATTTCGATTCGCTTCTCGAGGAAAGCTGGTTGTCTCGCGTTGCCAGTCGGCGAGGTCATTGCGCAGGCGAGCATCGATGTAATTTACTGGAAATAGAGGGTTTTTCATGTCCCGCCAACATCTGGAGGAGGTGATGGAATGGACAAACCGGCTGGAAGCCATCATCTTTGCGATTTTCTTGTTTCTGCACAATTGTTGCGCATAGAGTCTCTTGTCGTCACTGTTGCAGACTATGGACAGCTTGTCTTGGGAACGATTCTCGACGACTTGGACTATATGGTCGACCAATTCTCTGATCGAGTTTGTGAACGCTCCCCGTTTCCACAATCCGATTGAATCGAAATACGCACGACGTCGTTTTTGAAAGGCATTCATCCTCCCGGCTCTTCTGAAAATCACCTGGGTAACCATACCGACGTATTGGGAATATTGTCCGACTGCAATCGTATAATTGTTTGGCTGGTATTGGCTTCCTGTGAAATTCTGCATTCCGTCGATTGCGATGTCTTCGAGTGTGTGGATGCACCTGTTCGATTCGGTTATCGCAGCCATAGATTGTCGGGATAGAATTTGAAGCTTGTGTGCAATGGTCCGGGTTGTACATCCGAAGTGTTCGGCCAGTGCCCGTTGGCTGAATCCGTTGCAATAGTGGAACAACAAGTCCTTCAGGTCTATATCGATCCGCTTTGCATAATAATCGAGATGGAATATTCTTTCAGTGAACGATTTTCCACAAGTTTTACACAAGTACCTTTGCACATACCCGTGTGTTCGTGAGAAATAAAATCCTCTTAGGATCCACCAATTTCGATGCTTATAGGGATTTGGGGTATGTTCCGGACAATCCGGTACAGGACAAAACGGGGGAGTGAAGGTGCTTTTCATATGATGTACCTCTTGAAATCCTCTTCTGTATCCAATAACCTCGATGTAGTTGGTTTTGCTTCGAAGTAAGACTCCAGTTTTGTCATCACTACGGAGGCCCCCCATGGAAATCCTCACAATGACCTGCTCGGACAACAAACAAATCTACTACCGCGCCTGGCTCCCAGAAAACGGAAACATCCATTCGATCCTGCAAATTCTCCACGGCATGGCAGAGCATAGCGGCCGCTACGATCGCTTCGCAACCTACCTCAACACCCTTGGAATCGCCGTATACGCACAAGACCACCGTGGCCACGGCCTCACGGCATCCGACGAGGAACTCGGTTGGTTCGCCGACAAAAACGGCTGGGAACGCGTCTGCCAGGATGCCATCGAACTTGGCCAAACCATCACCCGAAACCACCCAGGCAAAGACCTCTTCCTCCTCGGACACAGCATGGGCTCCTTCCTTGTGCCGAACATCATCCAACAGAACCCCGGACTCTACGTCGGAGCTATCCTGAGCGGCACCGGAGCCAGCAAAGGCGCAGTCGGAGCCATCGGCAAGCTCGTTGCGAAGATCCGCGCACTCAGAGGCGGCGGACGGAGACCCGATGAACTCATGGACAACCTGAGTTTCGGCTCCTTCGGCAGAGCCTTCCAACCCCAGAAGACGACCTTCGACTGGCTGAGCCGCGATGAACAGGAAGTCCAGGCCTACATCGCCGATCCCCTATGCGGCTTCGTCTGCACATCGAGATTCTTCGTCGACCTGCTTGACGGCATCGCACTGGCCACCAGCAAGCGGACCATCGACAGAATACCCAAGGACCTTTCCATCTACTTTATCAGCGGAGCGAACGATCCCGTCGGCGACTTCGGAAAAGGCGTGCAGAAAGTCTACAAGCAGTACAAGAAAGCCGGAATCGAAGACATCACCTTGAACCTGGTGAAAGGCGCCCGCCACGAACTGCTCAATGAAACCAATCGGGAAGACATCCACAGGATGATCGGCTCATGGCTTGAACACCACAAGACCCGACAGAACAGATAACGCGGTTGCCTCACCAGCCATATACTGATAGGATTGCATCGAGGACCTCAAGAACGCATGAAGGGAAAAACGGTGGGACATACTGCAAAAAGAACCAGCTCGCATAAGAAGGCCTCGCTGGTCAAACGGCTGGTCACCTTCGTGGAAGTCTGGTACGGAAAATTCTCAAAGGACCGCATCACCATACTCGCCTCGGGAATCGTCTACACCACACTCATCTCCATAATCCCGTTCGTCTCATTTCTCGTAGCCTTCCTCTCGCTGTTCAACGTATTGCAACCCTTCTACATCATGCTGGCAGAAATTTTCACCTCGATCTTCGGCGAAGTGGCGGGTGGCCAGCTGGCGCGGATGATAGAAGGTTACAGCAAGAATGCCAGCGGACTGGGAGCTATTGGCCTCATATCGTTCATCATCACATCGATTTTGCTCATCCACAAAGTCTGGGACGTCGTCAACCAACTCTACCGCTCGTCCTCATCCAACATGAACGTCGTGAAACGATCGGTGGGATTCCTTTCGGTGCTCTTGATCGGAGCGATCCTGCTGGGAGCCTACATCAGTGTGAAATCGCTGTTGAGCACCTGGACGGCAAAAGCACTGGGATGGGACATCTTCGACAACACCTTCATGGTCGTGTTGAGGATAGTCGGCCCGTGGATAATCGGTTGGCTCTTCCTGTTCCTTATGATCATGGTCGCGCCGAACGCCAAGGTGAACCCGGCGAGCGCGGCATTGGGAGCTGTGGTCGGAACCGTCGGCATGTATGGCGTGAACGCCTTGTTCTCCTCCCTGATCTCCAAGATCCTCAGCTATTCGGTGATCTACGGATCGTTCGCCGCCGTATTCCTGTTCCTCTTGTGGGTCTACATGATCTGGGTGGTGATCCTTGGCGCCGTCGAAGTCAGTTACGTGCACCAGTACCAACCCGAAAAGGGAACCCTAGTGAAACCGGTGTCACCGGCCGAACAATTGGCCAATGGTGTGAACGTCATGATGGTCATCGGACAGAAGTACCGCAACGGGGGCGGGGAGACGAAAATCCGCGACATAACCGACCGCCTGCTCATGAACGAACGGCAGCTGTTCGCGGTCCTCGACCTGCTGGTGGAGAAGAATTTCATCATCGCCACCAATCCTACGCGGACAGCATATGTACCCGCACGACCGTTGGAAGACTTGAAGGTCGTGCAACTGGTCGGCGCATTGTATGGGGAAGTCTACCTGGAACAGAACCTCGATACGATCGGGGACTCGATCGCCTCGCAAATAAACTCCAAGGGGATCAAGACCTTGGGAGCCCTGAGCGTCTCCAACCTGGTCGAGCGGGTTTGACCGGTACTGCGACAACCTGACCGGTAATTCCAAGGACTATCGGGAACGCATCACCCCAAAGCGACATCCAGGATCATCATCGCGGTGAAGCCGAAAATCGTACCGAACGTGGCAAGGTGGGTCCCCAAATGGTCGCTTCCCTGCTGCGATTCGGGAATAAGCTCCTCAACCACGACATAGATCATCGCTCCGGCGGCGAAGGCAAGCGCATACGGGAGAATGGGTTGCATGGTGGCAACCAGAACGGCCCCGAGTACTCCCGCGATCGGCTCGACTATACCGGAAGCCTGCCCATACATGAAACTCTTCGTGCGGGACAAACCCTCGCGGCGCAGGGGGATGGAGACGGCAGCCCCTTCGGGAAAATTCTGGATACCGATACCGATCGCTACCGCAAGGGCCGCGGCTATCGTCACTTCACCCTGCCCGGATGCCACCGCGCCAAAGGCGACGCCGACCGCAAGGCCCTCGGGGAAGTTGTGCAAGGTTATGGAGAGGACCAGGAGGATGCTCCTGCGCAGGTGTGTCGGCAACCCCTCGGGTATGTCGCCTGCATGGGAGTCCAGGTGGATATGGGGAAGCAGCTGGTCGGCCAGCCAGAGGAATCCCGCGCCACCGAGGAATCCAAGGGCAGCAACGAGCCATGCGGGAATCGGGGAGATGTTCTCGGCCAGATCGATCGCGGGGGCGAGAAGGGACCAGAAGCTCGCCGCTATCATGACACCACTGGCGAATCCGAGCATCATGTTCAAAATGTGTTGCTTGATCTCCTTGAAGAAGAATACGAGGGCGGCACCGAGTGCGGTAAGGGCCCAGGTGCCCAAGGTCGCAAGAAAAGCCATCAGTATCGGTTGTTCCAATAGTGCGTCCATAGCGTATATGCTCCTTGTCCGGATGATCCTCCTTGCATCATATGCAGGCGCTGTTCCGAGGTCAAGGTTCGCACCGCGTATTTCGTTCTGAGTAAAGGGAACATGACTAGACTTGCCGATCATCGGATTGTGGAGGAGCGTGCACGGTCGAAAAGTTGCTTGGGAATTGCGACGTGTGATGGTATAGTTTGCATGCGATAGTGTCTGAGACTGGCTGACATATGGAGGTTGCCTATGCGTGATGCGAATGCCGAGAGTGGGACATATCAGGTGATAGATTCATTACGGTGGCCGGCGATGCCCGATCCGAAGGCCCGCGAGACGAGATCCCAGGCGGTCTGGATATGGCCGAGGGCCCGGATTCGCGCAGTGGAACAAGTGGATCCTGCCAATGCGCATGGGGATGGGTATCTGCTCTTTCCCTTCGTGCTTTCCGTGTTCGACCGCCAGGACCGGCATATCCTGACTGTGGCGTTGGAACAGACCGATTACCGCGTGCTCGCACAGCTGACGGGGGAGCGGTGGCGCGACCTGTCGGGAGATCCGAAGGTGTACCGTTCACCGCTGATCGTGGCTGTGTACGATGCGAACGGGCATGAGGACTTCGGTCCATACGAGGGCCCGCTTGAGCGGGACACGGTGTTCCCCATCCTCACCGAGTATGTCGCCGATCGTCTTGAGTTGTGGGAAGAGGCGATACGGAGGCCTGTTGACACGGGAGGCCCCACCGCGTAGGGTTTTCGGAAGGCAGGTAAGAGCACATGGTCATGGTACGTGGAAAAAGCAATTCGACAATAACGATTCTGACGGTATTGTCCGCTCTGATTGTGGTTGGAGGTTTGATAGCCTCGATTGGTGGTCTGGTGGACACGAAGTCGGCCGCAATATCCCAAGAGACCTTCGTTTCTATCTATGGGGAGACGGTTGGCCTCGATGGGAGAGGTCTCTATGCACGGGATTCCATCTCCGTCGCGGCACAGGCGAGGGGGCAGGATTGGGTGACGTTGCTGGTCGGCATTCCCCTGCTGAAGGTGGGAACCTACCTGATGCGCAAGGGCAGTTTGCGGGGCAAGATGTTGCATACGGGCGTGCTCGGATATTTTCTCTATACGTATGCTTCCTATTCCTACCTGTCCATGTACAACCCGTTGTTTCTCGTCTATGTGGCGTTGTTCGGGCTATCCCTGTTCGCCTTCATCGTAGCCTTCAAAAGCTTCGGACCGACCGAAGTGGCCGATTCCCTGAAGCCCCGCTTTCCCCGCCGGTTGCTCGGTTGGTATCTGATCGGCATGGGGGTGTTGTTGCTGCTCATGTGGATTGCCCGGATCGTTCCCGCATTGGTCTCCGGTGCCCCTCCGGTGGGATTGGAGCATTATGCGACATTGGTCATCCAGGCAAGCGATCTTGCCGTAGTGGTGCCGGCCGCCATACTCACGGGGGTACTGATACTGCGTGGCAGTGCCATGGGTGCGACACTGAGCGCTGTGCTGTTCATGAAGCTGTTGACCATGGCCTTGGCGCTGTTTTCCATGATGCTGGTCATGCATGCTTCCGGTGTGACGCTCGCGGTGGCCGAAGTGGTGATCTTCACGGTATTACTCGGATTGGGACTTGTGGCCTCGGTGGTCATGTTCCTGTCCGTTTCCCCCCACACTTGAGCAGGCGGGACAGACACCGGTCAGATACAGCGTATGTCCGGTCACCCGGATTCCCAGTTCCTCCTGGTAGGCATCCACCAACGTTCCTATACGGCAATCCCCCAAGTCGATGAATTGGTGGCAGTGCTCGCAATGGAACCAATGGTGGTGGGCAAACGAGGCTTCTCCAGGGGCCAACAGGGTGAAGTACCGTTCGGTTCCATGTTCGGTGCAATGCAGGACGAACGAGTCGGCCAGACCCTTGTCCTCGAGGTAATGGAGGGTCCGGTAGATGGTCACCGGGTCGCAACAGTGCGACACCAGCGAGGATATCTCGCTTGCGCTCAGGGGTCGTTCGGCCGTCCTCAGCACTTCAAGGACCGCTTTGCGGGCTTTGGTCATGCGTTGGCCTCCCCTGGGGATTGTTCGGGCGGTTGCAGGGATTTCTTGCGCCTGGTTTTGAGCAGCCGGAAGAATGAGAAGCTGAGGAACACCGCGCCGGCCAGGACCACCACCATGGCGCCGACGGGGAGATCGAAGTTCCACCCGGCAACCAGGCCGCCGACTGAGAACAGCGACGAGTACAACCATGCGAGCACCATCATCCCTATCATGTTCTTGGCCGAGAATCCGGCGGTCCCGGCGGGCAGGGTGAGCATCGCGATTACCATGACGATTCCCACGAACGTCTGCAGCAGGACCACTGCTATCGCGGTCACGATCAGGAGGATAAGGAATACGGCGTTGGTGGACAGACCCTTGACCTGGGCGAACTCGTTGTCGAACGAGGTGGCTTCCAGTTGCGGATAGAAGCGCCAAACGAGGAGGACAACCACCACGTCGAGGATTCCCAGCAGTGCGAGATCCCTGGTCGATATGAGTAGGATATTGCCGAACAGGTAGCTCGATGGGTCGGTATAGCCCGGCGTCTTTGCCATGAAGAGCACACCGATACTCATACCGATGGCCCAGATGGCATTGATGACGGTGTCCTCGCGTTGTCTGGCCTTCATGGAGACGATGCCGATAATCAGTGCGGCCAGGACGGCGAACACGATGGCACCGGCAATAGGCGGCAAGTTGGGCAGGATGTTCGTGGCCGACAGGTACAGTGCCATGCCTATTCCTCCCAGTACCGCGTGGCTGATGGCCCCCGCGAGTCCGGCAATACGTTTGACGGTCACCACGGTCCCGAGTATCCCGAACAGGACCGACGACAGCAGTCCGGCGACCAATGCGTTGCGGACGAAGGGCATGGACGGGTTGAACAGCGCTTCAAAAAAGGCAATCATTCGGCACCTCCCGGTGGGCAACAGCAATCGTCGTCCAGTGAACTGTCGTGCAGTACTTTCAGCGCGTCGCCACCGAACAGTTGGGCAGGGGCATCCTTGGTGGGTTCGATCCTGTGCTGCACGATCGTACGGCCGATTCTCGATGGTCCCACATCGCCCACGCACAGTACCCGGTCGGTTAGCGACGAGACGAAGCCGGTATCATGGGTAACGATCAATACGGTGGTCTTTCCCTTCAGGGCACCGAGTGCGGCAAACAAGCGCCGCTCGCTGTCGGCATCCATATTGGAGGTCGGTTCATCCAGTACGAGCATGTCGGGCGATGCGCTGAGGGCACGCGCTACGAGGACCCGGCGTCGCTGTCCACCGGAGAGGGCATGGTAGGGTCGTTTGGCGAGATCCGACAGCTCCATGGTCTGGAGGGCACTGTGGACGGCATCGTAATCCTTGCTGCTATACGAGCGCATGAAGGGGCGTATGCGCCCCATACGGACCACTTCCTCCACCGAGATGGGAAAGGTCGGATCGTAGTCGGCATGCTGCGGGACATAGCCTATGCGGTCCCGGCCGATGCGGGGAGAAGAGCCGAACAGGGTGATGCTTCCCCCATTCGGCTGTGCCAGTCCCAGCACGAGTTTCAACACCGTGGTCTTTCCGGCTCCGTTCGGTCCTACCAGGGCGACGAATTCACCCTCGTGGATGTGGAACGAGGCGGCTTCCAATACGGGAACCTGCCCATAGGAGAATTGGACGTGGTCGAATCGCAGCACGAACGGTTTGTCGGGATGGTGGGAAGCGTATCCGGTTGGCATCAGTCGTCTCCTTGTCCGCTCTCGAGCAATGCTTGGCGCAACGTCTCTCCGATCAGGCGGATGTTGGCTATCCAATCATATGCGAGGGGATCGAGCGGCAATACTTGGGCTCCCACTGCCTGGGCAACGCTTTTGGCGGCACTGACGGGAAATTGGGCCTGCACGAAGAGGGCCGGGACCTTATCCTTGCGAGCTTCCTCGATCAGCAGGGAGAGGGCCTTGGCCGTGGGTTCCTTGCCGCCTGTCTCCACAGCTTCTTGCGCGATTCCCAAGTCATCCAACAGATAGCCGAACGAGGGATGGTAGACGAACACCGTAGTTCCCCTGAGAGCCGCGAGCTCTTGTTTCAGGTTCGTGAACAGCGTGTCGACTTCTTCGAGGAAAACCGCGAGGTTCGCCGCGTAGGTGTCGGCATGCACCGGATCCAGCTTCGCGAGGGTTCTGGCCGTGTGGGTCGCCAAGATTCTCATGGGCTCCCTTCCAAGCCACGTGTGGCGGTCCAGTTCACCCTGGTACGCATGTTCCTGAGCGTCGCCATGGTCATCTTCATCTTCTCCCTCTTCATGCCCATGGTCCTCGAGATACCGGAAGGTGACGCCTTCTGTTCCATCGACCACCATCAATTTGGGGTACATGGAGGTCACTTTTGGCCGCAACGACAGCTCGAAGTCGGTATTGGAGAGTATCCAGACATCGGCTTGGGAGAGGGCGGACATCTGTCGGGGTGTCGGTTCGTAGGAATGGGGACTCTGGCCGGGTCCCACCAGGACGACAGTCTCCACCAGGTCCCCGGCAATCCGGTCGACCACATACTGTTGCGGAAGGATACTCACAGCGACCACCGGTTTGGGAGTGTCCGTTTTCTTGGCTTCGTTGTTGCCGGATGCGGACAGTGGTGACAGGGATATGGTGATAACCATCAGGATAATGGCGATTGGGTTTTTCATAGTGTCTCCTTGATATGAATATAGGTATTCGAAATCGAAAATGCAAGTGATTTGCAAAAAATTTGACTTGGCGGATAGACTCTTTTGGGGCCATTATGGGATATGTGCAAAGATGGATTCGAGTTTGTCTCATACAGTAGTCCTACAGCTGCGGTGTTGCAGGAAATCGAAGCTCTTGTGGAATCGGTCGAGGGTGGAACCGGTATCGTTTCAGCGATTTCGTTCGACCATGTGCTCAACTGTGACAAGGAAATGGACTGCTACTTCCTGGCCTATGCCGGTTCGCTTCTTGTCGGTGCGGCAACGGTGTTCGCACCCAAGGCCGACGAGGGGGAGATTGCCCTGTGTGTGCGTGCCGACCATCGCAGATGCGGAATCGGTTCGGCATTGCTTGCCCATGCCATCGAAGTCTTGGACAGGCATCGGGTGGCATCCCGGATCTTGATATGTGATGCCAAATCGGTTTCGGGAGCATCGTTCGTCCGTACCCATGCGACCACAGAACTGTTCAGCGAGTACACCATGGGACTGTCTGGCGGGTTGCCCGCGAATGTGGAGGGCGATGTGGCAATCAGGGTAGCCACAGATGCGGATGTTCCCCGCATGGCCGAGATTTGTGCCGCTGCGTACGGCGATCCGATGGCCGAGTCCAGGCAGTTCATCGAGACAAGCATGATCGCCGTGCAGCGCGAGGGGTATGTGGGCAGTGTCGGCACCGATCTGGTGGCCGTATGTTTCATCAGTACGTCCGCAGGTGCCCGCTCGGTGAATACGGTTGCGGTGGATCCCCGGTTCCAGGGCCGTGGATACGGCCGTGAATTCCTGACGAAAATCCTACATGCACAACCCCGCGACGGTCTGAAGGTGGTGTTGGATGTCAACAGCACCAATGCCAACGCGTTCAGGTTGTACGTACGGCTGGGATTCGAGATACTATCGGACATACGCTATTATCGGGTATGAGGGGAAGTTTCCACTTGCCGCTGTGCGGCATCGTCCGTATAGTTGGACAGTCGGAAAAGGAAGTTCCATGCGGTTGTTGTCAATGAAATGGGTACGGTTCGTATGCGGTGTCATAGGCCTCTTCGCAGCGCTTTCTCCCTTGGTGGCGGAAAGTTCCGGTATGGCTGTGCTCAAAGCGGCGGCCCCGCAGGTCAGATATTGGAAACCGGAGACGTCTGGCGACTCGTTGTGGACGGTGGCTGCACAACATGTTGCGGTTTCGAATCCTCCCAAACGGAAGGACCCTAAGATCGTGCCGGTGTTGTACCACAATATCGTGTTCGGCAGGACCGGAAACATCTACAACCGGGACCTGTACAACTTTGAATCCGATCTCGGCTATCTGAAGCGCAAATATGCGTTCCTGGGTTTCCAAGATCTGGTCGATATCCATAATGGAACCAAAACGATAGCCACAGATGCGACTGTGGTCACCTTCGACGATGGAGACTTGTCGATATATGCTATCGTCTATCCATTGTTGAAAGCCTTCGACATACCGGCGACATTCTTTCTGGTACCGACATTTATCGGTCAGGTCGGGTATATGGATTGGGACCAGGTACGGGAAATGGACCGCTACCGGAATGATCGTGGGGAGAAGTTGTTCTTCTTCGGCTCGCACTCGCTGACCCATCGTCTGTTGGGAGAGTTGCCTGCCGATGAGGTCCTGTATGAGATGCAAGAGTCCAAGCGGATAATCGAGCGGGAATTGGGTGGACCGGTGATCGCCATCGCGTTGCCGTTCGGTAGCGGTTCGGGCGACAAGCAGGTGTTGGAGGCAGCCAAGGCGAGCGGATACCTGGCGGTACGGACGTCCAAGCCAGCAGCGGTGTTGGCCAGCTCGTTGGATCTGATGAATATCAACGCGTTCAATGTGGAGAACTATAGTTCCGATGTGTTCGTGCAGCATATGCTGAGGATTACAGGAAGGTAGGTGCCGGCTATGGGAAAATCCGTGTATCGCAAGTTCCGCTGGAGTCGTGTGGTTGGGCTTGTGGGTTTGCTTGTGTCCCTGACCTCCTGTGTTTCGGCGGCAACCGGATTGCCGGAAATCAACACCGGTCCGAGGGAATTGGATTTCGGTGGACTGAAGTGGCGTATCAAGTCTTCGACGGCACCGGTGGCACCGGGACCCAACTATTATTCGTCATCACCGGAGGCGGTGTGGGTGGATGACCGTGGGATGCATCTGACGATCGGCAAGCAGGGGGAACACTGGTACGCGACCGAGATATTCACCCGATCACGCGTCGGATATGGAACCTATACGTTCACGGTGGAGACCGATGCCCGCAGCTATGATCCGGCGGTGGTTGCCGGCTTCTTCACGTGGGATACGGCTCCCGAGGAGTTCAACCGGGAGATCGATATCGAGTTTGCCGCCTGGGGAGCAGAGGATGGGACCAAGTTCCAGTACGTGGTCCAACCCTATACCTCACCGGAGCGCATTGTGGTGTTCGATCCGAAATTGCAGGGAAACACCACCACGCACCGGATCGTCTGGCGGCCGGATATCCTCGAGTTTTCCAGCTTCCATGGCCGGGTCGATCCCGATTCACCCGAGGCAAGGAACAATTTGATGAACCGGTGGACGTTCGCCGGTACCCCGCCGTCCGAAGGAAGGGTGCGCTTCAGGATCAACCTGTGGTTGTTCCAGGGAAAAGAGCCCGAACGGCCTGTCGGAATGACTGTCAATGCTTTTTCGTATGAGCGTTGGAGGCCTTGACCACCTTGGTGGCACCGAAGCCCTTGCGCACCTGGGCTCCCCATCCCCTGTTCTTCCGCATGGCACTGAAGAAGCCGCCGACCCGCCAGAGGCTGATGATTTGGCGTATACCGAAATTTTCCAGGATCGCCATGCCGAGCAGACGCAGGACATCGTCGTCAGTATACATCTCATGGTCGAGTTCATTAACCAGGACCGACGATATGCTGACGAGGATGCCCAAGAGTATGGTCGCAGTGAACAGCAACAGGGCGATTGGCAGGTTGATGATTCCCAGGAAGATCGAGAGGACCACCAACAACAGTCCCTGGGCTTCGATGAACGGCCCGACCAGTTCGAAGATGAAATAGTAGGACATGCCGACCATTCCCAGCCGTCCGTAGCGGGGATTGGCAATCATGGCACTATGGAACAACAGGATATCGACAAGGCCGCGGTGCCACCGGTCCCGCTGGCGGTGCAGTATCTTCCATGATTCGGGTACTTCGGTCCAACAGTTCGCGTTGAATGCATATTTCACCCGATACGGTTTTTTCAGCTCGCGCATGTACCGCGATAGCCGTACGACCAGTTCCATGTCCTCGCCGACGGTGTCCTTTCGGTATTTACCGCTCTTTGTGAGGTACCCGCCGGTCTGTATGGTGCGTTCCCGGTTGAATACGCCGAAGGCTCCGCTGATGATCAGCAGGAGGTTCATATGCGACCAACCGACCCTTCCCGACATGAACGCCCGCATATATTCAAGCGATTGCAGGCGGGCGAGGAAGTTCTTGGGCAAGGAGACCGCATCCAGCGAGCCGAGCTCTACGGTGCAACCGTTCACCGGGCAGATGTTCCCACCGGTGGCTATCGTTTCCTCTTGTGAATCGATCATCGCCGATACTGCCTTGAGCAGTGCTTCCGGTTCCAGCAGGGAGTCGGCGTCGATGCCACAGAAGAATTCCTTGCTGGCGACGTTCAACCCGAGGTTGAGCGAGTCGGCTTTTCCTCCGTTCACCTTGTCGACGATTATGAGGTTGGGAATGTTCTTGTTGGTATAGATGCCACGGATCGGCCGGGTATTGAGCCTTCTCGGGATAAGTCGGTCCCGTTTCTCCAGATTGAAGTATTTGATCAATGTGTTCAGGGTCTCGTCCTTGGAGCCGTCGTTGACGACAATCAGCTCGAAGTCGGGATAGCATTGGTTGAGCAGCGAGTTGACGCTCTCTATGATATTGCCTGCCTCGTTGTAGGCTGGGGCGATGATCGATACCGCCGGAAGCAATTGGTCGGTATAGAGGAGCCGCGTATCCTTGCAGTCCCATAGGCGCGCCTGCACCCGTGCTCCGCGTACCGAGATGGCTAGGACGAGCAGGTAGATGAGGTTGATGGTCACCGAATAGTAGCCCAGCAGGTAGTTGAACCGTACCACATACAGCCGTCCGATCTCTTGCCACGAGAGGCTGACCAGGGTGGTGAACTCGCTTGCCAGGATTACCAGGGGAAACAGCAGGAGTATGCAGATGAGTGTAAGTGCCAGTCGCAGGCGCTGGGGCGGTTCGGCGTGGGGCGCCGGCGTGTCCCTATATTTCTTGGAGAACCTGATCTTGAATTCCTTGACCAACCGTGCGTCGAGGTATTGCACGATTTGCATATGCAGGGTCTGGTTTTTCTTGAGCAAGGGGCGAAGGATTTGGACGATGGCTTTCTCAATCGACGGTTCCTGGTTGCGGTTGAGGAAGAATATAATGCCGCTGGTCTGTTTCACACGGACCAGTTCCCTGATCAATTCGACTATCTGGTCGTGCAGGGGGCCTGCGATCTGCACGAGGTAATACTCGATGCGCCGATCGAGCACTTTAGCCAGCAGTTCCTTGTTCCGGTTCGATTTGGTGTGCTTGAAGTGTGCCAGGATATCGCCGAGCACCGCCGGTTCCCGAAAGGTCATGTCCGAGAGGCTTTGGACGATATGCTCGTGCAATGCCTTGCGGCGGGAGAATGTGAGGATGGTAGCTATGCGATGTTTTCCCGGTAGGATGGAAATCGCGTGGATGACGGCCACCAGGATATCGTTCTTCTTGCTCGAGGTGAATGGCTCCCGAACCAATTCTTCAGGAAAATGCTTGCGGAGGGCTTTGAGCGCGAGCCGTCTGGTTCCTGCCCGTTCCGATTGTCCCAGTTCAACCAGGTATCCCCGCAATTGTTCCGACGGATGCGCGATGGCGAAGCCGCAGATTATCTGTTGCATATAACGGCGGGTGTTCTTCATCCTCCGCAGCAGGTACGGAAGAAGCTTCTCCTCGTAGGTGTACAGGACCGAGCGCAACCGTCCGGCCATCCACGGGCTGGTTCGTCTGATATGGGAAATCAAGGGAATGATCGCCCTGGTATCCTTTTGGATCGCCAGTGCCTGGCCGATATACAGGGCGACCGTCGCATGACGCTCGATACGCAAGGCTGCCAGCAGGGCTTGCTGTATATCTTCCCGCTGCAAGTACCGGAGGTTTGCGGCGGCTTCGATCCGTTTCAGCCGGAACCGGGACCGCAGTTGCTTCATATAGCGGCTAGGCAGGTGGCTATCGAGCAGCAAGGCCAAAATGTGTTCGTGACGAACGTTTGGGAGGGTGACTGTCTCCTTGAGCCGTTTGTATGCGGAGAACAAGTCTTCCGGATCGATCCGTTCATCGTCGATCTCGCCGTCGAGCAGCTGTTCTTCGATATACTGGTCATGCTTCAGTTGCCGGCGCAGACGCATCCTCCGGAAGATTTTTAGGACGATGGTCAATAGAAAGAGGAAGAGGTCCAGCGCAAGGACCGAGAGTGTCAGGATGATGGCGAAAGACGTTCCCATGGTTCAACTCCCCTGGATCTGGAGTCTGTTTGCAATCAGATTGACGACTCCGAGCAGCTCCACCAGCATGACCGGGCGCCAGAAGAAGTGGGAGATGTTGACTTCCAACGCCCGTCCGATCGTGCTTTCATTCTTGATTGAGGACATGAGGAGAAAGGGGATTTTCCTGGTCGATGGTTTTGCGAGCAGCTCCTTGCGTAGAGTCAGGGCACTCACCTTCGGTATCATCAGCTCGCTGATTATGATATCGGGACGCTCTTCCTCGACAAACCGCCGTCCCTGGAGACCATTGTCCGCGACAACGACACGGTAGTGGTTCTGCTGTAATGCCCGCCAGATAATATCGCGACCCAGACCCGGTTCGTCGATCAGGAGGATGGTGAATACCGTATTGCCCACATTCGCAGTGTTCGAGGCGTGGACAAGCATGCCGCCGCCTTGCTTCTGGGCCAACTTGAGGCGATAGCGGGCGGTTTGTGTGGTCAGTTCCGCCATCTGATCCAGGTCACCCATGATCGACTGTGGTATTTCGTCGGTATTGAACATACCGATGGAGATGGTTATGGGGACAATGAAGAATTCCGATTCCGCAATGATAGTGCGCATGGCGTCTGCCCGTCGGATCACCTCGTCCTTGTCCAGGTGCGTGCAATGGATACCGAGAACGCCACCGGAGAGACGGAAGAGGTGGCTGGTCGGTTCGATGTGTTGCTTCATGACCATTGCGAGGTTCCGTAAAGTCGCGTTGCCTTCGGCACTGCCGAAGTCTAGGTTGATTGTGGAAAGGTTGTCGATGCTTACCATGAGGAAGGTGAGGGCTTTTCCTCCTTCGGCGATTGTGGCCATGGCTTCATGCACGAACAGCCGGTGGAACTCCTCGTTGTACAGTCCGGTCACCGCGTCCTTGTAGAGGCTTTCCTCCATATGCTTCAACTTCTCTTCGAGGTTCAACCGTGCCGATTCCAACTCTTGCATCTTGGAATCCTGGGTGTCGAGGTTCCTGATCGCATCGAACACCAGAGTACGGAATATGTCGGGCAGTGCGATCGAGTACTCCTTGCTCATGAGTTCGACCGCGGGAGCCACCACGGTTATCCACCCCA
Source organism: Spirochaetae bacterium HGW-Spirochaetae-2 (assembly GCA_002839355.1). GTDB lineage: Bacteria > Spirochaetota > Spirochaetia > Sphaerochaetales > Sphaerochaetaceae > UBA8525. The sequence continues at coordinate 76,446 of PGXW01000025.1, forward strand.
TGCCCTTGCGCTCATAAATCAGATCGAAAAAGGCATCCCACATCTCCTGTTCGGCCAGCTTGGTGCTTTGTATGGCCTTGTTTTTCGCGTTGAAGACGAAGGACGATTTTACCAGGGCTTCGCGGACTTCCTTTGCGCCGAACATGGCCACGTACCGTTTGACAATCTGGTTGCACAAGGCGAGGTGTCCGCCCGCGGCCATGAGGTTCTTCCGGACCGGATCGAGGAATATTCCGCAGGGTAGATCGCGCAACAGTTGGATATGGTAGGGTATCTCTGTTTTGATAATCGATCCGTGTTGAGGGCAGATTATCTTGATGTCGTAGTGTTCGAGCTGGTCCATGACGGGTTTGAGGATATCATGTGATGGCATGTATGCTTCATGGAAGGCTTTCATGCCTTCCTCGTACCCGCTCTCGGCGAACAGGTGCCACTGCGAGGTGACCGATCCGAACAGGTCGCCCGAGACAAGGACCTTCTGTATGGGCAGGTAGCTCATGATCGCGCCGGGGAAATGGAGATAGGGGGCGAAGATGAAGGTGATGGAGGTGCCGTCCTTCAAGGTGTAGGCGTATTCATGCAAGTCGATCGGGTAGAAGGGATTTTGTACGCCATAGTAGGTGATGATGGCGGCGGCCCGTTTATGGCAACAGATCGGGCCGGAGAAACCGGCTTTCTCGAAGAGCGGCAACGAAGAGCAGAGGTCCGGGTCCTGGTGGCTGCAGACTATGGCCTCCAGCTCAGCTATGGGTACCAGCAATGAGACTTTTTCGGCTACCGTGTCGAAATCCAGGACTGAACCGGGGTCGAAGAGGATTGCGCTTCCACCTTGAATCAACAGATAGGGGTTGCATTGGAGGTTGTTGTGCGTTCCTCCCGAACCTACCCACCAGAGGCCTTCGGTCACGGGAATCGGTTTCGATAGGTCCATAGGTCAATTCTCCTTGAACGAGTTGAAATAGTTCTGGAGCAGCGTGTAGCTTGCCTTCAACCGCTCCCGGAAGGTCGGTTGGTTCCACGTTTGCCAGGTCAGCACCACCGGTTCTACTTCCTGCGCGGTGGACAGGAAGGTTCCCAACACCCGGTCGGTCTTGTTCTGGACCAATACCGCAGACACTGCGATTCCGTCAGAGGTTGTGGTGTGCAGCACATCCCGCAACGGATCGGTGAAGAAGGTCCGCTTGTCGTCGAGCACGGTTCCTGAAGAAGGGTCGGATACGTTGATCCGCGTCCAGGGAATGCGCAGTGACAGTGTGTTCCCTTCGACCTTCCAGTGGTTTGTGGATCCTGTCAATTCGCCCTGGTGAAGTTTGCTTGCATCTTCGTATTGGGCGGGTATCGGGGTACCGTCCTCCAACGCACGTGCCTTGTTGGTCAATTTATGCATGGATTCGAAGACTCCGCGCATCTCCAAGCCTTCGTACGTGCTGAACTTGTATTGGGAGCCGTTGGCGGGGGGTATGGCAAGCAGCCGGGAGGTCTCCTTTCCATCGATGACCACGAGGTACTCCATGCCGGAGGGAGCGGATATGGTGAGGTTCTTGTCGTACAGCAGTTCACCGAGTTCCCGCCCGAAGGTGTCCAGTCCGATCAGCACCCGCTCTTTCGAAAAGTCCAACGCGCCGGTAAACCCAATATCGACATGGAGGAACGAGGCGTCGAGTCGCAATTCCACGTGTGTTATCGCGCCGGATCCCGGTGATGCGACAGCTGCCCGTTTTGGTTTGATCGCCTCATATGCCAAGATGCCGTAATTCTGTTCGGGGTCGACGGTGTTGTGCCACAGGATATGGCGGTCGTAGGGGATCATGTAGGGTTCGGTGGTCCAGGTCTTCTTGGTCCATTCATCCATCCATTCGAAGATGATACCCCCGGCATAGCCTTCGGTACGCATGGCTTCGAACATGCGGATGATTCCCTCGCCCTGCTGGAGTTCGCTCATGGATCCATGATGATAGCCGTCGGGACTGAAGTGGGCGTTGCCCATACCAGTCGCGAGGCCGAATTCAGCGACGACCGCAGGGTAGGCCGTGTGGTGTTCCATGAATTCCTTGAGATATCCTCCATAGCGGAAACGGCCGAATTCGTCTTCGTAGGCATCGTAGAGGGGATCGTTGTTCATGAAATCGGGGTAGTTCGGATATATGTGGTATGCGCCGAACAGGCCCGCCTTCAATTGTGGACCGGGAAGCAGGTTGTTGATGTCGACAGTGGTCCGGTCGTTCGATTCGTTGACCTTTTCCCCCTGCTCGTTGCGTTCCGAAGGGTGTTCGATCGGATCCAGGGTCGGCCAGTTGACGATTGCGACAGGATGTTGCCATCCATATGCCGATTCTTCGTAGCTGAGCACATAGTCGGTGCTTTCGGCCAACCATGCTTCGGTAGGGCTGGCCACTGGCGTTGTGCGGATGTAGGCTCCGTTAAACAGGTATCCTTCGTTCAGCAAGTCGGTATCCTCGACTTCATGCGGTTCCAGTTCCCTTCCCACCAGGTACCCGAGGATGTACGGCGAGACATCGCTGGTGTAGGTTCCCCAGGCCCTGCCGCGTCGCTCGGGGATGGTGGCGTTTCCATGGACCGCATCGATCACGTGGACGATTTCCTTTTGGTACTCCTCCTGGTAGTCGGTGTCGAGGTAATCGTTGCCGTGCGGTTCCTCCTCCGGCCAGATTTCCTGCATGAGCCACATCGGTTGCTGGGGGTGCAGTTGGTTGTATAGGAGGAAGGCATGGTAGAACTCCGGGTCGAGCAAGGTATAGATGCGTAGCGTATTGACACCCATTTCACCGATCTGGGTCAGCCAGCGGTAGTAGAGGGCCTTGTCCTTGGGAAAGTCGGTGAACCATTTTCCCGGCATGGCGATTCCCAGGTTGATGCCATGGATGAACAGGTCGTTCCAGCTGTCATCCTGCCACACCTGCAACAGGTTGCCGTGCGTTCGCGAGACCATGGTGGTTTGTCCGATGCTGGTGGTCACAGCTGTGGCCTTGCTTGGGGGAAAGCTCTTGCGCATATGGGCTTCGTCGAATATCGACTGCATGAGGGGCAGGTAGATGTGCCAATAGAAGTTGTTTTCGCTTTCCAACGAATTCTGGACTGTGCGTCGCATGAGGTTCGGCACCCCTGCGAGGAAGGAGAATTTCAAGGGTGTGGGACTGTATGCCCAATTGCCCGCGAGATAATAGGTGCTGTGTGAGGCTGTTGTTCCTCGGACAATGGCTGGAAACGTGGTCTCCAAACCGAAATCCTTGAGCTTTTGCGCTCCTTGGGGTGTCGTATCCAACCGGTATTCGCCAAGCACCTCTGCGCCGGCCAGTGGTTCGACAATGTCGAACAAGTGGGTGTAATAGGTGGATCCCGAGAGACGCAACGTCCGTTCCCCGGCAGGGGTGAAGACGAATTGGTTCACGTCCGGCCCCAGGTCCTCGCCCACGGTGAGTACCAGTATCTCGTCGTCCGTGTTGTAGCAGACGATTCCGCTACCTGTATAGTTCCACGATTCGCCACTCTGTTGCTCGTATATGCCGTAGATCCACGAGGGGGTATCGCCGGAGGTGGACAGGTCGGCTACGAACTGTCCCGACCAGCCGGTCCATGTGGTCCTAAACATTTCGTAGAGTTGCGATTGAATATAGTCGGGTGTCGGGGTTGCGAAGGTGTTGTATTCGGCCACTACCGTGTTGGGACTGTCGCGGTTGAGAAAATCGCGCAGGGTATCGACATCGGTCTGATCCATTCCACCATATATGAGGTTGCGTATGCCTTCCTCCATGTTGTTTCGGGAAAAGCCTTCGCCGTTGCGGTAGATTCCGTACGTATCGGCTATATAGACCAGGTCCATGTCCTGGGGAATGGGATCGAGGGGAACAATCCGCTTCCCTTGCGGTTCCCCGGGGTAGTATCCCCTGTAGGTTGTTGTGGTCGAGAAGGGTTCGCCGGAAATGTCGTGGAGTTTGAAGTGGTGCAACAGCCAGCCCAGGCCAACGTGTGCCTTGGCGGTGGAGTCGGGGACGGTCTTGTTGTAGACGAGCACTGAAAGGGGCAGAGTCGGCCTGGAGAGCCAGATGAGCCAGGGGGAGAGCAGCACCAGGACGAAGCCTATGCTCAGCAGCAGCGAGAGGCGAATGTGGGATTTTCCCGGGATTGTTCTTCTCTTCTTCCGTTTCTTGCCCATGGAGCCAGTATAAGTCACCTAGAAGCGGTTTGATAGAGGTTTTTACAGGAGGAAGATCTCTTTGTCGAGGAAAACATTGACCAATTCCGGGTCGAATTGGGTGCCGGAGCAGAGTTTGATCTCTTCCACCGCGATTTCAGTCGGCAACGCCGCACGATAGGCACGGCTGCTGGTCATGGCGTCGAAGGCATCGGCGAGGGATACGATACGCACATCCATGGGAATTTCGTCGCCCTTGAGTCCGTCGGGATATCCCCTCCCGTCGATACGTTCATGATGGCTTCGAATAATCGGTCGGTAGGGTTGGAACAGTTCGATGTGTGTGATGATGCGTTCTCCAGCCACTGGATGCATCTTGATGATCTCGTACTCTTCCTTTGTCAACGACGAGGCCTTGTTCAGGATTTCCTCCGAGATACCGATTTTGCCGATATCGTGCAGGAGCGAGCCACCCTCTAATATCTGGATGTTGTCGTGCGACAATTTGATCGCATTGCCGATTGCTACGGAAATGGTGCGAACCCGGCTGCAATGGCCTTTCGTATAGGCATCCTTCTGTTCGATGGTCTCCGAGAAGGCTTCGAGGGTAGCACGGGTAGTGTTCTTCAAGGAAAGCAGTGCGGCTTTCAACTTGGTCTCGAGTTCGACATGGCGGGTGAGGTAATTGGATTTCTCCGCGACCGCATCCTGTTGCATCTGGGACTTCGAGATGACCCGCTGTACACAAGAGACGAGCGATTCGCGGCGGACAGGCTTGGCCAGGTAGTCGGCGGCACCCGAACGGATTGCCTTCATGCCGGTATCGAGGTCGTTGAATGCGGTCAACATGACGATCGGGATGCGGGGATAGTTGCGCTGCATGATATCGAGCATCTCGAATCCGGACAGTCCCGGCATCTTTATATCGAGGAGCACCAGGTCGACATTGGCGGAATCTTGCTTCAGCACGGTCGACAGTTCATGACCATCCTTGCATGGAGTGACTTGGTAGCCCTCCTTTTTTAGCATTATCTGCAGGACCTTCCGGATTGCGGGATCATCGTCTGTTGTCACAATATGCTTTGTCATGCTAGCTTCTCCGATGGATTATGTTCCGCAGCGATAGAAAAAACGGTGTCTCTTTCCGATACTCCCCATAGTCGGGAAACATTCTGGGGAATAGGAACGAGTCCTCGATGGCAATCAGGATAAGATTGCACACGACAAACCCGGCGCATACCAATACAATCCCGATGTCCCAGAAATAGACAGCTATGAGGATGTTAAGAATAGTATACCAAATAAAACCGGGATGTCTAGAAAAACTGTAGGTTCCGCCACGATAGGTTGTTCCCGGCCTGTTCGATGCAAATGGAATCTCGATCAGAACCGAGTAGGCGAGCAGGGCTCCGAACACTAGCATCGACAGTAACAGGGGTATGACCATGGCTATGCCGAAGGGAGTGCGCCTGGTAATGAACATGATTGGATAGGGAATCGCCGTAAGGAAAAAACCGAGGTACAATCCCTTCTTAAGCAGATATTTGTCATACAACACTGCCACATCGTAGAGTCCTGAGAGCAAATATCCTGTGGCTCCGATAATAAATAGTTTGATTAAACCCATAACTTGTCTGTATACTAGTACAAGTTGCATACATTTGGAAGTACATAAAGGAATTCGCATGATCATTGATATCTCTACCATCATACCGGCAGTGGCATGTCTGTTATATCTGTTCTTTGTTATTTTTGGATTTCTGCAGTATAAGAAGGACAGATTCTACTGGTCGTTCCAACTCTATATGATCTTCTTTTCCATATGGAGCTTCGGATCCATGATGATGCACCTGAACAGTGGTTTCATGACTCCGTTGTTCTGGAACAAGATCATGCTGATCGGTCTCCTTTCCGCTCCCTTCGCATTGAGCAACTTCATAGTCGACATCCTTGACCTGCACAAGCGCTCCATCCGCATATTCATTGCCGCCAGCTACCTGTTGATCATTCCGCTCATGTTCCTGAACTTCTCGGGAAGCATCGTGTTGGATGTCGGATTCACTCCCGAAGGTGTCTTCTATTACCAACTCGCCCCCGGATCGGTATTCGCCTACTCCATAAGCTACATCTACCTGCTTCTCACCCTTGGTATCCTGATGTTCAGTTCAAAGATCAAGCCGTTGCAGAAGTACCACAAGAACCTGTTCCTTCCACTGATCGGCGTGGTCATCATGCTCATCGGTATTTTCATGAATATCTTTCCCGAGGTGGGCAAGTATCCGGTCGACATATTCTCCGCGACCATCAATGCGGTGTTGCTGTTCTACACGATCTACAAGTTCAAGCTGATCAATTATTCGCGCGTCGGATTGAATATCATCTACTCTACGATACTTGCGATCATAGCTTCCGTTTCCTACTACCTGATCATCAAGTTCATCCAGTTGTACAACATTGATTTTGCTCCGGGAGATACTACCCAACTCGCGATCATCCTCGGTATCGTGACGGTTATCATTATCCATCCGATCAGGAATTTCCTTACGTTCATCGTCGATATGGTTATAATTCCGAAGCGGCATCCGTACCAGACTACCATCAAAAATCTCAGCAAGAAGCTGACGACCATTGTCAATCTGCAGGAGCTCGGTGACGAGGTGGTCAAGAACTTGAGTACTGGCTTGAAGACAGAGTGGGTCGTATTCGCGGTCAAGCGGATTGGCGATGGCGACAGGTTCATCATGATCTCGAACAGCAAGTGCCCGACGGAGCTGAAGACCGGTGACGAGCTGGTGTTCTCGTTTCCCAAGGAAATCGAAAACAAGCTGCAGCGGTTGAGTCGGGAAAACAGTTCGTCGATCATCAACGTGCACCCAGATGAGCCGAGGCTGCAGGTGAGCGACCAGCTCCCCATGACAGACGTGCTGATCCCCCTCATATTCCGCAAGCAAATCGCAGGATATATCCTGATCGGCTACGACTACACCAAATCGCTCATCACTTCGATAGAGGTCGAGGCATTGGAGATCCTTGCGGCGCAAAGCTCACTCTCGTTGGAGAATGCCCTTTCGTTCGAACAGCTGCGGATCCAGGGCAACGAGCTTACCATGAGCAAGAACAAGCTGGAGGCGATATTCAATGGAATCGCATCGCCTGTGTGTCTGATCGATATTGATTTCACCATCCAGGAAGCCAATACTGCCGCGGTGACATTCTTCGGCAACAACAAGAAGGAGTTGATCGGGAACAAGTGTTACCGGGCGTTCTTCCACCGTATCCGGCCGTGTCCCTTCTGCCAGGCGCTCGATTGCCTGCACTCCGGTGTCCTGCAGGAAACCGAGACGGATGTTTCCGAGAGGATATACTCGTTCCAGTTCCACAATGTGAAGGTTCCGGAGAATTCGAAGAGTGTCTTCATCGAGATCATCAACGACATAACCGAGCAGAAGAACCTGCAGGAGGAGTTGGTCAGGACCGAGAAGATGGCAGGTATCGGCACGCTGGCAGCTGGAATCGCCCACGAACTGAACAATCCCCTGGCAGGAATCTCGGGTACCGCCGAGATCATGCTCAGCGAGGTCGATGAGGGTCACCAGCACCATGAGTACCTTGAGGATATCCTTTCGTATTCGAAGACCGCGGCCGATGTGATCAAGGAACTCTCGATCTATTCACGCAAGGAACCGATCAAGGAAATCCAGCAGGTTGAGATAATCAGGGTACTCGAGTTCTCGCTACGCCTGGCGACCCGGGGAGTCGATTCGCAGAATATCGTGGTCAAGCGCAACTACCACGCCTTGCCGTTCATCGAGGCGAACGAGGGTGAGCTGCAACAACTGTTCCTTAACCTGATTGTCAACGCGATCCAGGCTATGGAAGGTAGGGGGACCCTCACGCTCACCTGCATGGAGGTCGATGGATTCGTCTATATCAAGGTGGGAGACACGGGCTGCGGTATCGCCGAAGAGAACCTCAACCAGATTTTCACCCCGTTCTTCACTACGAAGGCACCGGGAACCGGTACGGGACTCGGGCTTTCCAACTGCTACAGTATTGTCGAGAAGATGGGTGGACGCATACGGGTGAAGAGCGAGGAGCGTGTCGGTTCCGAATTCACCACGATATTCCCCATGGATGACGAGGGGCGGGATGCGATCAGCTTCGCCCTGGTCTCCGACCAAGCCGGCATAAATGATGTGTTCTTTATCCAGCGGAAGGTGCTGGTCGGTGAGAAGGGGTATCTGGAGGAGACGATCCACAGGGCTGTCGACGAGAAGGCGACCCATATCCTCGCGTTCAAGGGGTTGCACCCGGTGGGGACCGTGTCGTTGATGACGTCGGACAACTTCTGGCCATTGCCGATCTCCCGTTACTTCGATGTCGAGTCGGTGTTGCAGTCGCGCAACTGTTCGGAGATCATCCGGTTGGCGGTGCTTCCCGAAATGCGCAATACCGCGGTTTCGATCGGTCTGATAGTCCTGGTGTTCCTGTTGGCCCGCAGCAAGGGTGTCGAGAACATGATAATCGATGTGTTCGCCGACGATGTGAAGACGATCAAGCTCTATAAGAAGTTCGGCTTCGAAGAGGTGGGCACCTACTACTCGCCTTCGGCGGTCACGGTCCTGATGTTGCAGAGCAAGACGACCATGGAGAAGGACCAGAGCCAGCTCAGGCACTTCGTGCGACCCTTGTTCAAACGCTTGCGGCCCATGTTCAACTTTGGCAAATACACCCAGGGTGTGCTCGATGAGATGGACAGGATTCTCAGTGCCGACACCGAGGTTCCGGACGAGGAGAAGATCGGTTAGGATCCACATATAAGCAGGGTCCCGGTACTCTGCTCTATCTTTTGAACACAATGCACAGGGCTCTTGGACAGGAGATGTAGCCACATCTTCCGTCCACCCATGTACCTATCCGTCCTGGTTGTGAAGCTTCAAAACCGATCGGGGAGAACGTATCAAAAACACTGTAATCTCGAAATTTTTACGATAATAGGTTCTTTTGCTGAATTTATTCGAATTTCTGCACATTTCCAATAGAAAAATACAAACACGAGGGGGCTGTATTTCTATTTGCCATCACTACTGTCCGGTTATAATTCCATGAATTGTAGTTGTTTATTTTCAGAGTCGTCGAAGTCTTTGATGCCACACTTTTTAAGTATATGTTCCATAG
>PGXW01000026.1 GCA_002839355.1 Spirochaetae bacterium HGW-Spirochaetae-2
GCGGTCATTCTGGGCCAATCGGTCTGGTTCTTGCCTATGAATGATAATAACGAAGCCTTCTTTCAGAAAATCTCTGCAGAAATCACTCTAAACGGTGGTGAGTCCTATATTATGCGGATGATTCCTCATAATGAAAGCACTTCCGAGCGCATCGTTGCTGCCTTTAACCAAGCCAGGGATGAAGAATACATCGAACTATTGGAACAGTGCGACTACCTGCTTTGTGAACTTGAAAAAGAATCAGGACTTGGGAAATTCACATTCGCAGAATTGGAGGAGAATGAGGATGAATTTCAAAAATTGACCGATTGGTATCAAAAAATACGTGAAAGAGATTTTCATGGTGCGCCCCTGTATCTCTCTGCTGAGGAAAAGCTGGAACAATGCCGTACAAAATTGGACACGTTCAGTTGCGAAGTATATCAGCGATCCTATGAAAGTACTCAGTGAGGGAGGCCAGAGCTATGAATATGAGAGAAAGAGCGAAAGAGTTGAAAATGGATATTCCAGCCGTGTTTCTTGCACTGAGGAAACGAGAAACGCCGGTATTTGCAAAAATGTGCGCAGGAGCAACCATCATATATGCCTTTTCACCAATCGACCTCATTCCAGATTTCATTCCGGTGCTAGGGTATCTTGACGATGTGATCATTCTGCCTGCGCTTGTGGCATTGACGGTCAAACTGATTCCACACGAGGTTTTTCAACAATGTAGAATTGAATCCGAAGGCTTATGGCGAGACGGAAATCCGAAAAAATGGGTGTACGCATTGCCAATCGCAGCAATCTGGCTACTGATCGTTTTCTTCATCATCAAATTGATTTGGTTTTAAAACCAGGAGAACGCACATGTGGAATGTCATTGTATTGGGATTAGTCAGTTTTTTTTCTGATATCAGTGCGGAGATGGTATACCCTATCATTCCGCTTTATCTCTCCTCCGCATTCGGCGCGACACCAGTACTCGTCGGCATTATTGAGGGTATCGCTGAGAGTCTTGCCAGTCTATTGAAGGTGTTCAGCGGATACATCACTGATAAAAGAGGTAAAAAGAAACCGGTTGCCTTTGTCGGGTATGCAGCAGGATTGGTTTACAAGGCAGCCCTCATCTTTGCTACTTCATGGGTTGGTGTTTTAGGTGCACGCGTCATCGACCGCGTCGGAAAAGGCATCAGGACCGCTCCAAGAGATGTGATGGTGAGCGAAAGTGCTGATAAAAACCAGATGGGAAAAGCATATGGCATCCATAAGGCGCTAGACATGGCTGGCTCGGCAATTGGTATTTTCATAAGTTATCTGCTGCTGAAAAATGCAGGGGAGCATTTTGTGTATAAAAAACTATTTGCCTTCTCAGTCATTCCTGCGCTACTAGGACTTTTCATGTTCCTTTTCATAAAAGAAAAAAAGAAGGACCGCACTATGAAAAAGCGGGAGCCGTTCTGGCAAGATATGAAAAAGTTGGATAGTCAACTCAAGATGTACCTTGCAGTGGTCTGTTTGTTCACACTTGGAAATTCTTCAAACGCATTTCTGCTATTGCGTGCAAAAAGTGTGGGGTTCGGAGACACAAATGTTATATTATTGTATTTCATTTTTAATATTACAGCATCCATTTTCTCAATCCCATTTGGACGGTTGTCGGATAAGATTGGGCGAAAGTATTTGCTCGTCACTGGCTACCTGGTTTTTTCAGTTGTATATCTCGGTTTTGCCATCGCCTCCAGCCAAGCGGTTGTTGTTGCCGCCTTTTTATTATATGGGCTGTACACCGCTATGATTGTTGGTGTGGAACGGGCGTATATCGCCGAAATATCGCCAGTGGAATTAAAGGGGACTATGCTTGGAATGCATTCTACCGTTGTAGGGCTTGCCTTGTTGCCTGCCAGTGTCATTGCCGGTTTGTTGTGGAATGGTATCGGAGCCCCGGCACCATTTTTATTCGGCTCAGGAATGTCGTCAGCAGCCGCCTTGATTTTACTATTCTTCATGAAAAATAGGCACGTCCCTTCTAATTGTATCAGTATCCTGTGAAATGAAATTATAGGTAGGTGGTCAGGACGAGCGGTTGAAAACTTATTTAATTAGAACTTTATGGGAGACTTAATCTATGGACAAAAGATATCTGTAAAGTATCTAGATGTACAGAGGATTGGTAATAATCCGAATGAGGTATTCAATTCGGAATACCATCACCCTCGTATCTTTGACAAAGTCAGCCTTGACGGGATTCGAGAGATGAGATGCCTACGCATAACATCCATAATATTGATTAGAGGGTTCACTACCAGACATTAATAGAACTGCCACACATCCTTGCGCTCTCGTCGAGAAGTAGCAATCGGATTGTTCTCTTAATGAATATGGGCAACGGTTGTTTGTATAGTTATATTCTCACATGTTCGAGATACTCTGTATCAACATTTCGGAGGATCATTTGGTGTTCCAATTCATGACAGGATAATATAGGTCTTCCTTCTACAGGATACCAATCCTTCTAGCTTCAGAAACTGCCTCCATTCTTGATGTCACCTGCAACTTTTCGTAGACCTTAGAAGCATGCCACTTAACCGTTCGCTCGGTGATATGTATCATTTGTGCAATCTCCTTGTTTAGGAATCCCTTTTCTATCAGCTTCAGGACCTCTAGTTCACGATCAGTCAACAGATAGCTCTTGGGCACATGCTGTGATGCATAGAGCTCCCGTAAGGTGGAAATATGACTCTCATTGACTTGGGTCCTGGAAAGCTCAGCCGTCTGGAGATCGAATGCACCATATTCAAGGGAGAGGATAACCGAATGCAACAACCTATGCTTATCCTTCAGCAACGTCTGCAAGGAAACATAGAGAGTCTCTGCCTGTTCGGTTTGCCCAGTCAATTGGTAATACCCGAGGACCTGCCTCTGTTCCAACTCATAGAGGTCAAACGGGACGCCCTGCTGCTCGTTCTTTCTTTGATACTTGTGTACCCACATTTCCAGAGCAGGAATATCCCCAACACGTCTCAGCGACATGGCATGCATCGCCTCGATGACGCGGTCATCCATGGCGGTGACATCATATTCGTTAGCCTGTTTGCCTGCGTCGCGAAGCAACCGCACTGCTTCCTCGTGACGATCAGTCACAATATAGAACTCAGCAAGTGCCAATTGTGCATGGAGAGAGAGATAGAATGAATATCCCTTTGCAGAGGCAAGTCCTCGTAACAGATACTCCTCTGCATCCTCTCTCATCCCTGAATAGAGAGAGAGCAATCCCTTACCTATCCAAGCCATGCTGCATGAAGTGGCATACCCTGCTTTTTCCTCATATCCCAACCTCAGCGCTTCATCAAAGGATTGCCTTGCTTGCTCAAACAACAAGAGTTCGAGTTGGATGGACCCTATTTGCCCAAGCAACACGATGGAAAGTACATCGTATTGCTTGATCCCAATGGTTCGTAACGTCTCCTGCAGATGGTGATAGACCTGTTCAAGATCTTCCTCCGGTCCAAGAGGTAAGGAAGCAATGAACACGCTGATAAGCGGACGAAGATAAGTCAGTTCATCAGGAAGCTTGTTCAACAGTTTTTCAGCATGATAGAAATCACGTTGGAGCAAGAGGTCGATCCCATCAAGGATGGACAGAAGGTCAACCTCCTGCATTTTCTTCCTTAGCCTGGATGACTGTATCCCGGCAATTCTGTCCATCACATGTCTCGCGGTCCATCCCTTGCGGATTCCGCTGAGTATCTCCAGTAGCATTAAGGAAGCATACCTCTCTACCGAAACCTTAGGCAGCTGTCCAATGATACTGGTGATAAAATCCAGATTCCCATCTGTCAACAATTTTGCACAATATTCATCGAGAAGACTGGCTACCAATTCATAGTCTTCAATCCCAAGGGTCATCGTTATCGCTTCCCGATATAATGATGCGTCAAGAAGATCTGCAACTGCCTGCGCCACGGCATGTTCAATTCTTCTGTTCTTCCCTGCTCTCACGCGATTGAGCACAAAGGAACGGAAAAGAGGGTGAATGAGAACCTCTCCAGCACTTGTCATTTCGACAAAAAGGGATTTCTCGATCAGAATCATTACCCCCGTCTTGAGGGTCTCTTGTTCCTTCCCAGGGAAGAATGCTCCAAGCAAAGCAGTATACACGAGTGCTGTTTCCGCTTTCTTTGGAACCTCATCCCAAATGGGGAGGAAATACGATTCAAGCTCACGGCTTCTCCCTTCCACCTGTGCACTGTTTTGAATCTCCCCTTTGGCAAAACAGGCTTTGAGCAACAGTGGGGATCCCCAAGTGTTCTCGATCATGAGCTCCAGCGCCTCGTCATCGATATCATCTGCAAAGTATGCAGCTAAACGTCTCCCTTCCTCCTGCGTGAAGGCAAGATCATCCCTGTTGATTTGCATCACTGCATCACGATGCATTGAGGCTTTTGGGAAAACAGCAATATCTGTTCCAATAAGCATGAGATGCACCGTTTCAGGAAGATATGCTGCAAGAAAGGATAACCAGGATGTAATGTGCTTATGGTTCAGGAACTCAACATCATCAAATATGAGGTACCGTGGTTCACTGATTTCTCCAAGAAGCTCAACCATTCGGCTTAACTGCACATCAGAAGGGTCCTCACTTTCTGTAACATTTGGTAGCAAGGAAATAAGCATAAGGCTCAGACGGGAAGCAAATGTTTTTGGATTGTTATCGTCAGAAGTGCATTGCATGTATGCATGACAGTACTCTCTTGAAGCTAGGTATCGGGCTATTGCTGTTGTCTTCCCATACCCATGGGGTGCATGAACCAGAGCGGTCTGGTAGTGCAGCGAGAGCGCTAGCTTCTCATCCAATCGAGGCCTTTCCACCAAAGCGCTTCGTGAGACTGAAGAGAGTGTCGCTTTGGTCGATTCATTTTCTTTCATATGGTATGTAAGTATAGTTTGAAACCTCTGTTGAGGCAACAAACCGTTACTGTACCACAACTGTACCTTCGTACAGTACCTCTGTAAGGCGCTCAATGATACGTTTCAAGCACAAAACAAGACCAAACGTACTTGGAGGTACACATGGACAAATTTAAACGGACCCAAGATTGGACAGTTGCAGTTCTGGGATTGTATGCGGCATTTTCTCCGCTCTTCTACACCTACTCAGGAGGTTCTGGTTTCAGTGTTGTGATTGCTATTGCAATTGTCATTTGTGCTGTAATTGCTCTTTCACTCCCAGAATCAAAACCTGTTCAATGGATTCTCATTGTTGCGAGCGTATTGTTGTTCATCGTTCCCTGGATTTCATCTATTACCGGCTGGGCTGCGTGGAACCTTCGTATCGTGTCCATCATCATGATTATTCTAGAAGCAAAAACGATGAAGACGATTGCGTAGCATTCACCAACAACTTTTATGAAACATAGGAGAGGAAGCTAATTTGCTGGCTTTCTCTCCACCTAGGACAAACCCATGAAATCAATTCCCGAGAACGTATTGAGAACAAGTCTGCGACTTGTATATGCAAACCCAGAGAAAAATCTCCCCAAACTTGTGAACTGGGCACAGCCCATTGCAGCAGCAACGGGAAGAATACAAGAGAAACAATGGAAGATGATCAAACGTATTACTCAAGACCCCTCATCAGGGGGATACGGCTTGATCATGAGGATCATCCACCAGACAGACTACGAGGTGCTAGAGAAGATAGTCATGAATTTTGTCTTCAATGCTGCTTGGTTTGGATCTGAACAGTTGGAGAAAAACCGTGTAGAAATGGATATGAATATCCCTTGGGCAATCTTGATGGATCCCACGTCTGCCTGCAACCTTTCCTGTACAGGATGCTGGGCCGCCGAATACAAGAAAACTGATGAGCTCTCTTTCCAGACCTTGGATCGCATCATTACCGAAGGAAAGGAACTGGGAACCTATGCATATCTCTTTTCCGGTGGTGAACCGTTGGTTCGTAAACATGACCTGATAAAGCTTGCAAGCAAACACAACGACGCAATCTTTGCTGCCTTTACCAATGCAACATTGATTGACGATGAATTTGCGGAAGACCTACTGAGTGTGAAAAACTTTATCCCACTAATCAGCATCGAGGGAACTGAGGAAATGACCGATGCAAGAAGGGGTAGTGGGGTTTGGAAGAAATGTATCCATGCGATGGACCTACTCCGTGAACGGAACTTGCCCTTTGGTTTTTCCACTTGCTACCACGCACACAATACCGAGTATGTAGGTTCTGATGAGTTCATAGAGTTCATGGTGGAAAAGGGGGCCCTCTTTGGGTGGTATTTTACCTACATTCCTGTGGGTGAAGGAGCCTCACTCGGTTTGGTTGCATCCCCTTCACAGCGGGCCTATATGCTCGAGCGAGTTAGGGAGATACGCGCACACAGGCCGCTCTTCGTCCTGGATTTCTGGAATGATGGTAACCATGTAAATGGATGCATTGCTGGAGGGAGAAGGTATTTGCATATCAATTCTCATGGTGACATGGAACCGTGTGCATTCATCCACTATGCCTGTGAAAGCATTCATGGCAAACCTCTCGTGGAAGCTCTTAGGAACCCATTGTTCAAGGCATATCGGGAGCATCAGCCATGCAATTCAAACATGTTCCGTCCCTGCCCCATGTTTGACAATCCTGAGTTGTTGTTGGATATGGTCAACCAGTCGGGGGCTCAAAGCACCCAACGGATCGACTCAGAATCAGTAGAACAGCTCTATGCTAAATGCAAGCCGATAGCTGATAGCTGGGAACCGATAGCTGACAGTCTTTGGGAGGCATACCAAGAGAAGTAAGTTCAGAAAACGCAAAGGATTGAACCCAACATATTCGGCTGACCGACCCTACCGATGCGCAAGGACCTGATAGGCAAAACCCATCATGCAAAACTCCAATAAAACTGTTTTTCCCGGTTGCCGGCAAGAGGGTTCATTGCAGAACTTTTCTGTGGCGATTGCCCATGAGATACCATTCATCTGCTTCGCATTGTCCAGAAGCAGAGACAATTGTCAACCGACTGTTCATGATCAAAGCAGTACTTGTTCAGCTGGAATCCCTGATGTTCTTCACCAACAAGATAAATAGGGATCCGATGGTTTTTAGAACGAACCATCGGGTTTCCTCATCAATATCTTTTATGGAATAGACCACTGCGATAGCTTTCTTTCGCCAGTCATCTGTAAGGTCATGAAATGATTTCGCATCGGTTGCCTTCACAACCTGATACAGAGTATCCACGAACAATTCCCGCTTTTCCTTATCCACTGACAGTATCCAGCGGTTGAGTATTTCATTCGTATATTTCGTACTACCTCGCACCGTTCCGACATAGAGGAAATCTTCTTTTTCGACTAGCCAGGAGAATGGGTCGTGCTGCATGATCCAGATTCGGTTGCTCTTCACCACCTTATACGGCTCCTGATGCTGCAGGAGCATCCCAATCACGGAAGATTGGGGTTGGGTCTTCTGTATCATCGTCTGAATGTCCGAATATCCTTCACTCAGCAATACCTCGGGGATGAAACCAGGTCCGTCGTGGGTATAGATCATGGTTATCCTTCCACGTATGTGCGGTTTGCATCGCAAGGATGAATAGACAGCAATATTTCCTCCTTTCGAATGTCCGCCGACTATCAAATTACTCGAAATGAGTCCCGCCACGGAATTAAGATAGGTGACACCCTCTTCCTGTGAAGGGACGGGATAGAGGAAAGCCATGTTGAAATCCTCCTTCCACCCGACGAATGTCGAATCAGTGCCCCGGTAAGCGACATATGCAATATCATTGTCGAGCAGATAGGTGATTGCCGAGAATTGCTTTTCCAACGTGAAATCTGTCTTGTCCACATGATATGCCAATCTCACATTACGAAACCTCGGGCTTTGGGAAAGCGCATGGAACAGTCTCCGGTTCTTCCGGCTATCACGTACATCTATGAACAACTTATCAAGATTGTCGTTTTTTGCCAGGTCTCGTATGCTGATCGGTTCTGAATTATCTGAAAATCCAGGAACAAATCCACCGAATTGAAGATATGCGAATTGGGATAGTATCAGACTATCCACTGCATTGATATCACGAATTGTGAAACTATCCTCCATGGCTTCCGCATAATCGATAATATTTCCCATGTCGAATCCTCCTATTCCTGTTTACAACTCATAAAAAATCATTTCTTCGAAACGGTTCTTGGTAATCTTAACACCATGCCCCATGATTTTTTCAGTTTTACTTCTCATAAGAAGTCATGGGAAATATAACAA
Organism: Spirochaetae bacterium HGW-Spirochaetae-2; assembly: GCA_002839355.1. Classification (GTDB taxonomy): domain Bacteria; phylum Spirochaetota; class Spirochaetia; order Sphaerochaetales; family Sphaerochaetaceae; genus UBA8525. Next base: position 8,255 of record PGXW01000026.1, read on the forward strand.
GAAAATTCCAAACCAAGCTTTCGTGAAAGCATTCGGCAATGAATTGTTGACTGTTCCTCATAGATATATTATTTTTGACAGTAGTGTCAATAATAGTCGATGATGAGAGACTGTATCGGAAAAGGGTAAAGAAACCTTTCGATGGCTGCCTCTCCCCTAGATAATCCAATGTTCTGGCAAATGGCGTAAACATCTAGGGGCTTGTGGATAATACGGCACTTATCCCGTTAGTTATAACTTTGGATGGAAGGAAATGGAATGTGAGAACATGTTTGGAATTGGGATTTATGGGAGGGGGCCCAAAATATGGGTAGTGATTGGCAAGAAAACTTGGATGATATAATTCTCTCGCTGACTCATGTGCAGGAAGATATCGATAGAATTCCATTGTCACGCAGTCGTATCCTGACTGAAACACAACAACTGCTTCGAAACATGAATTTAGAGGCCACCCAACTAAGAAACATGCTTGAGTATATCGAGGACTTGGGTTTCCAAGAATCCAATGATTGATGTACGACGAAACCGACCTAATCCAAGCCACATGTTCATAACCTTTCATCTCTGCCGATGGGGTATTGACAATGGGCAATTGTCGAATTATTATTGACACATGTGTCAGAATAAATCCCAAAGCAATGGGTCGCCCATGATTCAATTGAAAATTGAAAGGGGAAAGAGGGGGATATCAGATGCCGAAGATTGTCAATCACGTAGATCGTCGTCTTCTTATAATCGAGAAAGCTCTTGTTATATTCGCTCAACAGGGCTTCTATTCCACTAATTATAATGAGATTGCGCAGGTATGCGGTCTGAGCAGGACCGGATTGTATCAGTATTTCCCCAATAAGGAAGCAGTCTTCAAGGAGACAGTGGAACATGTGGTGGATACAATTGCAGTACGGGTGTTTTCAATTGTTCAGGAGAACAACCTCTCCACATCACTTAAATTACAAAAGATCTTGATGATTTTCATCGGTGTGATGGAACACAAAGAGGATTCCGCGGTCCTCTTGGAATTTTTAATTTGCCTGAAACGCCGGAACCTACAGCTTACGGAATACCTCGAAGATTCCATCAAATCATTGATATGTGCAGTCCGGGAGCTGTTCGAGAGTTTGGAAAACAAATCATCTTACCTGTCGTCGACCGCAAAGATGCTGTTTACATTCCTACAGAGCCAAATCCTGCAGCCACTATTCGGGGATACTGCGACAATCGGGGACTATATCGCTACATTGGGAAGATTGGCAGGTATCCAAAAAGAAGATCGGCGTTCAAGAGCTGTTATCACGTCGGATATGAAATGATCAGGAACCCAAGCAAGACTAAGTTTCATGACGAAGGAAAACTAACATGAATCAGATTACCCATGGGATCAGCAACAACGCACTCAAACTTGCCCTGCAATATATGGAAAGCAATCCTGAAGAGAATATACCGAAAGTTATCGACCTCCTGTTGACTTTCATAAAGACTGAAGATGGCCGAAAAAAGCTCATTGCAGCAAAACGCGTCATGCAAGAACCCGGCAATCCCTATCGCAATCTCATCATCAGGGGATTCAATGAACTTGAACCGATGGTCCGCAAACGTTTCGTCTCGAACTTCGTGTTGAATGCATCGATGTTCGGACCTGCCCATGCGAAGAAGTTTGCGGAAAAATATGATTGCAATATCCCTTGGGCAATTCTTATGGATCCTACGAGTGCCTGCAACCTCAAATGCATGGGGTGTTGGGCAGCAGAATATGACAAAACCGATACGATGGAATTTGCCCTGTTGGACAGGATTATCAGAGAAGGTAAAGAGATGGGGATTTATTTCTACCTTTATTCAGGAGGTGAGCCGACATTACGGAAGGCGGATATTCTCAAACTCGCCACGATACATGATGATTGCATGTTCCTTGCGTTCACCAACGGAACCCTGGTTGATAGGGAGTTTTCACAAGCATTGGCTGATGTGGGCAATTTCATGCTTGCTTTCAGTATTGAAGGTTTCGAAGAATCGACTGACTACCGGCGTGGAACCGGTACATATCAAAAGGTTCTCGAGGGGATGCAGCACATGCGGAAGGCGGGTGCTCCCTTCGGGTTCAGCGCTTGCTATCACGCAAAGAATACAGAATCTGTTGGTGATGAAAAGTTCCTTGACTTCCTTATCGGACAAGGATGTATGTTTGGATGGTATTTTACCTATATCCCTCTTGGCAAGGAGGCGGATCCTGACTTGATCGCCAGAGCGGACCAGCGATTCTATATGGCGCATTGGGTACGTGAGATGCGTTCAAGGAAACCGGTATTCCTTATGGATTTCTGGAATGATGGACAATATGTGGAAGGGTGTATCGCGGGAGGTAAAAACTATCTCCACATCAATGCGGCAGGTGATGTCGAACCCTGTGCATTCATCCATTATTCGAATGCGAATATAAGGACAGTCTCGCTATTGGATGCGTTGCGTTCACCCTTGTTCATGGAATTTAGGGAGAACCAACCATTCAATGAAAACCATTTCCGTCCTTGCCCGCTCATGGACAACACAGGAGCTCTCGCTGAAATGGTGAAAGCCTCGGGTGCACGATCGACACAGCCGCTCGACATAGAGGATGTGGATGATCTCACAGCCAAATGTGCCCGAGCTGCAACCGAATGGATCCCATCGGCTAACCAGCTCTGGGAAGACGAATTTCCCCGACATGCTAGGTGAGGACTAATTAGGAGTTTGGGTGCTTTCCAGTAGAAATTTATATGGAATACTGGAACAGATTGATTGGACCAAGTAATCCGGTCGCTACGTTAGAATTTGATCAGTCGTTTGATTATCAATCCAGCAAGATAGGCTAAAGAAGGAAGTGGGATGAAAGGTATTCTCGATTGGTTCGTTTTATTCTTGGTATGTTCGGTTCTAGGATGGATGCTCGAATCAACATATCGAAGTATCTTGGCCAAAAAACCTATTGATTCGGGAGTCCTTGGCGGGCCTTTTATCCCGATATATGGATTTGGAGCCTTGCTTGTCGAAATGGTGGATACTCTTTTTCGATATCATCATTTGGGGTGGAAGTTGGCGTTATGCATCCTCCTATGTACGTTGTTGGAATTTCTTGTGAGCGTGTTCTATGAAACAGTATTCCATCTGAGATTATGGGACTACTCCAAAATGGTCCTGAATATTCAAGGGCGGGTTTGTCTGTTGTACAGCTTATTTTGGGGCCTCCTTGGATTAGTATATTTGGAAATACTCCAAACCCAACTTTTATGGTTGGTTGGTAGAATTCGAGACGTACCGATTCTTGGCGTGATTTTCATCGGTTTCACCGTGATGTTCGCTATCAAAGTGATTTCCAGTTTCTTTGAGCTTGGTACACTAAAGGCTATGAAAGCAACTCTGTCCAATCAATTTGACGGTTCGGGCATAGAACATATATTGCGTTTAGGATTTCACGTTAATCGGAGAATCCTTGTGGCATTTCCCAATTTGATCAAGAGTTTCGTTAATGTATTCCTGCACGAGGTGAACCGGAGGGCCAACCTTCCCGCAGGATTTTTTCCTTTTCGAAAAGCGGTATCAATCCTCTTCCATGGCTCACCTGTTTATAATGATTGGGAAGATTGGTTGTTTTTCCTGTCGATTGAAGATCTGCTGGCCAATAAGGCTGTTCAATCCATGTCAAATTATCGCCACCACAATGGCTCAACGTTGGAACATGCCCTATCAATCTCCCAAGCTTCCTGGTATTTGGCGGGAGCTTTCGGCTTGGAGAAAGATGCATGTGCCAGGGGTGCCCTATTGCATGACTTCTTCCTCTATGACTGGAGAGATGAGAAACATCCCCACCATGCTACAATGCATGCTGGAATTGCCTTAAAGAACGCACATCGATATTTCAATCTGGATGAGATGGAGAAAGATATCATCCTTACACATATGTGGCCACTCTCGGATTCATTCTTCAAATACCGGGAATCAGTGCTTGTGAGTCTGGTCGATAAGATAGGATCTACGAGGGACATTTTCTCAATGATTAGTGGGATTAACGAGGAGATCGCGAAGTAATTAATTCATATTTCCTGGATTTGTGGTATCAATACGAGAACCTGTGACATTCTGGACAATCAGTTGGGCTGGATCCTGATTTTGAGGATTTTTCCTTTTGTGGTTGAAATAATTATAAGGCAATACGCTTCATTGACTTTCCCCTCTTCATCGCACACCATATGCAAGGGGTATGGTCAATATTAACTAGAGAATCGGGAGGTAAAAACAAAATGGCACGAGCATGGGATGTTTTGGAATCCTACCGGGGAACACTGTTCGAGGGAGACTGGCCTTCTATTCCCCATTTATTCCTCATCACGATGGAGAAACACGCCGGGAGTAAAGCCTTCACCATCATCAAAGGAAGTGAAAAGGTATCGCTCACTTACCAACAAGTCCACCAGCGTATCCTCGATGTGGCGACCTACCTCTTGTCGAAGGGCATCGGCAAAAACGATCGTATCATCCTCAACGGCAAAAACTCTCCGGAGTGGGCGATCGCCTACCTGGGCATTCTCTTCTGTAAAGCTACGGTCGTTCCGCTCGACAACCAGATGGCGACTGAACGGGTAGAGGCTCTCAGCGCGTTTAGCGAGGCAAAGGGCTTCTTCGGTGACCGTGATGTGATCGAGAGACTAGCGGGCGGAGCCTGGCCCGACTCGCAAGCCTTCTTCATCTACCTTGATGCCGAGGGCGATGAACAAGGTACCGGATTCGCGCAGATTCCCACTGGAGACACTTCGATCGAAGCCTCGGAGCTTCCCAGCGGTGAGGATATCGCCGCAATACTTTACACCAGCGGAACAACTGGCCATGAAAAGGGGGTCATACTCACACACGCGAACTTCACCAGCGATGTCTATCAGGCGGGAGACCCCGAGTTCCTCGCGATTTCCAGCGAAGACATCTTCTACGCATTACTCCCGTTGCACCACTCCTATACGATGACTGCCGTATTCCTCGAATCCCTAATGCACGGGTGCGAGCTCCTATTTGGCCAAGGGATCGTCGTATCCCGGGTGCTCAATGAGATGAGGGTGGGAAATGTGACGCTCTTCCTGGCGATCCCCCTCCTCTACAACAAGCTACTTGCCGGTTTGATGAAGAAGGTGCGAGAGAAGGGAATCTTCACCTATGTGCTCATCAGGAGCCTCATGTGGATAAATGGTAGGTTACGCAAGAGCCTTCACATCAACCTCGGCCGAAGGTGGTTCCACCAGTTGCTCGACGGGATCGGGATGATCGACAACAAGCTGTGTATTTGCGGGGGAGGGCCGCTTTCGCCGTCCACCTTCAGGCAGTATCAGCAACTGGGTCTCGATTTCATCCAAGGCTACGGCCTGACCGAGACTGCACCGATCCTCACGCTCAATCCAGTGAGCAGGTTCAAGGTGACCTCGGTTGGCAAAGTATTTCCCCTGGTTGACATGCGGATCGCCAATGCAGACCTACTCGGCGTAGGAGAAGTCCAGGTCAAGGGGCCAAACATCTGCAAAGGCTACTACAAGGATCTGGCGAACACCGCACAACTGTTCACTGAGGACGGGTATCTACGCACCGGCGATCTCGGGGCGCTCGACAGGGAAGGATACCTCTACCTGAAGGGACGCGTGAAAAACCTCATCGTCACCGAGGGGGGAAAGAATGTCTATCCGGAGGAGATCGAGGACCTCTTCCAGACCCATCCGCAGGTCGAGCAGGTGCTGGTACGCGCCTACATCGCGAACAAGTCGGCTCGCGCAGAAGGAATCGAAGCAGTCATATTCCCCGACGTAGAGCACTACAAGCAGCTCGGTTACAATGCACAACTGATCTCCCAAGATATCGACAAGGTGGTCTCCGAGGTGAACAAGAAGCTGATGCCTTACAAGAAGGTCACGCGAACAACGATCATCGACAAGCCGATGGCGATGACGAGCACGAAGAAGATCCAACGGGGTAAGGTATCCCGAACATTCGAGCGGTTGCGCGGAAATAGTTGAGATCGGCCCGCCTTGCCGACACCCCCCTTCGATGTTTACGGCGAAGCGTCTTGGGACTTTTCTGGAAGATCTTTCCCATCATCATGCTGAACTTGTGCTTAAATATTTGCAATCATAAAACTAGGGTTGTATCGATCGTTTCTCTATAACATATAACTAGTTATTGTCTTTCTAGCTAAGCATAGATAGATTCAGGTCGGGCTAAATATAATGATACAATAAAGAGAATTGTAACTTTTCAAGACTTCACCAAGTTTTCAAAAAAGCACTGAGATGGGCCACAGGGATTTTTTCGAAGCTCTGCGACACCCGGGCATCGGGACGAATTCCGGATCGGATTGTCCAAGGAACTCCTTTGCTAGTGATATATTCCCAGGAGTCTTTGACGCACCCCGAAACTAACTCAATCCTGCCGTTTGTCCTTATACATCTCACCGTCCGCCAGCTTCAGCAATTGCGCGAAGGACAGGTCATTCTCCGGGCCATATTCGACCACCCCGCAAGCCAAGGACACGGCGAAGGGATAATCGCAACTTTTCAGGTTTTCTCGCAATCTTGTGATCATCAGTTGGGCCGCATGGATGGAGGCATTCACTGCAACTACCACGAATTCATCACCGCCTATCCGTCCGATGATGTCAGAATCCCTGAAAGTTTCTCGCATGGCCTGGGCGACAGACACAAGAACCGAATCCCCCAGATCATGGCCATAGGTGTCGTTTATCCGTTTCATGCCATTCAAGTCCATGAACATGACGGTCATCACCCCACCCGTTCGCTTGGCATGTCGCAATTCCTGCTCCGCGGCCAGGGTGACTCCTCTCCGGTTGAACAGTTTTGTCAGCGGATCAGTCACCGACAGCATCCGCAGCTGATCTTCCGTCGCTCTCCGGTCGGTTATGTCCCTGGCGAGTATCATCAGCAACGGCTTCTCGCCATTGATCGTACCCAACAACTTCGCAGAAACCTCACCGAGAAACGTAGAGTCGTCGGAACGTACCAGGGTCACCTCGGAATACAATTGTTCTCCTTTCTGGATGGCATCGACGAGCAACTCTTCCATCGCCTTTTGTTCGGAAGTTTCCACGAACGAACCGATCCACTGTCCCAAGACCGCTTCCTTTAGATCGTAGTTGAACAGCTTCAGGGCTTCCTTGTTGAAATCAAGTATCGCACCCTCCAGGCTGGACAACACGATGGCATCAGGGGACAACTCGACAACCGACTGGTACAAGGTCTCTGTTTCCCGCAGCTGGATCTCTGTCTTCCGGATCTCCGTGATATCCCGCACGACTCCCCGGGAAAAACCAGGATGTCCAGGTATTCCCGGTCTGATTTCTATCATGCCGGTAGAACCATCTTTGCGTAGAACCCGGACACTTATCAATGAAGATGGCACACTCGAATGCTGATAAGCCTGATACCTTTGCCTCATGACCTCCTTGTATGAAGGTTCGATGAATTCCATGAAGGATCGCCCGATGATGTCATCGGGCTTCTCATGCCCTATGATTCTTGCCAATGCCGTGTTCACATACGTAAAAATTCCATCAGGATCGGTAACGTATAGCCCATCATTCAGGCTGTCTGCAAAAGAGGAAAAATCCAAGTATTGTCTTGCGACTGCATCTTTATCTGAATTGGCAGGAGAATCGTTCATCCACATAACTCCATCATATTTTCATCTGGTGATACAAGTCCCTTTCCCTTTGGATTGTTCACCCATTTTAAGGTCAAAGCCGTTAGGCTTCAACAGCAAAATGTAAAAGTGGCACAACAACGTGACAGATTGCCCCCCCCTTTCTACATGCCGACCTCGCTTGATGTTCCCTCATGAGGAATCATGGCATCATTGGTAATCCCGATCATATCCAACCTATCCACCCCCTCCCTCTCCGTGTTATACAGGACCAACCATGTCCGAGAATGAGAAACGAGTCACCAAGAAACAAACCCTACCCACCAGCACATCGTTCGCCCATGCATTCGGCCACCGACGTGTCGCGTTGTACTGCCGCGTCAGCTCGAGGATGGAACGGCAGCTGAACAGCCTATCGGCACAGATGGACTTCGAAATGCAGGACATTCTGGACCATCCGAACTGGGAATACGTAGATACTTATACCGATATCGGCTCGGGCCGCAGTATCCAAACTCGTCCCGGCTTCAAACGCCTCATGGCCGATTGCGAAGCCGGCAAGATCGATCTCATCTACACCAAATCGATCAGTAGATTCGGTCGCAACTGCGTGGATTTCCTGGTGGTGATCAGGAGATTGAAGGAGCTTGGAGTGGATGTCTACTTTCAACATGAGGATGTGCTGTTGTCCAGTGAGGCGGGAGAGTTGATAATGACGCTCCATGCGGCCCTCGCTCAGGCGGAGAGCGAGGACAAGAGTGCAAACATCAGATGGGGCATCAAAAGAAGCACCTCTCATCCCGGCTCCCCGTTCTTCTCCCGTGTGTGCTTTGGGTATGATCATGATGATCAAAAGAACCTCGTCATCAATGAACAACAAGCCGACATCGTGAGAAGGATCTTCGGATGGTATGTGCAGGGTTGGAGCGTGGTGCGGATCAAGAAGGAACTTGAGACCTCCCGCATCCCCAGCCCCACGGGAAAGCGCAGATGGCCGGTCAGTACCATAGACGGTATCCTCTCCAACGAGAAGTATGCGGGAAATTCCGTCTTCGGCAGGACGATGGTTGCCGAATATCCTGAGATGAAGAGAGTCGGCAACAATCCGGAGGAAGTCAAAAGGTCCGAAAATCATCACCCTCCCATCATCGGTAAGGAGATCTTCGACCGTGTCCAGGAGATGAAGAAATCGAGAACCAACATCGAGTTCGACGAACACGGAAACAAGGTCCGGAAGAGCACCCATTACAGCATGAAACGGATCGATAACAAGGATGAGAGTCCCACCGAAAAAGTGTAGCTTAGGCTAATTTATTACTTAACATTTGTTTACTAGCTTGAATCAATTAAACTTGCTGTGTATCGTTAGTATCTCTTTTTCTGTAAATTACTTATTGTCTTTCCAGCCAAGCATAGCGGGAGGTCTTCAGCAATCCGCTCAGGGAACGGGCAACCGCGGTCATAGTCGCACACAATCACCCCAGTGGCATACTTATTCCCAGCAACGACGATATCAATGTCACGCAACGGTTGTTGAAGGCGGGCGAGCTGCTCGGTATCCGGGTGCTCGACCACTTGATCTTCAGCGACGAGGGATTCCGATCGATGTTGGAGCAGAATGAGTTGTGAACAGCAACATGCTGATCGAGAGGTACGCCTGTTCGGAATATCCGCCGCTCTCCGGATCTGAAGGTATGCATGATAGCCGGTTTGTGTCGTCCCGTCGTATCAAAATATCCGAGCCGCTCGTCGATCCTTACATTCCCTGTACTTGTTCGAAAGCGTAACCATATCACCCAACGCCTCTCCTTCGCTACATTTGTGAACGAGGATTATGAGGATATTCTTCCTGGCACATGTTTTCCACAAACCTCGCCAGAAATGCCCTGGAAGCTCGATTTCATGTCTGAACGTGGATTTCTTTCCTGGTACCGATGATCAGGACCGCCGACAGCGCCTTCGGGGGCGAGAGCTCGGACAATTTGCTCAGCGAGGAACTCTCGTTCGTGCACGAGTTCCCCCTCGCCCAGGCGCATGCGAACCTGCTGGGCCAGTTCCACCGGCATGGCAACAGCCAATACACCTTCTACTCTGCCGTCGACCTGATGTGCGGCACCCTCGTGAGGCTCGTCGACGATGCCTTCAGCGGCCTCGACGTCGCCGTCCTGGTGGGTGCGCGCACCTTCACCGACGAGAGTGCGGTCTACCACTACCAGGCGGTGGGCATATCGGCCTTCGACCTGGGTGCTCCCGCGTACCTCGAGGTGCTCGGCAAGGGAAAGAACGACACGGTGGGTCCCGCGGGAGCACCCGGGGAGGACGCGTACCAGCTTCAGGTCATCAGCGAGGGCGGCACCACCTTCCGCACCACCGAAGCCTTCGCCACCACCATGCGCGCAAGGGTGTTCAAGGGGGGAATCGAGGTCACCGATTCGTTCACCGATGCCGATTTCCGCTGGAGCCGCACCAGCAGCGACGCACATGCGGATGAGATATGGAACAGCGCCCATTACTCCGTCGGAGGCAAGACGCTGTCCATCACCCAGGACGACGTGGCGGGCAGGACCAACTTCTTCTGCACGCTGCTCAGGAGGACCTAACCATGGCAGTATCGGTCGGACAGATCACGATCATGGACTTCAACGATGCGGTGACCCTCACCGGCTACATCTCGGGCAACCATACCAAGAATGTGCGCTACGACGGGAACAACGAGACCTACACGCCCGACTTCGTATCCACCCCGCTGGTGCTCACCCCCAGCCTCTTTGTCGCCGGCAGCGGGACCGACATCATGGCAAGCGGCACCAACGTGCAGTCGGTGGGTTGGAAGCGCAAGGCGAACAACCAGACGGGGGAGAACAACCTCAGCGCGGGGGAGAGCGTGGGAGCATCGTTTCCCAAGGCGCTCACCGTCGCCTCCCAACCCTTCTCGACCACCGTCTTCAGCGTGGAGTACATCTGCACGATCGTCTACCGCGATCCGGCCACCGCCCTGGATCTGACCTACAAGAACTCGGTGACGGTCCAGAAGGTGACCGAGGGGAACAACATCGCCATCGCCGAGGTCTCCGCGGACCCCGGCTTCGCCTTCAAGAACGCCCTTCCCGCATCCATCACCCTCTCGGCGCACCTGTACCGCGGGGCGACCAAGGACACCACCAACCTCACCTACGTGTGGGAGAAATTGGTCGCCGGCACGTGGACGGCCATCGGCGGGGCGACCGGCGCGACGCATGTGGTGACCGCCTCGATGGTGGCCAGCCTGCAGCAGTTCCGCGTGAAGATCGGCGACTCGGTGGTGGGCGACACCTACACCAGCGATCCGGTCTCGGTGCTTGACTTCAACGACCCCGTCCAGGTGGTCATCGAGTCCACCGGGGGGATGGTGTTCAAGAACGGCGTCGGTACATCCACGCTCAAGGCCAAGCTCTTCCAGAACGGCTCCGAGGTCGATGCGGGGGGAACGGGGTACACCTACACCTGGACGGTGCTCAACAAGGACGGAAGCGCGCGCAACTTCGCCGATGCGACCTCATCGAAGACGGGAAAGACAATCTCGGTCGGGACTTCGGACGTGGATGTGAAGTCCACCTTCGTGTGCACCGTCGGCTAGGGAGGGCTTCATGGCAACAGGCATCGGACAGATCACCATAACGCACATGCTCGACGGATCCTCGGTCGAGGACCAGTACGCGGCCAACACCTCCCTGACACTCGCCCCCACCAGCGGCTGGACCGCTTCCGCACCCGCCCCGCAGGCGGGGTATTACGTCTGGAAACGTTCGCGCGCATCCCACGCCGACGGTACGTTCGGTGCGTGGACCGATGCGGTGCGCATCACCGGGGCGATCGGAGCTCCAGGCATCCCGGGAGAAGCCGGGCCCGCCGGGCCTCAGGGCCCTTCGGGCAATCCGGGGGCGATCGGGGTGAACATCGAGGGCGCAACCATACGCGTCGCGGGCTTCGATGCCGACGGGCAGTTTGGTGCCCCGAGTGGCATCGTGTACCTGGGGACCAGCAGGTACCGGCTCGACGACACCAGCTACACCACAACCTCCTCGGGCCAGGGCTACATCCTCGCCAGCGCATCCGGATCCATCCAATTCGCTCGCCTGGTGGCCCAGACCCAGGGCGGCGCAACCACATCGCGCATGGTGTGGAAGGACTTCAACAGCGGCATCGAGATCACCAGCGATGCGGTGGTCGGCAACTTCCGGGTGGAATCGCTTCAGGTGACCAATGCGGAGATTACTCCACCATTGGGTCTCGACCAGTTCATCCGCTCGCACTTCATGGAGATTTTGCGCTCATCCGATACGGCCGAAACGCAGCTGCAGGAGATGGCCGTCGCGTTGGGGGCCGACCGGGTCCTCCAGACGATCGTCGCCATCGATGCGTTCATCAAGAACCTCTGGGTCTCGCGCCTCGAGTCGGAGATCTATTCGACCGATGCGAACGGGTACCCGGAGGTGGGCTTCCATCTCGACGGTTTGGCGGGGGTGGCGAAGATCGCGTCCCTGATCGCGAAGAACGCCGATATCGTGGGGTCGTTCGCATCCGACGGATTCAAGACCCTCGCCCAGGTGGCCGGGACCACGGTGGGCACCTTCACCGCAGCCTCCACCATATTCAGCTTCTCCGAGATGTGCGACCTGGTTCCCACCGGCGACACCCGGTCGGACATCGCCGGGACGATCGACGGATATGCCTTCACCAGGGCGTCCAAGAGGGCTAACCAGCGCCTCCTGCTGCATGCCAACGGGGCCGCGTCCAGTACCATCAGCCCCTCCGGGGGAGACAAGGACGAGACGATCCTGAGCCGCATCACCCCGCTGCGCCTGTTCGGGGACAACCTGCATGTGCAGTGGCATATCGACTACGACAACAACTTCGCCGTCCGCAAGCTCTGGAGGACCAAGGCGGGGCAATCCGCCGCCCAGATCAAGGCCGACAGCGAATACCAGCAGAACGTCGGCACCGCCGACGAGCCCGTGTACATCAAGCCCGAGGTGACCGCCGGGGAGCTCTGGGGTTCCGGCCCGGGCAAGGGCGACTACGCGGGAAGCTACGGGGTGAACGACAGCCGGCCGGATCTGACCCTGTGGGTCTTCAACGGCGGGCTTTGGGGTAGCGGGACCGCGACGGCCAACTACCTGCGCGTGTGGACCAACCAGGTGTTCGACGGCCTCGTGCTGACCGACGGGGACGCCTCGTTCCATGTGGTGGGCTTCCAGCCGGAGGCCTATTACCTCTCATCTTCCAAGGCCTTTACGATCGGAGGCACAAACCAGGACTCGGCGTCGATGAAGCGGTACAAGTCGGGCACCGACTTCTACGACCGCTTCTCGTCCGTCCCCGTCGGGACGAATTCCGCGTGCTCCGGGGCGATCCGGGTCGACGGGATCCCGCATGCGGTGACCCGCCTCCGCAAGGACGCGGACCGCCTGGTGTTCTTCACCGGAACCCAAGAGGTCCATGTGCGCAAGTTCGTCGACGGTACGGATATCGGCGTCCATACCGATCTGGCGATCACGGACCCCGTCGTCCTGGGGGCGATGGACGGCGGGATCGAATCCATGTGGGTCGTCCCGTGGGCGCACGCCACCTACGACATCGGGCAGACGTTGAAGCGGTTCCGCTCGATGTACCTCTCGGGTGAGATGGTGTCGGGCTCGGTGCAGACCGGGACGGTGGGGGCGACAACCGTCAATGCGACGACGGTGTGGGGGGCGGTGGCAAACTGAGATGGCATTCACACAAGGGCAACTGATAACAGCGGCAGGACTGATTTCCATCAATTCGGCTTGGCAAACCTACTACCTGAAGACGGGCGACGGGTATGGGTCCGCCAGCCTCACCACCCCTTGGTTCTATGTGCGCAGTCCATCCGGGTTCTTCTGCCGCATCGTCCTATACACCGGGGGCTGGTTCCCCTCCTGCACCGGATACCTCGACAGGCTTTCCAGTGCCGATCCGGATGCTCCGGCCGGTGGCTACACCACGGTATGGAGCGCCAAGAAGACGGCCTTCAACGACAGTTGGACGTACGACTTCCACTCGCAGGACTATGGTGGTGCCGGTTGGTATAGGGCAAGGGCCTCCTCGTCGAAGGGTGCCCACTCCGCGGCCTTCTATTGCGGACAGAACAACTGTGTCCAAGGGAACCTGCTCACCTATTGGGACAACCCGGCAAACAGCGGGAACAGGATGGTTGGCACTCCTTTGACTGTTGCCAACCTCAACAGCGGAAGGGCCGGAACATTTTGACCGGCAAGGGAGAAATTTCATGACAATACAAGTGATCGACGGGACCGAAGTGGTTTTCGAGCGGGATATAGTGCGATTTTCCATTATGGAAAGCATGTTGTCGGCCCAGCTGGTGGGCGGATATGTACAGTCGCCGTTCCGGAGGAACAAGCTGTATACGGTGGTGGTGTCGAACGTGGACGAGGTGATCCAAAATACTGCCGAGTTCGTCTCCTACAACTACAACGTGCAATCCATGTACAAGATCGATCCGGCGACCAACACGTTCGTGCTCGATGGGGACGGCAACAGGATCGTCGAGAATGCGAGGGGTGAGAACTCGCTTCTGTTCAAGGTCTTCTAAGGTTCCCGCAACGGGTGATTTGGTGCGGTATGCCATCGTCGGTCCCAAGGTGACTTTGATCAAGGGACCGCTTCAAATGCCCTGGATCGCAAGGCATATCGGGAAGTGGGGGATCTCCGGGTTTCGATTCTATCCTCCAAGTCAAGATTAACTTTATAAATCACGGTAGTTGTTCCATGCTTGGCTGCACTACCTAGTACCGATCGTTGAATATTTGAGGATTATTCTAATAACGAAATTGCAGTTAGTTCGTCGGTGATAAAGTCCGTAATAAGTTTCATTTTCATTAAGATTGAGACAGCTTTTACTTTTTCAAGTCCTTGAGTAACTAATGTACGCTTTGGGATAGTTTTTAGAATTTCAGGGGTAATCGAAATTGCCAACTTATTTGCTTTGCAATTGATGAATTCTCCATCTTTGTTGAACCAACGACCATAGATATCAGCAATTGCTCCAGCCTCAACCAATTCTTGCTTGGCTTCTTCATCAAGAAGTTGCTCCTCCCATTGCAAGCAATGATCATTGAGAATCCCGATTGCACTAATTACCATAGTACATTTTCTCCAGATTCCTTCATACCCAGGATAGTACCGTTGATGGACGAATTCAGCATCCTGCAAGGAAGAAGCATACATCGGATGTTGAATAAAATATCCTTTTAACCCGAACTTATTGGAAAAATTACTTAATGCCGTAGTTGGATTTCTATCTGTGGTAATATTCAGCCCACCGTGCAATTGTACCAATTCTATTTGATGAAGGTTGGAAGCTGGCAAATTCATATAACCCATCACTTTTTTCAGGGTGCGTCCGCCGGATATCCCAACCACATCGCCCTTACCGATATTCATATCAAGGTAAAATGCGGCAGCTTTTGCTACTGAGATATCAAGTTCATCATATATCGAAGGACGAACAACGAATGCCGAGCTCAAGGAAAATTTCTTCGCCAAGGCTTCGGATAATTCAACATTTTCATGAATTGGAGTATGAACTTGAATGGTGACTACTTTATCTTTAATTGCTTGGTCTATCATTCGTGAAATAGTCATACTAGAAACACCAAGCTTGTTGGCAATTTTGGTTTGCGAAAGACCTTTCTTATATTTTAGATACGCCACGGTGATAATTTGACTTCTGCGACTTTGATCTTGAAACTTGTCCATATAGACCTACTATAACAAAGCCTTTCCAATATGGCTAGTATTGGAAAGGCTGTAAGCATCTATCTCCATTCTTCAATAGCAAATACATGCGAAGGAAATCCTCCCTGGTGACTTGCTGGCAAAGGCAGGACCGCAACTATGAATTTCTTTTTCTTCAATAATTTCATATTACAAGCCCACTCTACAATTGGCACATCATTCTTGTGAAGATAGTAGTGAACCTTGTTTGGAGTATATTTAATAGCCGGGCTATTAGAGACCGGGTCACTTTTCTCGACTGCAAAATCACATACCAAAGCTCGGATGCCCTTCTTCACTAAATATACCGCTGCGTCAGGAGTGAGACCAGGTCCGCTTGTTGGTATGGTTCCATAGAAAAACCAATCGGCAAAATCTGCCCTTATTACTGCTATATCACCTGGTTCTAAACCGGGATCAGCATCCTTCAAATGGGTAGAATCGATCAATTGATTCGGGCCGACGACGTTAGAAAGATCCAGAAGGCATGCTCTTCCTACCAATCTATCCTTAGGTATGCGTACATACCGTTTCAAGACTTCTTCTGGAACGCAATGACGACCCCAAGGATCATAGAATGCACTTTCTATGTGTGTTCCGGTACCATGACCATATTCCATATACATTTCTCGAGTAATGACATTATTGTGCTCATCAACTACTGCAAATGGGGTAAGCCTAGAAGTCTTCATCGTGATGCCTTGCAATTCACGTGGTTCGATTCGTCCAGGAAGTACATTTGGATAGTCACCGATTTCATCAAGTGCCCGTTTTGATATTGGTGGTTCAAACGGTAGCTCGTAATCATATGGATTATCCGGATAACTTTCTAAAGGATGGGTACAGTCTAGAAAATCCGTAGGATTTGACATGTGAATGAAAAACACTCGTGACGGACCTCCAGTGATACCCTTTACAGGTAATGGAAACCCAATAATTGCAAGATCATAGGTAGCAACTACATTCTCTAAATCACAAGCATCTTCAACTACTAAGATACCGCTACTATTAAGCAAAGCGCTAATCTGATCTTTGCTCTTTCCGGTTAGAATCGGATTAATGGACCTTACATCAATAACTAGCGAGTAAATTCCTTTTGAGATAAGATATTCTGCAGCATCGACTGATAATGTTGGGGACTCTTTGAGATAGGATTCAGAAGGTTTTGCAGGGCGATTCTTGCTATAATCTGTTCGAATCACCACAATACGGTTCAAATCTTTGTCCCCCACTACTTTTTTCAGCATTTCTGCGGTGATAGTTGACCCATTTTTTACCATACCGGTGAGGTCGATAAGGGTGTAAGCACCGACAAGATAATCGCTATCAAGATCTGCAAGATGCTCTGGTCGGCCGTTGGAAACACTTTGAGTATTCAAATAAGTGGCATATGTGGTATATGGTTTTGTAGTTAGTATCCCTTTCGTAAAAATTTCACCCGCTTGAACACCACTCATCATATGATTGAACTCGTAATAAGAGAGTATTTCATTTAATGTTCGTTCTTTGGTCACCGGTTCTCTGAGCATTTCAGCCACGGGGGATGAAGATACTGACGGGGTCAGCAATGCTTGGCCGTTGCCAACAGGTGCGTGGTTAGGTCTGATAGACAAATCAATAATTCTGTACATAGAAAACTCCTTAGTAATAATTTTTATTCTTTTACAGCGCCACTAGATAATCCGCTGATTAGATACTTTGATGCAAATATTGTAAAAATAATCATAGGTACAATCATGAGCGTAGAATAGGCTCCCAATTGCCCCCACAATACCCCCTCATCGGTCCTGACTTGGGATGCTAATACCGGCATCGTCGCCGCTTTTGTTAATGTGAGGGGTAATGGTAAAGTGAGATTATTCCAGGAAAGACTGAAAGAAAAAATTGATGTGGCTGCTATGCCTGGAGCCGCCAACGGAAGAATGATTTTATAAAATGCTTCGAACCGGGTGCATCCATCAATAACCGCCGCATCTTCAAGGTTTCTGGGAATACCTTCGAAAAACCCTTGGAGGAGCCATGTGGAAAGGGGTATATCCAAAGCAATGAAGGGAATGATCAAGCCAATTCTCGTATCATAAAGCCCGAATTTATTCCACATGATATATAGCGGGACGACTATCGCAATCGGCGGGATCATTCGCAAACCTAAGACAAGGTAATTTATCTTCATCTTACCTTTTGGATTTAGTCGACCCAATGAATATGCTGCTAGGGCTGAAAGGGATAGTGATATTATCATGGTAACACCGGTTATTATTACTGAGTTGGAGAACACCCGCATAAAAGGTAGATGTTGGGTACTACTGGAAGTAAAAATATTCTTATAATTCTCCAACGTCGGAGAAAAAATGAATTTTGGCGGCCAGGCTAAAATATCAGCCTGGCTCTTAAGCGATAAGAGGAACACCCACAGTAATGGCAACACAACAATACTTACCAAAATGAGCGAAACGATGAGATTAAAACTTGCGTTTGCTGCCTTTCGAATACTCATAATCGATTCTCTCCTAAAGTACTACATTGTATTTTTTCAGCTGCAATTGTAGTTCTTTGATGGGCACATCTTTACATCCAACCTGTAAAATTGTCGAAAGCGCTCCTGCAACACCAGCCGCTTCTCCGATCGCCATACAAACAGGTTCTCCTCTAATCGATCCCAATGCATCACGGTCAACTGATATGCATCTCCCCGAGGTAATGAGGTTTTTCACTGTCTTTGGTAAAAGTGCTCGATAAGGAATATCAAATCCGATAGGAATCGGGGCTTCGATCCACTGCTGTCCACCACGTTCTTGATTCAAGTCTCCTCCACCAGAACTATGTACATTCATTGCCCTCCCACTACGAGCTACGACATCATCGAATTTCCTGTTTTCCAACACATCATCTTTAACTATGGTATAAATACCTTTTAATCTTCTTGATTCTCGTGTACCAATTAGATTTGAGGTATACAACATGTATGCATTTTCAAAGCCTGGTACATATTTTTTCATAAAGGAAAAAATACCAGGAACTTGATTTTTACGCATATCAATTTCTGCTTTACTCAGTTCGTCTGCATTAGTGATGTCAATCCCATAAGCCATATCGACCAATAGTTTGACAAATCCTTTGGGTAAAAAACTCGTTTGGATATCGAAAATTGGATATGGTACTGAAGTAGATGTTCCTAACGGTATGGGGTAATCTCCGTTCTGTACTGCTTTTTGCACTAAGTCGCGCAATCCCATCAGTGCAATTGGCGCACCTTTATCATACATCTGTTGCCATCGGTCTACAGTCGAAATATGAAGATCTTGTGGATGAGCTCTGAAGTAATCTAACGTCTTTTGTAAATCTACATTACCGATTACTTGATAAATTGAAAGTGGCATGCATCGATGTGATAGAGCATCACCTTTTTCAAATTCTTCACCTGCCCATTCGATCAAATCGCCATCGGCTGAAGCATCGATAAATACATTTGCCTTGATATGAACCTCGCCTGATTTGTTTGCTACTTTCAGAAAAGAAATCTTATCCCCTTTTTTTTCTAGTCCGAAGACAAAACTATTAAGCATGAGATGTAGACCATATTCATCAGCCATTTCAAAGAGTACTGGAATGAGCGCTTCGGGATCATATTCTATCCTCATCGGTGGATCGTCTTTCACCGTATAGGCAGCTTGTTTATCTGCAAGTCTATTCATGATTTCAAGAGCAAGGCCCTTGACTACAACTGACGTATGTCGGTCATCCATCAATATTGATCCTACACCCTTCGAGATAAATCCTTCATGGACTCGCATCCCATGGAAACCGGTTACAAGACCCGATGTCATTTGCCCTCCAAGCACCGAATTCTTCTCAACTAACAAGGTATTAACTCCAGCGCGTGCGGATGCGAATGCTGCTCCAATACCGGCTGGACCACTTCCCACTACTACTACATCGAATTGTTTTGTCTCACTCATGTTTTGTTTCCTTTTTTAGTGTTATCCGCACATAGAAGATACTTAGTGCGAAAGTAATTATTATCAATAGCCATGACAGGGCAGAAGAATACCCTATATGGTAGTACGTAAATGCTTGCCGATATAACTCAATACCGAATACATTGGTCTTGTTGGCGGGCCCCCCACTGGTGAGAACCCATGGAAGTGGAAAATTCCTAATGGCAAAGGTCGTACGAAAAATAATTGCAACCAAGAACACCGGCTTGAGCAATGGGATGGTGATGCGAAAAATTCTCTGTAGGAGAGATGCGCCATCTACCAACGAGGCTTCAATTACATCTGTAGGAATAGACTGTAATCCTGCCAATAACATCAACACTACAAATGGGGTATTAAGCCATATTTCGATAGCAACCAATGTTGTCATCGCAAACTGGGGCCCAAGCCATACTTGGCCTGCACCAGATCCAAAAAGTGTATTTAGTATATAGTTAAGGATCCCCCGATCATAGTTTAGAATCAACTTCCAAGAAAGCGCGATAATTGTAGGTGACATCATCATAGGTAGAAGTACTATGACCCGTACTATCTTGTTACCTTTGAAATCTCTATTCAAAAATAATGCGATCAAGAATCCCAATATCAATTCAAATCCTACCGACCAGATCAAAAATTTCCCAGTTACGAAAATAGATTTGACGACTTCCTCATCTTCAAATATGTCGATATAATTCCTCAAGCCAATAAAACGTTTTGTGGTATCCCCTATTAAATCCCACTTGAAAAAGCTTACGAATATGCTGAATAACAGAGGGACGATAAGAACAACTAGCAAATATAGTAGTCCAGGGTATATATACTTCATTGCATAGCGCTGGCGTTCGATATCACGAATATGCATCCATTGACTCCCAATAAAAATATTAGGGAGATCTCATTGTTTAGAGATCCCCCAATATGATTCTAATTTATTTACTTAAAATTTGATTTGCAGCGGCTTCTGATGCAGATAATGCCTGAGAAGCAGTTATTTCACCGATAATTGCTTTCTCTAGGTTAAGTGCGATTGCCGCCTCAATTTCAGCCCATTTGATATGCATCGGACGAGCAATACCCTCTTTCATTGCCGATTCCATCTCTTTCGCAGCTGGAACAGCTTTCAGATAAGATGGCTCATTAAATATGGCTGAAACTGTCGGAGAATTACTCGTTTCAACTGCAAGTCGAAGCTGTTCTTCATACGAACCTATAAATGCTAAGAATTTTGCTGCTGCCTCTTGATTTTTGGAATACTTATTGATTCCCAGGCCCCATCCATTTACCCGGTCGACTCCTGTGCTGAGTCCACTACCTTCGCCATAGGGATAGAACGGTAAGACTTTAAATTTCCCAGAGTTAGGCAATCCTGCTTTGTCAACAGCAGCAAACCGAGCAGACCACAGTTGTCCCATCAATGCACTTCCATTTTGCAATGCTTCGATTTCTTCACCATATCCATAGCTAAGAATTGAAGGAGATGCTAAATCACGTGTAAGTTTAACTAACATTTCAGTTGCTTTGACTCCTAATGGAGTATTGAATGCTACCTTAGTCATATCAGCATTGAAAACGTCTTGGTCATAAGAACCTATAAGATTCAACCATAGGGCAACAATATATGCTGGCTGGTTATATCCACCAACCCATGGCCATGCATCTGGAAATTGCTTTTTAAGTTTCAAGCCCGCTTTATAAAGTTCTTCCCATGTGGTAAGAGACATCGGATCAATTCCTGCTTGTCTAAACGCATCTTCTCTATAGATGATTACCTCGCCTCCCATACGAACTGGGATTGCCAACACTTTACCCGTTTCATTTTGTGGCCATCTAAAAGTACCGAGCATAGACGGAATAAACTCATCGTAGAAGGCTTTGTCATAGTCCAATTCTACTAAAAAATCTTTCATCAAGGGAAACCATGTATCATCAATACTGATGATATCGGGAGTCCCTAGACGCGACGAAAGGGCTAAGACTTCTTTTTCATATACTTCTGTTATAGAAAACAGAAGGACTTCGACATCGATATCATTAAGCTTGCCAAATCGTTCTGCCGATGATTTCAAAGAATTACCGGAACCACCTGCTGAGAAAAACATCGTCAGTTTAGGTTTCTTTGCCGCTGCTGCTTCTTGAGACCCCTGTGCAAACACGGTAGTCCCTAAGATCATGATAAAGATTAGCATGAATGAAAGAATTTTCTTATTCATAATACTCCCCCTTTAATATAACAACACTCTCTTAAGTGTTATTTATAACATATATTTTATTTTTACCATCAATAGTAGGAGTTGTCAAATATTTTCTTTAAAAGTTTACACTTATTTTTTTTGTAGAATATTTACATTTTCAAATATCGATTCAGGACTGAATCTTCCACCGACAACATATTTTCCATTTCTCTCGGTCAAATCCCGTCTCACATCCGGAAGGTATCGAGGCCCCAATAGGCCTTCAAGCGGGAATAGCTACCCATGGACGCCATGAATCCCCTCTCTATTCGGGATTCGAGGGGCTTTGCGTATCGAGGGTACGGTTATCCGCCAATAGATAGGGAGGAATACATGACCGAAACAGAGAAGAACCAGATCCACCAGATGCGCCGCCACGGGTGCACCTATCGGCATATCGCGGATGCATTGTCACTGAAGGAAGGGACAGTGAAGACCTACTGCGTGCGCGCAGCCAAGAAAGGCCTCATCACCCCAATCGAGCCAAATCGCGATAGCTCCTGCAAGCAGTGCGGCGTGCCGATCGAGCAGATTCCCAAGCGCAAGAGGAAGATCTTCTGCTCCAAGGCCTGCAGCCGGAAATGGTGGAACACCCACCTGTATCTGGTGGACCGATCCTCAAAGGCCCTGTACCACTTTACCTGTCTCACCTGTGGAAAAACGTTCTCCGCCTATGGAAACGACAAGAGAAAGTACTGCAGCCACCAGTGTTATATCAACGCGCGCTACTACCAGGATCCCTCCGATGGGCAATGATTCGTTCACCTCGGAATTGGACTACCAGATCTCCCTGGCCATCGCCGAGGCTTTGCTGCGATCGGGACTCCTGACCAACGGAGAGTATGATCGGGCCAGGACTTTGCTGCTTGATAAGTATCATCCTCCTATCGGGATATTGTTGGCTGAGGTTGGTTGACTATTGACGCGATACGAGTGATTGATACAACACAATTTATTGAAGGGTATAAAGATATATAACAATATACCCCGAAATGAGTTGAACCGATTCGATATGGAGGCAACACATGACCGAAATCCAGAAACACCAAATCCACGAGATGCGCCGCCTCGGATGTACCTATAGGCATATCGCGAGCTCTCTATCACTTCACTCAGGGACGGTGAAGACCTACTGCGTGCGCGCCGTTAAAAAAGGTCTCGTCAACCCACCAGATCCTGTCCCAGGCAGCTTGTGCAAACAGTGCGGTAATGCTGTCGAACAGATCCCCAAACGCAAGAAGAAGATCTTCTGCTCGAAGGTCTGTAGTCAGAAATGGTGGAACTCCCACCTCTTTATGGTGGACCGATCATCCAAAGCCCTGTATCACTTCACCTGCCCAACCTGCGGGAAAGAGTTCTCCGCCTATGGGAACCCCAACAGGAAGTACTGCAGCCACGAGTGCTATATCAACGCACGGTACTACCAGGAGGCTTGTGATGCATAGTGACATCTTTCCCTCCGAGCTTGATTACCAAGCCGCCCTTTCCTTGACCGAAGGTATGCATCGTACGGGGCTTCTGACCGACGATGAGATGTCCAAGGTCAGAGCCTTGCTGGTCGACAAGTATGGTCCTCCCCTTGGGAGCCTGTTCGCGATCCGTTGCAGGGTCGGAGATGGGGCTCACCAACATGTTCAGGAGGTCGACGATGCACGAAGGGCGATGTGACATGCAAGATATCGATGCAACCGCAAGGCGAGCACCGGTTGATAATAAGGACAAGATCGCATCCCGAAGTTCCAGGGTTATCAAGCTCGAACGACCTGCCGTATCCAAGCCATCTAGGATTCGGGTTGCCGCCTATGCCCGCGTCTCGGTCGACTCGGATGAGTTGATGCAGTCCCTCGCGGCTCAGGTCAGCCACTACAGCATGCACATCCAAGCCAACTCCTCATGGGAGTATGCAGGGGTGTATGCGGATGCGGGAATCTCTGGCACTGCGACCAAGAACCGAAGTGAATTCCAACGCCTCATTGCCGATTGCGAGAAGGGCATGGTCGATATCGTACTCACCAAATCGATCAGCCGCTTTGCCCGCAACACCGTCGACCTGCTGAAGACCGTGAGGCACCTGAGGCAGCGCAACATCTCGGTGCGCTTCGAACGGGAGAACCTTGATTCCCTCTCACCTGATGGGGAGCTCATGCTTTCCATCCTTGCCTCGTACGCTCAGGAGGAGAGCCTTTCGATCAGCGAGAACGTCAAATGGGGTATCCGCAAGCGTTTCTCCCAAGGACGATTCCTCGCCTACAATATCTATGGATATCGGTGGGCCGAGGACCATTTCGAGATCATCGAGGAGGAAGCCGAGGCGATACGGTTCATGTACCGCTCCTTCGCCGACGGCATGACGCTCACCGAAATATCCGATGCTTTGGCAAAGCAGGGAATCCTCAACCGAAAGGGACTGCCCTTCGGCAAGTCCTCGATACTGCGGATCCTTGATCAGGAGAAGTACCGAGGATTCAGCATCCTGCAGCGTACTTACGTAGATGACCATATCACCCATCAGAAGAAGATGAACAAAGGAGAGCTTCCCCGCTTCGAGGTACAGGGAACCCATCCGGTGATCATCGACGAACAGTTGCACCATAAGGTAGAAGCCGAACGCGAACGTCGGCGTCAGGCGGGAACGGTGAGGTGGCGGCGAGCCACGTGCTTTACCGGCAAGATCGTCTGCGGCTATTGCGGCAACACGTTCACCTACACTCCCAATACATGGACCGGCGAGCTCACACAGTTCCAACAAGGCCACTACCAGTGTTCCCATAAGCGCAAGAACGGTGCGAAGTCCTGCCCCTCCAAGAGCCTTCCGGTCTATACCCTGCGGCAGGTATGTTGCTCACTTCTTGGTCCGATCATCGGAACCTCTGATTGTGACATATTCGAGGAGGCATGGATCGATGGGCAGGTAAAGCACATCGTGGCATTTGCCGATACCCTCGAGTTCCATCTCAAGACCAATGAGGTGCTCACTATCCCTTGGAAGAACAGCGCCAAGCGTGACGCGTGGGCTCATCGGCGTGCATTGGCACAACAAGAAATCAACAACAGAGAGGCACAATCATGAGAGCGGTACGCGTAATCCCGGCAACCCGGGATCTATCAACAGGTCAACAGACCAACCACTTCACACCCAAGCGTAGGGTCGCAGGCTATGCCCGCGTTTCCACCGACAGCGAGGATCAGTACGCATCCTATGAGGCACAAGTGGATTACTATACCACCATGATCAAGGCGAATGCCGAGTGGGAACTCGTCGGTATCTACACCGACGAGGGCATCAGTGGTACCAGCACCAACAGGCGCGAGGGATTCAATCGCATGATCGCCGATGCGCTTGCTGGCAAGATTGACCTGATTGTCACCAAGAGTGTCAGCCGTTTCGCGCGCAACACCGTGGACAGCCTGCAGACCATCCGCAAGCTCAAGGAACACAAGGTGGAGGTCTATTTCGAGAAGGAATCGATAAAGACCTTTGACAGCAAGGGGGAGCTCTTGATCACCATCATGAGCTCCTTAGCGCAGGAAGAATCACGATCCATCTCGGAGAACGTGAAATGGGGACGTCGCAAACGCTTTGCCGATGGGCAGGTTACCGTCCCATTCACGCGTTTCCTTGGCTACGACAAAGGGCCTGATGGCAACCTGGTGGTGAATCCCGAGCAGGCGAAGCTGGTCAGGCATATCTTCTCATTGTTCCTGCAGGGCCTGACGTTCCACGGGATCGCAAAGCGCCTTGAGAGCGAAGGACACAAAACCGGTACCGGCAACAGTGCATGGCATGCCTCAGCAGTGAAACACATCCTAACCAATGTGAAGTACAAGGGTGATGCACTCCTACAGAAGTACTACATCGCAGACTTCCTTACCAAAAAGCCCGTAGTGAACAAGGGAGAAATTCCCCAGTACTATGTTGAGAAAAACCATGAGGCTATCATCACACCGGAGGTCTTCGATCTTGTGCAAAAAGAGATCGAGTATCGCGCCCAACATGTAGAAACGAGAAATGGGACACACGTTTTTTCCGGACGCATCCGATGCGGAGTCTGTGGAGGATTGTTTGGACCGAAGGTGTGGCACTCTGGAAGTAAGTATCGGAAGGTGGTATGGCAGTGCAATGAAAAATATGCTGATCGGCACAACAAATGTACGGTTCCACACTTATCCGAGGAGTTGATTAAAAATCTGTTCGTCAAGGCGATGAACAAGTTTGTATCCCAAAAGGAAGGGATCATCAAAACTTTCGAAGATATCAGGGACACGGTTCTCGACTCTTCGGAGGATGAGGAAAAGCTGAAGGATCTCGAGCAAGATCGCATGCAGATCATCGGAAAATTAGAACAATTGACAACTGTGAATGCCTCGGCTGCGATGGATCAGGATGTCTACCAAAGTCGGTACAACCAACTCTCGGATCGTTACCACGAGGTGGAATCCCAAATGTCAGCCCTGAATGATGCGATACAGGATCGCCAATATCGAAAGACCAAAACGGAACTATTCCTCAAAGCCTTTCAGAAGCAGGAGGAGGTGGTGACCGGGTTCTCCGAGCATCTCTGGCATTCGCTTGCCGATCATGCAGAGGTGCATGGAAAAGAGGATGTGCGGTTCACGTTCAGAAATGGGGTGGAAATTCAAGCCTAAAAAAAGTGCTACGGGTTTGACCCCCATCATCTCTCTCCTACGAAATCAACGTGTCTTTGACGTTAGCCCCCACTTCTTTCACATATCCTTCTCGTAGACACAACTTTTATTGCTTATCCAACCCTATTTGATGCGTCTGTCCTGTGCGTTTCGTGCCACCCTCTTGTTAATTCCCTCCGATGTTGATATCTTATGGGACGAACACCGATCCTGTCAGGACGATGATTCGCTGTATTGTGTTTCGCTCGATTAAAAAAAACCGGACTTGATCTAGAAGGACAGGTACCATGGAACAGACGCCACGCAACTACCGGACACCAGATGCCGCAATCGATTTAACGGAGCTACATCCACTGACCGCCCCCGACTTTGCCAAACGGAAGAAGTCCAACCGCAAAATTTCAATGATCACCTGTTACGACGCCGTATTCGCGCAAATTATCGCACGCACACCGATCGATTGCGTGCTTGTCGGCGATAGTTGCGCCATGGTCGTCCACGGTGAGAAAACCACCATTCCGGCCACCGTCGACATGATGATAACTCACACCCGGTCCGTCCGCACCGGTTTGCAGGCAGCCGGCCTTGCCAAGTTCCTCGTGGCAGACATGCCGTTCCTCAGTTTCCGCGCAGGCCTTCCCGTAGCCATCGAAGCCGCGGGAGCACTAATGCGCGCTGGTGCCGACGCTGTCAAGCTCGAAGGAGTTGATGGCCATGAAGATGTTGTCCACAATCTGGTTCAATCGGGCATTCCGGTCATGGGTCATCTCGGACTCACCCCGCAATCCTTCCACACACTCGGCGGCCACAAAGTCCAAGGACGTAACAATTCATCCGTAGAGGTCCTCAAAGCCCAGGCGCTCAAGCTGGAACAACTGGGTTGCTTTGCCCTGGTGCTCGAGTGCATCCCCGAGAAGCTCGGAGGCGAGATCGCCCGGCAACTTTCCATCCCTGTAATCGGTATCGGAGCCGGTAGAGAAGTCGACGGCCAGGTGCTGGTGCTCCACGACATGCTCGGGCTCACCGGTTTCACTGCCACCTTCGTGCACCGGTACATCGACGGCTCCGCATTGGTCGTGCAGGCATTGAAGGAATACTGCGACGACATCGACTCCGGGGCATTCCCAGGAGCTACGGAAGTGTTCGGACCGTAACGTACCCGAAATGGTACCGGAACGCGACAAGAGCGTTTCAGTCCAGATGTCTGTACAAGTTGCCCGAATAGCTACTGTCGGGTTTCGGAGGATATATTCTTGATGAATCGAATAACCACTACAAACCAATCGGAGTCCACGAACCGAGAACCCACGGCAGAGACGGTGCACACCATGCGGATTATCACCACGTCCGGGCAGTGGAGGCATGAACTGGCAACCCTGGGGGCGAGCTCCATAGGACTGGTGCCAACCATGGGAGCTCTCCACGAGGGACATCTCTCGCTTGTCCGACGGTCACGAATCGAAAATGACATCACAGTCGTCAGCATCTATGTCAATCCCACCCAGTTCAACAATCCCCATGACCTCGATTCCTACCCCCGTACCCTCGATGATGACTACCGGCTGCTGGAACGAGAGGGGACCGACTACTTGTACCTCCCTGACTATCATTGCATGTATCCCGATGGATACCGGTACCGCCTGCACGAAATCGAATTGAGTACTATCCTCTGCGGAGCCTCCCGGCCCGGGCACTTCGATGGGGTACTTTCAGTCGTCCTCAAACTCCTGGCAGCCATCGGACCGCACCGGGCGTACTTCGGCGAGAAGGATTATCAGCAGTATCTGCTGGTAGACGGTATGGTAAAGGCGTTTCAGCTGCCGACAGCCATCGTACCCTGTCCGATTCTCCGTGAGAGCTCGGGACTGGCCATGAGTTCGCGCAATCGGCTATTGTCATCCGAGGAAAAGCGGAAGGCTCCCGAATTCCACCGGATTCTCGATTCCGGGACATCAATCGAGGGAATTCGGCAAAATCTTGAGGCTTGTGGATTCATCGTCGATTACGTCGAAGAGCACTTCGGAAGAGTGTTCGGTGCAGTAGTTCTTGGGCACGTGAGGTTGATCGACAACATCCCGCGAAAACCCGAAGCGCGACAGGAGTGTTTTGGTTCGGAGGTACATACATGTTGAACGAAACACAACAGGAGAGAACCGGTTCATCCCCAGTCCTAGGCACACCTAAAACCAACATATTGCTGCACCTCTCGGGATCCATATCCTGCTTCAAGGCCTGCACTCTCGCTTCCATGCTCGTCAAGGAGGGCTTTAATGTCCAAACAACCACATCTGAAACCGCTTTGAAATTCATCGGTACAGCCTCCCTTGAAGGAATCTCCGGACGACGAGTGATCACCGACCTCTTCGGCGGCACGCCCGATCCCACCCCCCATATTACCCTCTCGCAACGATGGGCACACCTGATCCTAGCCTATCCCGCTTCGGCCAATCTCCTGAATCGCCTTGCCGCCGGCCTCTGTGATGATCTTTTTGGCGCCATCTGCCTTGCCAACAATTTCCATGTGCCGCTCTGGCTCGCTCCTGCCATGAACAGCGATATGTACGCCCACCCGGCAGTGCACGCATCCATCCAGCGATTGGAGTCCTGGGGAGCCGTAGTACTCCCAACCGAAGAGGGGCGACTCGCCTGCGGGACCATCGGCCAGGGCCGCCTGTTGGCACCCGAGACCGTCATGGCCCTGTTGAGGAAGGCCTTGTGAATACGAGGCAAAATCGATCGGTGGGGATTATCATCCACACGTTCATTACGTTCATTACGTTCATCCGCGATACAGCCTGGCTTGGCAGGGAGCAGGTATCATGCGAATCCTGATAACCGGCGGTGGATGCGAAGAGCCCATCGACACAGTGCGCAGCATCTGCAACTTCTCCACCGGAGCCACCGCGGCGTACTTATGCGATAGGCTCTCCGAAGCAGGCCACGAAGTACTCGCCATCCTCGCCCAAAGCGCAACCAAACCGTCATGCGTAATTCCTGTCCACGCGTTCCGCACCTTCAGGGACTTGGAAGCAACTCTGCGGTCCGTGCTTGCCGAACATAGGTTTGGCATGATCATCCAAGCAGCCGCGGTAAGCGACTACGGAATCGGCAGCGTGGAAATCGATGGTATCGCATATCTCCCGGGCAACTTCGGGAAAATCGCGTCGGGTTCGCGGGTGGTCCTCAACCTCTGTGAACACCCAAAGATTATCGACAAGTTGCGTCAATGGTCCTGCAATTCAGATTGCACTGACTATGCTGACTGCACCGATTATCCCGAATGCACGATCGTGGGATTCAAGTTGACGTCTGGTGCCAATACAATCGAGCGCGAAGTGGTGATTGCCGATCTGTTTCAGCATTCGGAAATAGACCTGGTGGTCTCGAATGACCTGTCCGAGATCACTAGGGACAGACACCCTTTCCGGATATATGGAACTGTTTTCGACGGAGAATTTCCTGAACGCCACCCAAAGGACGGCAGGAGGATTTCGGGCGACAGGTACGTACAACCGAACCGAAACTCTCCCGTCTCAATTCAGCACCTTAGACTTCAAGCCCAAGGAACCACAAAAGAAGACCTGGCCGCATGGCTGGAAAACCTGGCTTCCAGCCTGGAACAATCGGTTGAAACCGAGAACGGACACCACAATACAGGACAACGAGACATACAAGGAGGATGCACATGATTCTGACAATCGATGTCGGCAATACCCAAATCCTGGGAGGATTGTTCGACGGGAACGACCTGGTCCTACAATTCAGGCGAATCACGAGCGCAGGCACCAGCAGCGATGAACTCGGGCTGTTTTTACGCAGCGTCATTAGGGAAAATGGATTCGACCCGGCAGCAGTTATACAAATCATATGCTGCAGCGTGGTGCCCTCCGTCAACCATTCGCTGGGTAGCGCCTGCGTAAAATACTTCAAAATAGAAGCCCTATTCGTGCAAGCTGGCACTAAAACCGGCCTCAAGATAAAGTATAACCACCCCAAGGACGTAGGCTCTGACCGGATTGCGAACGCAATTGGAGGAATATCCCTCTATCCCGACCGGGACTTGATTATCATAGACCTGGGCACAGCCACGACCTTCGACGCGATCACTTTCGACCGGAACTACCTCGGAGGAGCAATCGCGTCAGGACTCAAGATGTCCATGCTGGCACTCGAGACAGGTACCGCGAGACTGCCTTCGGTCGAGATCGCACGTCCCGAGAAAGCGTGCGGGAGTTCCACGATTGAGGCGATCCAAGCGGGCCTCTTCTACGGTCACATTGGGCTGATCCGAGAGTTCATCCTGCGGTTCGAGTCTGAGTGTTTCGGCGGCCGCAAGCCAATAGTGATCGGTACAGGGGGATTCTCTCGCCTATTCGAATCCACGGGATTATTCACAGACATCCAGCCCAATCTGGTTTTGCTAGGGCTCAGGAAGGCACTGGAGCTGAACCGGGGATGACCGGGAAGGTCAATATGATAGGGCCAGGAAATGGTTGAAGATGGAGCTCAGACCGGGCATTGATGCGCCGGGAATCTAAATCACATGATGCAACCATACACCGAGACCACGGACGCAAGGAGCGAATACCATATGATGATTCAAATTCTGAAATCCAAATTGCACAGGGCAACCGTCACCGGTGCAGACCTGAACTACGAAGGGTCGATCTCTATCGATCCACGATTGTACCGGCAAGCCGGTATGCATCCGTACGAGAAAGTGGATGTGCTGAACGTGAACAACGGAGCCCGGTTCTCAACCTATATCATAGAAGGCAAGAGCGGGGAAATCTGCCTGAACGGTGCGGCTGCCCGATTGGTCGCTGTGGGTGACAAAGTGATCATAGTCTCCTACACATGGATCGAGGAAAATTGGAACAAAACTTGGAAACCCACTGTGGTGATCCTAGGAGAACACAACACTCCTGTGTCATGAAACCCCGGACAGCGTCAGGAGTCAACTGTGGGGAATAGGAAAGCTAAAGATATTGTAACTCAGGGATGCGACCTTCACCCCGGAAAGTTCAAACAGGAGGAATTCTCGCAACCCTTCAAAACCCGTTTCCACAATTTATGCACCACTAAAGCTGGCGTTGAACAGTTTGTAGTACAAGTAGACCGAACTAATTCATATTCGAAAAGGAATTAGTTCGGTCTGTACCGAAATCAGTTTGTACTACACCTTCGGTTCAGCCTCCAGAAC
>PGXW01000027.1:0-47020 GCA_002839355.1 Spirochaetae bacterium HGW-Spirochaetae-2
AGTGCAATTCATCCTTATGGGCATAGAAATCGGGAAAATATCGGTGGCCCCCGATATGGTCCCAATGGATATGGGTAGCGACGGCGATGATTGGTTTGTTCGTTAGTTTCATCACCTCAGCGTGGATATTGCAGATACCCAACCCGGTGTCTATGAGTAGGCTGGAAGCGGTGCCATTGATAAGATAACAATGGGTCTCTTCCCAGTGTCGGTATTCACTGATTATGCATGTATCGGTATCAATCCGATCGATGCTGAACCAATCTTTCATAGAGCCTCCCAAAATCCATATAGTTTCATGGCTGGAACGTAAAGGTGTGTCAAGAAAATACCATATTTGGAACCGTGTATGAAAGAGGATGAGCGATATGCTGCGGAGTTGGAGATTGTACCACAGCTTCTCCAGTGGTTTCTCGACTTATCAAGGAAGCACTCAAGAGGAATCTGATAAAACCCCTCGATCCTTCTACCGCACCGAGATACATGAAATACATTCCTTATTGGGCATAAATCAAAAAATACCAAGTTGTAAGATAACAAATGCAAGTTGCCGGCAAGTTAGATGCAATATTTATATTAGAGTTCAATTTCAATTCCCGAGCGAGTACCGGGAATGAATGGTATCTCCCCCTACGTTCCCTGCACTCACTCGGTAATGGACCAATAGTAATTGTTCCGCTACCCTCGTTTCGTTGGGGAATAAATTTTTGACAAAACTTACGTCATAGCGCAAAATCCAGTATGATATATTAGGTAACTCATTATTGAATCAAAGAATAGTGGTTTTTTTAAATTTTTTTCTTGACAGATGAAAAGAGTCCCCCCATAATAAAGTATGTTTCAACAAATAAACGAACGTTCAAATAATGAGACATCTTACCAAATGGCAACAACAGTCATGAAGGCCTTCAATCTTTTGGAATTCATTTCTGCCAACCAGCCGGTCCAAGCCCCAACCATGTGCAAGGGGCTGGGATTGACCCGTGCGAATCTGCACCGGCTGCTCTATACCTTGACTACCTTGGGGTATATCGAGAAGTCACGCATGGGATACCAGCTGAGTTTGAAGTTGTTCCAGTTGGGCAGTACGGTACCGATAAAAGAACAACTGCGGGAATCCGCGAAGACACGGATGTACGACCTGGAACGGATTGCCAACGAGAATATCTACCTCACGGTCCTGTACCATGACATGGTCATAGCGATAGAAGAGGTGAAGAGCTCGCATACCGTCGTGCTGAATCCGGATGTCACGTACACATACCCGGTGAATTCGTGTGCTTCCGGCAAATTACTGTTGTCCAGCCTATCGGAGGATGAACTGGATCGTTATGTTGACAATGTGATCTTTATCCAGAAGACACCGAGAACGGTCATGGATAAGGATGAGTTCAAGCGTTTGGTGCGGGAATCGGCGGAACGTGGATATGCCACGGAAATACTTGAATTCGGGAATCATCTCAATTCCATCGCCGCACCCCTGTACAACCGTGACAATGAAGTGATAGCGACAATTGCGATTTCGGGACCTTCGATGCGTCTTACGGAAGAACGGATGAAAGAACTGGTCGAGCCGCTCAAGCTTATGGCGCGGCAGATCTCTGAAAGTATGAGTTACAATAAAAAGACCCCTTCCCGGTAGAATCGGTGATGTGGGCAAAGGAGAGTTGGTATGAATAATGAAAAGATGTTTGAAGAAATGTCAATGCAGGGTGCTCCGAAGATCGTGACTGTTCCCCCAGGACCCAAGTCACAGGCGATCCTGAAGTATCAGGCTGAAAATGAGAGTTCGGCTGTCTCGTATTCGAAGGGAATGCCCATGGCGTTGGCACGGGGCAAGGGCGCTACCTTGGAAGATGTCGACGGCAATATCTATATCGATATGTTCAGTGGAGCAGGTGTCATGGCGCTTGGCCACGCGCATCCGGAAGTGCTCAAGGCAGCACACGAACAGATCGACAAGGTTACGCACACCTTGGATATCCCCACCGAAACAAGGGTGAGGATGGTCGAGACCTTGCGGAAGGTCCTTCCGAAGGAATTGTCCCGAGTATTCTTTGGCGGTCCCACAGGTTCCGATGCGGTGGAACAGGCGATCAAGTTGGCAAAATACAACACCAAACGCAATGGAATCATTGCTTTTGAAGGGGCCTACCATGGCATGACAGGTGTGTCGCTCGCACTGACAACGGATAGCGGTCACCGTGACGGTATCGGACAATTGGTTCCCGGTATCCAGTTCATTCCGTATCCATATGCATATCGCAACCCGTTCGGTTGTCCCGATGACATGGTGGATATGCAGGCCGCCGATTATCTTGAGCGAATCCTTGAGGATTCCCACTCGGGGTTCTCGCTTCCCGCTGCTGTCATCCTCGAGTCGGTACAGGGCGAGGGTGGTACGATCATTCCTTCCCCGCGGTTCATGCAGAGGGTCAGGGAGATTACAAAGAAGCATGGAATCATCATGATTTGTGATGAAATCCAGGCAGGTTTGGGCCGGACCGGAAAAATGTTCGCTTTTGAACACGCCCAAATAGTGCCGGATATAATCACCATGAGCAAGGCCCTCGGTGGTATCGGGTTCCCGATTTCCGCAATCGCATACCGTGAGGAACTGGACACATGGCCGGTCGGGAAATCCATAGGAACCTTCCGAGGGAACATGGTCGCATTTGCCGCTGGTGCGACAGCGATCAATTGGATGCTCGAGCACAAGATTCCCGAACGTGCGGCCGAAGTTGGCAAGAAGGCGATGGTCCGCATGAAGGAGATCGAGAAGAAGTACGATATCGTCGGAGAAGTCCGTGGAATCGGTTTGATGATTGCGATCGAAATGGTCGAGGACAAGAAATCGAAGAAGCCGGCTATGGCATTGGCGAAGAAGGTCCGCAAATATGCGCATCAACGTGGTGTGATGATCGAGGTCGGAGGCCACCACAACAACGTGGCAAGACTGCTTCCTCCGTTGGTGATTCCCGAGAACTATCTCATGAAGGGTATCGATATCATCGAAGGTGTTATCGCCGATCTTCAAAGCGGAAAACTCGACTAGTCTGTAGGAGGAATGAATCATGGCAAAGGAATATAGGGTTGCGGTTGTCGGGGCTCTCGGTGTTGTCGGCACCGAGATGATCTCCACGTTGGAAAGGCGGAATTTTCCCGTTTCGGAACTGGTACCACTGGATATTGCATCCCAGGCTGGTAAGGAAGTGGTATTCAAAGGCAAGAAATGGGTAACCAAGGAAGCCAAGAAAGGGGCCTTCAAAGGTGTCGATATCGCGATTTTCTCCGCTGGTGGTGAAGCGAGCAAAGTGTTGGCTCCCATTGCGGTGGAAGAAGGTGCGATCGTCGTGGACAACAGTGCGCAATGGCGTATGGATCCCAATTGTCCGTTGGTGATTCCAGAAGTGAACCCGCAGGACCTGGATTGGCATAAGGGGATCATCGCGAACCCCAACTGCTCGACTACCCAAATGCTCGTGGCGTTGAAGCCGTTGCATGAAGCCGCGAAGATAAAGCGCGTGGTGGTTTCGACGTACCAAGCGGTTTCCGGTTCGGGAAAGAAGGCGATCGACGGGTTGCAACTCGAGGCGGAGGAGATGGTCAAGACCGGAAAGGTCTCCAAACCACAGGCTTACAAGAAACAGATCGCGTTCAACCTGATACCCCATATCGATGTGTTCCAGGAGGGCGGCTACACCAAGGAAGAGTACAAGATGATCAACGAGACCAAGAAGATGCTCGACCCGAGTATCGAGGTCACAGCCACCTGTGTCCGTGTACCAGTCTGGTATGGCCACTCCGAATCTATCAATATCGAGACCGAACGCAAGCTGACACCACAAGAGGCCAAGGAGCTTCTTATGAAGGCCGATGGAATCAAGGTGATCGACGATCCTTCGAAGGAATTGTATCCGACTCCGATCGAGAGCAATGACGAGGATCTGACGATGGTCGGTAGGATCCGCGAGGACTATACCATTGCGAACGGATTGAATTTCTGGTGTGTCTCGAACAATATCCGCAAGGGTGCCGCGTTGAATGCGGTGCAGATAGCGGAGACCCTGATCAAGAGGAAGTTGGTATAACCCATGTCTATCCAAGAAGCTGTCAAATCATATACTGACGAGCTCCTGGCTTTGCGGAGGGATTTCCATGCTCATCCCGAGCTTGGGTTCCAAGAGTTCCGTACGTCCCGGAAAATCGAGCAATATTTGAAGAGTCTCGGTCTGGAACCTATGAAGGTCTCCACGACCGGGGTGGTTGCCCTGTTGAAAGGTCGTACGGACAATGGTCCGGTTCTGCTGATGCGTGCCGATATGGACGCGCTCCCTGTGGATGAGCAGACCGGCCTGCCATTTTCTTCAGAACACAACGGTTTGATGCATGCATGTGGGCACGATGCCCACATGTCGATGCTGCTGACCGCTGCCAGGATATTGACAGAGATGCGCGACTCCTTCGACGGGACGATCAAATTCGTATTTCAGCCAAATGAAGAGATAGCCGGTGCCCAGGTCATGATCGACGATGGTGTCTTGGAGAATCCGAAAGTCGATGCGGCGATGGGAATCCATATCTGGTCCCCGTTGCCCAGCGGAACGATCGGTATCAAATCGGGAGCCGTCACCTCCTCGATGGATGTTTTCAAGGTTACCATCAAGGGACGAGGAGGCCATACCGGTTATCCCGACAGCGCGGTAGATCCGGTTATATGTGCCGCGGCAGTCGTGCAACAGGTGCAGACCATCCAAACCAGGTTGGTAAGTCCGATGAAACCGATTGCACTTATGTTCGGACGGATTGCCGGCGGGACGAAAAACAATATCATACCCGATACTGTCGAACTTGAAGGAACCATCAGGTACCTGTTCGCGACAAAACCGGGAAGTCCTGACAATCCGACCGACAAGTTCAAGAGGATGGTGACCGATATCTGCAACGTATACGGTTGCACCTGCTCGTTCGAATTCAATCATGAGAACGATGCTGTGGTGAACGACCCGACCATGACAGTGGTCGCATACGATGTTGCCAAGGGCATTGTTGGTGAGACGAATGTCGTGGAGCATGCGTCGATGGCTTGTGAGGATTTCGCGGCCTTCGGTGACCATGTACCGGCTGTATTCGCATTCATCGGTACTGCCAATGAGACGGTTGGGAGCAATTACCCCCACCACAATCCCAGGTTCACCATCGACGAGGGCACATTGCCCATCGGCGTGGAATTTCTTGTGGAGGCCGCTTTGCGGTATTTTGCCGGGAAGCGATAACATACGGACGCGCACCGATGATGAGGGAGGCTTCATCGTGCAAGCATGATCGAGGAAAATTAAGAATCGGTTGCCATTGATTCGAAGAGTATATGTGGAATTGTGTAAGATTATACAATTTTTATAGAAAACTATTGCATTGATTGTTGCATGTGTATATTTTTCTCCATTATTGCAATGGGTTTGTTGCAGGAATCTTGTAAAACTGCAACAAAATCAACTCCATTGCCTAAGGAGGAACAATCGGAATAGTGATGTTCGGATACTAGGCAAGCGGTTCGGCGATTCCCAGGAATCGTCTGAGATATGCGAAAACATACGGCATGAGGTTATGACCGTATGAGAAATTTTTCAGGAGGTTTACATGAAAAATCGTATCGTCCTACTAGCGCTGATTCTTGCGCTACTGTTGCCGACCGCAACACTGTTTGCACAGGGTCAAAAGGCCGCTTCAGCTGCCAATACCTACAATGTGCGCATGCCGAGTGCTGAAGCCGAAGGCGACTTCATGACTGTCTGGGCACGGAATTTTGCCAAGTTCATGAAGGAAAAGACCGACGGTCGTTGGAATATCGAGGTATTCCCGTATGGAACTCTCGGCGAGAACCGCGACATCAACGAGTTGGCTCAGCTTGGCGTCGTAGAGTTCGTATTCACCGACTATGGGTGGATCAGCTCGTTCGTTCCACAAGCCAACGCACTCGCCTTGCACTATATCTGGCCGCGGGAGAACCTTCCTGAAGTGTTGGAATGGGTAGTCAAGAATGGCGACTTCATGCCGATGCTGGAAGAAAAGTTCCGTGAGAACGATCTTGTTCCCCTCGGGATCTATTTCGAAGGTTGGCAGTGGATCACTTCCAAGAAACCGATCAAAGGTCCTGCCGATCTCGTTGGTCTGAAGACCCGTATCATGGGCTCGCAGATGCTTACACGTGATTATCTCGCCTATGGCATCGACCCGACTCCAATGGCGTATGGTGAAATCTACAGCGGCTTGCAGACAGGCTTGATCGATGCGCAGAGCCAGCCGATGTTCGCCAACCACAGCATGGGCTTCTATGAAGTCGCAGACCACTTCGTGCAACTCTGGTGCGAACCGTTCCTGGGAATTCCTTCAGTCAACAAGGCGTTCTTCGATTCCCTTACAGCCGAAGACCAGGCTCTTATCCGCAACTACTGGCTCGATGTCATCGCCGAATCCGCAGTTTGGATCCAGGGTGTGAACGACAATTTGCAGAAGGAAATCGCGAAGGCCAGACCTGTGATCACCTTCACGGAATTCACCGACGCACAGGTCAATGTTCTTCGTGAGATGGCCAGGACCAAAGTCTATCCGAACTTCCCGGAAGTCGGTGGAAAGGATTCCGCAAAGATGCTTGAGACTCTCCTTGCAGACATGGAGAAGGCAAAAGTCGCTTTGGGAATGAAATAAACTGTTCAAACCGTCATGTTGGTTTCCCGGGATTCCATTCCCGGGAAACTTTGGATGGTTGTCCCCAAAAAAGGTAAGAACCCATGAGTAAACCACAAACGGATACGAAAGGTGTCCACAGTACATTGAAGGCAATCGGCAAGTATCTGTCGGTTTTCATCGATAGGTTTGAAGTTACCATTCTTTCTGTGAGCACAGCGATGCTCGCCATATTGCTGATTGTGAATGTCATTTCCCGGAATGTATACCGAAGCATTTATTTTGCGGAAGAAATCTCCAAACTCTTTATCATATTGATTACTTTTACCGGAACCAGTTACGCGGCACGCAAAGCCCGGCATATCCGAATGGGTGCAGTACTGGAATTGCTTCCCCCAAAAGTGGAAAAAGTGCTTGTCATCCTGATGAGCTTAATCAGTGCCATAGTCATGCTTGTCCTGTCCTACTACGCATTCAGATATATGAACAACCTTCGGATGAGGGGAACCAAGACTGAAGCGTTGGGCGCTCCCTACTGGTATTTCCTTATTATTGCTCCGATTGCCTTGTTCACTGCTGGTATCCAATATATTCGGACAGTATTCAAGAATTTGCATGAGGCGGATGTCTGGCTTTCACCTGAGCAGCAAAGTGAGTTCGAGGATGAGGCGACCATGATGGCAGCCATCATGGCCGAAGATGCTGCAGAGAAGGCAGAAAAGGAGAATAAGTAGTATGGGCATAGTAGGATTGGTTATGATAGCGATGCTGCTGCTGGGATTCCCCTTTGTGATTACCCTGATAGCACCGCTTATGGTATATTTGGGCGTAGAAATGCCCTTGGTGAACCCGCAGGTCATCATACAACAGATGATAAACGGATTTGCGGCACCTTCGTTGGTTTGTGTGCCGATGTTCATCCTTGCCGCAAACATCATGACTTCAGGCAAGGCCGCGAATCGGCTGGTCGAGATGATTAGGGTATTCGTCGGACACATTCCCGGTGGCCTGGCGATCACCACCAACGCGAGCTGCACATTGTTCGGAGCGGTTTCCGGTTCCACACAAGCAACCGTATCGGCAATCGGTGGGACCATGCGTCCGATGTTGCTCAAGGCCGGATATTCCAGTTCATTCACCTTGGGACTCATCATCAACGCAAGCGATATCGCGTTGTTGATTCCACCATCGATCGGTTTCATCGTATATGGAGTCGTCACGAGCACATCGATCGGGAAATTGTTCCTGGCCGGTATCGGACCTGGTGTCTTGATCTTCCTGTTGTTCTCGATCTATGTGTTCTTCTATTCCAAGGTCAGGAATATCGCCATCTTGGATAAGGCCTCCTGGTCGGAGCGTTGGCAAGCAGTCAAGGACGGCGGGCCTGTGCTTGGATTCCCGATTATCGTTGTGGGTGGTATCTATGCTGGAATTTTCAGCCCAACCGAAGCAGCTGCCGCCGGTGTCGCCTACGCATTGGTTCTCGAAGGATTGGTGTACAGGACGATGACTTGGAAAAAGTTGCTTGGAACACTTCTGGATGCTGGTATCGTTACCGGTGTCGTGTTCATTCTGGTTGGATCCGGCCAGGTATTCTCTTGGATGATCAGTTTTCTTCGTATTCCCCAGCAGATCATGCCTGTAATCATTGGTGTCGATCCGACCCAAATGCAATTGATCATAGTTGTGGTTGTCGCCTATTTCGTGGCATGCATGTTCGTAGACCCGATCGTGGCGATCTATGTGCTCAGCCCGATCTTCCAACCGTATGTCGTTTCGACCGGTATCGATCCTGTGTTCCTGGGAGCCCTGATCGTGCTCCAGGCAGCCATCGGTTCCGCCACCCCGCCGTTCGGATGCGATATCTTCACCGCCCAGCTGATATTCAGGCGACCGTATTTTGAAGTCATACGGAAAATCGGTCCGTTTATCGGAATCCTGGTTTTCTCTACGATCCTGATTATCCTGTTTCCCGGAATCGCAACCTGGTTGCCGAATACCGCAGGAATTTGACCTGGTTTTTGTGAGGTGTCCAGTATGAAGTATATGGTGAGACCGGGACAGGTGAGTTATGGCGAAGCGATTGGTATCCTGCTATTGGAGAATTTCGCTCCTTTCATTCCCGGAGATACAGCCAATGCGACCACATACCGGTATCCCGTGCGATTTGAGCGGGTACCGGGACTTTCAGTGGAGCGTATCTTCAACCATGATCTCGGAATGTACGATGCTGTGAAGCAAGCTGCCGGGGAGTTGAAACGGGAAGGGGTACGGGCCATTACCGGAGACTGCGGGTTCATGGCGGTATACCAACAGCGGTTGGCGGATGAATTGGACCTACCGGTATTCTTGTCCAGTTTGCTCCAGATACCATTCATGAGCCTGCTGGTTGGCAGCAGGAAAACCATCGGGGTAGTGACAGCCAACAGCAAGGCCCTCATACCCGATGTGTTCTCGTGGGCCGGGGTTGCCCCCGATTTGCAGGCACGGTTGCGTGTGAAGGGATTGGAGGATGACCAGCACTTCGTGGATGCGATAATCGATGAGAAGGGTGTGCTGGATAGCGAACTTGTTGAACGGGCGGTTGTCGAGCGAGCTGTCGCATTGCAACGGGAGAACCCCCAATTGGGCGCTATCCTGCTTGAATGCAGCGTGTTGCCGCCATATGGCGCCGCGGTACAGGAAGCGACCGGTTTGCCGGTGTTCGATTACGTGACAATGATTGATTATGTACATGACACCGTCGTGAAGCGGCGGTTCGAAGGGTCTATGTAAACGGGAAGGCTAGGAGGTATTTCATGCCGGTATTTACAAGAAACGAATATTTGGAACGGATTGGAAAAACCAAAAGCATGATGCAGGAGAAGGGGATTGATGTCCTGGTGGTCAGCCACCCGGCTAATCTCAACTATTTGACCGGATATGACGGTTGGAGTTTCTACGTGCACCAGTGTGTCTTGGTTTCTGTCGATAAAGAGGAGCCGATTTGGATCGGACGTGGTATGGATGCCAATGGATGTCGCATCACCAGTTTCCTCAAGAATGAGAACATCTATGAATATGCCGACAACTATGTGCAGTCGTTGGAACGGCATCCGATGCATTTTGTCGCCGACATAATCAAGAAGTATGGTTGGGCGAACAAGACCATCGGGGTCGAGATGGATCAATTCTATTTTACCGCCCAATCGTATGTCGAACTGCAAAACAGTCTTCCCCAAGCCAAGTTCGCCAACGGCAACGCATTGGTCAACTGGGTCAGGGTCGTCAAATCACCTGCCGAGCTCGAGATGATGCGCAGGGCAGGGCAAATCGCTGTGAAGGTCATGGATGCCGCAAAGACACATATCCGGCCAGGGGTCAGGGAATGTGATGCCGCCTCCAAGATAGTCGAGGCCCAGTATGCCGGAACCAGCGAATACGGTGGCGACTATCCGGCGATCGTTCCCCTTATGATGGCTGGGGAAGCTACCAAGACGCCCCACCTGACATGGTCGGACAAACCCTTTAAAAAGGATGAGGCCGTACTTCTTGAGTTGTGTGGAGCCTACAAGCATTACCATGCACCTATCGCCAGGACAATTTTCCTCGGCGAGAATCCTCCCCAGTTGATGAAGGATACTGCCAAGGTTGTTATCGACGGTCTGCAAAAGACCCTCGAGTGGATCAAGCCGGGTGTGACCGCCGAAGGAATCGAGGCAAAATGGAGAGAGGCGATCGCCCACTCGAAGATTGTCAAGGAATCCAGGTTGGGTTACTCGATCGGGGTCAACTATCCACCAGACTGGGGCGAACACACGATCAGTCTCCGTTCGGGAGACAAGACGGTGATGCAGCCGAATATGGCGATCCATTTGATTCCTGGAATCTGGTATGACGATGTGGGGTTCGAGATCGATGCTTCTATCTATATAACGGAGACCGGATACAAGGCGTTCTACGACTATCCGATCGATATCATCTACAATAAGTGACACGATGAAACAGACTAACTTTACTTTGCCTACCATTGCCGATGTCTGGACCGCCGCCGGGAGAATATACCCGGTGGTGTCCGAGACACCGATTGTCGCGTCCCCGCTTGCGGCAAAGCTCTCGGGAGCAACATCTGTCGGATTGAAGCTTGAACTGCTGCAACCGACAGGTTCGTTCAAAGTCCGCGGGGCAGCGAATACCATACTGTCGCTTTCCGATGCCGAGAAGGCCCGGGGCGTGATCACCTTCTCCACTGGCAACCATGGACGTGCAGTCTCCTATGTCGCGCACCAAGTGGGAGTCAAGGCTGTCGTCTGCTTGTCGAAGCGGGTCCCTGCATACCGCATCGAGGCGATCAAGGAATTGGGTGGTACTCCAGTAGTCCATGGAGCTTCACAAGATGAAGCGGAAGACCACTATGCAGTGCTCAAGGAGCAGCAGGGGCTCGTGCCTGTCGTGCCATTCGACGACCCGCGTGTCGTCGCCGGCCAAGGTACCATCTCCTTGGAGATCCTTCGGCAGAATCCTTCGGTCGATACGTTGCTCGTTCCACTTTCAGGTGGTGGCCTGCTTTCGGGTATGGCCATGGCGATCAAAGCACTCAAGCCATCCGTGCGTGTGATCGGAATTTCCATCGTGCGATCACCGGCGATGCTCGAGAGTCTCAAGATCGGTCGGCCTGCGGATATCGAAGAGAAGGATACGCTGGCGGATTCCCTTTTGGGCGGTATCGGTCGGGAGAACCATGTCACGATGGAATTGGTGAAGCGCCATGTCGATGAACATGTCCTGGTCGATGAACAGGATATCGAGGAGG
Source organism: Spirochaetae bacterium HGW-Spirochaetae-2 (assembly GCA_002839355.1). Taxonomy (GTDB): domain Bacteria; phylum Spirochaetota; class Spirochaetia; order Sphaerochaetales; family Sphaerochaetaceae; genus UBA8525. The sequence goes on from PGXW01000027.1 coordinate 11,480, forward strand.
GCATGCGGTACCTGTTTTATCAGCATGGGTTGGTTGCCGAAGGTGCCGCTTCGGTGGGATTGGCGGCAATTTTGACCGGTAAGGTCGATGTGCGCGGGTGCAATGTCGTCATGCCGTTGACCGGAAGAAATGTCGATATCGCAAGATTTCTTTCTGTAATTGCTAAAGGAGGAGAGACCAGATGAGTGATGGAATACTCATACTTTCGGAGAAGGAACTCCGCAAGTTTGTACAATTGGATACGAAAGTCATTGAAAAGGTGGAGTTGGGTTTTGCCCAGCTTGCCGCAGGCAATGCGACTGTTCCCCCTATCATGATGTTGCCGGTACCTGAGAAGAACGGTGAGGTGGACATAAAGAGCGCATTCATCAAGGGATTGCCGAGCATGGCGATCAAGATCGCCTCCGGGTTTTTCCAGAATCCCGATATAGGGTTGCCTTCGCAAAGCGGCCAGATGCTGGTGGTCAGCGCCGAGACAGGCTTCCTGCAGGGGGTGCTGTTGGACAATGGATATTTGACCCAAGTCCGTACAGCCGCCGCCGGTGCGATCGCCGCCAAGTACCTCGCTCCCGATGGTGTCGACACGGTCGGAGTATTCGGTTGCGGTGTACAGGCCCGATACCAGATGGAAGCACTCTCATTGGTGAAACCGTTCAAACGGATAGTCATGTACAGCATAGACACCGAAGCGAGGAAACAGGATTTCGTCAAGGATATGACCGAACGGTTGGGAGTCGAGGTAGTCAGTGCTAAAAGTGGAGCCGAGTTGGTTGCCCAGTGTGGCATTGTCGTGACCACCACACCTTCCCGCAAAGGGTACTTTGAGCCGGAATGGGTACATCCCGGTCTCCATATCACCTCCATGGGGAGCGATGCGGAAGACAAACAGGAGCTCAAGGGTGGTGTGTTCGGCAAGGCGGATATCATCGCGTGTGATTTGAAGGCACAAAGTTTCCGACTTGGAGAATTGCGTGGGGCCAAGGAGGAAGGATTCGTGACAGAGTTGACTCCAGTGCTCGAGATAGGACAGATTATCGGTACCGCAAAGTCAGCCAGGACCAGCGCCGACCAAGTCACCGTATGCGACCTAACGGGTGTTGGCGTACAGGATACCATGATAGCACTCATGGCCTACGAGATTGCATTGAGGGAAAAAGCCGGGATTGTTGTTCCCCGCTGACCTATAAGGAGTGAAGGTATGAAGAAACTCGTGTTTTCAACCGATGAATACAAACGAAGATTGAATCTCGTGAAAGAGCGCATGGACCACCGGGGCATTGAGATGTTGCTGGTGCTGGATCCAAGCCATATGAATTATCTCACCGGTTTCGATGGATGGAGCTTTTATGTCCACCAGGGACTGGTGATCGACCTCACCGATCCAACTCCGCAATGGTTTGGACGTGCACAAGATTCCAATGCCGCACGCATGACCACCTATCTGCCCGACGACCACATCTTCGGATATAAGGATGAATACGTCCAATCCCGATATATGCACACCATGGAGTTTGTCGCCAACCTCATGAAAGGTCGCGGCAATACGCTTGCTGTCGAAATGGATGGGTATTGGTTCAATGCGAAAATGTTGCTTACCCTGAATCGCGAACTTCCAAATCTGAAGATAGTCGATGCCGAAAACCTCGTCGGTTGGGTCAAGACGGTGAAGAGTGCTCCGGAAATAGCCAAGATCCGTGAAGCCGGCAAGATAACCGAAGCCGCCATGACGCTGGCGATAGACTCGATTGCTGCCGGCGTATGGGAGAAGGAAGTTGCGGCACTGGTCTCAGCGCAGCAGATCAGGGGCACCGACACCTATGGTGGCGACTCTCCTGCTATCTTTCCGATCATGCCGAGTGCTGAAAGAACTTCGTCCGCACACTTGACATTCGACGCGGATAGGAAGTATCAAAAGGGCGATGTGGTTTTGCTCGAACTGGGTTCCGCACGACACCATTACCATGCTCCACTTTCCCGGACGGTTTTTATTGGGGAACCACCAAAGGACTTGCAGCATGTCTCGGATGTGGTCGTCAATGGTTTGCAGAAAACCTTGGCTGGTATCGGACCGGGGATGATGGCTGAGGAGGTGGAGGCGCTGTGGCGCTCCTGTTTGGTCGGTACCGGTGTCGAGAAACCTTCACGGGTCGGATATTCTTTCGGGTTGGCATTTGTCCCCGATTGGGGCGAACGCACCGTAAGTCTCCGCCCAGGAGACAAATCGGTCCTGAAACCTGGTATGACTATCCACTTCATGCCGGGAATCTGGCTCGATACGTATGGATTCGAATGCAGCGAACCGTTTTTGGTGACTGAAACCGGATGCGAGAAGTTGATCGAGTATCCCGAGAGATTGTTTGTGAAATAAAATGTGTCGGCACCCCATGCATGAGGTGGTTGTCGGGGCGAACGCGAAAGAGGTGACTATGGGAAATACGAAGGAAATCTGGGTTAGCAAATTTGGTGGAACTTCTCTGGCCAACGCCCGACAAATCGGCAAGGTAAAGGATATTGTATTCGCGGACGAACGGCGAAAAGTTGTTGTCGTATCGGCACCGGGCAAAGAACACAAGGAAGATACGAAAATCACCGATCTGTTGCTCAACTGCCACAAACTGGTGGAGAAGGGCGAGTCGATCGAGCAGCCGTTCTCCATCATACGCAAACGGATTCTTGAGATTGCACAGACTTTGCAGGTCGGTGTGCATATGGAAGCGGAACTTGATGCAATCGCAGAGCGTTTGCCTCAGGAGAAGACAGCCGATTATGCCGGTAGTCGGGGCGAATATCTGAATGCCCTGATGATAGCGGAATTCTTCGACGCCACGTTTGTGGATGCCGAGCAAATCATCCGGCTTACCGCAGACGGACGCGTCGACGAGCAGACATATGCAATCGCATCGGAAGTACTGAAGTCGATCGAAGGCCGTATCGTGATCCCGGGTTTCTATGGACGCGGACCCGACGGAGGAATCCAAACCTTCTCCCGTGGAGGATCGGATATCACCGGAGCAATCGCGGCTCGGGCAGCGGATGCCGACATCTACGAGAATTGGACCGATGTCTCCGGAATCTATATCGCGGACCCACGGATTGCGCAAAAGGCGGGACCGATAGCTCAAATCACATACCGCGAGATCCGTGAACTGGCAACCATAGGTGCAAGTGTTTTCCATGAGGATGCGATTGCCCCAGTACGTACAGTCGGTATACCCATCAATGTAAAGAATACCAACGATCCGGAAGCTCCGGGCACCATGATTACCGCTGAGAGGGACTCTGCGAAAGCGCATCTGGTGGGAGTTTCGGGGAAAAAGCCGTATCGGAAACTGGTTGTCGAGAAATTCATGCTCGATCGCTACCCCGAGACAACCCAAAGCTTGCATGCCCTGATCGCCCGGAAAAAGCTGGTATGCGATGTGGTGATCGACGCCTTCGATACCATAGTCATGTACCTTTCCTCTGAAATGGACGATACGGAGGCGGTCGCCTTGCAACGAGAGATTATCGGTGCACTCGATATCGATTCCTGTCAGATTTCCGAGCAATTGGTTCTTCTAGGTATTGTGGGCGAGGGCATGGCACGTGAGCCGAAACTATTGGAGACCGTTTGCCGAACATTGGGTGCATTGGACATCCACCCGGCGATCGTCTCCGGTAACATGCCCATCAAGATGCTGTTGTCGGTGCCGTTGGGTTCCTATGCGGTAGCAGTGAATGCCATTGTGGATACTATAGTTTCTGCCTAATTTCAACCGATCGTTTAGCATACAGCCGTTTGACCACGTCGTGGAGAAACGGCTGTTTTACTGTACAACCATGTGAATATTGGCTATGATGTCACACGGAGGTAGTGCTATGGAACGTTTGGCAACAACATATCTCGGAATGGAATTGAAGAATCCGATAATCGTGGGCAGTTCACCGCTCACGTCATCACTTGATAAACTGAAGAAATGTGAGGATGCTGGTGCGGGAGCGGTCGTTGTCAAATCGATCTTCGAAGAGCAGATCGACCATGATGCGGCTAAGATGATCAGCCAATCCGAGGGATTCGTGGTGCATGCCGATGGCCAGGATTTCCTTGAGGAGGTATCGCGCGACTATTATATCGATGCGTACCTGTCGTTGGTGGACAAGGCCACCGAGGCATTGGATATTCCTGTCATTGCCAGTGTTAACTGCCGGACCCGGGGATCTTGGCTCGATTACGTCCAGCGGTTCGCCGAAGTCGGGGCCGATGCATTGGAATTGAATTATTATACCCTTCCTTCGGATTTCAACAGGTCGGCACAAGACATCGAGGAAGAATACCTGGCTGTCGTACAAGAGGCCCGCAACCGGTTCAAGCTTCCCTTGTCGGTTAAAATGGGCTCGCAATTCACGGCTCTGGCGAATGTCATCAAGAAGTTCGACACCATGGGTGTCGATGGGCTGGTACTGTTCAACCGGTTCTATCAACCCGATATCGATATCGAGAAACTCGCGACCAAATCATCGATCGTCCTGAGCGGACCGAACGATTATGCACAGTCATTGCAGTGGACCGCCTTGGTATCCGCTTACCTGAACTGCGATATCTGTGCATCGACCGGTATCCATTCGGGAGAATCGTTGATCAAATTGCTGCTATCCGGGGCGAAAGCTGTCCAGGTGTGTTCAGCGGTTATGAAAGGGGGGCACAAGGTAATAGGTGATATGTTGCAGACCCTCTCCGCATGGATGGACCGTCACAATGCCGATTCCTTCGTTGACTTCAGGGGAAAATTGGCCCATAAACGCATGGAAGACCCTTCCCAGTGGGAACGGGCGCAATATATGAAGTCGCTGAATGTGGAGTTTTAACCAATATGGACAAATCCAAGTATAGGGACATTGCCCCCTATGAAGGGCAAGATGTCATAGATGCGGTGAATCGCATCCGAGCCTATCCGAAATTCTTGAGCAACATGGCCGAAGTTCTCTACGCTGGAAACATTATCAAGACCAAGTGGAAAAGCCACCAGATGAAAGAGATGATTCCACCCTTGTTGGATCAGGTCAAATCGTATGACGATTTCCAACGGCTCATCACCGCCGGCGTATTCCTGCCGACAATAGAACGCAACTCGATGTCCTCGTTCACCTTCAGTGGACAGGAGAATCTTGATCGCCATACCCCCTATCTGTTCATCAGCAACCATCGGGACATTGTACTGGATTGTGCTTTGCTCGATTACGCGTTGCTGCAAACGGATATGCCGATTTGTGAGATGGCGATTGGTGACAATCTGTTGGTCAACCAATTCACCACCGATATGTTCAAGCTCAACGGTGGGGTAACGGTCAAGCGAAACCTCCCGATGCGTGAGCAATACATGGAATCGTTGCGGTTGTCACGCTATTTTGTGGAACTGATCGACGAGGAAAAGAAATCCATCTGGGTTGCCCAGCGATCGGGCCGTGCGAAGGACGGTATAGACAAGACCAATCCAGCTATCATAAAGATGCTCTACCTTTCCTACAAAGCTTCGGGTATCTCCTTCAAGGATCTGATCAAACGGTGCCATATCGTACCCATAGCGATCTCCTACCAATACGATCCCAACGATATCAACAAGGGACGGGAAGAGGTATCCAAGAAACTCCATGGTACGTATACGAAGAAACGGTACGAGGATCTTGTGAACATGTTGCGCGGTCTTCGACGTTTCAAGGGTGATGTACACTTGCATTTTGGAAAACCGTTGACCGGCGATTACGAGAATGCCGATGAAGTGGCAATGGAAGTGGATCGGCAGATCCATGTCGGGTACAAATTGTGGGATACGAACTACTTGGCGTATGATCTGCTCCAGGGGCCGACCCGGTTCACACAAAAATACGAATCGTTGAACACCAAGAAGTTCCTCGACCGGTATAAAGGGTTGTCGGAGGACCTTCGGCGGATCATATTGCGTTCCTACGCCAATCCTGTTGTCATGCAGATGGAAGCCTTGGGAATGTAGCGATATGCGACCAGAAAGGAAACTGCTTTGTTGTATGGTATTGCTGTCGGCGGTTTTGCTTGTCCTGGTCGCGGGGTGTTCCCGGGATGAATTCTCCGTAACGAATGTCTCCATGATTCCCTTGGTTGTCGCAACCCATGGAGACAGTGTGCGTTCCACCCTTTCGGAAGGCTACATGTTGGCCATTTCCGCTGGACCACTCGCTTCAGAGGACCAGTACCAGGTTTCGGTGAAATCTCCGAGTGGATCCTATTCGTGGGAATTTTTCGCCCAACCGATGGACGTGGGGGGAGCAATGCTCTTGGGCAAGTCCGATCTGCTGTATCCTCCCGACATCCCCTTGGAATCGGGAACATGGCAGGTGGAAGTGTTTCTGTCCGATGGCCGGCGCTTTGTTGAGGTGTTGCAATTCGCACGCTCGGAGGATTTGTTCGCACCGGCGAGTATGGAAATAGCGTCCATGAGGCCAGCAGAATGGGCAACCGATGGCAACGGCCACCAGATGCTGTATGGTGTCGACCCCGATTCGGGCAAAAACTGGACCTACGCATTCTACGATTCGGCTGGAATCCTGCTTCATACCCTGGAATCCGCATCGATGGAAAATTCCGATAGCAAGCTCTCCGATACTGGAATTCGGGAAAAGACTGCCAGTATCATTGCCTCCCGGTTCGACGCAACTTCGGGATTGTACCACGTGGTAAGAACACTGTTCATCACATGATACGGCCGACAGCTCTCCAAAGATGGTCCTTGGTGATCTCCACGACAAAGGTCCGTCCATGGGGACATACCGGATGTTCCAATTCAAATACCTTGCGAATCAAGGCTTCGGCCGTCGACGAATCTATGTTATCGCCATCCTTGATCGCCGCATGGCATGCTATGGTCGCGTAGAGCCGCTTTTCAAGCTCGGCCATGTCACCACCAGATTGTGAACCGATGAATTCGACCACCGCACTCTCAATCGATTTCCACGATGCGGGGATGGAAGACAACTCCCACTCCAAATCGCCGCTTTTTTGCAAGTCCAAGCCATATTCGGCATACCAAGCACCATGGTTGGACAAGAAGTCATCGACAGACCGCTCCACCTCGAAACGAAGGGGCACCATAAGCCGTTGGATTCCTCCTTGCTTGCGAATCTGGTCATAGAGAATCCGTTCATGCGCCGCATGCTGGTCTATCAGAAACACAGAATCTCCCTTTTGTACCACCAGGAAAAGCTCGAAGATTTGACCGATATATTGGAACTCCGAATGGTCCGCACCTTGTTGGTCGATAGAAGGTGAAATCTGCTGATCTTGTGGGTCCAAGGGCTTTTTCTCCAAGATTTCCTTGGCGCGCTGGAACCACTGCGGATCGGTGGGTTTCCGGGCCGAGGATACATAGGGTTGTTGTCCGGATGATCCCGATTTCTTGGCATTTTCGCGATATCCGAATATCGGCTCCTCGGCGGTTCCTAAAGTTTGGGAGATATCGAATGTGCCCTGATTCTCCTGCCTGGCATCGAGGGAGAGGCGGGGGATCGATTTTCTGATCTGTTGACGGATCATTACCACGACCTGATGGTGGATCTCCGCCTTGTTCCGCAATTTTACCTCACGTTTTGCGGGATGGATGTTGAAATCGACCAATTCGGGGTCGACGGTGACAAAGAGGTAGCAATAGGGGAATGCCCCTCCGGGCAACATTTCCCCATACCCGTAGGTGATCGCCTGGACGAGTGCGTATTCCTCTATTGGTCGCCGGTTGACGTATATCTTTATGTGGGAGCGGTCGGTCCTATAACAAGCAGGTGTCGTTGCGACTGCATAGAGACTGAAGCGACTGGCAGTATCCGAGGTTTCGGTGGTTTCGGACGGAACAAGATGCTTATCGTTGGCAAGTGCATCGAGGATCCGTTGCTTGGGATTCGTGGCAGGCAAATCAAGTTTCAACGCTTCTCCATCGTAGAACTGGAAAGAAATCTCGGGAAAGGCCATAGCCTTCTCAACTATGGTATTGCGGCACATAGTGGATTCGGTCGCCGGTCGCTTGAGGAACAGCCTCCGTGCGGGTATAGCTGCAAACAGATGGGCCACTTCGATCCGGGTTCCGCTATTCGGACCTCCCGGAACCACCTCGGATTCCCTGCCGTTGTCCACCACAATCGTTGCTCCGGTACTGCCTGCGCGTGTGCTGGAAATGGTAACCCTGGCACTTGCGGCGATACTGTACAAGGCTTCGCCTCGAAATCCCATGGTGCCGAGGGAGTACAGGTCTTCCAGTGTGGTGACTTTGCTTGTCGCATGCGAGCGGCAACACAAAGGCAGATCTTCCGATACAATTCCTACTCCGTCATCCACAACGGTTATCTTTTCTATACCACCTTCCTCTATCTGCACAACGATGGAGGATGCTTTCGCGTCGACAGCATTGTCTATAAGCTCACGGACAACCGAAGAAGGACGATCTATCACTTCCCCTGCGGCTATGCGTTGGGCGACCAAGGGGTCCAAAATATGAATCTTTTGAGGCGTGTCCATATGGTATCGTATCAAAAAAGACCGTCCCCCACCAGAGGGACGGTCGCATGTCGCGGTACTACGATTACTAGAACAGGTTGATATCTACGCCAAGTGTCAATGCGGGGCTTGTGGCCACGACGCTCTGTCCATTCCATGAACCGGCATCGGGTGCAAGTTCTGCCAGCGTCGAGAGAGTCGCATTGAACGTCATCGGACCTTGGGTCACACCGATCGTGGCGTGTATCGCACTGTCGTTGTCGACAAGGAAATTCTTTGCCCGTGTGACGATCGAATCCGAGGAATCGGAAAGGAACGTCGAGAATGCCGATGCGAAACCACGCCGGGTATAAGCAAGCGAAAGGTCGAACCAGGACAAGTCCAAGGAGCCTTTCACTGTCAACAGGTCGTTGTCGGTATCGGGAGCCAGACTTGCAGACAATGGAAGCAGGTAGGCTCCTTCCAATCCAAAGGAATCCTTCGTCCAGGAAGTCGATCCACTGATGGTGAAGGACCTCGGGGCGGAGCCGACGCCAGTCCAAGCCGAATCGAGTGTTGTCAACAATGAACCCGGATTGGTGGAGCGTTCCCGAATAAACAGCGGGTTGAACATACCGTACGAAAGTGCTCCCTTTTGCATGGATGCGTCGAGTCCCAATGTGAACGCACCAGTTTGCAAACCAACGCCACCGTGGAATAGATAGTTGTTGAAGTTGGATAGGAACGACCCGCCTGGGGTATAGAACATCTGCTCGAAATATTCATCGGAATCGAGTCCGACCATGGTTGCGAATGAGCCGGTGATCTCCACCGACAGGTTTTCCTTGTCAACCAACGGCAAGACAGTATCGATTGTCGGGAACAGGTCGACCCGGTTCATCGTGTTTCGCACATCGATGTGTCCGATTGTCGAAATTCCGAATTCTCCACCATAATTCTTGAATGGAGCGATCCCGAAGCGCATACCGAAAAGCTGCAAGTCGGTGAGGTTGTTCGCGAACACATCTATATCGAATCGCTTCGTGTCGAATTTCGCGGTGAGGGCAAGTATATCTTGCAGTGTACTGTCGGTTCTGGTTGAAATACCCCGGACCATCGGTCCCATGGTGATTTCCTGATCACCGTTGATGGCGAGACTGAATCTATCACCCTCGGATCCTATGGTGACATGGTCGACAAGACTCAACAGATCTGTGGCCGAATCGAAAACCCTGCCCAGGGTGCTGGTATATTCGCTTCCGAAACTGAAGGGTGATTCGTCATGTGAATAAAGGGTCATATCCTGCAGCCCCAGAGCTAATGTGGGCCCGAATCCTACCGAGAAGGAGTCACCCTTTGTGAAACTGATGGTTGGCTTGACGGTAAGGTAATCCTTGTCGGCCGCTCCCAGCACAAATGCTCTCGTATAGGCTGAACTGATGTCCCCACTCACCGAGAATGCCTGTTTTGTATCTGGCGAACCATTGAAAACCGATCGTGCGGTCCTCGGGTCGGAGGCTTGGGCCAAAGCCTGTTTTCCTACTGTCACACTTGCGCCCAGATTGAATCTGGGAACATAGGAGGTGGGTGATGCCTTTGCCATGGCCAGATCGGCTTGAATACCGAACAACCCATTTCGATACCGCAAGGCTATGTACGGTTGGGCATTCTTTTCCAGACCGGATTCACCCTTGATCAAGGCTTTGGTATTTGTCAGGAATCCCGAGAATCCACCCGAGAAATCGAAAAGGTTGCTGAAGGCAGTGAGGAATCCCACCCGTCTGAAACCGGCTGCGGCTTCGAAGTGCATACCCGAATAGGTGGCTTCGACAGAAAGTGTATCACCCAACACGGACGAGTCCGCCTGCAGGGGAATGATTCGAGACAAGTCTTGGGCAATCGGCACGTACCACGAACCGGATAGTCCGAGTTTTTCTCCCCGATATCCCGCTTCCGCACCCAGGATATAATAGATGCCCACATTGGATTCTAGCATCTGTTCGCCCGAATAGTTGGTTTGGTTGAAGGAACCGAACGAGACGACCGGATCGTTGGTATTGTTTTGCACAGCCCCGGCAAACCGGAAATCCCATTGCAAGGTCCGGATATCGATGCCACCGGCGAACATGAAGTTCGGCAATATGTCGGATAGTTCGCTTCCGGTATCGTTATATACAGTATCGAACGAGAAGTTGTCCAAATCCAATTTCGTGGTCAAACCGATGAACGATTCGACACGGAGCCTGCGCTCGTTCTTGATTGTCCATGCGAAATCGAAAGTGGGGTAGGCTGCCATTTGTCCGCTGCTGTCGGCGACAACCAGCGAGGAGAGTCCCAGTGATATCCTGGGGGAAAGTGCATAGGAGATTCTCGCTCCACCGGATTGTGCATTTCCAGCCAACCAGTCGCTCAGATAGAGGTCGTCCGCATAGAGTTCCAATCCCAAGCTTCCCAACTGGGCAGTGCCGTACAGTCCAAGTCTCTCTTCATAGGGACCCGAGGCAACACCGAGTCTATTTACCAGCAGGCGTTTGCCGAATGCTATCGGAGTACTGTCGTCCGCGAGAATATAGAGTCCATCGCCGGCCTGTCCATACCGGATATAGTCGAGGAACCTCATGGCGGTACTGGCCAAGGCTGCCGTTCCCGATTCATCGCGCACATTCCACAGCGTATATGTCGAGGGGGAGAACCAGCTGCCGTCGGTGAGGAAGAATGCCTGCAGTCCTATGGCGAACGCATTGTGGTTGAAGAAAGGATTGATCGATATGCCGACCATCGGATTGTCCGTTCCCCCCAATCCGTCACGTGATACGGTGAAGGTCGTCGAGACACCCCAATCGGATGAGTCGGGTGGTGCGGCGGAAGGTCCACCGACTATACCCAACGGTTGTTTGATCGCAAGTGGATCGTCTACAGCTTCCGGTGTCGCTTCTGTCGATTCGGTGGGGACAACGGCGGTTTCGACCGGCTGGACGACCTGGGTCATTACCGGTGCGGCAACAGTATCGGAAGCAGGGGCTGCCGGTTCCTTCTTTTCGCCAAGGGCAGCGAGTCGTGCATCCTGGGAATCGATGTATGCTGCTACAGTCGGATCTTCAGGTACAAAGGAGATTCCATATTGTGCGGCGATGGCGCTTTCCTGGGGATTGTCCACATCCTCGACAGCAATCCGGGTAGCATACATGCTATCAACCTGATTGTCGCTGACATGTATCTGGACAATTCCGACACTGGACAATTTGCCACCGGCATTCACGATCATGGTCGTGCCGACAATGCGGCCTCCGGCGGGAGTCATGGCCGATTCGCCATCTACTATCAGGTCTATTCCTTCGATCGTTCGGGCGATATCCGAACTGGAGATTTCTTGTGTAGCGTCGATATTGCCAAGTAGGATGACGAAATCCGCCTGTGCGGACACTTCATCGACCAAAGCCTGGGCATTGTCCACGATGGTATCGTTGAGATAGGTGATACCTTCGATACCCGCGTGCGGCACACTCAATCCTATCACTGCAACGTGATATCCCTTGAGATCGAAGATCCCGTAGGGTTCGAATAGAGCATTGCCTTCGGTATCGAAGATATTCGCAGCCAAGACCTTCATGTTGGAGAACTCGGAGGCGGCTTTCGCGGCTTCCTTAAGGCGTTCGATTCCAAATGCATAATCAGCCGGACCAGGTGCGATCGCATCGTAGCCAAGCATATCAAGGAGCACCGCGACAGTCTCACCCGCAAAAGCGTCGGCAATAGGAGAGCCGCTGGTTGTGTTTCCGGCATCCAGAACCAGGTTGCGGTCGGACAATTCACGCCCCCAACCAAGCAATGTCGCCAGTCGTGCGTACCCGATACCGTCTCCGGCAACCTGGCCATAGGCATCGTTCGTATGGACAACATACACATCGAACGAATTCGGAAGCGTCTGTCGGGTATGGATTGCGGTTGGAGCGGGAAGATCTTTCGGTTCGGTCCTGTCCGGTTCCTGTTCGGCCGCAATGGTGACCGTGAGGGACAATCCTTCGGACGGGATCTTGTCCACGACTATCTCCTTGGCCTTCAGTTCTTTTTCCCCCTCCCTGGTCAACGGAACGGTTACAGTGGTACCTGGACCCGGTCCAACAGGAGCCGATGGTGTCACCGGTTCGGGTGTAGCCGGTTTTACGGGAGCTTCGACCACCGCTGTCTCGACAACCGGGAAAAGGGGCTCGGGGGCCTTGAAGGTCAAACCATCGGAAACACTGGCACTGGGAATCGCCCGTGCGCTGGATTTGTCGGGGTTGATTGAAAGAGTCTCATACGTTTGGAGGGAGACTTGCTTCGCGTTGAGGAACGGATCGGCAAGATTCAAGTAGGTGAATGGAGGGATATCGGTTATCTGTCTGGTAATGGTGTTCAGAACCTTCACCTCTCCGCCGAGGGAAAACACCAATTCGGCGAAGTCGGATGTGACAAAAAGCTCGCCGGGACCCTTGAGTCGATAGATACCGACTGGAGTAGATACCTCGAGTTCTCCGGAAAATGGGGAATTCATGAGGAACGAAGCTGAACCGGCAACCAGATAATAGGATGGATTGCTGGATACCGTTGCTCCCACCGTCAATATCGATTCGCGTTGCAGGACGATGGTGGAATACGGTCCCTTGATTGTGACGGGTTCCTGACCGGAGAGGATGATCCATCCCTCCTTCAACGCGGCTGGGGGATCCGTTTGTGGAACGTAGACTCCCTTTTCGTTGAATTGGAAGAAGTCCCAATCCACACCATTCGCCACATGGAGATATGAGGTACTTGAAGTTCCCGATGGAGTTGTCGTCGCAGCACTTGCGTGGCTCAGCGCCAACAACAGCATCAATATTGCAAACATCACTCTTTTCATGTGCGCCATCCTCTTCATTTTCATGCTTCTACATTACTCCAAATCACGATTGACCGCAACTGTGTTCGACTATTCCAAGGGTTCGGAATCCTCGTTTTCCCTTGGAATCCGGTACTCGAATTGATGGGCATTGTAGATATGTTCCCGCATATCCCTATCAAGATGGGCCAAGTCCCGTACGATAGGTTTCAGGCGGGAACGGATATTCGTCTGGTCGTGGGGGCACACCGGTTTCACCGAAGGCAACCGATACACTTCGTTCAGCCGTCTGGTAGTCTGCTCATGCACTTCGATCATCGGGCGGATAATGTGGAGCTTGCCACCGAAGAACTCCTGGACTGGAAGCATGGTTGAGAACTTCGCACGGCTGGTCAGGTTCAGCAGTGTGGTCTCCACCAGATCGTCGAGGTGATGTCCCATCGCGATAAGCTTGCACCCATGCTGCGAGGCATATTCGAAGAGTATCCTTCTCCGATTCCTGGAGCAGAGGTAGCAGTTGAACTCGCCCTTGAAACTGTCGGGATATTGTGCTTCGTCCAGGATTGTCAGCGGAATGCCCAGTGCAGCGAAATACTCGACCAATTTTTCCCGGGACTGAAAGTCGATCGGGTGTTCGATCCAGTTGATCATCACCGCCTGCATCGAGTAGGTGATCGGCAGCCATTTCAGGCGTATGGAGAGTGCAAGTGCCAAGGCAAGGGAATCCTTGCCTCCCGATACGCTCAGCAGGACAGAATCGTCCGCTTTGATCATTCCGTGTCTATTGATGGCCTTTCCCGTCAACTTGATGAAGCGCATCACCCATGGGGGGATGTCTCCGGCGAGCAATTCCCTCCAATCGTGCGCTTGGTCGTGTGTGTCATCCATGGTGTTGTTCCAACTGTTCTGTCAGCGCAAGGAGCGCGTGGTTTGGTTCGATATGGTCCGGCAGGTACAATCGAATTTTCCTCAAGCTTGCGGTGAACGCCTTGACCACTTGGGGACTGAACAACTCGTCGACCTCCGAAAATGACCGTATCGATGCGTCTTGCAATACGATGGGAATATCCGATTCGAAGGAGAGGTCTTCGGGAATGTCGACGATGACTTCGTGTTCGGCGATGTCGGGGTAGCGCATTGCCAGCGATGCATGGACCGATTGTTCCAGCAGTTCCCTTTCCTCCGGTTCGCGATATATCCGTTGATGGTACGTGTGGTCGGCAAGGAACGGGACTGTCGCAAGGGGTACCAGCAGGTCGTTGTTCCTGACACGTGCGAACAACGTGCTCGCCTCGGAATCCCCGAAGCGGGAGAACAGGACGGCGAACGACTCGTCGTCGAGGTCGTAGAGGTCCGACTCGGCGAACAGACCGTCGCGCATGGCCAGATGGACAGCCTTTTTTATCATTGCTGTGGCACCACGGGTCGTTGGATGCCAATATACATTCCGATACATGGAATATTTGGCGAACAGCAGGTGTTCCACCGACCCGATCGCATCCAGGGGGATCGCCAATACGTTCCGTCCGGTCACGAACAGGTGTCGGATGATGTACGAGGCGTCCTGCATGCCATACGGTATTCCGCAGAACAACGCGTCCCGACTTAGATAATCGAGCTTGTCAGGATCCAAGGTACCCGAAAGGATTGTCCTGAAGAAACGGATCTCATCGTCGTCGCAGGGAAGCGTCGGGTCTATGATTTGGCAGACTGCATCCACCGAGGTTCCCAATTGTTTCTCTATGATAGAGCGCAACCCCGAATGGTTGGCGATCATTTCCGCTCCAAGCGATTCGTGTTCCCGCGAGACCACATCCTTGAGTGCATGGGCGTAGGGGAAATGGCCAAGATCATGCAGCATGGCGGCAGCCAGGATCGCTTGGATTCCCGCTTGGGTAAAAAATGCCTCGCGGTCGGTCTTCGACAAATCGGTTAAAAGCGAGAGAACAATCAACCGTGTCGCGTGGAAGACGCCGAGGCTATGGTCGAGCCTGGTATGGACTGCCCCCGGGTACAACAGATGGGCCGGCCCCAATTGTTTTATCCGACTGAGTTTCTGCATAGGTTCACTCGAGAACAGATTCTTGAAACCGGTGGACAAGGGAATATCCCTCCACAACGGATCGCGGATACTTTGGGTAAAATCTCCGGTCAATCGGACAATCTGGCTTTTCGTTGCATGTTCTCTCATTGGTGCAATGGTATAGAAACCGTCTTGGGTTGTCCAGCCAGTGTTTGACAACACCGGACATTCCGGTACATCATGTGCCTATGCGTAGGAACTTGGTTTTTATCTGCCTCCTGTGTCTCCAATTGTTTCTGGCGGGCCTCTTCGCGGCACCCACCGTTGCGGGAGCCTTGTCCGGATTACCGTGGCACGGCCAACTTCCGTACGATTCCACCCTTGGCCAGGTTTCCGACCCGGCGTATCCGGTGCATCCCGTGATCTGGCGTTCCTATGAAGCTTTTTCCGATTTCTATGGTCCCCTTTGGTACGAAAAGCACGTACATCCCGAGTCCCGCTTCATTCTGAACAAGATGTACGATGCGTTGCTTGCCGGCGTCTTGCCGGCAACGGTGTCACTCGGAACTCCGTCGATTGGGAAGGACCAGGTGTCCATTGCGGTGAAATTGCATGGACAAGGACAAGACGAGTCCACCTTGAGTGTGGTCTGGGTCCTCGGATCCGGGGGAAGGTGGATGATCGGGTCCATTTCTTCTCGTTGAAGTCACGCTGAAATACAGCTGATATCTGGTGGGAAGGCACTTGACAGTGTTGCTTTTCACCGGTATAGTGGCGCCTGTCGTGTTGAAAAACCGATGTACGGCGGCGTAGCTCAGTTGGTAGAGCAAACGGCTCATATCCGTTCGGTCAGGGGTCCAAGTCCCTTCGCCGCTATATGAACGCTTCTTTTTCCCACGTCCTTACGGATACGGGGTAAAGGAAGCGTTTTTTTCGTTCCAAGGTCGAATCTTGCACCTACTGGAATAGTCCGATCTTTGGAGAAGGACACTATTCATCGCAGCTTCTTATTGCAAAACTTTACGAACACCGCTACTCTTGGACCATGACAGGTTTCTTTATCAAAAAGGCATTTTTCGATGGGTGGGACAACCTTATCTCTCTGGTTGTGCTCAATTTGGGTTATTTAGTGGTGTTGCTGACATTGTACGGCAGCCTTGAAGTGCTCACCGTATCGGTATTCGGAGGTGTCGCGTTGTTGGCAATCGCACTTGCCCTGCATTCGTTGTATATGGGTGCCGTATCATCCCAGACAAAGGAATACGCTTGGTACAGCCGTCCTGGGTTTGCCGCCTTCAAGGACAGTTTCAAGTCCATCTGGCGCCATGCCATCCTCCATTTCATTATCCAAGCCCTATTGGTAACCATCCTGTTTTTTGTCATTCCCTTCTACCTCTCCTATACATCGCTGATCGCCTTTGCAATCGCAGTGTTGGTCTTCTGGGTTGCCTTGGCCTTCATGTTGGCCATGATGTACTACTACCCTTTGGCGATCCAAATGCCGGACGACAAACCGTTGAAGACACTGAAGAAATCACTCATGGTGGTCGCCGATAACCTGTTCTTCTCGCTGTTTTTCGGCATCTACCATATCTTCAACCTAGTGTTGACCATTTTGTTCGCAACCATCATTCCGGGTGTCGCGGGAATACAGCTCTCACGCCAGGTCGCCACCAAACTCCTCATGTTCAAATACGATTACCTCGAGGAACATCCCGAGGTGACCCGCAAGGACATTCCGTGGGAAGAATTGCTCTTCGATGAACAGGAAAAGGTGGGGAAGCGCACCTTGCGTGGCATGATTTTTCCGTGGAAGGATTGACCATGGTGCGTGAGATTGAATGCAAGGTATCCTTGGCGTACTCAGAAATCGCGGAAATGGCGCGTCGCATTGGACTCGTGTTGCCCGACGCCATACGCACAAGCATTAGCAAGGACGATATCTATTACACCAGGCAAGCGGAGCACAAGGCATTGTTTCGCCTGCGTCGTGAAGAGAACGGCATCACTATTACCCGCAAGGAGAAGGAAGAACGCAACGATGGCGTTGAGGTGAACCACGAGATCGAATTCTCTTCGCCGGTGGACGATTACCAAGCGCTCAGACAGTTTTTCGCTTCCCTCGCATACGTGCCGCTTATCGAAAAACGAAAACATGGAACAGCCTGGGTTCGTGGAACATTGACAGTCGAGTTGGTGGAGGTCGATGGGTTGGGGTGGTTCCTCGAGATGGAGCGACTGTTGCCTGACGATGCTTCGGACACTGCGGTCGAACAGGCTCTGCTTGGATTGGCCGAATTGCGGGAACATTTGGATATTGCCACATATCCCTTGGAATCCCGTTACTATATCGATATGCTACAAGCATTGGGAACATGAGGAGTACACATGGAATTTCGCGCAAGCCATATTCTGGTCAAGGACAAGAGACTCGCTGACGATTTGCTCAAACGGATAAAGGGTGGAGCTGACTTTTCGGCCATAGCCCGTGATTTCTCGACGTGTCCGAGCAAAAGCAAGGGCGGGGATCTCGGGTGGTTCGGTGAAGGTGCAATGGTTCCGGCATTTGAGCAGGCGGTCAAGCGCATGTCGGTCGGCTCAATCAGCCCGGTCGTGCCGACCCAATTCGGTTTCCATATCATCAAGAAGACCGGTAGCCGCTGAGAATTATCTCCAGTGGGGCAGGATTATCGGGGGCAAGTGCCCCTCCCGTTGGATGATATCTACGGCAACCTGGTACACCTCTTCGATACGTTCCTTCGTCAGGACCTCATGGGCAGGTCCCTCGGCGACAATCTCCCCAGCACGCATCATGATAACCAGATCGCTGAACGCACTGACTGCATTCAAGTCGTGGAGCACACAGATGACTGTGGCGACCTTCTGGTCCACCAGATGTCGGAGCAAGGTGAGTATTTCCCGTTGGTTGTGAACATCGAGATGGCTGACCGGCTCGTCGAGGAGTATGACATGTGATTGTTGGGCCAAGGCACGGGCAATCAACATGCGTTGGTATTCACCGCCGGAGAGTTCGGTGGCCAATCGGTCGGCGACATGCGACAACTCCATCGCTAGTAGCGATTGCATGATCAGCGTGTGGTCCTCGGGTGACAGTACAGCCAATCTGCCGCCGTGGGAATACCGTCCCATCGCAACGCAATCATAGACCGTGAAATCGTATTCCAGTCGGCTCTGTTGTGGAACATAGCTGATATGTCTCGCCAAATCCTTCTGGTGGTAATCGTGGAGGTCTCCTTGTGGCAATACAATGGATCCACGGGGTGAGGGCAGGATTCGCAACAAGTGTCGCAACAAGGTCGTCTTGCCCGATCCGTTCGGTCCTATGATCGATATGAAGGCCCCTGATGGAAATTCCGTGTGCAACTTGTTGAAGAGCAGCTTGTTCCTGTATGCCCAGGTGAGATTCCTGATGGTACCTACGGCTTCATGCATCAGCGGTTCTCCTTGCGGTGGTTCGCCAACAGTATGATGAACAGGGGAGCCCCTGCCAGTGCAGTGACGATACCCACCGGCAGTTCTGATGCCCCGAGGACCGTGCGGGCCAAGGTGTCCGCCCCGACCATCATGAGCGCCCCACCCACTGTCGAGAAGAGCATGAGGGGCTTGTGTCGTGGGCCAGTGACCAACCGCATGATATGGGGAACCATGAGTCCGACGAATCCGATTATTCCGCAGAATGCCACTGTCACCGATGTGGCGAGTGTCGACAGGATCAACAACAGCAGACGGACCGATTTCACCGAAACGCCGATCGAAAGCGCGGAAGCCTCGTCCAGCAGTAGGATATCCAACTCCCGGGTAAGGAACATGATCGGTACGATTCCCAATGTCGCGGTTGCTCCCATGATACCGAGCTTTGACCAGGAGGCTGTTCCAAAACTTCCCAACGTCCATTGCATGATGCTTTGCAGCTGGGTTCGGTTCAAATACATGAACAGGGTCATGAGCGCGGACAACAGGAAATTCAGCGCGATCCCGGTAAGCAGCAATGTCGTGGGCGATCTGCGCACACCGCCCGAAAGGACCATGATCACCAGTGCGGTACCTGCTGCCCCCAAAAAAGCCACGACCGGCACTTGCCACATGCCTGTGGCACCGCCCACAACACCGAGAAAGGCGGCGAACGCAACACCGAAAGCCGCCCCGCTGGAGATTCCCAATACGTACGGGTCTGCCATGGGATTGCGGAACAAGGCTTGGTAGACCATTCCCGATACCGCGAGCACCACACCGGCAACCATGGCGGAGAGGATTCGTGGCAACCGCAATTGCCAGATTATCCTATGTTGTGCCTGGGTGAAGGTAGTGGACATGTTGTTCGAAGGCCCCGCACCCACTATGGCTACAGTCTGTCGGACCGAAATGCCGGCAGGTCCCAATGTGAGCGCCGAGAGGGTAACCGCAACGAGCAGGATGACAAGAGCGACCCCGATGATTGGCAAATAGTGCTTCTGTACCATTGTCACCTCAGTATGTCGACAATCTTTTGTGCCAATTGCTGTACGGCTTCTGCGCTGCGGGGACCTTGCCGCTCCATGAGATTGCTGTCTATGGTGATGATCCTATCCCGTTTCACCGCCGTGAGCGACGAATAGGACGGGTGGTTGACGAATTCCTTCTTGGTCTGCTCGAAGGTCGAACCCCACATGGGAGGGAGAATGATGATATCGGGATCGTTTGCCAAAATCAATTCCAACTGGTAACTCCAATTGACCGCATGCTCGGCAATATTGACCGCTCCGGCGGAAACGATGATGTCATGGATGAAAGTGTCTCCTGTCGCGGTGAAGTCGCCCCATTCGCCAAAACCCGCAACGTAGTACACAGTCGGAAGAGCTCCGGGACTCCGTTTCGCCACGACCGCTTCCAACGTCTGCTGCAGGGCAAGGACAATTTCACGGGCCCGGGCTTCGGTTCCTGTAATCTCCCCAACCTGTTCGATAATGCGGAAGGTTCCCTCCATGGTACCCGGTTCGTCGATGAACGCGACAGGAATTCCTGCCGTTTCGATGGCGTCGATTGTCTGTGATTGCCCCAGATTGCTGATAATCACGAGGTCGGGTGCGGCGGAAACGATTTTCTCGATACTGGGAGTGAACAGGTCCCCCATGGATTCGATATGCTGTGTCTCCGAGGGGTAATCGCAATAGTCCGTACGTCCCACAAGCCGTTCACCGATTCCAAGAGCAAACAAGGTTTCGGTTATGTTGGGGCTAAGCGAAATGATCCTGTCGGGATACCGGGGAAGCGAAACCGTGACACCCCGAGAATCCACTATCGAGACCACGTTTTGGCCAAGGGGGGCATATTCGGCTTGTCCGATTGCTCCCAACGGTAGCAGGATAGTGAAAACCAGGAGGATTGCCAGTATCGGTCGGGTTCGAATGTTTGCCATGCCCGTGCTCCTTAAGCTGTATTGGGCATGATACTGCATACCCGACCTATTCTCCGTAGGTCCGATCCGAATGATCGACAGGTTCACGGGCGGCAGGTCTCCTGACTTGGAGGAATACGTAACGACACCTTCCCGGAGCATGCTCCAGTGGTTGCCTTCCGGCAGCCGTTCTTACCTCATTACAGTGGCGGGACCGTACGGGACTTTCACCCGTTTCCCTCTTGGCGGATGGCTTGGAACCACCCGAACCGCTCGTATGGCCATGGTATGCATAGACAGCTTCGGTGTCAAGCTCAACAACGATTAGACGCCACTATAGGCAAGAAAACCGCCATCGACCGGCAAGACGATTCCGGTGACGAATCCGGACACCTCGGCATCGATCAGAAACAGGACGCCGCCGAGCAGTTCCTTCGGCTCTCCGAACCTGCCCATTGGTGTTCCTGCGATAATCTTGTGCGAGCGTGCGGTATGGTTGCCATCCTTGTCGAACAACAGGTTCCGGTTCTGGGCTGTGCTGAAGAATCCGGGAGCGATCGCATTCACCCGAATGCCTTCCTTGGCGAAGTGTACGGCCAGCCATTCGGTCAGGTTGTTTATGGCAGCTTTCGCTCCCGCATAGCCAAGTACTTTCGTCATCGGATGATACGACGCCATGGACGAGACATTGAGGATGCTGCATCCACTTCGGCCCAGCATGTCGCGTGCGAATTCCTTGGTCGGCAACAACGTTCCCGTGAAGTTCAACTTGAACACGGCATCGATATGTTCCTCATCCAACTCGAAGAATGTGCGTTGCCCTTCCACCGCCTCGGTTTGCTCGAAATACTCGACAGTGGTATTGGCCCTATCCATATTGCCGCCGGCTCCATTTATCAGGATGTCGCAGGGTCCCAAATCCCTTTGTATCCGTTCATGCACATCCTTCAGTCCCGCGACATCCAGGACGTTCACCGGGTAGGGAAGGGCAATACCACCTTCCTTTGCAATTTCGGTGGCCAAACGTTCGATCTTATCGGCGCTCCTGTTCAACAGGGCGACCTTGCCGCCGGCTTGTGCCACGGCACGTGCGAATTCGCTGCACAACACACCACCGGCTCCGGTGATGACGACTACCTTGTCCTTGATTCCCATAGTATGTTCCTTTTTATTGTAGTTATCGGATATCCTGTGCCTTTTCTTGTGCTTCCACAGCCAATTCGATCGCCCTGAAGACCAACTGTTGGTCCATGGCTGTTTCCGTGCGGTCCAGGCAATCGCGGATGAATTTCCCGAAGAAGGGGAACCCGGCTTTGCCTGCTACACAGTCGTGGTACTCCCCCTCGTGGTTCACCAGGTACACATGGTCTCCCTCGGAATCCCGTGCGATATCGATATATTTGCGCAATTCTATGTATCCGTCCGTTCCCAGGATGATTGTTCGACCATCGCCCCAGGTGCCCAGGCCATTGGGTGTGAACCAGTCGACACGAAAATACCCTGCGCAACCGGTATCGGTGGTCAGGTTCGCATCACCGAAATCACTGAAATCGGGAAAATCGGGGTGGTTGTAGTTTGCGATCCTGCTTGCGGTGATCCGGGCATCGTTCGATCCGCTGAATGCGAGGATCTGCTCGATCTGATGGCAACCGATATCAACCAGGATCCCACCATAGCGGGACCGGTCGAAGAACCATGGTGGACGGGTTGTGATCGCAGCGCGATGCGGCCCCCATCCCATTACCTGGACTACTCTTCCAATCGCGTCCTGCCGTACCAGTTCCATGGCACGGGTGGCGGCTTCGACGTGTAGCCGTTCACTATAGTAGACACCGAACTTCCTTCCGGTCTCCTCGACAGCTTTCCGTGCCTCGGCAATCTGTGCAAATGTGGTGCAGGGTGGTTTGTCCGCGAAAAAATCCTTTCCGTTCCGCATCGCCCGGAGACCCAATGGAGTCCTGTCGGCAGGAACCGAAGCACTGGCAACCAACTTGATCCCGGTATGTTCCAGGATCTCATCCTCGCTCCGGCAAACCCGTGCGTCGGGGAAGGACAGGCGGAATTTCGCAATCTTCTGTGGATCGGGATCATAGACATAATCTATACCGGCACCCGCTTCCATAAGTCCGTTGCACATGCCGAAGATATGTCCATGGTCCAGCCCGATAACGCCAACCGGAAATTCGCCAGGGGCGCATACCGGATCACTTTTTCCTTTGGGAGCGTAGTTTTGTCCGTCAGCTTTCTTCTGCATGGAATCCTCCTGTCCACAATGTTAAAAAATCAGGTTCGTCACTCCGGTCGCCAACCAAGGCAGGAACAAAATGGATACGGTGACGATTATCTCAACTAGGAAGAACGGCATCAAGGCCTTGGTGCTCTTTTCCAAGGAAATATTGGCGATCGAACAACTGATGAACAGGAACGTGCCGACCGGAGGGGTAATCGCACCGAGTTGCATGGTGATGACCATGAGGACACCGAAATGGATCGGTTCGAATCCCAGTGCGGTCCCGGCGGCGAGCATCGCGGTGGCGAACATGGCGATCAAGACTGTCGGGTCGAGGAACAGTCCGAGAATGAGCAGCACCAGCATGAGGAACAAGGATGCGATATACGGATTTCCGAATGTGTTGACGGCGAGGTTGATGATTTCGTTTTGGAAATTCAATCTGACCAGCACATTGGAGAGTACTCCCGCCGCGGCGATGGTGATCATGACCATCGCAGTGGTGGCTGCCGAGTCCATGATGATTTTCGGCAACTTCTTGAGCGTGAGCTTTTTCGAGATGAAAAAACCGTAGACCAGGCCATACAGCGCCGCTGCGATTCCCGATTCTGTCGGTGTGAATACTCCCGCAACAATTCCAACGATAATGATCAGGGGCATGATCAATGCTCCGATCGACCGTTTGAACTCGTGGAGGAAATTCCTGAAGCTGAACTTCGGTGTGGGAATGTCGTATTTTCTGATTCGATAATAGATGGCATTCACCGCCATGAGTCCCAGTCCGATGATAAGGCCTGGCAACAACCCTCCGAGGAACAGCTTCGCCACCGAGAGCTCGGTGTAGTACGAGTACATGATCATGGCGATGCTCGGGGGAATGATCGGTCCGATCATGGACGACGATGCGGTGACCGCGACGGCATAGTCGGCGTCGTAGCCCTGCTTGGTCATCGATGGGATCATCACAGAACCGATGGCCGAGGCATCGGCTGCGCCACTACCCTGGATGCCGGCGAAAAATATGGAGGCGGCGATATTCACGTGGGCGAGACCGCCCTTGAATTGTCCGACGATCGAATTCGCGAACGAAACGATGCGGTCGGTTATCTTGGCCTCCATCATGATATTCCCGGCAAAAATGAAGAACGGAATCGCCATGAGCGCGAACGAGTCGATGCTTCCGAACAACTTGATGATGACAACGGAGAACGGAATGTCCAGTGCGAAGATAAAGACCACCGAGGTGATGATTGTTGCCATGAAAATGGGAAATCCCAGTAGGATGAAAAGGATGAGTACGAGAAAAACCAGTGCGACATTCAACATATCAGTTCACTCCTTGCACATTGTCATCTTTCAGGAACGCAGGAATATCCTCGTCGGTTATTTCGGCACCGATTTCCTTCTTGCGTGAGAACGGGTGTTCTCCGAATACCAGGGTCAACACATAGTCGAACAGCAGGTATGCGCATCCGATGGGTATGGCTGCGTAGAACCAGGCGATCGAAATCGATATGTTCTGCAACATGGCATTGCGGTTGGCGATTGTGCGTAGTGTCCCGTGGTAGATGATGAGCACCAAAGCGGCGATGACAATGATGGTTGCCAGTCGCTTGATGAGGTCTATCTGCTTGGATTTGAACAATTTCCTAATGAGAAAATCCATGCTCAGGTGGGTGTTTTCCTTGGCACCCAAACTGGCGGCGAGGAACACCATCCATATATTGAGCAGACGCATGATCTCATCACCCCAAGGGAAGGGTTTCAGTTCCGCAGGTGTAAAATACCGGAGGATTATCTGAACTGTTCCAAGACTGATGATGACCGAGAGAATCGCGATGATTCCCACCGTCCGCATCCTATCCAATGTCTTGTAGATTTTTCGTAACATGCATGGCTCCTCATGGTGCAAGACGATTCCCCATGAGCCATGGGGAATCGAAATGCTGTCAATAGTCTAACGATTAGTCGATAGCGGTCATCTTGTCAATGAAACCTGCCCAGTTGGCTCCCTTCGCGCGATATTCGGCGAGCATCGGGGACGCAGCCTTGACGAAAGCTTCGGGATCGCGTGGAGTTGTCACAACCAAACCTTCGGCAACCATCTTGTCCAAGGCTGCCGTCTGGTCGGCCTGGTCGATTTCCGCTTGGTATGCGGCTGCCTTGTCGGCGCAATCGAGCACGATGGCACGGAGATCCTCGGGGAGGCTTTCCAGCCAGTCGGTGTTGAAGAAGTAGTAGACGGCGGCGGTGATGTGGTTCGTGACAGCCATATACTTGGCGACTTCGTGGAACCGCATGGAATAGATCATGCTTGGAGATGCTTCCATACCATCGATGACACCGGTGGATATCGCGTTGTAGATTTCATTCCAGTCCGTGGTCGTGCCGGAGGCACCGAGTCTGTTGAACATGGAGATGTAGACGGCATTGGGTCCACGCATCTTCAATCCCTTGAGGTCGGAGAGCTGGTTGATGGGTTTGTTGGTAAGCATATGGCGTGATCCCATGGATTGGCCTGCGGCGGCTGTGAAGCCGTGGGGCTGGACCAGTCTCGAGACTTCATTTTCCAAACCTTTCAGCACACGGAGATAGTGGTTGTTGTCCTTGAACAGGTACGGGAACTCGAACATCATGAGTTCGGGAACCCATACGCCCGGGCCGGTACCAGGAGCGGCGACAACCATTTCCAAAGAACCGGTTTGTGCCATTTCGACCTGTTCGCGCTGACTTCCCAATTCACTACCGTAGTTTGCGGTAGCCTTGATCCGGCCATCGGCCTCTTTGTTCACCAGCTCGACGAAGTAGGTGAGTGCCTTGCCGACAGTTCCACCCGGTGCCAAGTTGGTGGATGTCCGAAGATT
Organism: Spirochaetae bacterium HGW-Spirochaetae-2; assembly: GCA_002839355.1. Lineage (GTDB taxonomy): Bacteria > Spirochaetota > Spirochaetia > Sphaerochaetales > Sphaerochaetaceae > UBA8525. Next base: position 37,323 of record PGXW01000027.1, read on the forward strand.
GTATACCTTGGTTTCCGCCGATCCTTGGGCGAAGAGCGACAATGTACCTACGAGGCACAGGAGCATGAGAGCGACAATTACCTTCTTATGCATGAGAACCTTCCTTTTCCACTTTGGATTTGTTCCAACAGTGGCTATGATTTTCTCGGGTTTCACTTTCGGATACCCTTTCATTCCGTAGTTCGGGACAATGCATCCCATAGGCCCCACAGATATTGTGTGCCGAGTGCACGGTCGTAGAGCCCGTAGCCGGGCAGGGCGACTTCATTCCAAATGGCACGTCCATGGTCCGGTCGCATGATACCGGAGAATCCGATGTCGCCGAACGCCTCCATGATACCCACCATGTCCAATGAACCATCTGCCGCGTAATGTGCCGCTTCCTCGAATATCCCCTCGGCGGTATGCCGCAGGTTGCGCACATGTGCGAATGCAATCTTGCCGCCCAATGAACGGATGATGCCTGGAAGATCGTTTTTAGGATTGCTTCCGAGCGAACCGGTACACAACGCGACACAATTGTGGGGACTGTCCACTGCTTGGGTGATCCGTAGCAGGTCCCCACCATTCTTTACGATGCGGGGCAGACCGAAGACCGACCAGGGCGGATCGTCCGGATGTATGGCCATGGTTATGCCGTAGTGCTCACAGGTCGGAAGAATTGCCTTGAGGAAATAGACGAGGTTCTCGAACAGGCTCCCGGTGGTCACCGATTGGTATATCCCGAACAGTTCGCGGATACCTCCCAACCGTTCGGGTTCCCAACCGGGGAGGAGGAAGTTGTTGGATTTCTTTCCCATTTGTGCAAGCATCTCTTCGGGGTGCAATGCATCCAACAGTTTCTGGTCGTAGGCAAGCACTGTGGCGCCATCTTCCCGGACTTTCGCCAGGTCGGTCCGGGTCCAGTCGAACACCGGCATGAAGTTGTAGCAGACCAGGTCGATACCGACAGACCCCAAGCTCTTCAAGGTATTGATATACCGCTCGATATACATGTCTTTGTCCGCGGTTCCCGCTTTGATGGAATCGTGGATGTTCACACTTTCGATACCGAGCAATTCGAGGCCTTCGGCTTCGATCGTGTTCTTCAGGTCGACGATTCGTTCGCGTGGCCAATCGATGCCCGCGGCAAGGTCGGGGAGTGTGGAGACGACACCAGACACTCCGGGAATTTGACGGATGGAATGCAGGTCTACGCTGTCAAACGATGGTCCGAACCACCGCAATGCCATTTTCATTTCGATACTCCCCTCGTATACATGATAGGTGTCTTCTGTAGACTAGCATACTAGTATACCATTTGCAAGAATTATTTTCCTGCATCCTCCAGACTCGTCTCCGGAAGGTCGCACTTGTAGGCAAAAGGATTTCAATTGACAGAAATTGTGTGGCGATGATAGTACTATGCTAGTATACTAAGAAAAGATTTGTGCACGTGATTATGCCTATCGGGTAATCCGATACAATATCTTGGAATTGTTCTTGGCCCCTGGGACTTCCGTTTCCGAAAAATCCCTGTGCGACCAATTGCTGATAAGCCGGACCCCTGTACGTGAAGCATTGTTGGATCTTTCCCGACAACGTCTTGTGGATATCGTTCCCCAGCGTGGCACCACCGTTTCCTTGATCGACCCGAAGATGGTGGAGGAAGGGCATTTCCTGAGAGCCTTGGTGGAAGTCGAAGTCGTGCGGCAAGTATGTCGTCTGATCGATGACAAGGCTTTCCACCAACTCGAGTCCAATGTGATGATGCAGGAATACCACGCGGGGCACAACGCGCTCGACGAGTTCATACATCTGGACAACGAATTCCATCGGTTGCTGTTCAAGATTTGCGATAGGGAAGCGACATACGGTATTGTCGCCGATTTCCAGGCCCACTTCGACCGGGAGCGCAAGCTCAGTCTCCAATTCGTCTCGATCGCCGACCTGGTGAAAGACCACAAGGCGGTTCTGGAGGGAATCCGGGAAAGTGATGGCGAAAAAGCCGCCGCAAACATGCAGCGGCATTTGGATCATGTGTTGATCGACCAAAAACTGTTGATCAGCCGGTTTCCACAGTATTTCGCATCCTGAACCCAGCGGTTTGTACCCTGTCTATCGGACGGCATCCTTTCCCAACGTTATTTCCGAGGTGGCGAAATTTTCAACACTCCGTTTCTTTTCATGGAAATGTGGCATGAAGGAGACAAGCCCTTCCCGTGTATACAGGGGATCGTCTTTGCCGATAGGCAACCTGACCGTAGTTTTTGTCACGGACGCCTTGTAGACCGCCATGATGAGTTCCATGGTGTTGCGTCCTTGCGGACCATCGATCAACAGTGGCTCCTCACCACGGATCGCGGCCAGAAAATTCTTCACTTGTCCCACATGCCGTTCCGCTTCGAGTGAGGGTAACTGTCCATAGACCGAATCGAGTCTTGCGGCCGTTTCGGCATCATCCTCGGGGAAACCGTTCTCCAAGGCTTTCGATGCGGCGACGTTCCATGGAGCCGACAACCGTGCCTGTTCCGTCTGGAAAACTAGTTCCTGGCCTTCGTCGTGCGCGACTATCGATGCGGTCATTTGGGCCAACATGCCAGGGTAGCTGAAAATCGCGATGGCAAGATCCTCGCATTCGGAATTGTCATGCCCGACATTGGCCATGACGGCGGTGACTTCTTGTGGCATACCGAGCATCCATTGCATCAGGTCCAACTGGTGCACCGCATGGCTGGTCGTGCATCCGCCGCATTCCTTTTCCCATGTTCCCCGCCACCACAAGTCGTAATAATTCTGGCCTCTCCACCACAACGAATTGATAGTCGCGTGCAACACGTTTCCTGCCACTTTCGAGTCCAACATGGTTTTCAAACGCATCATGGGGGTGCGGAACCGGTTCTGTGCAACTGGTGAGAACACGACGTTGTTGCGCTGCGAAGCTTCGATCATGGCATCGCATTCGGCCAACGAGGGTGCCATGGGTTTTTCGACCAGGACATGTTTCTTGGCATCCATCGAGGCAATCGAGACTTCGGCATGCACACTCGGAGGCAAGCATATGGACACCACCTGGATATCGGTTCTTTTGAGCATCTCATGGTAGTCGGCATATACATCCACCTCCAATCCCATCTCCGAGGCGAGGGCTTTGGCTTTTTCAGGATATATGTCGCACAACGCACGGATGGAACACGATTCCGAGAACGTCTGGTAGGCGATAATGTGTGATTTTGCGATAGCTCCAGTGCCGACAATGGCTATACCTATGGTAGTTTCCATGATTTCTCCTTCCCTTGTATGGTGTCTCTAGTCTAACATACTAGTATACCAAAAGCAAACGGTTCCTTTCCGATCACTTCGGATTGTACCGCCTCCACTCGCTGATGTCGACTTGAATCGGTTTTCAAGACTTTCGTGGCAACTCCTTCCATATGGTGGTACAATGGAAGAACTGGAGGAGTTTTGCTTATGGACCGGTCCGAGACATTTGCCAGATTGTGCGTCTTGGCGTGCGACGCAACCGATGGAAGAGATTTGGAAAAACTATTCACCAAGGTTCGCGATATAGATGATGTGGATGAGGAGGGCAAGCGCCCCCTCTGGTATGCGGCAATGGACAACCCTTCCATTGACGTGGTGAAGACACTCCTTGCGGCACAAGCCCGGGTGAATTTCGAGCTGGTGCAGCAGGCCACGATCCACAATCCTAATCCTGAAGTCGCTATGCTGTTGTTCTCTAGACTGGAGCCGGTAAGCCAAGAGCAGCTCAACCTGTTGTTCCTTTTGGCGGCTGCGGCCAATACCCACGATGTATTGGTGAAATTCTATTGTTCGAAGGGAGCAGACCCGAACACCACGATGCCAATGGACCTGTACCCGGAACCACAGTCGGACCACGATGACTTTATCGATAGCGATGAGGTGTGGTGGGACGACGACCAATCGGTGGAGCAGAATGCGTTGGTGGTGGCGATGTACGAGAATCCCGAGCCGGTTGAAATGGTTCGGGCTCTCTTGGATCTGGGAGTGTCTCCGAATGCGGTCGATACGGAAGGGTTTCCTGTACTGATCCACGCGTTGGACAACAAGGAACTGGTGCGCGCCCTGGTAACCGGTGGAGCGGATATCGACATGTACGATTGCAACGGAATGACAGCGCTGATGCATGCCTGTGCGGCCGACAACAACGATGTGGTCATGACCCTTCTCGAATTGCATGCCGACGTCACCTTGAAGTCATCCAATTCGGAGACCGCCTTGCATTTCGCCTTGGGGTGTCATCTGTATGAGAATGCTGTCGTTATCAAGGCCTTGATAGCGGCGGGCTGCGATGTGAACCAACGCGATGGTGACGGGCTTCTCCCGCTCGATCTTGCACGGATCAACTACTGTTCCCAGGAGATCATTTCGATCCTTGAGCAAGCCGGAGCGGTAATGGGCGATGTTTCTTGACGTAACCGGCCCAATCTTCTAGGATTTGCCCATGCAAAAGACACTGGTTGTTTTCACAGATGGTGGTTGTTCGGGAAATCCCGGACCGGGTGGATGGGCTTTCGTAATCACGGAAGGTGGCATGGAGGTCGTTGCGAAAAGTGGCGGCGATGTGCAGACGACGAACAATCGTATGGAATTGACTGCAGTCATAGAAGCATTACGCCATATCCTGGCTCAACCTGGCGAAGTCGCATCCGTTCAGATCAATACCGATTCCCAATATGTGAAGAATGGTATTACCCAGTGGATCCACAATTGGAAACGCAACGGATGGAGGACCGCCTCCAAAGACCCGGTGAAAAACAAGGAATATTGGATTGCATTGGATGAGCTCTCTGCCAAGGTGCCGATCCAGTGGCAGTGGGTGAAAGGTCATGCCGGTATCGAGCTCAACGAACGATGCGACGCGCTGGTCCGCCAGGAAATGGATGCAATCCTGCATAGATAACGGTTTCCACAATTCGATCCTGTCCCAGCGAATGTGCCGGCCAGTTCGCGGTTCGGTGTTTATCGACCCTATTTGAAGCAAAATAGATTCGCGTGCAGTTCTTCAGGTAACGGAGGAATTGGTATGCGCATCCATAGTTTCATGAGTAAAGGTTTCGCTGGGGATTGTATTGTGGTCGAGGCCGATTTGAGGAAAGGCTTCCCCGGATTCGATATTGTCGGCCTGCCCGATGGAGCAATCAGGGAGTCCAAGGAGCGGGTCAGGAGCGCCATGCGCAATACCGGGTTCGGGATTCCCCGGGAACGGGTATTGATAAATCTTGCTCCGGCAGGCATGCATAAGAGTGGATCGCACCTTGATCTGGCCATCGCATTGGCGATAATCATCACGCAGAAAATGGCAGAAGGAACTATTCCCCTACTGAACGCTATTCCAATCATGGTTGTGGGTGAACTCGGTTTGGATGGAAGCGTAATCGGCGTGCAGAATGTCCAAGGTGCGTTGGTTGCCGCACAGGCACGGGGATGCAGGTTATGTGTGATTCCCGACCAAGGAATCTCGACCGGGGAATATGCGGTGGCATGTGTGCGGACATTGTCGGCAGCGGTTGCCACAGTGCAGGAATTTCTTTGTTCCAACGATGTGCAATACGGGGAGGTTAGCCATAGTCCATACCAAGAAATTCGTGGGAATGATCCGTTCGCCATCGTCGAAGGATTGTCGGGTGTACGCAAGTCGTTGGAGATAGCAGCTGTCGGGGGACACCAGTTGTTGCTTTTCGGGCCTCCGGGGGCAGGTAAAACGCTTGCCGCTTCCTGCTTGCCACAGGTACTCGCTCCCCCCGACCTGGCCATGCAGTTGGAGATTTCACGTTGCCGATCTGTTCTCGGGGAATCAGGTGAATTGGTTGGTTCCCGACCTTTCAGGGTGCTGTCACAAACTTGTTCACGTGACGACTTTCCCAGGGAAGCCGCGTTGTGTCATGGCGGAATCATGATTGTGGATGAGATCGCCTCCTTGGGTAAAGGTATGCTCAATTGGTTGAGGGAGACCCATGACCAGAAGAAGGTTCGCCTCCGGCTTGATCGGACGTTGTCCGAATTCCCCGCTGATTTTCAGATGGTTGCGACAATGAATGCCTGTCCGTGTGGCCAACTGGGATTTGAGGATGGGCGTTGCTCCTGTTCTCCAGTGGCAATCGCCCGGTTTTGGAATCGTCTTGGTGCCGGATTGCTGGATAGGTTCGATATTCGGTTTCCGGTGGACAGCATCGGCGAGAATCCATTGGAGGCCTTGGATTTCGATGTGGACGCCGCATACGACCGGCAACGCAAACGGTATGCCAATGTTTTCCCTGTGATTCGCCGCAACGCGGATCTCCTGTTCCGTACCGACGCCAGAAGTGGATTCCTTCCGAATCCCATGGTAGGATTGGTGAAGGAAATCACCCGTGGAAGCCTCGGGTATAGGGGTATCCTGTCGGTGTGTACCATGGCGAGGACGATTGCCGATTTGCAGGATAGGGAAGAAGTTACCGAAGAACAAATTGCGTATGCGATCGGCCTCAGGAGATACGGCTCCCATGATTTCTATTGGCGCAGTTCCTGAAGTCGTGTTGACACTTTGGGAACATCTTGATACTATCCAACTCGTTCGCCGCGGGCCACTAGCTCAGCTGGTAGAGCAACGCCCTTTTAAGGCGTGGGTCACTGGTTCGAATCCAGTGTGGCTCAACGAACCGACTCCTTGCATTGCAGGGAGTTTTTTTTTCGTTTTTGGCAATTGGGGCAAAAATGGGTCGACCGCTGTCCGACAACTATCCGTTCAATCTTCGTTGAGCACCGGGGACAGGGTAGGTCGGTTCTTCTAAAAACATGCAGATTGGTACCGTTCGAGCCTGTTCTTCCTCCAGAGGCAAAATTTCCCTCGCCATCACCCAACGATGTTCCACGACTCTCGATGCCTTGGTTCAACGCGAACCGTATGGCATGCAGGAGGGCCGAGGCCTCGTCCCGACTCAAATCCGCTCCTGTCCTGCAGGGATGCAGTCCGGCTATGAAGAGGCTCTCGTCAGCATAGATATTTCCGATTCCAGCGATAAAGGATTGGTCCAGCAGGATGGACTTCAACCGTCCGCGCCTGCGATGCAACCGTTCATAAAACATTGTCTCGGTAAATTCTGCCGATAGTGGTTCGGGTCCCAACCGGTCCGTGACCACCGCTGGATTTCGCGTCAGGAGCATCCTGCCGAATTTTCTCGGATCATGGAAGACCAGCTCGGAGGATGCGAATCTCAGTATGATCCGATCGTGTATATCTGGTGGCGAATTACGTTTCCTGACTGACAGTGAACCAGACATGCGCAGGTGGATGAGCAGGCTCTGCCTATCATCCAGGTGGATATGGATATACTTCCCCCGGCGATCGATGTGTTCAATACTACGGTGGGTGAGACCAGCATAAAAATCATCGACTCCCATGGATCCGATACTGCGCTCCCAAAGGACGGAAACCTCTTCGATGGGTACTCCGACAACGTTGTGTGAACGCAAATCGCGGCAAACAGTCTCGACTTCAGGTAATTCCGGCATTCCCTGCTCCTTTCTCACTTATCGGTATAGTGGCATGGCAAAGCGGAAAAAATCCAGTATCTTATCAATTGAACCTTTGTGTGATTTCTGTTTACATGGAGGGGAGGTGATCGCATGGAAACAGACTATGTTGGAATAGCCAATGGATTGCGCGCGAAGGGCTACAATTGTGCCCAAGCCGTGGTGTGCGCTTTTGTCGACCGATTGTCCTTGGACGAATTGGCGCTATACAAGCTTGCCGAGGGTTTCGGTGGCGGAATGGGTAGGCCAGATGGGCTGTGTGGCGCCATCAGTGGCGGTGTCATGGTCCTCTCCTCGTTGCATAGTGGAGGAAATCCGGCTGAATCGACAAAACTGGCGACTTACGCACTGGTGCAGGAATTGTACAACCGGTTCGTAGAGAAGAATGGAAGCAGTGTTTGCACGACCTTGCGAGGACTAGATACGGGAATCGAGTTGCGTTCTTGCCTGGGCTGTATTGAAGATGCCGTGATCATAACCAATGAAATCTTAAGGAGAGAAGAAGCGAGATGAAGAATTTTACCTACTACACCCCGACAAAAGTGATTTTCGGAAAAGATGCGGAAAACCAAGTCGGATCAACAGTATCCGCAGCAGGGTATCGGAAAGTCATGGTCCATTTTGGGGGCGGCAGTGTGAAGAGGAGCGGTTTGCTGGGTATTGTCACCGCAAGTCTCGCCGAAGCTGGAATTTCCTATGTCGAATTTGGAGGAGTAGAACCGAATCCAAAAATTTCCCTGGTTCGGGAGGGAATAGCTCTTGCGAAAAGGGAAGCGATCGACATGATCGTCGCTGTCGGTGGCGGTAGTGTGATCGATTCGGCAAAGAGCATCTGTCTCGGTCTCGCCCATGGTCTCGATCCCTGGGATATGATAGAAAACGGAACGGTTCCCACCAAGCGCTTTCCACTGGCTGTGGTGTTGACCATCTCTGCTGCCGGAAGCGAAATGAGCAACTCGCATGTCATCAGCAATCCCGAGAAGCATTTGAAGCGTCCTTTGAACAGTGATATGCTGCGCCCGGACTTTTCATTCCAAAACCCCGACTATACCATGTCGGTCAACCCGTACCAGACTGCATGTGGAATCGTTGATACGATGATGCACACAATGGAGCGGTACTACACACCCGATACCGACAACGACCTCACCGACCGTATTTCGGAAGGTATCCTGGTCGCTGTCAAGAACGCCGGGAAAGTAACGATGGAAAATCCACAGGATTATGAGGCACGGGCGACTCTCATGTGGGCTTCCAGTGTCTCTCACAATGGTTTGACCGCTTGTGGCAAGGCCCCCACATTCCCGGCGCATAAGATTGAACATGATGTGTCCGGTCTCCACGATGAGGTTTCCCACGGAGCTGGTCTGGCTGTCATTTTCCCTGCTTGGGCGCGCTATGTATACAAACATGATGTTCGGAAGTTTGCCCAAGGAGCAGAGAGGATCTGGGGTGTCGAAATGGACTACGACCATCCCGAACGGACTGCAGAGCAAGGGATTGTCGCCATGAGGGAATACTTCAAGAGTCTCGGAATGCCTGTGACCATGAAAGAGTTGGGGATTGACCCCTCCGAATACCAGACACTCGCCGATATGACTACATCCGGCAATACAAAACCCTTGCCTTCCTATGTGGCCTTGGGAAGCGAAGAGATTGTCGAAATCTTCAAATTGGCTTCCGAATAGTAGTCGCAAACGCCAAGGCTTGCCAGGGCGCAAGCCGTTTGTGATCAGTTTCGCAACGTGAAGCGTACAGGAAAGAGCAGGGTGACCGCGATAGGCTTGCCTTCGATTGAAGCTGGGGCAACCTGCATTCCCTGGAACGCCGCCTGAGCGGCTTCACCGAAGCCGTATCCCGGATCATCGACGATCCAAATGTCCTCGACATCTCCTGAAGCCGAGATGAATAGACGCAAGACAACGACTCCCTCCTTTCCCTGGCGCTTCGCCAGGGGAGGGTATATGATTCGCTTCGCCAGAAGTGTGCTGTCGAATATCGGGCCGACAGTTGTGCTTTCGAGCGGATAATATCCACCTATCGGTTCGGGTCGCACAATCGGCTCGGGTCGCACAATCGGTTCGGGTCGCACAATCGGTTCGGGTCGCACAATCGGTTCGGGTCGCACAATCGGTTCGGGTCGCACAATCGGTTCGGGTCGC
>PGXW01000027.1:47117-56602 GCA_002839355.1 Spirochaetae bacterium HGW-Spirochaetae-2
CACAATCGGTTCGGAGTGCACAATCGGTTCGGAGTGCACAATCGGTTCGGAGTGCACAATCGGTTCGGAGTGCACAATCGGTTCGGAGTGCACAATCGGCTCGGGCTTCGTGACAAGTCGGATGGTAGCCGATGTTGCTTGTGGCATGGGAGCAAGCGGTGGTGCATATGCAATGGGAATGAACAATGCGGCGATACACAAGGCTGTTGTGCCCATTGCCACCCCCAGTCGAGCAAATCGGTTCATGGGCGTTGCTCCACTATGCAGTGGATGGTTTCAACTCCCGAGACCCTCAACTGGTCGATAATGGGGGCTATGGCTGAAAACGGGGTATCCTTGTCGGACAACATGGATACCACCTCACTGTGGGGTATCTCTCCCGGTTCGATCTGTTTTCCCTGCAGGAACAAGCTTCCCTCCGAACTTACGGACAGCAGCAACCCCTGCTCCCTGTATGGCGAATTCCAATCGGTGTCCGCCGCATCGATAGGAATGGGCGTTGTCAGCGAGGTGATGGCGAATATCAGGAAGAACAGGAGGAGAAGAAAGGCGATATCGGTCATTGCAGAGCTGGTTCGCAAGATTCTTCTTTTCACCTTAGCACCTCCAGTGAGACAGCGGTTCGATGCTTATCGGCAAGGGACAATACTGTCACCACATCCTGCCAGACAGTTTCTCCCGCAACCTGTAGGTGCAACGTATCGTGATGTGCGATGATTCGGGACAATTCGTTCATTGGAATTGATGATCCCTCCTGCAAGATGGTCCCGTCGGCCAGCAGGACAATCGAAAGGGGCCCAAGACCATCCGGTGCGGACTGTCCACCGACAGACAATTCGATGCTTCGTGCCCCTTGGAGCCCGATGAGCACGAGGAAAAAAATAATGAGCAAGAATGCGATATCGCCCGGTTGCCCTACTGTATGTTGTTTTCGACGCATAACAAGTCCACCACCACATCGAGCAAGAAGCCGAAGACTGTAGCGACTACAGAGACTATCAAACCGAAGGCTGTGGTGAACAAGGCTTCGTACAACCCGGACGCGACCAGCTGCAGCTGTACGGTAGTTGCTTCAGACACCGACTTGAATGCGGAAATCATACCGACCACTGTCCCGAGAAATCCCAGGACTGGGGCGAGCATGGCAATGAAGTCAAGAACGGCCAACGGTTTTTCAAGTACCTCCTTACCCTTGAATTCCTGGTTGATGTACACCAATGCGAAGGTGATGCTCCGTTCAACGGCCACCACCAATGCGATTGCGAGAAGACCGAAGAGCGGCCACATGACCGCCCCTCCCTGTTGCATGAACGTCATGATCGTGCGTGTTTGCATTCCTTGACCTCCTGGTTAACGGAAATCCCAGTTTCCACCGAAACGTATCTTCATACCCGGCATGGGATATCCTTCGTTGAATGCATAGGATGTGTTGAACAGGTTGTCGATCGCCGCGTACAGCTTCACATCTTCCCGCACCAAGAAGTTGACAGTGATATTGCACAGGAGGACCCGGTCCGAGTCGGCGCTAGTTCCAAGGTATTCTCCATCGATGATGGCTTTGACGATACCTTGCCCATAGCTGAGCGAAGCTTTAGCCGTGTGTTTGCGGATACTCCCCACCTCAACGTTGTCGGCGATAGAGTTCCCGTTCGATAGATCGAAACTCTTGTTGAACTGGTAGCTTGCCGATATTCCAAAAGCCGGGCCCAACTGCCAGACGATCGATTGTTCGGTCCCGACATAGAGGCTCTCGGCAATATTGCGGGGAGTCCACGACGAATCGTTCACAATCGCGTTGTACACACTTCTTCCGAACGCTATGCCCTCATAGCGTACCTTTCCATTGGAATAGGAGTACCCGACGTCGATATTGACACCTTTTTCCGTCTCGAGATCGGGATTGCCCATATACGGCCAATACAACTGGCTGAACGACGGGACATTCTCCGCATATGCAACCGAAGCCTTCAGCCCATGTTGTGCATCTATCGCATAGATCGCACCGACGGAAGCATTCGGGGAGAAGGCTCCGGTATCGCTCAAATAGGAGGCATTGATCGTTGGATGCAAGGAAAGCCTTCCGTCGGTAAGGTAGATGCTTCCATTGGCATAGGCTGAAGGGGCGATGCGCGTGTATTGCCCCACATCGGTGCTATCCAGATAATCCATGGACGATTCCAAGCCGGTGGACAGCGCGAAGGCTTCGCCGAAACTCCATACTTGTTCGAGCATCACCGTCCCCTTGTGTCTGTTGTGCTCGCTGTCATTGTACAGCGCGTCATGATAGTACAGTCTTCCATACGAATAATTCGCACGCACGGCTAAAGAATCCAAGTTTGGGGACAAGCTCTTCAGGACAACGGAATTTGTGGTGGAAAGGAACAAATCCTCTTGGTAATCGTTCGGGGTGAGTCCGTACACCAGACTTCCGGGGACACCCACATGTTGGTACGAACCGAAATTGGTCGAATTCACCTCGGTCCGGGATCCGATATTCCCTGAAATGCTCATGGAGTCGTACACCTTGTACATGTCGGCGTTGTCGCGGATATCTCGTGCCGATCCGGTGCCATAGGTGTAGCCATTTTGTGCCCTGAGGCCACCGATCGTGTTCACGATGGAAAAACCATGCAGGAGTCCACGTGTGGTGAAGTCGATTTTCTGGCTATCGACCAATGAGCTCCAATTGCGATCATCGTCGATCCCGTAAGCGAGGGGAAGGAAGGATCCGTTTTCAAAGGCGATGGTGAATGGATATGCCGTATCGGCGCTCCGTTTGGTAATGATATGCACGATACCACCGATAGCGTTGGTCTTCCCCAGGTTTCCGGCTCCACTTTTTACTATTTCAATCCGTTCGATAAGAGCAACCGGGATCGAGGAAAGGTCGAATACACCATCGAATGCCGAGGTCAACAGCATTCCATCCACATAGACCAGCGTCTTCGAAGCGCTCGAGCCCCTGATCTGCACCGATTGGGCGGCACCGAGCCCACCGTACGAGGAAAAACTCGTACCGATCGCCTTGCCGACCAACTCCGCGGTCGTCTGGGCGTTGAGCGAATCGATTTGTTCACGGGTGATGATGGTGACTGTCGATGCGCTGTTGGTTTCGGCATCCGCAAATGCCTCGTCGAAAACCGTCAGTTCGTATGCAGAACCGAGATCGATGAACGGGGATGTCGCAAGTGAAGGGAACAAGACGACAAACACTAGGACCAGAGAGAAGATTCCGCGCTTCTTCATGAAGGGCCTCCTGAAAAGAATTGGCCGGCTTCGTGAAGAAATTGATCGCGTTTGGATACAATCCCAGGATGCTGCCTCTTTCTCCACGAAGAATGACAACCTGGAAACGTCTCCTGACTTACGATTCCTCCTACTTGCACACCTTCTCGTCCGAGGACAATGGTCCATGTGCTTTCGTCATCGATTACAGTGGCGGGACCGTCGGGGAATCACACCCCGTTCCGTTTTTCCAGGCCCAGCGTCCCTATGGTAGTGGAATCGAATAATTCGGTCAATCTGGAAAGCTGCGGTTTTTTATCTTTGTGTTATTGGCGAGATGCTGTCATAATAAGACGCATAATTTGACTGATTTCAGTACCTGAGAAGGACTTGATACGGTTCCAAGGGGTTGTCGCATGAACCAGAATAATCCGATGTCCAGTTCCCAAAGCAACGATATGCGGTTGCATAGGATGCTGGATGCCCTGGACCTGGGCTTGTGGATCATGGATTTGGCAACCGGTCGGATGTCGGTCAATGTTGCCTGGCTGCAGATTTTGGGGTACGACACCGACTCCACCTCCGATTTCAGCAAGGAACTCTGGTGGGAACACATCCATGTCGAGGATGTCGACATCTTCGACAGGAATTTCCAACATGTGGGTAGGGGCGACCAACCTTCGTTCTCGCAAGAGTATCGGTTGCGTACCTGCTCGGGAAATTGGATTTGGGTCTATTCCCACGTGCAGGTGCTCGACGTGGACAGTGCCGGTTTCCCCCTCTCGATAACGGGCTCATTGGAAAATATTTCCAAACGGAAACGGATGGAGAAGCTGCTCCGCGAGAGTGAGCGCAGCAAATCCGTATTGTTGGGAAATCTTCCTGGAATGTCCTTCCGGTGTGCCTACGATGCAAATTGGACCATGGAGTATGTTTCCGAGGGTTGTTTTGAGCTGACGGGATACCGCCCGTACGATTTGGTCTGGAACCATGTGAAGGCATACAACGAATTGATACTGCCCGAATATCGCCAGTATCTCTATGATGCGTGGAATGAAGCTGTTGAGAAACGTTCCCATGTCAAGGTCACCTACAGGATCAGAACAGCCGATGGCAAGGAAAAATGGGTATGGGAACAAGGTATTCCAATTTACCGCGCCGATGGTTCTGTCGAGGCGCTGGAAGGGCTGGTCCTTGATATCACGGCCCGGAAGGAAATGGAATTGGCTGCCCACCATTCGATGGAACTGATGCGATATGTGGTTGAGCATAGCCGGAGTGCGATTGCCATCCATGACAGGAATATGGATTACCTCTATGTCAGTCAACGGTATCTGGATGATTATCGTGTGAAGGATCGCGATGTTATCGGGAAGAATCATTATGAGATTTTTCCCGATTTGCCGGAGAAATGGAGAAAAGTACACCAGCGGGCACTTGCCGGTGAAGTGTTGAGTGCCGAAAATGACCCCTTCGAACGTGAAGATGGTAGTACCGATTGGACCCGATGGGAATGCCGTCCATGGTTTGAGGCCGATGGCAGTATCGGGGGGGTCATCGTCTACACGGAAATTATCAATAAATGGAAGCGGATGGAAGCGGAGTTGCGAAAGACCCATGGACGGCTTGAACGACTCATCGAAGGGGCAAGTGGTCCGATCGCCATTCTCGACTCGCACCGACGCATCACCCGGTTCAATGAAGCTTTTGAAAAGATAACCGGAAAAAAATGGGCAGTCGTCAAGGAAAAACCGTTTCATATCCTGTTCGATTCGGAGTCGCATCCAGAGAATGCATTGGTGTGGGAAGAGATGCTGGGCTCGGATTTGAAGGGATCGGCCGAATTCGACTTGCCGCATGCTGACGGAGCGTCCCGAACTGTCCTATGGAACTGGGCGACCCTATCCGACGACGATACGGATGAGTTCGGGTACACGATAGTCCAAGGTCAGGATATCACCTACAGGAAAACAGCTGAGCACCAATTGCGTCATATGGGCGACCACGATTATTTGACGGGTTTGTACAATAGGAGATATCTGGAGGAGGAACTTGTCCGAAGGGATACAGCCGGGCATCTTCCGCTTACCTTGGTGATGGTCGATACCAACGGGCTGAAAATTGTCAACGATTCGTTCGGCCATGAGAAAGGCGACGAGTTGCTTCAGGATGTCGCGCAGCTGTTGGTGAAAGGATGTAGGGCTTCCGACATCGTCGCGCGCTACGGCGGAGATGAGTTCGTCATGATCCTTTCCGGTACGAGTGGTTCGCAAGCGGACCATATCATCTCGCGCATCCAGGTATTGGCCTCGAATTTGGACTCGGGACGGATTCGACTGTCGATGTCGTTCGGGTATGCCACGAGGACTTCACTCCAGGAACCGTTGCATATGTTGTTCAAGAAAGCGGAGGATATCCTGTATCGGAATAAGATCTACGAAAGCACCAGTGCAAAAAGCAAATCCATCGGGTTGGTCATGAACACGCTTTTCGAGAAGAGCAGCCGTGAGTCGAACCACTCGAAACGGGTGAGCGAAATCTGCGAACAGATAGCCAAAAAGCTGCGCATGTCCAAGGAGGACGTGAACCGGTTGAAGATCGCCGGCCTCATGCATGATATCGGCAAGATCGGTGTTGAAGAGACTGTCCTGAACAAACCCGACAAACTGACCCGGGAGGAATGGAGCGAGATGCGTAGGCATCCTGAGATCGGATATCGGATATTGGCGACAGCGAGCGAATTTTCGGAGGTCGCCGATTTTATTCTCGAACATCAGGAACGGTGGGACGGAAAAGGGTATCCCCGAGGTCTGGCGGGTGAGGATATTTCCATTCAGGCCAGGATTATTGCCGTTGCCGATGCATTCGATGCCATGACGAGCGACAGGGCCTATCGCAAGGGATTGGGACTGGACGCCGCGTTGCAGGAAATCGAGAAATATGCCGGGAGCCAATTCGATCCGAAAATCGCGGATGTGTTCACCACGATGATGCGCAATGGGAGCGTCGCGATTTGAGAATTCGGCCCCGATACATAAAAACGTCGATTGCAGTGGAGAAAAGGGAAGAATAATCAAGATATTGTGCCAACCTACTTGACGATTTTGCTGTACCATGGTAAAAGACTAAGCGTTTTTCAAGTCTCCATCGTCTAGTGGTTAGGACATCGGGTTTTCATCCCGACAACGGGGGTTCAATTCCCCCTGGAGATGTAGCCGTTCTTCTTCTGAAGAACGGTTTTTTCATGTTCACAGAGGATTCTACTCCGGCGCCGTTGCCGAAAACGGTTTCATAGGTTAGAATTTGTCTCCGGAGCGGCTCTTATCGCGAGCCTCCAATACTGATAGAGAGGCACCTATGAATAAAGTAGTCTTGCACGCGACGGATATGGATGGGTATTTGACCGACTCAGACAAGGAGAGTCTGGCAAAAGCGCAGTCGTTATACGGGGAAGCAATTGATCTTTTCAAGAAGATCGATACGGGCAATCCTGCGGAAGTACAGAAGGCCAAGGCAGAATTGACACCGGTATTCGAGCGTGTCGGCCGCTATTTGAAGGAAGTGGTGGCAAAGGAACCTGGAATCCATGTCTATTCTTTCGAGACTCCCCAGGTGCAGCATGGCGCCGCCTCGCGTCTCATCGCTAAACTTCGGGATCCCAAGACCAGCCAGTCCGAATTCCTCTATTATGTGCAACGTGCCTATGAACTGCTGTTCGCCCATGTCTATGCCGACAAGGCATTGCCGAAGAAACGCAGTATCGTGACCCGTACTCCTGTGAATATTCCGGTGCAGAACTTTGCGATCCACAAGATTCCCAACGTAGACGAATTGATCGAGAACTCTGTCATGTGTGTCATGCTGAGGGGTGCCCTCCTGCCATCGATGATTATCAGCAAGGAGATCCAGGAATACAGTTCCAACGAATTTGTGACTCCCTTTGCCCTTTTCAGGATCAAGCGGGACGATACGAAAGTTGAGAAGAATATGGATTATCTGCTGGATTTGGACCGTAGTTTCTTCGATTTGTCACAATTGGAAGGAAAGGACCTCATTTTCGCCGATCCGATGAATGCCACCGGAGGTTCGCTGGTGACGATCGTAAAATATATCGAGTCGCAAGGGATCAAACCGAAATCCATTCGGTTCATCACGGTAATCTCCGCCCTCAAGGGTGCGTTGCGCGTGGTCCGTGCCATCGAAAATGCCGAGGTCTATACCCTGTGGATGGATCCGGTACTCAATGAGAAGGCGTATATCCTCCCCGGACTTGGGGATGCGGGAGATCGGCTCAACGGAAAGGATGCCGATGACAATCCGCGCAACATGATCCAACTCATGGCCGATTATGGCACGATGATTACCAACTTGTACCGTGATCAGGTCAAGGAGATCGAAGCCACTGTTCTCGGGCGAAACGGCAGCTAGAGGGTCATATGTATACCACATGCCGCGGTCGAGGTGTCCATCGGCGAAGAGACCCGTTCCAGAAGGTCCTTGCGGTGTGTATCTTGTCCGCGGTTTGTGTCTTGTCCGGGTGCTCCAGCTTGGCGTTGCGTAATGGGCGTGTGGACAGGATTTTGATTGAAGCCCAGGCATTTGCCGGAAAAGGTGAATACCGTTCGGCACTGGCTATCTATGAATCGGCTTTGGCCGAATATCCCCAGCAGACACGGCTACTCTACAATTTGGGCCTGACATATGCACTTTCAGGTGATTTTGCATCAAGTTTGGACACGCTCGGTACATTGAACAATTTGACGGCGAATGGAAATGTTAAATATCTGAAGGCTTATGGTGGCGTTGCGGCGGCAGCCATGGAGTTTGAGATTGCAAAGGAAGCCTGGTTGCGCGTTTTGGAATTGGACCCTGTCGATATGGATACACGCATGAGATTGATTTCTGCCTTCACGGATTCGGGCGACTTTGGAAGTGCCTACCGGACTGCGCTGCAGGCGTATGGACTGAAGCAATATTCAAAGGTGTTGTTCGGGAGGTTGTCGGAACTCGAAGTCTCTTCAGGTCTTGGGAATGGAATATCCTGGAAGCTGATCGCAGATACCTACAAATGATACATGCGACCGGTGTTGCTGGTCGCATGATGAGGTTATAAGCAAGGGTTCTAGGCGCCGATGGCTGCCAGCATCTGTGCCAATACGGCCTCAGGGCTTCCCTTGGCATCGATATCCCGCAACATTCCCTTTTCCTTATAATAGGAGATCAAGGGAGCTGTCTGACGGTCGTAGACTTCCAACCTGTTCAATATCGCATCTTCCTTGTCGTCGTCCCGTTGGATAAGGGGCTCACCGGTCTCATCGTCGATTCCTTCCACTTTCGGAGGATTGTAAAGCACATGGTAGATTTTCCCAGTGCTCTTGCACATGCGTCTGCCGGAAAGCCGTTTGACAATTTCCTCCCTGTCGAGAAGAAAGTTGACGACATGGTCGATCTGCTTCATGTCTGCCAACGAATCGGCTTGCGAAATGGTTCGGGGAAATCCATCGAGGATGAATCCATCTTTCGTATCCTTGTCGAGGAAACGTTCCCGTACCATTTCGACTGTCACGCTATCCGGTACCAGTTCTCCGGAAGCAAGTATCGATTTCACCTGCTTGCCCAGTTCGGTTTCATTCTTGATCGCAGCGCGGAACAAGTCCCCAGTGGAAATGTGGGGAACTCCCAATTTTTCCTTTGCAATCGCCGCGATAGTCCCTTTGCCGGCTCCCGGCGGGCCTAGAAAGACTAGATTCATGATTCATCCTCTCTTGATATGGTCTTCAATGTGCCAAGATTACCAGAATGGAATTGTTTTGTCGCCCCTTTGTTGAATTTCTCAAATAAATTTGGAAACCCCCTAGACGAGAATTGGGAAAACGGGTAGTATCCACCTCGGTTCAACCGGAAAGCCATGAAGTTCTTGTAACCGAGTTGGTTGAGACGGACGAAACATTAAAAAATAATAGTGAAAATTACTATTGACACTATGTTTTGGATAATGTATCTTAGTCGAGCACGCTAACGAAAGGTGCTTGGCCTTGAGCCAAAAACGCTCTCTCCGAAAGGAGTAACGGCGTCCTGATTTATTACATTGATAAGCGAAGGAAAGAGAGAAGTTAATGCAAGCAATTGCAGGCTGTAGAATGAAAGTTTTACAGAGGTGCAAGGGCTTCCAAGTCAATTCACGAACGAAAGTGAAAGCTAACGTTTGAGGTTGCAGCTGGAGAGCGGCAACCGCGAGATGACAGGGGAAGACTTGAAGT
>PGXW01000028.1 GCA_002839355.1 Spirochaetae bacterium HGW-Spirochaetae-2
AAAAAAACCCCCTGGGGAAAAGGAGGTTAAACCCAGGGGGAACAAAAAGGAGGTTATGAAAAGTCAATTGAATGGAGTCCATGTTATCGGAAGGAATTATCCATTCGTTTTTCCTTTCGATGAGAATTTACCGAGAATTAAAAAAAGAATCAAGCATTTTTGAAAAATTTTTGAAAAATTCTTTTTAGCATCAAACACCATCGATAAGAACATCTTCCAATGATATTAATCCTGCTAATACACCCAATAATGACACTTTAATGTGAAGAAAATATTATTAAATCGGTTTATCTTTCACATAATATGAAAGTTGGAATGTATAAATATTAAAATGATGCCAGAAATGCCCCGGCTTCTCCTCCGGGGCATCCATACAAGCATGAAAGGAGACTTCGGTCACCTCACGTTGCCTGCACTCGCTCGGAAGAGTGACCATTGCATGGTCCCTCTCCCCTCGCTTCGTTTGGCAATCAATTCTTGTTTTTCATCGATGCGGGCTGCCTGGTATTCTCCAACACATCACGCCAGAGACTTCCCTCGGTATTCACATGGTTCCGCTCCGAGACAGCGACCTTTATCGGTATATGCACGAACTTGTTGTTTACCAGCGATATCAACGCCTGTGTCTTACCCGACATCGCGGCATGGACAGCGTGTGCTCCCAACCGTGAACAGTAAATCGAATCGTTGGGGTTCGCCTGGGCACTTCTGATGATATAACTCGGATCGATATACTTCAGGCTCATCTCCACGCCCTCTTGGGCGAAATAGTCCTTGATCCTATCCTTGAGGAAAATGCCGATATCGGTGAACTTCACATTTCCCGAAGCATCCTTCTCCCCAGTCTGCGGTACCAAGTCCTGTCCAGCACCCTCTGCGATCAATATCACCGCATGGCCCCGCTCCAGGATCCGTTTCTTCAAATGTGCCAACAGACCGTTCGGACCATCCAAATCGAACGGATTCTCGGGAATGAGACAGAAGTTCACATCGCTCATTGCCAAGGCAGTGCTCGCCGCGATGAAACCCGACTCCCTGCCCATGACCTTCACCAACCCAATCCCGTTCACCGACGCCTTGGCCTCGGTATGGGCTCCCCGTACCGATGGCACGGCGTGTGTCACCGCGGTATCGAATCCAAAGGAAATCTGGATGAATGAAAGGTCGTTGTCTATGGTCTTGGGAACACCGATCACAGCGATCTTGAGTCCCCGCTTCTTGATCTCCTCACCGAGTTCCCAAGCCCCCCGAAGGGTACCGTCACCACCGATGGTGATCAGGACATTGATATTCAACCGCTCCAACGAATCGATGATTTCCTCGACCTTGTCGCCACCACCGCGGGAGCTGCCAAGGATAGAACCACCCTTCTCCTGGATATCGTCGACTACATCGGGATCAAGATTCATCAACGGATATGGGGAATTCTCCAGAAGACCACGATACCCGAAACGGATGCCGGAAATCCTCCTCACCCCGTATCGGTACCAGAAGCAACGAACGACGGCACGAATCACATTGTTCAGACCAGGACAGATTCCTCCACAGGTAACGATCGCCGCGTGCACATGGGCGGGATTGAAGTATATCTTTTCCCGGGGTCCGGCCACTTCCACCGTATCGTGGAATTCCGGGACTTCCTCACCCTTCTCGTTGATCAACGCGTCGATTCCGAAATATACCCGCTTCGAGTCGTTCACGTAATCGGCAAGCCCATCGTCATCCGACGTCGACATCTTGATCGGCGAAAGAATCTTCGCCTTTCCGAGATTGGGAATACTGAAATCGTACTTCCTCTTGCTTGTCTGGAACTCCATGGCATCACTCCTTCTATTCATGTTCGGCATAGTCCTTCAATAGTTGTTCGAAATCATGGGTAAATGAACCGAATGGTTCAACAAGCCGTTCTTTCGCCTCGGCTTGGAAGGCATCGTACAATGTGATGAATTTGTGGCCGAATTCAGTGAGCGAGGATCCCTCATGGGAGGCTCCACCCCGCTTCCTGTCGACGACTGGCAATCCCAACTGGTCCTCCAGGTTCTTGACCATGGCGTAGGCCTTGGAGTAGGAAATCCCGAGTGCCGATGCGGCCGCCCGCAAGGAGCCCGAGGTCCCGACATGCTCCAACAACCAGAGCACCCCGATCCCCATGAACTTCTCACCGTCCCCATTCACCAGATACAGTTTCGTCTTTATTTCCATATCGTCTCGGCGCTCCGATACACCGTGTCGATCATCTGCGGAAGCAATTCGGCGTCCACACCCGAATACGCGATCCGCAACAGGTCCGTCCCTATCGATACAGTACCGATTCCATGGTTTTCCAACAAGTACCTCCGAAGCGATTCGGCATCTCCCGCACAGGCGAATGTACAAAAGTAGCCTGAATTGAACGGCAAGGGATGCAACGCAACCGAATCCCGCCATTTGGCGATCGATTCGCTCACACTTCCGAATCGCCGCGCCATTTCGTCGGAGACCCGTTTCGTCTCCTCCCCATAGGCTTCATGCCTCATGGCCGCAAGCAACAACGATTGGCTCACCCGGGAACAGCTTGATACCGACGACCGTATGACTCCCATGGTTTTTTGAACCATTGCATGGTAGTGCCTATCCGTCAAGCCATTGGCGGCATAGGTGATGAACCCGACGCGGAACCCCCATACCAACGATTCTTTCGTCGCGGCATCGCATTTGACCGCCAACAGGTTCCCGTGGGCATTCCACAAGAGGGAAAACAGCGAATACCGGCAGGCAGTCTCATCATGGAATAGCCCGAAATAGGCATCGTCCACCACTACCACCAACCGCTTGCCCGCCTGCGCAAGGTCCACCAACAGGTCCCTTAGCTCTTCCATCTCCAGCTGTGTCGGTGTATAGCCTGTAGGATTGTTGGGAAAATTGAGGAGGAGAAAAATCTTGTCAGAGACGATTCCGTCGAGCGTACGTTCGAGGGCTCCCAGGGAAAAACGTCGATTCGTATCGAACAAGGAAGGGGATTGGATCGTACAACCATGCCGTACAGAGAATATCTGTTCATAATTGTCCCAACAGGGTGACGGGACCACCACGGTATCCCCCGCATCGAGAAACAGATCGGCTGCAATAGCGATCGCATGGGTCAGTCCTGCGGTGACTACCGGCAGCGAACAGGATGAACCGGCAAGCAACGGATTCTTGCGTACCATTTCATTCCACCACAGCTTCCGCAATGCAGGATCACCCGCCGTGGGTGCGTACGAGACCATATCGTCGCTGGAAACCACCGTATCCAATCGGGAAAACATGCCATGGGTCATGTAATGGCCATGATCGAGTGCGACACCTGCAGTGGCGTTGGCGACATGGGCAGCCGAAGCCGCCTCCTGGCTTTGGGCGACGATACCTTTCGGAAAATACGCTCGCCTCCCATACTCCGAGAGCACCTGCGGAATCACGGTTCCCGCAAGCTCCGCATGCAACTGCGCCGCTATGCTATCGACTGTCATCGCTTTCCCCTCCTTCCAACATCCGTATGAACTGCTGCTCATCGACTATCGTTGTTCCAAATGACTGTGCCTGCTGCAATTTGGAACCCGCTCCACTACCAGCCAACAGATGGGATGTCTTGGAGGTGACGGAACTTGTGGTACGGCCGCCTCGGGCCTCGATCTCCTTGAGAGCCAACGAACGGGGAGCGAACCGCTCGAAGCTTCCGGTCACACACCACACCTGGTTGCGGAATATCTGGGGAAGCATTTCCTCGGCGTCGGTGGCCGCTTCCGAGAATTGCAAACCCAGCAGTATCAACCGGGCAATCCGTTCACGAACCTTCGCGTCGGACAATTCCGCGAACAACGAATCCACTGTCTTCTTGCCGAAGCCCTTGATTGCCACCAGCGTTTCGGCATCACCCGAATCGACCATCTCCAACAACTGTTTCATGCTCCGTATGCCCGCATTCACCAACAGGTCCACAGCCTTTTTTCCGAAATCGGGTATCCCCAAAGCCACCAATACCAACCGGTAAGGCTGCTCCTTGCTCTTCTCGACCGCCTGTGCCAGTGCACCGGCCTTCTTCTCGCCGAACCCCGGCTCCCCCACCAACGCATCGTAATCGACCGTGTAGATATCGGGAATATCGTGCACCAGACCCTTGTCGACCAAAAAGGAGACGGTCTCCGGACCAAACCCATCCAGGTCCATCTGTTGCCGTCCCACGAAGAAGCTGATCCTTCCCACGACCTGGTCGGGACAAGCCCCGTTCGGGCAGAAGGTATGGGCTCCATTTCGTACCAGCGTCGTCTTGCACGAAGGACATTCGGCCGGGAGTTGCCATGTCGTGTTTCCTTCCTCGTTCTTCTCGACCACCCGCTCCACAGCTGGAATGACATCGCCACGTTTCGAGATTGCGACTGTATCTCCGATAGCCAGCTCTAGCAGGTTGATGTAGTCCTGGTTATGCAGGGTAACATTCGAGACCATCGAATTGCCGACCTTCACCGTCTTGACCCGCGCTACCGGAGTTATCCTCCCGGTCCGTCCGACCTGGACACCGATATCGAGAACCTCGGTCTGGGCTTCCGGTGCATCGAACTTGTACGCGAGGGCCCACCTGGGGTGGTGCCCGGTGTACCCGAGGAAATCCCGGACTCCCAATTCGTTGACCTTGATCACCAGACCATCGATTTCGTAGGCGAGGGTCGAACGCTGTTGCTCCAGTTTTCCAAGATAGTCGGGAATGTCTCCGTAGGTCCCATCGCCATCCGCATCGGCAAAGACTGCGAGGGATGGGTTCACCAGGAACCCCAAGTCCTTCAACAAGCGCAGGATCTCCACATGGCTGTGGACAGCTTCCGTCGGATTGGTGAAAGAGGCCTCGTAGGCAAACATTTTCAAGGGAACCATTGCGGTTTCACTGCTCTTCAACCGCCTGATTGTTCCCGCCGCCAGATTCCTGGGATTCGCGTAGGGGACTTCCATGGTTCCGTTCAAGGTGTTGAAATCCTCCTTGGGCAGGAAAACTTCGCCCCTGACCGCGATATCCAAGGGCCTGGACAAGCGCAACGGAATGGACTTGATCGTCTTCGCATTGGGCGTGACATCGTTGCCCACGAACCCGTTTCCCCGAGTGACAGCCCTTGCCAGCAGACCCTTCTCGTAGTAGAGCACCAGGGAGACGCCATCGATCTTTTCCTCAACCACAAAGGATAGCCGCTGCTCGCCACGCTGGCGGCACCGCTCGATCCATTGCAGGACACCGTCTCCGGTATACGCCTTGTCCAAACTCAGGACCGGAACTGTGTGGCGCACCTCGGGAAAGCCGGTGCCAAGGTCGCTGCCGACCCGCTGGGAAGGGGAATCCGACAACTTCAATTCGGGATACAGGCCCTCGAGATAGAGGAGCCTATCCATCATGCGATCGTATTGCGTATCACTTACAAGCGGTTGTGCCTCAACATAATAGTGGTGCTGGTGTCGCCGCAGTTCTTCAGACAACCGGGCAATCTCCACTTGCGCATGTTCCACTGTTTCCATGTTCCTGCTCCTACGTAATGTTACCACCAGTATACCGGCTTTCCCATGTTTTGCCATTGCGGTCACTAGGGGAAAATGGTATTTTTAACTTCTAAGGATGGCAATAGGGCTTCATGGCGGAAAAAACTCTCAAGGTATCGGGCGGCAACCAGACGATTCACGGAATTGTGATCCGGTCCAATATCGATTCGGGATCGATAATCGGCATAACCCCGCCAAAGCAGGACAATCGCTTCTTCCTCGTGGGCCCGAAGGACATTGTGGGCCGGAATGCTGTTGAAGTATACACGGACAATTTCCCGCTGTTCGCATCGACTGACATTGCCTACAAGGGACAACCGATCGTCGCGTTGTTTGGACCCGATGCCGAAATGGTCGAGGTCAAATCGAGGGAGATCGAGATCGATTTCCAACTCTCGGTGGAGATCCAAGCCCATCAGGAGAAGAAGGGACACTCCCCCATCCAGTACCAATGGGGAAATCTCGAGGAAGCATTTTCCCAGGCCGAATCCACATTGGAAAAGACCTACAGCGACCGGCGTGTCTGGACACGGGAGGATACGATATCCCAAGCGACAACTTGGCTCGAGGACGATGTATTGAAGGTGCAGGTTCCTACCCAATGGCCGTTC
Source organism: Spirochaetae bacterium HGW-Spirochaetae-2 (assembly GCA_002839355.1). GTDB lineage: Bacteria > Spirochaetota > Spirochaetia > Sphaerochaetales > Sphaerochaetaceae > UBA8525. The sequence goes on from PGXW01000028.1 coordinate 6,150, forward strand.
CATGTCCGCGATACTGTGGCCGATATTTGTGGCAGGACCAAAAAGAGCGTGGTCGTCTACCCGACGACCTACTTTGCCCCCAAGGATGAAAAACTCATACAACCCTCGATTTTGTCGGCCATCGCAGCTTTGGCAACGTTGAAAAGCAAGAGTCGGGTACAACTGTCTTCCCGGTTCCCCACGTTCAAGAGTCCTATCACCATTACTCGCAAGACGGCATTGGATGCCACCGGAAAACCCATGGCCGAAGAGGTCGAGGCCGTTGTCGACCAGGGAGCTTTTCCGCTTTTCACCGCCGAGTTGTTCAAACAGATCCTCGCTGGACTCATTCCCCTCTACCAACTGCAGGCCTTCTCCGCGAGCGTCTGCATTGTGGAGTCCCACTCGCCGCCATCGCACTTCTTCGGTGACCTGGGATACAGTTCCGCACTCTTCTCGACCGAAGCACATACCTCGGCGATTGCCCGCCACTACCAGATGAATCCCTCCAACTGGAGGATCAAGCAGTACGCGGACGGGAAGGAACGGGCGGGCGTATTGGAGACCCTTCCGGTCTCGAAGTTGCGGGACCTCATGACAACGACCTGCACGGTATCCGATTTTGCACGCCATAGCGCTGTGTACGAATTGCAAAGGAGAGCCAAGCATCCGCTCTCGGCTTTCCTCAACTACAGCAGGGGCATCGGCATTTCCTGCGGTGCGGGAATCAGCGGATTCAGCACCGACTCGCCACTGAACAGCGCGGCGAAAATATCGGTCACACTCGATGCGAACAACCAAGTGCTTGTCAATTCCAGTTTTTTCCCCATGCGTAAGACCACCACATTGTGGCGTTCGGTCATTGCCAAGATGCTCTCGGTTGAAAAGGATACCATCGTTTTCGTCGACAACTCCACCGAGGCTATGGTCGATACCGGACCGGAGGTACTTTCACTCGATGTGGAACGATCGGTCCTCATGATCACCCAATGCTGTGCCGCGATCAAGACCAAACGGTTCCAGGAGCCGTTGCCGATCACCGAGTCGGTGACTGCAAGGAGCATCCTTTCGACAAGCACAGCCATGTTCACCAGTAAGAATTGGGGATGCATCGTATTGGAGCTCGAGGTGAATACCATTAGCCTGATTGTCGAAGTCCGCCGCGTGTGGGGCCGCTTCTCGTTCAGCAACCCTCCCGACATCAACCGGCTGCGGGTAAAGTTCCAGCATATCATCAACACCAGTTTGAACGAGTGCAATGTCATTCCCATCCACAGGGAGGGTGCGCCGCCGTTCATGGATATCAAGGTCGATGCCCTGGGATCGGATGAAATCCAGACTTCGGCGACCTCGGCCCTTCGCGCCATGGTCATGTCCGCCTGTGCCTCGGCACTCTCCCAAGCATTGAATTGCGATGTCTCCACCATGCCGGTTACCAGTGAGGATATCATCGGCTACATCCGGAGGGAAGAATGAAGATCGAATGCACCATCGACAACAAACATGTGCTGTTGACAGTCAATTCCAACAAACCGCTCAACCTGATCCTTATGGATGAGCTTGAGACCGCCCACATGGAGACCCGCTGCCGCGACGGCAATTGCGGCAATTGTGTGGTATTGCTGCAGGATGAAGCTGTGCTTTCTTGCCTGATTCCAGCCTTCCGCCTGAAAGGGGCCAAGATAGTCACCTTCGAAGGATATCAGAAGTCGCGGTTCTGGCACGATCTCGAACGGGCCTACGAGGATACCGGTAGCCATCCGTGTCCCCATTGCTATGCCTCGAAGACTCTGATCTTCGAATCCCTGCTGCAAACGGTGGTAAAGTCGGAATCTGGCCCGTCCCATGATGAGGAACCGGACGAGACGACCATAGTGAGGGAAGTCGGCTTGAACAAGTGTCCCTGCCTCGACGCCCACGAGATCCTCGACATTTTCAGAGCGGCAGCCGCTTATCGGAGGCGCAGGCGTGTACGAAGGTATTAGATCCCCCGCAGTCCATATGCCCAAGACCATGAACGACCTGGTGTCCGCCTCCACCCGGTTTCCCAATGCGACCTTCTGGGCAGGTGGGACATTCATCATGAGCAGGCACGACTATTATCCGACTAGGGAAAGCAACGATATCATATCGCTTGGCGAGGTTCCCGAACTCAAGCGGATCAACCGGACCGACAGGTATCTGGAAATCGGTTCCATGGTCACCTTCGAGCAGATGCTCACCGTGGGCAAACAGGTCTTGCCGGGACTGCTGCAGACGACGTTGGAGAGTACCGCCACCAAGATCATCCGGAAACAGATGACCATCGGTGGGGCAATCTGTACACCGCAAGCCCGGCTGTCCCTTCCCGGTACACTCTCCGCCCTGCAGGCGGAAATCGAGGTGAAGACGTGTCTTGGACAAAAGACCGAAACACGATGGATCGATATCAACCGGTTGTATGACCGCCATGGCACGCTGCAGTTGAAGAAGAACGACCTGGTGACACGTATCCGGCTCGGGTTCGAGCGGGAGAACTTCTCCTCGTTCATTTGTGCGGGCAATCCCATGATAAATCCCGAGGAGACGGTCATGCTCTCGTTCGCGTGTTTCTACAACCAGGCTGTGATCAACCGGTTCCGCATGTGCCTCACCTTCCCAACCACCATGTTTCTCATTCCCCATGAGATCGACATGATGATGCACGGGACCATGCTTCCACTTTCGACCCAACAGATCGACCGTGTGGTCCGCTCCATCATGGAAGGGGTCTTCTCATCGAATGAACATGAAATTCCAGCCATCCAATTGGAACGGGCACGGAGGTTCGTGGAATCGGCAATGCATGAATTGAACGCGCAAAGTCTCTCCGAGCGATAGGCTTCGAATTCATCGCCCCTTGTGTTACAATACGGCCTACCAAGGAGTCTTGCATGTCCGAATTTGTCCATCTGCACAACCACACCGATTATTCGCTTCTTGATGGAGCAGCACCTATCGACCGTTATATCGCGAAAGCGAAACAGTATGGGATGCAGCACTTGGCCATTACCGACCATGGGAACATGTTCGGTGTCCTAAAATTCTATAAAGCTTGCAAAGCACAGGGGATAAACCCGATTGTAGGGTGTGAATTCTATGTGAACCCCGAGTCCCATACGGCAAAGTCGACGACCATGAGCGGTAGCCGCTACTACCATCTGGTCCTGATAGCCATGAATGAACAAGGCTACAAAAACCTCATGGTGCTCAATTCGATCTCCTACACGGAAGGCTATTACTACAAGCCCCGGATCAGCGACCAGCTGCTGGCCGAGCATAACGAGGGACTCATCTGCCTTTCGGCATGTCTCGCAGGGGAGATTCCCCAACTGCTGGCCGACAACAACTATGAGGGAGCCAAGCAGCGCGCATTGTTCTACTCCTCGATTTTCGACGACAACCGGTACTATCTGGAACTGCAGGACCATGGACTGGCGGAACAGAAGCAGGTCAACCCACAGATTGCCAAACTGGCCGAGGAACTCGGGCTGCCCGTTGTGGCGACCAATGATATCCACTATATCGAAGACTCCGACGCGAATGCGCACGACATTGTCCTCTGTATAGGAACGAACAAGAAGAAGAACGATCAGGATCGTATGCGTTTCGATGCTGTGGAATTCTATATGAAGAGCCCGGATGCCATGTCCAGACTCTTCGATTGGATTCCCGAGGCGATCGAGAATACCGTACGGATCGCCCAACGGTGCGACCTCACCATTGACCAGCCGGGACCGATGCTTCCCGCGTATGAAATACCACCGGAATTCGAAAATCCCGACCAGTACCTCAGGCATATCGCCCAAGAAGGTTTGGCAAAACGGTATCCCAAGATCACAGAAGATTTGCAGAAACGGCTCGACTACGAATTGGATGTCATTATCAGCATGGGTTTCACCGGGTATTTCCTCATTGTGTGGGACTTCATCTTCTGGGCCAAGCAGCATGGGATTCCCGTAGGACCCGGAAGAGGTTCCGGTGCTGGTTCCCTGGTCGCCTATAGTATGACCATCACCGATATCGACCCCATCGAGTACAACCTGATATTCGAGCGGTTCTTGAATCCGGAACGGGTCTCCATGCCCGACTTCGATATCGACTTCTGCTATGAGCGCCGGCAAGAGGTCATCGACTACGTCACGGCAAAATACGGAACGGACCGGGTCGCCCAGATCGCGACCTTCGGTACCTTGAAGGTCAAGGCCGTCCTCAAGGACGTCGCACGGGTATTGGATATTCCCTTTGCCGAAGCCACCCGCATAGTGGGATTGGTCCCCGAGTCGCTGCCCGACGACGAGACCACCGGGAAACCCAGGAAACTCACGGTCCAAGGAGCGATAGACTTCACCCCGGAGTTGCGTGAACTCGAGCAGAAGGGTGGTATCTACGCAGAGTTGTTCGATGTTGCCAAACGACTCGAGGGCTTCAACCGCCATACATCAACCCATGCGGCGGGAGTCGTAATCGGCCAAAAGATCCTCACCAACTATGTCCCGCTGTACCGCGACCCGAAGACCGGAGCCATTTCCACCCAATACACCATGGATATGTTGGAAGACTGTGGTCTGGTGAAGATGGACTTCCTCGGACTCAAGACCCTCACCCTGATCAAGCATACCGAGGACCTTATCAAGCAGAACGACCCCTCCTTCTCAATAGAGGAGATCGACGAGCAGGATACCGCTACCTTCGAAATGCTTGGACGGGGCGACAGCGCCGGTATCTTCCAGTTTGAAAGTGCGGGAATGCAACGGGTCCTCAAGGACGCCAAGCCGAACTCGATCGAGGACCTGGTGGCCTTGAATGCCCTGTATCGGCCCGGTCCGATGGCATATATCCCGAAATTCATCGATTCCAAGAACGGACGGACGGCCATAGAATATTTCCATCCCGATCTGGAACCTCCATTGAAAACCACCTACGGTGTCATCGTCTACCAGGAACAGGTCATGGAGGTAGCCCAGATAATCGGGGGCTATTCATTGGGAAACGCCGACCTTCTCAGACGGGCCATGGGCAAGAAGAAAGCCGAGGTCATGGAGAAGGAAAAGAAGAATTTTATCCGGGGTGCCCAGGAAAAAGGATACTCGAAAGAGATCGCCGAGGGTATTTTCGAGATGCTCCTGCCATTTGCAGGCTATGGATTCAACAAGTCGCATGCGGCCGCATACTCTGTGGTCGCATATCAGACCGCATATCTGAAAGCCAATTATCCCGCGGAGTTCATGGCAGCCAATCTCACCAACGAGATGAACAGTCCCGACAAGTTCGCCCAGTACCTGATCGAGACGAAGACCATGGGACTCGAGATCACCCCACCCTCGATAAACAATTCTGGACGGCAATTCTCCGTTGTCGACGGCAAGATAGTCTATGGACTCCAAGGTATCAAGCATGTCGGGGAAGCGGCAGTCGAAAGCATATTGCGGGAGCGCAACGAAAACGGACCCTACAAGAACTTCCTCGATTTCCTGTACCGCAGCGAACCGCGGGCATTGAACTCGAAGCTGCTCGAATCGCTGATACAATCGGGGGCATTCGATGGGCTGGGAAACAACCGGCCGACCCTTATGGCCAATGTGGAAGCGGCCGTCAAGTATGCCCAGAAGAAACGTGAGAACGAAGCTTTTGGCCAAGCATCCCTGTTCGATGCCGAGGAAGAGGCTGCGATGGAAACCTTCGAGATGGAACTGCTTCCCGATTCCACCTTGTTGGAAAAACTGGAGATCGAAAAGGACCTGCTGGGTTTCTATGTCTCGGGTCATCCCATGGACATGTATCGGGATGTATGGAACAGGACCGTTACCATCGACCTCGGGCAACCGGAACGGCTTCCGACCGGCAGGGCGGTGAATCTGGTGGCCATGGTGACAGGCCTCCGAGAAATCACTACCAAAGGCGGTACGGGAGACCGTATGGCATTCTTGCAATTGAGTGACTTCAATGGAACGATCGAAGCTGTGGCGTTTCCAAAAATCTGGAAGGATTGCGAGGGCAATGTGAAGACCGATGGCATCTATGGCTTCAAGGGAAAATTGGAAACCCGTCAGGACAAGCTGTCGTTCCTTCTCGATGCGGTGGTGGATCCGAAACAGCTGGAGCCGGAAGCTATCAGGGAAGCACATGTCGTCCTGGTCAGGGACCTTTGCACCCAGGCATCGCTGAGAAGCATCATGGACACGTGCATCACTTACAAGGGGGCCTGCTCCCTACTCATCCACCTCTTGGCCGAGAGCGAAGCGGCTGAAGAAATGGTTGATGGCACTGGCCAAGGCGTCCGAACGGACGAGACCATTGTGAAGGCCGGCAGGGAATTCTCTGTCGGGTATAGTGACGATTTCATATCTGCCTTGCGTGAACACCAGGCAGTTTCCGATATCTGGTTCAATTGAAAGGGAGGTGAGACCATGAGGGAACTCGCACGAATGTTGTCAGTCCTGCTTTCGATCTACAATATGCTGATTATCATCAGGATTATCATGCAATGGTTGAATCCCACCCAAACCACGGGATCGGGGCTCTCCGACATGTTGGCCAGGATAACCGATCCTTACCTCAACCTGTTCAAGGGCATGACCTTCCTGCGCCGGGGAGTGCTCGACTTCACGCCACTGGTTGCATTTATGGTTATAGGCATTGTCCAACGCATCCTGCAATCATTCGCCTACTCCGGCCAGTTCTCCGTGGGGTACGCATTGGCGACTATTGTCCAATCACTCTGGTGGTCGGTGGGATCGCTTGTCCTGGGACTCTTCGCGGTCCTTGTCGGCATCCGCCTCTATTTCGCCTATCGAAAGACCCAGAACTCCATCCAATACATCTCCATGCTCGATGCGTGGCTGAGACGCCCGTTGGACACCTTGCACGCGACCTTTTTCCGAGGTCGTGAAGTATCGGACCGCTTCCTGTTGTGGACAGCCCTTGTGATCACGGCCCTCATCTACTCGGTATGTGCGTTCCTGATCAACCTACTGGTCAACTGGCTTGCCAGTCTTCCATTCTAGGTGCCGTTGGTGTACGTCAGGCAACTGACCGATCCGATCACCAGTCTCAAGGGTGTCGGCAAACATAGTGCCGATAGCTACGAAAACCTTGGGGTTCGTACACTCGGGGAGCTCCTGCTCCTTGCACCGAGAACCTATGAGGACCGTTCGATCCTTGTTCCCCTGGCCCGGTTGGAAGATGGCGAATTTGCCAACACCGTGGTGGAGGTGGTTTCGCATGGATATTTCGGAGGCACCCGAAAACGTACACTGAAGGTAATCGTCAAGGATATCAGCGATGCTGGCGACGGCCGGGCAGCCTTGTTGTGCTTCGGAAGGAATTTTTTGGAACGTGTGTTACGCATCGGTTCCCGTTTCTACCTGTATGGCCAATTCCAACGCAATTTCCATGAATTGCAAAGTAGCCAGTTCGACATGCTGCCGTTGCAGTCCGACGGCTCGATGCCCGGCGACTTTGGGAAGCTGCTCGCCATCTATCCATTGTCGGGTGGACTTTCCCAACGGATCATACGCAGGGACGTCGCGGCAACCCTCGCCCGCACGGATCGTTTCGCTGAGGAACTTCCGGCGGAACTGGTGGAAAAGTATCGGCTCCTGCCGATCAACGCAGCTGTCCGCGCACTGCACCAGCCGAATTCGCTTGACGATGCGCTGGACGCTCAACGGACCTTGGCCTTCATCGAATTGTTCTACCTGCTGCTTATGACCAGACGGAAGAACACTTCATCGGGAAGTGCGGCGCTACGGAAATCACCCGGAATGTCGGATTTGCAAAAGAAGTTCATCTCCCTACTCCCCTTCACCTTGACCAAGGACCAGAGAACCGTCCTGGATGAGATTTGTGCCGAACTAATCGACGCAAACAGCATGAACAGACTGCTGCAGGGTGATGTCGGTTCCGGAAAGACCCTCGTCGCATGGATATCGGCATTGCAGGTCATCGAGGGTGGAGGACAAGTCGCGTTCATGGCCCCCACGGAACTGCTTGCCCGCCAACATGCGGAAAAAGCGGCCGAATGGCTCGAACCACTCGGAATCCGTTTGGCCTTCCTTACGGGTTCCGTTGTCGGAAAATCGCGGAAACTGCTGCTCGAGGCATTGTCGTCCGGACATATCGATATCATTATCGGTACCCACGCCCTCTTCTCTCCTGAAGTAACCTTCTCGAAACTCAGGTATATCATAATCGACGAGCAACATCGGTTCGGAGTGGTCCAACGGGTGTCCTTGCTGCAGAAGGGGCGCGCTCCGGATGTGCTCATGATGACAGCGACTCCTATTCCCCGAACCTTGGCATTGACTGTCTTCGGGGATCTGAACATCTCTACGATACGCACCATGCCCGAGGGCAGGCTTCCGGTGACCACCTATCTTGTGGCGAACGAGAGCAGGGAACGAATGTATGCCGCGGTCGGAGTCGAATTCTCCCGTGGGCACCAGGCGTATTTCGTCTATCCCCGAATCGACGACCGGGGAGAATCCTCGTTGCGCGATGTCGAAACCATGTTCCAGCTCCTCACAACGACCATGTATCCCGGAGTTCCCGCCGCCCTCATCCACAGTCGGTTGCCGGAGGATGAGAAGGTCTCGATCCTCACGCGGTTCAGGAAGAAGGAGTTGTCCTATCTGGTCTCCACCAGTGTTGTCGAGGTCGGTATCGATATCCCGAACGCAACCTGCATGGTCATCGAGCACGCCGAACGGTTCGGCTTGTCCGCCTTGCACCAATTGCGGGGCAGAGTCGGTCGGAGCGACCTCCAGTCGTATTGCTTTCTGGTCTACGAGCGGGAGCTGGGGGATGATGCCCGGAAACGACTCATGGTCATGAAGGAATCGAACGACGGATTCCATATCGCCGAACAGGACCTGTTGATCCGCGGACCTGGCGAGGTGGCCGGCACCCGCCAATCTGGGTTCCTCAAGTTGCGGTTTGCCAACTTGACCGATAATTTCGAGATGATCGAGCTCATTCGAGACGAAATCGATACGATCCTGCGCAACGACCCCGGTTTGGTTTCCATTGAATACGCGATGGTCAGGGATGTCCTCATAAATGCGGCGCCATTCGACGACAAGGCCGTGGAGAACTGAACTCCATTGCATTTTATTGCCGCACGCCGTATGGTAGGCATATGAGAATAACCGGAGGGCTCTATCGAGGAAGGGTCGTCACCTGTCCCCCAGGTGAGATCAGGCCCGCAATGGACAGGATGCGCGAATCGCTTTTCTCTATCCTTGGAGACATATCCGACACATCCTTCCTGGATTTGTTTTCGGGTAGCGGTCTGGTGGGGATCGAAGCCGCGTCGCGTGGTGCCAAACCTGTCCATCTGGTCGAGATGGATGGGGGAAAGAAGCCGACTATCCAGAAGAACATCAGCTTCGTCGAATCGGACATAAAGCTGTTTATCGCCAATGTGTTGCGTTTTCTACCACAGGCAAAACAGCAATACCATATCGTATACGCGGACCCGCCCTTCCCCATGAAGGACAAGACGGCCCTCGCCACCCTGGTGGACAGATACCATGTGCTTGAACCCGGTGGTTTGTTCATTATCCATTATCCAGCGGAAGAACAGAAGTTGTGGCCACAGCAGGTCGGCTCGTTGACATGGATCGACGAACGCAAGTATGGCCGCTCCCTACTCCGTTTCTACAAGGAGACTCGTACCGACCATGCAGATATCGAACGGCATCTATAGCGACACCATCACCTTGAACAGTTATGACGTCGATTCCTTCAACTCGACTCATACCTCCTACTATTTCAGGATCATGCAGGAGGTGGCCGGAGCCCATGCGTATCAGAGGAATGTCGCCATTGCGCATTTGCGCCAAGACAACAAGACGTGGGTAGTGACCCGCACCAAGATGTCGATTCCACAGTATATCCGCTGGCCGGACACCTTCCGGATCGAGACATGGCCACAACAGCCGTGGAAACTCTATTTTCCCCGTGCATGCAGGGCTTGGAGCGCCGACAACGAGATATTGTTCGAATCGCTCACCCATTGGGTTGTCATGGACACCATCACCCAAAGACCGGTCAAACCACAGTCCATTGCTGAAAGTTTCGGTCCAATCGCAACCGAAGGGCTTGTGGATCCCGATCTTGGCAAGCGTGTCTCCTTCAACGAAGGGGATTTTACCACCCTGCTGGTGTACGAACCGACAATCCTCTACACCGACAACGACATCAACATGCATGTCAACAATGTGGTATTCCTGCAGTGGATGCTGGATTCCCTCCCCTTCGCTTTCCGTGACAGCCATGTAGTCGGTGCAGTCGACATATCGTATCTCGCCCAGACGTTTCGCGAGGACCACATACGGGTACGTACCGGCCTTTCAGAAACCGACCTGTTGCATCGGGATACGCCTACATTGAGCCACGAAGTACTCAGGGTACTTCCCACTGGGGAAACCCAAGCGGTGTGTGTGGCCACAACTACTTGGAGACCGCGAGAATAGTTCCACTCAACTTCGATAGTTAGTAATGTGGCGGTGGTCTGTTGGGTATATCGCCGGCAATCTCGGCCAACTCGGCCAACCGTTCTTCCAGACGCTCTTTATTCGCATGCAGGAGCTCCAATTCCCTACCATGGGCAATCACCAGGGCATTCAAGGTAACGACCATATCTTCCAGATAGGCGATTTTGGTCTCCAGGGCAGTCAATCTTTCATCCATGCCGCATTGTAGCAACAGCACCTGGTAAATTGCAACAGGATTATACTTGTCTTGCACCCGATACATGGTATACTGAAATGCATTTGTTGCAATTTGGTGCGATTGAAAAGGGGAATTTGTTATGAAAGGTGAACGTGTTGCACAACTGGATCTTCTACTCCACTCCCATCCGGAGGGTCTCAGACGATCGGAAATAGCTAGAAGGTTGGGAGTGCATCGTTCAACAATCAGCCGGTATGTTGATGAATTGAAACAATACATCGATATCTATGAAGACAACAATCTCATCAAGATACAGCCGAGGGAAGGTGATGAGAACATTTCCTTGAGTGTATACGAGTCGCTGGCATTCAACCTTTCGGCCGAGATCCTGGCGACCAACAGTGAATTCCAGAATCCACATCTGGCCTCCGGACTGCGGAAGATCGCCATGAACATGCGTTCATATGCTCCCAAGATCTCCGACAATATCATCGGACTCGCCGAATCGATCGATCGGGAGGTCCATAGCAAGCGGGAACAAAACGGACCGTTCAACTCGGTCCTCGAGGTCCTTATAGACAGCTGGGTCTCGGGAAAGATTGTCAGGATCCAACATTTCTCCAATGGCGAAGAGATCGAAACGGAATTCGCGCCGTATTTCATAGGATTCAGGGAAGAGGACGATGGACGAAACCCTATCAGTGTCACCGGAAGACTGCGACACACGGCAGCCATTACCACGATAGATATCGGAGCGATAACCACTGCCACCATACTGGATGAAACCTATACGATTCCCGACAATCTCAAGCCATTCCACAAGCAACATGAGGAAGCATTGTACGATAGTATCGATTTCATCCCGCTCGTCATGAAGATCCGGGAGCGTTCGGCGCTGAACTCCTTTCGACAAATCAACCACAGTACGCCCCGCTTCGAGACGAATACACGGGGGGAAACCATCTGCCGGATGGAAGCCGAAAATTCGATCGAACTCTTTCTGCGTATCATACAATGTGGGGATTCGGTTGAAATCCTGGAGCCCGATTCCTTTAGGAAAAAATTCAAGCAATTGATCAAGAAGATACTGTCCATATACGAGTAACAAGGAGAAAAATAGAACGAATTTCTATTTTCATTGCATTTTTCGGTATGTCACTGTATCCTGACTATAAGATTCCAAACGGAGGAACAACATGAAAAAGTATGTTTGCGATTTGTGTGGTTATGTGTATGATCCAGCGGAAGGCGATCCGGACAACGGTGTTCAACCAGGAACCGCTTTTGATGCCCTTCCTGAAGATTGGGTTTGCCCACTTTGCGGCGCTGCCCAGTCGGACTTCTCACCCGAAGACTAAACCATTGATTGCCAAACGAAGCGAGAGGAAAGGGACCATGCAATGGTCCGCTATCCCGAGCGAGTGCAGGCAACGTAAGGTTGCATACCTCGCCCCTCGGGGCGACAAAGGAGGCGAAGCCTCCTGGGTCTAGGGCTTGCCCTAGGGTAGTGATACCTTTCATGGCACAAAGACTTGGGACCGTCAACGTACGGTCCATTTCTTTGTTTGGAGAACTAGCATGAAAATTCATATGGTCATATTGCTTGGCATGTTGATAGCATTGATTCCTGGCTGTGCCACCAAAGCAGTCGAACAAGCCATTGCCTCCGTCCCCGTCGAGGAGGAAAGACTATTCGACTTTTCCGGCTATTGGGAAGGTTCGTTGGCGATCGGTCCGACGAACTCGCTGGCAATGGGATTCACCATCACTTCCAGCGGCGAGGGAACCTACGAAGCATTGTTGCAAATTCCTTCCCAAGGCCTCAGGAACTTCAAGGTTTCGTCGATCCACCAGGAGGACAACCTGCTGACCATTGGCATGGAGCAGTTGCAGGCTACATTCACCGGAACCTACAATCCTGAAACCGAACAGATAGCGGGAACCTTTGTCCAGATGGGACAATCGCTCCCCCTTGTCCTCGAATTGGGGGAGATACGGGAAAACCTACGCCCGCAAGACCCGATCAAACCGTATCCCTACATATCCGAGGATATCCACTTTCCACAAGCACCGGAGGGCTTCCTGCTTGCCGGAACCGTTACCCGCCCGAAAGGGGACGGCCCGTTCCCCGCGGTGGTGCTGGTCACTGGTTCAGGGGCCCAGAATCGGGATGAGGAAATATTTGGACACAGACCATTCCTGGTACTGGCGGACGCCCTCACACATTCCGGCATTGTGGTGCTGAGGTACGATGATCGTGGTTTCGCCGAGTCGGAAGGTGATGCAAGCGCCGCCACATCGATTGATTTCGCCGACGACGCCGAATCGGCCGTCAACCAACTCAAGACCTTGCCCTATGTCGATGCCGGGAATATTGGGATTATCGGACATAGCGAGGGGGCCATAATCGCACCGATCGTTGCCCAAAGGAACCGGGACCTTGCCTTCCTGGTGCTCATGGCCGGCTCCGGTGTGGACGGTGTGGCCGTACTCGAGGACCAGACCGCTGCGATCCTCAGGGCGCAACAGGCTCCCGAGCCGTACATCGCCCAGGCAGTTGAAGCAAACATGGCCATCTATGCCACGATCCTGGACGAGAGCCGGACGCTGGAGGAACGCAAGGAAGCTGTACTGCAGACACTCCTGACGTTTGGATTGCCCGAAGACCAGGCGAAGTCCCAGCTGTCCGCGCTATTTTCCCCCTGGTACATGACGTTCCTTGCACTCGATCCTTCCGATTATCTGAAGGATCTGACCATGCCCGTCATGATCCTCAACGGATCGAAGGATACCCAAGTATCTGCGACACTGCATGTGCCGGCTATCGAAAAGGCGTTGCATGCCGCAGGAAACACCCGCTATACGACCAGGGTATACGAGGGACTCAACCACCTCTTCCAACCAGCACAAACCGGAGCGCCGGAAGAATACGGGACTATCGAGACAACTATCGACCCGCAGGTGTTGGAGGATATCTCCACCTGGATAGTCAGCGACAGGTTTCAGCTCTGACGAACCGATTCCTTATCAACCGCTTCCCGCAATCGCTCATCTTCGGTAACGATGATGGGCGATTCCTTTATGAACAGGACTGCAAGTACCGCCGCGAACAATAGGGCCACACTAATTATCAGGACTGGTTCCAGGAACCGCCCTCCCTCGAGATTCATGAAGATCAGGATTATGATGCCGATGAAGTGTCCGTTGAGCAACAGAACTCCTTGCGATGAAGCCTCCTGCACGGGAAAACTCAATTCCGAGGCATATTGGTACCCCAATGGAATGGCACTTTGGAAAAAGAACCCCAATATACCGGCTGCAATGAAACCGGCCATGACCGGAGATAGGATAAATTCATCCAACAAGGGAATAGAGGCAAACACCAACACTCCCACAAGGATACCTGCCATACATATGAAGAAGAACAATTTTCGCTTCCGCAAATAGTCGGAGAGCAGCGGTACGACCACCGAACCGAGCATACCCGCCCCCAAAAGGATCAATCCCACGATTCCATTGGAGTTTTGGACACCGATGAAAGCGGTTATGCTATCGATCTTGGCGATAAAGACATTGAACAATCCCCAGACAAGTCCAAAGATGGTAATGAATCCACCCATATGCTTCTTGTGAAGCAACAACTTGAACGATGTGAAGAAGCTTTCGTTTTCAAACGGCTCCATTGACGAGGGTGTCGGCGGTTTTTCATTAAAGAAGAACAGTACTGCGAAAGCTCCGGTCGCGGTTGCGAGTCCCAACCAGAACAGTAACGAGGGTATCCCTTCGCCGTAGCCGGCCATGTGGGGATTGGTCACCACCAATTGCGGGCTGAGGATCATGATGAGCAGCAACCCGAGATATTGGGCGAAGGACACCAATCCGGTGGCAAAGCCCCGTTCCCTCAGAGGGAACCATCGTGCGGTGACCAACGTGACATTGTTCAAGATAAGGGCATGCGCGACAGATAAACCGATCTGGGAAACAACCACTGTCCAGAACGATGCGGCACCTAATCCCTTGACAATACTGAAGACAGCCAAAAGTATCGCACTCGAGCGCAAGGTCCACTTGAGCCCGACCTTATCGATGATATAGGAGGCGGGAAGACTGAAGAAGACGAAGACCACCAAGTGGATGAGCGTCAGCAAATCGGGCCCGATCAGGGAATCGGCTGGAATTTGGGACGAATAGAAGGCCCCGGCCGCTCGGGAAATCGGAGCCAATGCCAGCCACTGCATCTCGGAGGCCATGATTACGGCCATCAATGCCGCAAGGACGATCCATCGATAGGGATACACACGAACACTTTTCATATCGACCTTCCGCCTAGTATACTATACGAATGGATCGAAAACGTATAGTAAGGAGCTTTTCATGAACCAGACCTTGGACTTGTTGCTGAAACGACGTACCCACCGTTCCTTTTCGGCGGAACCTATAAGCGCCTCTGACAAGCGATATATTCAGGAAGCTACGCTACGTGCGCCGACTGCGGGCAATATGATGTTCTACTCCGTCATCGAAGTCACCGACCAGGATGCGAGGCAGCAGCTCGCGCGGCTTTGCGACAACCAGCCGATGATAGCGACAGCCCCCTTGGTCTGGCTCTTCCTTTCCGACACCCGCAAGTGGGTCAACTACTACCATGAGAGCGGTACAGTAGAAAAGGGGAAAGACCTCGCGGTATCGTGGAGAGCTCCCGGGGCAGGAGATTTGCTGCTTGCCATGAGCGATGCGTTGATTGCTGCCCAAACAGCCGTTATTGCAGCCGAGTCCTTGGGAATCGGATCCTGTTATATCGGAGATATCCTGGAAAACCATGAGCAGGTCTCTGCCCTGTTCAAGCTCCCGCAATACACCGCTGTGGCAACCTTGGTCATATTCGGACATCCGAAAAGTCACGAGCCGTTGGCCTTCCCGGCAATCCGTTGTCCCATCGATTCCATTTTCATGGAGAACACCTATACCGAACCCCACTTGGAAGACCTTCAGGTTGCTTTTGGTGCCCAGGAACAACAACTCCGAAATCAGAAGCGGTTGCCATTCGAGAATACCGGAACCATTTCCGACTACTATTATTTCAGGAAGCACACAAGTGGTTTCATGGAGGAGATGAACCGCTCCTCAAAAGCAATAATCGAAACTTGGCTGGCGTGAATTGAAGCACAAAATAGGACAAGCCGCCCATATCGGACGGCTTGCCAAACATATACCTTTACTGTTTTGAGAATCCGCTACATCACTTCGCCGACATTCTTGTAGAATTTCATGCGGCGCTTGGCATCGGCTTCTGCCCGTGCGAACAGCTCTTCGGCCTGCTCCGGATTCGTCTTGTACAAGGAAGAGTATCTTCTCTCGCTCTTGATGAATTCCTGGTAGTCGCCAGTCGGTTCCTTGGTGTCCCAAGAGAAACGCTTGCCATCTTCCAACGTCGGATTGAAGCGGAACAACGGCCAATAACCGACTTCCACCGCAAGCTTCTCCTCAACCTGGCTCTTCATCATATTGATGCCGTGGTTGATACAAGGTGAATAGCAGAAGACAATCGAGGGACCGTCGAATGCCGCAGCTTCCTGCAATGCCTTCTGAGCATGCAGTCTGTTGGCACCCATGGCGATCGAAGCCACATAGACATTGCCATAACTCATCATCATGAAGCCCATGTTCTTCTTTCCGTTCTGCTTGCCTGCGTTGGCGAACTTTGCCACTGCCGCAATCGGTGTTGCCTTGGAAGCCTGACCCCCAGTGTTGGAGTACACTTCGGTATCCAAGACGAGGATGTTGACATTCTTTCCAGAAGCGACAACGTGGTCCACACCACCATAGCCGATATCATAGGCCCAACCGTCACCACCGAAGATCCAAACGTATTTCTCGCTCAGGTAGTCCTTCAATTCGACGATTTTCCGCAGTGCGGCTTTCGCTTCATCGCTCTTCGCAGCCTTGACCGCATCGTCCAGCAATGCCTGGGTCTCGTTCTGCGCCGTGATCGAAGCCTCGGTCATATCGGTCCACAACTCGATGTTCTTGGCGAGAGCCTTGGCCAGTGCATCGGTGGTTCCTGCGGCAAGCAGGCGGTCGATGTTTGCCTTCAACTGGCGGCGGTTCGCCTCGACGGCGAGACGCATACCGAGACCATATTCAGCGTTGTCCTCGAACAGGGAGTTGCCCCATGCCGGTCCCCGTCCATCCCTGCGCTGGGCGTAAGGAGTCGTGGGGAATGTTCCGCCATAGATCGAGGAACAACCGGTCGCATTGGCGACAATCATGCGGTCACCACAGATCTGGGAGACCAACTTGACATAAGGAGTCTCACCACAACCTGCACATGCACCGGAGAACTCGAACAGGGGTTTCTTGAACTGCATACCCTTCACGGTATCGACAGAGATACCATCGACAACATCATCGGGAAGCGCATCGAAGAATTCGGCGTTTTTCGTCTCGCCGGCTTCGCGTTCCACGTTGATCGGGCTGAATTCCAAGGATTTCTGCTTTGATGGACAGGTTTCGATACATACACCGCAACCCTGGCAATCTTCAGGATACACCTGGATCTTGAACCGGAGTTCACGGGTGTTCTTGGTGTTGGACTTGAGGGTGCTGAAGCTTTCTGGAGCGTTTTCCAGATCCTTCTGGTCGATCTGCTTGGCCCGGATAGCCGCGTGTGGACAAGATTGCACACACTGGTTGCACTGGATACAGTTCTCGCTGATCCAATGGGGGATGAATGGAGCGACACCACGCTTTTCAAGCCGAGCGGTATTGGTCGGCAAGGTGCCGTCGAAAGACATCTTGGAGACAGGAATGTCGTTGCCCTTCAAATGCATGATCGGTTCGATGATTTCCTTTGCAAAGGCATCGGCAGAAGCGTCGATGAGCTTCTTGGGCTCGTAGGCCTTGCCGGTCTTTGCGGGAATCTTCACTTCTTCCAATGCATCGGATGCGCCGTCGACCGCCGCCCAGTTCATCTTGACGATATCTTCGCCCTTTTTACCGAAGGTCTTCTTGATCGCATTCTTGATCAATGCAATGGCTTCCTCTTCCGGGAAAATCCCAGATATCTTGAAGAATGCCGCCTGCATGACCGTATTGATCCTGGAACCCAGACCGACCTTCTCCGCAATCTTGAGAGCGTCGATATTGTAGAAGCGGATCTTCTTGTCGACTATCTGCTGCTGCTCCGATGCGGTGAGGTGCTCGAAAACCTCGTCGGTGGGAATCTGGGAGTTCAAAAGGAACACCCCGCCTTTCTTCAGGGGAGCGAGCATGTCGTAACGACCGATGTACGCAGGATTGTGGCAAGCCACGAAGTCGGCGCTGTCGATAAGCCACGGCATATTCACCGAACTCTTTCCGAAGCGCAAGTGGCTGATTGTGATACCACCGGACTTCTTGGAGTCGTAGGAGAAGTATGCCTGCGCATTCATGTCGGTGTTTCCACCGATAATCTTGATCGAGTCCTTGTTGGCACCGACGGTACCGTCGGAACCGAGACCCCAGAACATGCAGGAGACCACACCCTTGGGGGTGACGTCGATCTGTTCGCTAGCGGGAATGCTCAAGTTCGTCACATCGTCCTTGATTCCGACTGTGAAATTGTGCCAATTTCCTGCGTTCATATGGTCGAAGACGGCCTTCGCGTGGGAAGGGGTGAAGTCTTTGCTGGAGAGACCGTAACGGCCTCCGATGACCGAGATTCCACCACGACCCATTTGGGAAAGGGCGGTAACCACGTCGAGGTACAAGGGTTCACCGATCGATCCGGGTTCTTTGGTCCGGTCGAGGACAGCGATCTTCTTGACAGATTGGGGAATCGCAGCAACAAAATCCTTAGCCGAGAACGGGCGGTAGAGACGAATCTTGAGTACGCCGACCTTCTCACCCTTCTTGTTCAGGTAATCGGCGGCCCACTCGAACGTATCGAGGGCACTGCCCATGGCAATGATGATGCGGTCCGCATCGGGAGCTCCGACATAGTCGAACAGGTGGTATTGGCGTCCTGTGACGGCCGCAACCTTATCCATGTATTCCTGGACGATACCGGGTGTTGCATCGTAGTACTTGTTGACAGTCTCACGACCTTGGAAGTAGACGTCCTCGTTCTGTGCAGCCACCTTGAGCATGGGCTTCTCGGGGCGTTGCGCACGGGCCCGGAAACGCTCGATATACTCGGGCTCCATGAGGCTGTTCATTTCGTCGTAGGAAATCTCCTCGACCTTCTGCACCTCATGCGAGGTCCTGAAACCATCGAAGAACGCAAGGAAGGGAACCTGGGTCTTCAGGGTCGCAAGGTGTGCGACCAATGCAAGGTCCATGGTTTCCTGGATGCTTGTCGCGGCGGTCATGGCAAACCCTGTGTTTCGGCAGGACATGACGTCGGAGTGGTCTCCAAAAATGGAAAGTGACTGGGCGGCAAGGGAACGTGCCGAGACATGGAACACGGTCGGAGTCATTTCTCCGGCAATCTTATGCATGTTCGGAATCATCAACAGCAAGCCTTGGCTGGCAGTAAATGTTGTCGTGAGCGCTCCAGCGGCAAGAGAACCATGCACTGCACCAGCTGCGCCTGCCTCAGACTGCATCTCCATAATGTCGACGCGCTCGCCGAACAGATTTACTCTTCCGGTACTTGCCCAGGAATCGGCATACTCCCCCATCGGTGAGGAGGGGGTGATTGGATAAATCGCGGCGACGTCGCTGAACGCATACGCTACGTGTGCAGCCGCGGTATTGCCGTCGATAGTAACCATTTTCTTGTTACCCATATTGACACT
The DNA here is from genome assembly GCA_002839355.1 of Spirochaetae bacterium HGW-Spirochaetae-2. GTDB lineage: Bacteria > Spirochaetota > Spirochaetia > Sphaerochaetales > Sphaerochaetaceae > UBA8525. The sequence goes on from PGXW01000028.1 coordinate 25,601, forward strand.
CCATTGAAATTATATTTACCTGTGGACCTCTACGGGCCACAACCATTTGAACACAATTCGACCCTGTACTAGTACAGGGCAATTCCCCTATGACTATACAGCAATCGGGGGGTGATTGCAACCTTAGACACCTACTTCAATGATGAGTTCCATAATACAAAGGAAAGGAATCAATACTGCAGGGCAGGGGCGGGTCCAGGTTGCATCACCTCGTCTGGCCACCGATTTACAGGGCCACCGAACCATGGGTTTCCGAGTTGACCACCAGCACCCGCAACCAGACGAACAATATGCTGATCAGGATCGCCGTTCCCACCATTACCATCCACAAGAAGGCATAGGTGGCATGGGCCAAGATCATTCCACCGACGAAAGGCCCCAGGGTCGAGCCGAGTCCGGTGGTGACGCTGACGATGGAATTGAAGCGTGCCCTGTGCGTACTGGGCGCATGCTGGTTCACGAACACATTGCCATTCGTCGCCAACAGGATTTCCCCGATTGTCCATATGAACGTGGCTCCCAGAAAAGTCGGCAACGACGAACAGACCGCATAGAGTCCGAACCCGACGACATAGAAGAGACACCCTATGGCCATGCTTATCGCCCGGGAGACCCGTAGCGTCAAGTGGATCACACATGCGGTCATGAGCAACACGGTCAACGCATTCACCGACATCAGCCATCCGTACCCCTCGGTTCCGGCCTGTGTTCCGAAAATCGAGTTCATCTGCAATGGAAGCGCAAACCCATGCTGGACATAGATGAAATTGTAGAGCGTGAAGGCCACCACATAGAGCACCAGCATCCTGTTGCCGAAAAACAATCGCCACAAGGACTTCTGCTGTTGCCGAAAAACAATCGCCACAAGGACTTCTGCTTACCATGGGATTCGGATGGGGCAAGGTCGGTCTCAACGGGATGCCGTGGAAGAAGAAACCCGAGAAGGCTGGATGCGATCACCAAGGTGCCCGACGAGACCAGAAACAGGAGAGGCAAGTTCCGCGAAAAGAGGAATGCCGCAACCAATGGCCCCACGGCCACACCGATATTCGATCCGAGGTACAGTAGGGAAAAGGCTTTGGCGCGTTCGATTTCCCCGTGGGAGTAGTCGGCGACCAATGCATGCGAAATCGGCCAGGTAGCCCCCCTGAAAGGAGAGGAGAGGAGAATGAGATACGCTACGGTCATGGGAGATTCGGTGATGAGCAGGGCACAGGAGGCATACAGTACGGCAACCGAAAGCTGGCAGGACACCATGACATGCTTGCGGGGAAACTTGTCGGCGACTATACCTCCGACAAGTTGTCCAAAACTCGCGGCGAGGATCGTCAAGGTCGCGAACAAACCTGCGAGGTGGGCCTCCATCCCGATCGAGACGGTGAGGATGAGCACCAGGAGCATCTGGACAAAATCACCGAACCTATTGATGATCCGGGCAACAAAGAGGATATGGATACTTCTATCGAGACTTCGGTATGAACCTCCCGCATCTCTACGGGAGGTTCGTGTACTGGATTCCATATTGGTTGTCTATCCGGCAATTAGCATTCACTATGCCCGCAGGAGAAGCATTTCTTGCAACCTTCGATATTCACAAACGTCACATTCCCACACACAGGGCAGATATCGGGGGTCACGCTGTTGGCAACTTCAGCGGCCAAGCCCAGATTGAACTGCTTCGCGGCGATTTCGATATCGTCCTCATCGGGCAATTGCGGATATCCATTCTCATCCTGCTCTATGCCGATGTGTTCCTCGAGGACCTGGGCAACCGCATCGGGAAGACTCATGACACGGTTTTTTCCAAATCCCATGGGACGTCCGGAGCCGATCCCGCGCAATTGTGCAATGACAGACTGGGCGCGTTGCCGTGGGCCCAACGGACTAGGCATACGGAGGATCAGGCTTATCAACCGTCCGAGTCCCTCGGCATCGGCCGACACATCGGAACCGACCTTGGCGACATTGATGAAGACTTCGAAGGGTTCTCCGTAGGGACCTCCGTCGGAATTCACCGTGATATAGGCTGTGCCGATCGGTGTCGCCTTCCGGTAGGTAGTTCCATGCAATACGGTCGAACGGACTCTCGACTTGGGCTCTTCGGTGACAAATTTCGGTATCTGGGCCACCGGATCGGCTACCTTTGCCTTGGCTATGAGCACCTGCGTATCCCGTGAACCGTCACGATAGGTGGTTCCACCTTTGCAACCGAGATCGTACAACATTTCGTATAGTTGCTCGGTCTGTTCGACGGTATAGTCGGCGGGGGTGTTCCCTGTCTTGGAGATACTGGAATCGACCCATCGCTGGATCGCAGCCTGCACCCGCACGTGGCCCTCGGGAGGAAGGTCCATGGCCGACACGAAGAACGAGGGTTTCTCCTTTCCAGGATTGTCCTTGACCCACTCGTCGTATACGGCGACACGTTCGATATTGGAACCCATGCGTCCGACCCGTTCCCACTCCCAGAAGTAGTACGGTTCGATTCCGGTGCTGGTCCCCACCATGGTTCCCGTCGTACCGGTCGGAGCCTGGGTCAACAACGTGACATTGCGCACACCCTTCTTTGCGATCAGGTCCCTGATCTCCTCGGGCATCTGCTGCATGAATCCACTTTGGAGGAATTTTTCCGCATCGAACATGGGGAAGGACCCCTTTTCCCCTGCCAGCTCGGCGCTCTCGCGATAGGCTTCGACACAGATGAACTTGTACAAGCGGTCGATGAAATCGATCGATTCATCGCTGCCATAGGCGAGTTCGAGTTTGATCAACATGTCTGCCAGGCCCATGGTTCCAAGACCGACACGACGTTCCGATTGCTGACGCTCGCGGTTCTCCTCGTAGAAATAGGGAGTATCGTCGATCACATCGTCCAAGAAGCGGATAGCACCACGCACAGCCCTACCCAAGTCGTCCCAGAGAACCTTCTTCTTCTGCACGAAACGGGAAAGGTTTATGGAACCGAGATTGCAGACGCCCCACGGCGGCAATCCTTGTTCTCCACAGGGATTCGTACATTGGATGGTACTGTAGTACCAGGAGTTGGACATCTTGTTGTACCGGTCCATGAAGAAGACTCCCGGTTCGGCCGAGGCCCACGCACTCTCGATAATCGCATTCCACACTTCCTTGGCCTTGACGGTCTGGTAAGGAATGACACGCTTTCCCAAGGATTTCCAACGGTTCAGATCGCCGTCCCACACTTCATTGTATTCGGGATCCGACGTGTCGGGGAAATAGGTTGTCCACTCCTTGTCGGCACGGACGGCATCCATGAAGTCGTCGGTGATACCGACGCTGATATTGGCATTCACGATCTTGTCCATCTCGCGTTTGCTGTTGATGAAATCGAGAATATCCGGGTGCCATACATTCAGTATCAGCATGAGCGCACCCCGTCGGGAACCACCCTGTTCGATCAACCCGGTAACGAAACTGAACAGCGCTCCCCAGGAGACCGATCCGCTGGACCTGCCGTTCACACCCTTCACATAGGCATGGCGCGGCCGCAATGACGAGAGGTTCATTCCCACTCCGCCACCACGCGACATGATTTCGGTCATTTGACCGAGAGAGGTGATGATTCCACCCCTGCTGTCCTTGGGTGACGGGATGACATAGCAATTGAAATATGTCAGGTTCTGGTCGGTACCGGCACCGGTAAGGATCCGTCCTCCGGGAACGAACTTCCAATCCTCCAGCAGCCAATTGAATTCCTTTTCCCAATGGGGACGGACATCCTTCTGCTCCTGTACCGAAATTCCTTTCGCGACACGCGCCAGCATTTCCGAGGGAGTGGTCTCGGTCGGCTTGTCGACATTCTCCCGTGTGGAGCTGATTTCGGTCCCGTCTTCCAACTTTACGGTTACAGCATCACCGGAAATCGTAAGGATGTTTCCAATCTCGCGTTGCCCCGTCTGCAGGTTGCTGACAGCAACAACCAGATCCCCAACTTTCAGTGTATCTTTCTTCCCATCTTTCTGGGCATATCTATCCAAAAAAATCTTACGACCAAGTGGTGTAAGTGCATTTTTCACAGTGGCCACTTCATTACCCCCAAAGAAAATTCACCCGCGTGTGCGGGCGACTCCAACCATACCACATTCTTATGGTGATAGCAAGGTAATAATAGCGACAGATAGCGTATAATACCCTAGTATCACACTATATATAGTGTATATATATCACTTTTATGGCACTCCCATATGACTGGAAAACAGCTATGAAGCAGGCATATCTTGACATGCAGCATGCAATAAAACTACCAGTATCCATCGAGGATTTTTTTATCATACGCCGAGTATAGAAAAAGACCGTCCTCTATACAAGAGAACGGCCTCGATACATAACCTACCCTTTTTCAAGGATGTGGGACTGGATTAATACCCGAGATCAAGCATTGCATTGGCAACTTTCTTGAACCCGGCGATATTCGCACCTTTGACGTAGTTGATATAGCCATCGGCACCGGTACCTTCGGCGACACACGCGGCATGGATGTTGTTCATGATTCCATGGAGCTTTTCATCGACCTCCGCGGCAGACCAGCTGAGTTTCATGGAATTCTGGGACATCTCGAGTCCGGAAACAGCAACGCCACCGGCATTCGCAGCCTTGCCGGGACCGAACGGAATCTTCTGGCCGATCAGATACGTGGCGGCATCTGCCTTGCACCCCATGTTCGAGGTCTCGACCACATACTTGACTCCATTCGCTACCAAGGTCTTGGCGTCGTCAAGTGAAAGCTCGTTCTGGATCGCACAGGGGAATGCCATGTCAACGGGAACTTCCCATGGCTTTCTGTTGGACACAAACTTGGCACCGAACTTTGCGGCATAAGGAGCGACGACATCGTTGTTCGATGCGCGCAGCTGGACCATGAAATCCCATTTTTCCTGGGTGTTGATGCCGTTTTCATCGAGAATATATCCATCGGGACCGCTGATTGTCACAACCTTGGCTCCAAGCTCGGTCGCCTTCATGACCGCACCCCAAGCGACGTTGCCGAAACCGGAAACGGAAATCCGCTTGCCCTCGATCGTATCGCCATGGGCCTTCACCATTTCATTGGCGAAATACATGGCTCCAAAACCCGTGGCTTCGGGACGGATCAGGGATCCTCCCCAGTTGCGGCCCTTTCCGGTGAGGACACCGGTATTCTCGCCACGAAGGCGCTTGTACTGGCCATAGAGGAATCCGATTTCCCGACCACCGACACCGATATCACCGGCAGGCACGTCGGTTTCCGGACCGATGTATTTCTGCAATTCGGTCATGAAAGACCGGCAGAAGCGAAGGATCTCGTTGTTGGACTTGCCCCTTGGATTGAAATCGGAACCGCCTTTTCCACCGCCCATGGGAAGTGTGGTAAGACTGTTCTTGAATGTCTGTTCGAATCCGAGGAATTTCAAGGTACCCAAGGTTACGCTCGGGTGGAAACGAAGCCCGCCCTTGTAAGGACCGAGGGCATTGTTGAACTGGACCCGATACCCACGGTTGACCTGGACGTCCCCATTGTCGTCTTCCCATTCGACCTTGAACGTGAATATGCGGTCAGGTTCGGTGACCCGTTCCAAAATCTTTGCATTCACATATGCGGGATTGTCATTGACCACGTCGATAATCGACTCGATCACTTCCGCCGCAGCTTGGATGAATTCGGGTTCCGCAGGATTGCGTCGCTCCAGATCAGCCATGAAATCTTCATACCTATACATTGAAATTCCTCCCTATCGTTTTGCGTGACACGGCGTACCAATTCACCTGGTATTCCGGTCAACCTGAAAAGAGTGTAATCCCCTTTCGTTTGGTTGTCAATAAAATAATCGCCGGTTACATTAATTATATATTTGATTTTTTCCGGATACAGTAGAATATCTTAAAAACATTTATCATATGATAAATCGACAGTTTGTTTCTGCTACTACTCGCGACCGTGCCGGGTGTGATGGCAAGGAGGGGATCGGCAACCATAGACCACTATGTGATCGGCAAGAATCATGCTACGATTGACCACCATGAGAAAATTGATGACTGCCAGCGATCCATTTGGAGAATTGATGCCGCGCCACATCTACAAGGTGGTACTCCTCTGCAGTGAATACGACCAGTTCCTGATCGAGGAGGACGGCCGGGTGGAAGAGGAACTCTTCCGGGAATACACCCAGCTGGGGTTGAGCAACCCCCCAAAGATCACCTATGCCAGGAATATCGACGAAGTGTTCATGCTTCTGGCAACCAACAAGTTCGATCTTGTGGTGACCATGCTTGAACTCGGTTCCACCAGTGTTGTCGAACTGGCCCAAGCCATAAAGAACCAGTATCCCAGCATCCCCATCGTCGCGCTGTCCCCATCACCTGCCCACCGTATCAGCGAGAATCTGCGCAAGCGCAATGTGGCTGCGGTCGACTACCTCTACTACTGGCAGGGCAACGCGAATATTTTCCTCGCCATGGTCAAGCTTCTCGAAGACAAGATGAACGCGTTGCACGATGCCCGCACCGCCGCGGAAGTTCCGGTGATCATCCTGGTGGAGAATTCGATCAGATTCTACTCCTCGTACCTGCCGATCCTGTATACCGCGATCATCCAGCAGACACGCATGGGTATGAGCGAAGGGCTGAACCCCTGGGCGACAGCCCTGCGCATGCGGGGGCGCCCCAAAATCCTTTTGGCCCAAAACTACGAGGAGGCCGTCGAACTCTACGACACCTACCGCAACCACGTCCTGGGAATCATCACCGATGTCGCCTTCGACCGCGAGGGTGTAGCCGATCCTGAAGCCGGCTTGAAATACTGCAGGCATATCCGCTCGCAACATCCGGACCTGCCCATCCTATTGCAATCGACGAAAGCCGATTACACCGAAGAGGCGGCGAAGGAGAATTCCTCGTTCATATGGAAACTCAGTCCGTCGCTGCTCAACGACCTGAAGCAATATGTATTCGACAACTACGGATTCGGGCCCTTCATATTCAAGGATCCCGACACAGGAGAAGAGATCGCACGCGCCGAAAGCCTGCGGGAAATGCAGCACACCTTGCCGACCGTCCCGATAGCGTGTTTTGTCAAGCATTCCAACCACAACGACTTCTCGCGTTGGCTGAAGGCGCGGAGCCTGTATGTGCTGGCCAATCTTTTCAGACCCTACTCGGTAAAGGACTACAAGAATCCCGAGGATCTGCGCAAGCGGATGGTGGAGATGATCAAGGAGTTCCGACTCAATCGCGGAAAGGGTGTCATCGCCCAGTTCAACCGCAACAGTTTCGACGAGCTTTCGTTCTTCAGCCGCATCGGATCGGGCTCCCTTGGAGGAAAGGGGCGGGGTCTTGCGTTCATCGACTACAAGCTTCGCCAAAGCGACATCATAGAGAAGTATCCTGACATGTACCTCTCGATTCCCCGCACGGTGGTGGTCGCCACCGACCTGTTCACGCAATTCATGGATGAGAACGACTTGCACGAGGTGGTTGCGGCATCCCTTCCAGACGAGACACTCAGACGGATTTTCCTGTCGAAACCGCTGCCGAAGGAGCTGATGCTTGACCTCGAGGCTATTATCCGGACACTCAAGGTACCGTTGGCAGTCCGTTCCTCAAGCATGCTCGAAGACTCGCATTACCAACCCTTCGCCGGGGTATATGAAACCTGCATGCTCCCGAACAACGGCTCCAACGAAGAGCGCCTGAAGGCATTGGCGAGTGCGATAATCTGCGTGTATGCCTCCACCTATTACAACAAAAGCAAGGAATATCTGCGTGCGACACACCACATGGTGGAAGAGGAGCGCATGGCTGTCATCATCCAGCAGGTGATCGGCAGTGCCCACGGCGACTATTGGTACCCGAACTTCTCGGGTGTTGCCCGTTCGCTGAACTTCTATCCGATAGGGACAGAGAAGGCTGAGGATGGCGTCGGCATGCTGTGCTTCGGATTCGGAAAGACCGTCGTGGACAACGGCATGGCATTCCGGTTTTCCCCCACCTATCCCAAGCGGAACCTCCAATACCTCGGAGGCATGGAATCGAGCTCACAAACCCTTTTCTATGGATTGGACATGACCCATTCGTACACTCCGGAGGGAAACCCGGAAAACCTGGTGTCGCTTCCCCTTGCCGAAGCCGAGCGGCATCCCGATTCGCTGCGGCATATCGCCTCAACGTTCGATGCATCCAGAGGTGTCCTGGTCGACCAGTTGAGTGCCGAGGGACAGAAGGTAATCACGTTCAACAGTATCCTCAAGTACAACAGTTTCCCGATTGCAGCCATAATCCGGGAATTGCTGACATTTGGCGAAAATGTCATGAGTACTCCCATCGAGATCGAATTCGCCTGCAACCTGAACCGTCCGAAGTGGAAAAAGCCCGAGTTCAGCCTGCTGCAGATTAGGCCGATCGTATCGGGATCCGAATCCGAAGTGCTCCAGGTAAGTGCCGAGGAATTGGAACGCGCGATTATCGTATCGCACCATGTCATGGGCAATGGACACAACGAGGAATTGACCGATATCGTCTTTATCAAGGCAGAATCGTTCAATCCCGCGAAAACTGCCGATATGGTCATGGAATTGGATCGGATAAACGCGAAATTCGTCGATACCGACGAGGACTATATCCTTGTTGTCGCAGGACGGTTGGGATCAAGCGATCCCTGGTTGGGCATACCGGTCGTCTGGTCCCAGATATCCCATGCCGCGGTCATCGTAGAGACCAGCCTTCCCGGGTTCCAGGTCGAACCCAGCCAAGGAACGCACTTTTTCCAGAACATCACATCGTTGGGGACCATCTACCTGACCGTCAATCCCTCGTACAATGACGGGAAGTTGGCCTTCGACCGCCTTGCCGAATTGACACCGGTGGACGAGACACACCATTTCAGACATGTACGGGCTAAAAACCCGTTGGTTGTGAAAGCGGACGGAAGAAGCAGGATAGGTGTGGTGACGGTAGCCGAGTCCAATTAACGGCTCAGATATCTTGTAGTCTCCAGGTAGCCTCGCCAGGTTCGGAGACGACAGAAGCGAGATAATCCCACACCACATCCCGTGGAGGAGGCGCGACAATTGTGAGCCGCTGCTTCTTCACCGGGTGGATAAAAGAGATTTCCCTGGCATGCAAGTGGATGCCACCGTCTTCATTGGATCGTGGCGAGCCATACTTCAAATCGCCCTTGATATGGCTGCCCATTGCGGCCAATTGTGCCCGAATCTGGTGGTGTCGTCCCGTAAGCAGTCCGATCTCGAGCAGAAAAAACGACTTGGAGGCCGCAACCGTGCGGTAGGTCATGCTGGCCTTCTGGCTATTTTTCCTTTCGTGTGCAGTCGCGGCCGATTTGTTCTTCACCGAATCGCGGGTCAGGTAATGGACAACCAACCCCTCGTCCATCGATGGGAGCCGGTCGACGACAGCCCAGTAGGTCTTCGTCATGTCGTCGTCGGAACGGAACATCGCATTCAAACGCACCAACGCCTTCTCGGTCTTGGCATATACGACAATACCGCTGGTCGGCCGGTCGATCCTATGGGGTATGCCGAGATAGATATTGCCGGTCTTTCCGTAGGTGACGCGGAGGTAATCCTGCACTTCGTCAGCCAGCGTCGCATCACCGGTCTTGTCCCCCTGGACAAGTTCCCCGGGAAGTTTGTTTATTATGATCAGATGGTTGTCTTCGAATAGAATCCTGGAAGCAAGTTTATGCATCGGTCGTGTCCTCTTGTGGTTCGTCGTCGAACGGGTCGATATCCTTGAACAGGGAAGGTTCGTCTCCATCTTCCCCTTTCGGATCGGCTTCGTGTTTTATGCGTAGCGTCTGTGCCTCTTTCGTGGTCAAACGCACGCCGTTGGCCTTCACTCCCTTCACCAGGAAACGGGAGAAGTAGGTGCGGTCCTCCAGATTCTTGTATCCCTTGCCCTTCTTGAACACAATCGTAATCCTCGCATCGTCGAGGACCGAGAGGGTGAACAGCTTGTAGTTGCCCTCGGGCAACAGCTCGTAGGTCCTGTTGAGAATGTACTGGGTTATCTTGCACCGCTTGATGAACAGGTACTTCAGCGATTTTTCCTGATAGACGATGGTGAAGACCAGCTGTTCCAACACTTCCTTCTCGGCCAACACGCAGTAGCGCATACTCTTGCCCACAAATAGCTTCTCGGGAGCGTCGGTGACAAAATAGGTGCCTTCCTTCTGGATAATCAGGATCCGGTCGAAAGGCGACACCAGGTACTGGTTCGTTCCGCTCTTCAGTCCATAACCCAAGTATCCGGAAGCGGCATCGTATTTCAACATGAGGTCCCTATTGGCCACCTCGCGGACATCGGTCTTCTTGAAGGATCCGATGACGGTCTTCCGTTGCCACATGGAGGGATTCGCCAGCTTCTTCACTTCCTCCAGATAGGTGAGCGCGTATTCGATGATATGGGACAGGTGCCAATCGATCTGCTCGATCCGTGTGTTGATCTCATCGATCTCGGCATGGTTCTTCTCGATATCGAACAGGCTGATACGCCGTATGGGAATCTTGAGCAACCTGTCCACATCCTCGGTGGTCACAGGACGGGCAAGCTGTTCGGCAAAGGGTTTGAAACCGGATATGACCGCTTTTTCGACCTCGTCCTGGGTCCGCTTCTGCTCGATTCGCTTGTAGATGCGTTCTTCGACGAAAATCCGCTCCAATGTACGGGCATGCAGACGATCCAGGAGGTGGCTCTTCTCCATCTCCAATTCCCGTCGCAAGACCTCCACGAGGAACTTCGCGTGGTAATGGATCATTTCTGAAACCGGCATGATCCGCGGAACGCCCTCACAGATGACCAGGGGATTGACCGATATGGATTGCTCGCAAGCCGTAAAGCCATAGAGTGCATCGACCACATCTTCGGAATAGGTGTTTCGGGCAAGCACCACTTCTATGTTGACCTTGTCGGTAGTGAAATCGTTGATGCTGGCTATCTTGAGTTTCCCCTTCTTCGCGGCATCCTCGATCGACTTGATCATCTTCTCAGTTGTGACACCGAAGGGCAATTCCTCTATTACTATCCGCTTCGGATCCTTGGTGTTCAATTTCGCACGCACCAGGATTTTTCCGGTTCCTTCGGCATACGACGAGACATCCATGAATCCACCGGTGATGAAATCGGGATACAATTCGAAGCCATCTCCGTTGAGGACGGCTTTCACCGCATCTATGACTTCCATGAGATTGTGGGGAAGGATACGGGTGGACATGCCAACCGCGATACCTTCGGCCCCCTGGATCAGTACGATCGGCAATTTGGCGGGAAAGGACAAGGGTTCCTTGTTCCTGCCATCGTAGGAATCGACGAATTCCGTCAATTCGGGATTGTAGAGGACCTTCTTGGCGAAGGGAAGGACTCGGCATTCGATGTATCGTGGAGCTGCGGCCGAGTCGCCTGTCATGATATTTCCGAAGTTTCCCTGCCGGTCGATGAACAACTCCATATTCGCAAGGTTCACCAAGGCATCGCCTATGGAGGCATCGCCATGCGGATGGTATTTCATGCAATGGCCGACTACGTTGGCGACCTTGTGGAACTTGCCGTCATCCATTTCGAACAACGAATGCATGATCCGTCGCTGAACGGGCTTCAGTCCGTCGATGATATCGGGAATCGCGCGGTCCTTGATCACATAGGATGCGTATTCGAGGAAATTTTCTTTGAAAACCGTTTCTGCGTGTGCCATTAGATGAGATTCTCCATGATGAATTCACGTCTGTCGGGGGTATTGTCGCCCATATAGAATTTCATCGTCAGATGCATTTCCCGAGAAGAGGCGATGGAGACGGGAATCAGCCGCATCTCCTCGCCGATGAACTGGCGGAACTCGGAGGGGTTGATTTCTCCCAGACCTTTGAATCGGGTGATCTCGGCTCCGCGTATCCGCGCGACCGCCTCATCCCGTTGCGACTCATTGTAACAGTAGACCGTTTCCTGCTTGTTGCGGACCCGGAACAACGGAGTCTCAAGAATGAACAACCGTCCGGCAAGGACCATATCCTCGAAATAGGTGAGGAAATAGGTCATGAGCAGATTCCTGATATGGAAGCCGTCGGTATCGGCGTCGGTCGCTATGATTACCCGGCCGTAGCGCAATCCGTCTATGCCATTTTCCATGCCCAGGGCAATCATGAGATTGTACAGCTCTTCGTTCTTGTAGATTTCCGTCCGTTTCTTATCAAATACGTTCAAAACCTTGCCCCGCAGGCTGAAGATCGCCTGGGTATAGACGTCGCGGACTCCCACCATGGACCCGGAAGCCGAATCCCCCTCGGTGAGGAAGATCATGGTCTTCTCGCCCTTCTCTCCGTTTTGGTTGAGATGGTATTTGCAGTCCTTGAGTTTCGGAATGTTTATGGAGACTTTCTTCGCAGCATCCCGCGCAGCACCTTTCACTGCAGCCAGCTCCTTGCGCAACCGTTCGTTGCTGGCGATCTTCTCCGACAGCTTGTTTGCATCGTCCGGATGCTTCATGAGAAAATCGACAATGGCTTCACGAACCTCCAGGGTAATCCAGGTGCGGACCTCGGTATTGCCCAACTTGTTCTTGGTCTGGCTCTCGAAGACCGGATCCTGCAGCTTGATGGAGATCGCTCCGGTCAATCCGTCGCGGACATCGGGTGCGGTATAGGCTTTCTTGTAGTATTCGTTGATGCCTTTCAGAATCCCTTCCTTGAATGCCCAAAGGTGTGTTCCACCATCGCTGGTATGCTGTCCGTTCACGTAGGAGAAATAATTCTCCCCGTAGTTCTGGGTATGGGTAAAGGCGAATTCGAGCCGGTCTCCCTGGTGGTGGATCGTCGTGTACATCCCTTCCACCCCCACCTGCTTGTCGAGCAGGTCGAGCAATCCGTGTTTGCTGGCGAATATCTTCTTGTTGTAATCGATCGAGAGCCCGGTATTCAGGTACGCATAGTTCCAAATCCGCTCCTCGATGAACTCATCCCGATACTGGTAGTCCCCGAAAATCGCAGGATCGTGGTCGGGGATGAACTCGATCAACGTTCCGTTCGGTTCCCCGGACTTCCCCTTCTTCTGGTCGGCGAATTCACCTTTCGCGAAGGTTGCTTCGAAAAATGCCCCATCGCGGTAGGAGACGACCCTGAAATGGGAAGACAGCGCGTTGACAGCCTTGGTTCCCACACCGTTCAGGCCGACGGAGAACTGGAACACCTCGTTGTTGAACTTGCCGCCCGTGTTGATGATGGATACGCAATCGATGACTTTCCCCAACGGTATGCCCCGGCCGAAGTCGCGGACGGACACCTTGTCGCCCTCCACCCGGATGGTGATCCTGGCACCGTAATCCATGATGAATTCGTCGACACTGTTGTCGATCACCTCTTTCAACAGGACATAGATGCCGTCCTCGAAATGGGAGCCGTCACCGAGGCGCCCGATATACATGCCGGGACGCAAACGTATATGTTCAAGAGCGCTCAATGTCTGTATCTTGCTCTCATCGTAGGCTGCTGGACCTGCTGCGGATTTCTTCTTTGCCATGGGTACTCAGTATATACGCTTTACCGGTAATTGGAAAGTATCCACCGGTAACGGCCAGTTACCGGGATTGGTAATCGTGTGAGGAAATCCACGTTTCCGTATGCGCATGGACACATGCGACCGCTTGCTGGGAATTCCTTTGCATGATCGCATTGTGCAGGTTCCTATGGGCTTCATAGACTCCCGAGTGGATGGGATTGATCGTCGGGGCGAATAATTCGATCACAAAATTATAGATGTTTTCGACAATGGGATTATGGGAATACTTGCCAAGCAGGCGGTGGTACCGGATATCGTAGGAGCTTGCCTTCTCCGAAGAAACCGATTCCTTCCCAAGCTCTTCAAGAAAGTCGGCCATGGCAATGTCCAATTGATGCAAGTCGTCCTCGTCGGCATTTTCGATCACCAACCGGACAATACCCTCCTCCAACAGTTCCCGCACCTGGGTAAGCGACCGGTAGTCCCGCTCCTGGACGAGAATCTGGAAAAGATGGGCATCGAACAGCCGTTTGTTCGAGGCGGTGGCGATAAACGTTCCGGCTCCCCGTCTGATCTCCAACACACCATAGGCGCACAGCACCTTCACAGCCTCACGGACCGAGCCCCGCCCGACTTGCAGGCTCTCGGCGAGTACTGTTTCATTGGGAATCATGTCACCTGGCTGCAATTTGCGTTCAATCAGCAGTTCCTTTATCTTCTCGACAACGACTTCCACCGCAGAGGGTCGCCGTCCGTTTACTGCAAACATGTCTTCCATCGACCAGACACTCCAATGTTTAGGGATTCGGATACGATATGATACCGCGACAACCTATTTGTTGCAATGTTCAAGGCACATCTTCAATCCTTATAATCATCCCGGGCGGGTGTAAAGCATTCCAACAATTCGGTATCCTCCAACACCACCGACCCGTGGGGATCGTTGGGGGCGAAGTAGTAGGCGTCCCCCGCCGTGAGTTCCAGGATTTCTCCATTGCCCTTGATGAACTTTATCCGGCCCTTCATGACAATACCATTCTGTGACTGGACATGTGTATGCATCTCCAATATGGCGTCCTTTTCCAGATAGAACCAGCACATCATGGTGTCCTCGTCGTAGGTGAGTGTCACCCGGTCGATTCCCACAGCCCGCTGTACGCGTGGATCAGTGGAGAGACTGCCCCTGTGTTTTCGTAGTGGTGCCATTATCGGTTTCTCCTTCTCTGTGCGATATAGTCGAGTAGCAGTGTCCACCCCTTCATGAAGGACGTGCGGAACAGTTCCACTCCGCCAAAATCGAAATACTCGTCCGGTTGCATCCCATCGGCGGCATAGGCACGCCTGAAGTCGGGAAGCTTCGCCAATAATTCATCGATTATGCGGGAATCGGGCATCGCATCGATCCGCGCAACTGCAGGAAGGTCCTTTTCGATCAAGGTGTCGGCCGATCCCTCCCAATTGATAGTGATATGGAGGTCTCCACCGACCAATTCGGTGAAATCCTCGAGTTTCCTGGCACCTCCCCCGATCATGATTCCCGGATACCGCCGCTGCAGCATCAATGCATATTGCTTCTTGGCGATCACCAGCCCTGCCCACTTCACCGCATCATCGGAAATCTCCAAGCCTTGTGCCTTGATTACACGCTTGAAGTGGTCGTCGAGGATCCCGGTGATATGGGTCACATAGAAGGGAGGCGTCTTCCCACTTGCGGCGGATGCCCGGTTGTATGCCTCGCAAATCGAGACAGCTTGGGAAATCCCCATCACTTCCGTGGCCATGGTGGGAATATCCAAGGTTACCAGACTTGCGATCGCTTCGATCCCGGGTTCGGTGACAGGAATCTTCACGGTGATGTTCGGACCGATCTTCCTATTCTCCAGACCTTCATCGATGATACTCTTGGCGTCTTCCTCGGCGAACGGATCGCCTTGGATGGTGACGAACCCCGCCCTGCCTTCCGAAGATTCGTACATGGGCATGAACAGATCGCTCAAGCGCGAGACCATGATCCGTTGTACCAGGGAAGCCAACTGGGAATCGTCCGCCACATGCGGCACCAGCATGTCGACCGTGCGTCGCACGTCGGCAAGATCGTCAGGGGAAGAAAAGAGTTTCGATACATAGCTCGGGTTTGTGGTACATCCCACCGCGCCGGCTGCGATAGCGGCTTTCGCCTGTTCGATCGTTGGATTGTTGATCCAGAACCGGGTCGGTGTCTGTTCGTTTATCCGATGGAAATATCCGGATTTGTTCATTGAATCGCTCCTGTTCAGTTGTTGAATAATAGATTCGGCAACCACAAGGAAACTTGTGGGATATAGGTGAGGATCACCAGTGAAATCGCCAAGGTGACCAGATAGGGCGTGACAGCCCGGAATATCTTGCCAACCGGCAACTTGACGACCGGACTGAGCATATAGACGCTCATACCGACAGGTGGTGTGATCATACCGATCATGAGGTTGAATACCATGACAACCCCGAAGTGAACCGGGTCGACTCCCGCGGCCATCAACGGCGGCAACAGAATCGGTGTGAGGACCATAAGCGCCGCCGTCGTTTCCAGGAACATGCCTGCGATCAACAGTACGATATTCGCCAGCATGAGGAGGACCGCCGGGTTCTCGGTGATATTGAGCAACAGGGCGGAAACCTGCTGCGGCAACTGCTCAACGGTCAGGGTCCAGGCGAAAATCGCCGCGGAGGCCACGATGAACAACACGCTTGCGGTGGAACGCAAGGTTTCCCGGCAAACCTTCAAAAATTCCTTCCAGGAGAGTTCCTTGTAAATGGCACTGAGGATCAGCGCATAGGTCACAGTTATCGCGGCAACTTCCGTCGGTGAGAAATAGCCGCTGAGCATACCGCCCATGAGCATGACCGGCATCAACATCGAAGGCAACCCCCGCCTGATGGTATGCAACACTTCCTTGCGGGAGAATTTTCCTTCGACACCACGGGGATAATTCCGCTTATGCGCGAAATAGCTCACCTGCATCATCAACAACGCGACTATGATCAGTGCGGGAAAGACGCCGGCCATGAGCAGCCGCATCGACGACGTCTCGGCGGCCGCACCATAGATGATCAGAGGAATGCTGGGAGGGAAGATCGGACCGACCACAGCGGAAGCGGCGGTTATCGCGGCCGAGGCATCCTTCGGGTAGTTCTGTTCGGTCATGGCATCGATTTCGATATTGCCGAGACCGCCCACATCTGCCAACGCCGCGCCGGAAATGCCGGCGAAAATAAGACTGGCCACGATATTCACTTGGGCGAGACCACCCTTGAGGCGTCCAACCAGCAGTTTGGCGAACTCGAACAGCCGTGAGGTTATGCCGGAGTTGTTCATCAATCCGGCGGCCAGGATGAACAAGGGAACAGCAAGCAACGGAAATGAATTCAACGATGCGACCATCCGTTGGATCATCACGCTTATCGGAATACCCTGGACAAGCAGGTAGATCGCCGCGGGAACTCCCATGCTGACAGCAATGGGAAGCCCCGTTGCTATCAACACGAGGAACAGGAGGATAATCATTCCACCACTCATGACAATTCTCCTTTCCGCCCTTTGAAGACATCGAAGGTATGCACGGCAGCTCCAAGCGACATGGTGACCAGCCCGATCACTATGGGGATATAGAAGAGGATGTTGGGCATGCGCATGGCCGGAGTACGGACACTCCAGTTGCGTGTCATGACCTGATTGACCGCAATGAGCAGAAATACCGTGAGGCCTATGCAAAACAGCTCGATGCATATCTCCAGCACCGGCTTGATCCGTTTTGGTACCCGCGCGGAGAGGATGTCAACGATGATATGCTGCTTGTCGATCGTCAAGACCGGAATCATGAGAAACACCAGGGAGACCAGGCAAAACCGGGCCAACTCCTCGAGTACGACCGATCCGCTGGAGAAGAAGTTTCGCATGATGATTTGAACCAGCACGCAAGCGAACAACACCAGAAGGAATACTATTGAACTGCTTTCAAGAACTTTGCTGGTCTTCTGCATGAATTTGTGCATATGATCCCCTTCCCTTTCGTATAGACAGCACGTGACCGGAGGAGCTCCGGTCACGTATGGTAGCATGAATCGGTGCGATTATTTGATAGCCTTGATCTGTTCGTAGTAGGCGCCCCATTTGGTTCCGAACCGCTGCTGCACGACCTTGTTGACCGAGGCCCTGAATTCATCGACCTTCAAGCCCTGTTCGGGTCCGATGATCGTCATGCCCTTGTCGGCAAGAATCTGGAGGTCCGAGGCTTCGCTGTCCAGGACATACTTGGAGGCCCAGTCGCGTGTTTCCTTGGCAACTTTGGTGAATACCTGTTTGTGAGCATCCGAGAGTTTCTGCCATACGGACTCGTTGATGACCACAGGCTCCGAGCCCATGATGTGGTGGGTAAGCATCAGGAACTTCTGCACATCGTACAGCTTGTTCGAAACCAACACGCTGACCGGATTCTCCTGCCCGTTCGCGACACCGGTCGAGAGGGCTACGGGAACCTCGGCCCAGTCCACGGGGACTGCGACTGCTCCCATTCCTTCCACTGCTGCCATATAGATGGCCGAAGGGATTGCCCTGATCTTCTTTCCGGAAAGATCTTTGGGAGCATAGACCGCGGAGTTGGCGGTCAAATCACGTGTACCGAAATAGAAGGAGTAGAGTATACGGACATTGCGTGTATCGATCAACTTCTGGTTCAGTTCCTTCAAGACCGGGGAGGTCTCGGGATCGGTTGCCTTCAAGAGGTGGTCTACATCCCGATAGAGGTAGGGGGTATCGAACAGTCCGAGATCCTCGAGCAGGGGTTGCAGACCGCCATAGGTATTGTGGTGGAGTGCGACACTCCCTTGGGACACCATTTCAGCCATCTCCGTGATCGTACCGAGCTGGGAGCCCGGGTAGACTTCGATCTTGATCGCGCCACCGGTCTCTTCGGCGATCCGATCGGCGAAGTACTGGGCTTGCAATCCATTCGGACTGTTGGCGACGTTCATATGCGCATAACGCAGCACGAGGGGTTTTTCGGGGCTGGGACCCGATTCTGTCTGGCCAGCGGCGAATAGCATCGAACCGACCATGAGCAGAGCCAATACAAGTGTCATTCCTTTTTTCATGACGAACTCCTTTTTTGTGTTATCTTTACCGACCGATTGTCGGATTCACACCTTGTTCTTCTTGCGGACTGCCGATTCGGCGCCCTTCACGATATCTTCCACAGACATGCCATAGGCATCCAACAACTCGTCGGGAAACCCCGACTCGCCGTAACAATCCTGCAGTCCCAACCGTACCAGGGAAGCAGGGACCTCCTCCGCGATCAACTCGGCGATGGCGCTGCCGAGTCCTCCGATTACCGTATGGTCCTCGATAACGACCGCACATCCGGTCCGTGCGAGCACCGCCTTTATACCTTCGGTGTCCAGCGGTTTGACCGTGGCCACTTCCACCACGGTGACACCGATACCCATTCCCTCCAGGACCGCAGCTGCCCGCATCACCCTATTGAGCACGAACCCGTGGGCAAACAAGGCCACATCGTCTCCCTGATCGGCCATGATGCGGATCTTGCCGAGAGGAAATGGAGTTCCGGAAGGAAACACCTTCTCTTCCCTGCCACTGCCGATACGGATATAGACGGGACCGTCGATATCGACCGATGCCAGCATGGCTTGGCGCACCTGGTCTCCATCGGCCGGACACAACACGGTAAAACCGGGTATGGTTCGCAAGATGCCGATGTCTTCAATGAACTGGTGGCTCACACCTTCCCGATTTCCTCCGAACAACCCGCCGTTGGCTCCGACGAACCGGACCTTGAGTTTGGGGTATCCTACGAAAGTCCGCATCTGTTCGCAAGCCCGCATGGTCAAGAATCCGGCATAGGTGCAGATATAGGGGACCAGACCTGTGGATGCGAGCCCGGCGCATACTCCGACACCGTTTTGCTCCGCGATTCCCAATTCCACGACGCGCTCTGGCCAACGTTCCAAGAACGGTTCTCCCTTCACCACCTTCAACGAGTCGGTGGAGACAAACACGATATCGTCGCGCTTCTCGGCCAATTCGATCAAAGCATTCGTGAACCCAACGCGGGTGCTGTCAAAGACTACTTGCATACCGTGCCTCCCAACTCGACCATCGCCTGTTCATATTCCGCATCGGTATAGACCCGTTTATGCCAGGTGTTGTCACCCACCATGAACGACAACCCTTGTCCCTTCACTGTCTTGGCGACAATCACCGAAGGCCGGTCCACAACGAGCTTCGCCTGTTCGACCGCATCCAGTATCTGTGCGATATCATGGCCGTCGATGGTTTGCGTATGCCAACCGAAATCGGCCCACTTCTCCGCTATGGGGTATGGTCCGGAGATTTCTCCCACAGTTCCCCCGCTCTGGTAATTGTTGTTGTCGACGAATACCGTGAGGTTCCCCATCTTGTGGTGGCCCGCGGCCATCGCAGCTTCCCAAATCAATCCTTCACCCAACTCACCGTCTCCGGTAATCACATATACACGGTAATCCTGCTTGCGTATCCTGGCTGCCAAGGCCATGCCCAATCCGATGGACACACCGTTGCCGAGCGAACCGGTGGTCGAGTCGAGTCCGGGAGTCTTCGGTTCATACGGGTGTCCCTGCAGGTTGGAATGCAAATACCGCAGCGTGGTCAATTCGTCCGGCGAGAAGTAGCCCCGTCGCGCCAGTGCCGCATACAAAGCCGGGCAGGCGTGGCCCTTCGACAGTATGAAGCGGTCCCGGTCTTCCCATTTCGGATGCACGGGATCGATACGCAAGATATGGAAATAGAGGGCGGCCAGTATCTCGGCAACCGAAAAGCTGGGAGACGGATGCCCGTCCTTTGTCCGGTAGACCATTTCAACGACATCCTTGCGGATGCGTCTCGCACAATCCTGCAGATACACGATATCAGCCATTATTTGTCCTCCAACATGTCCCGGACCATCTCGACGCCAAGCCGAGGACTGGAGAAAACCGTTTTCCCGGTGAGCTTGCGCAAGGGACCTTCCATTCTGGCCATGGATCCTTGTGCAAGGAGTATGACCTCGCAGGTATCCGCGACACGTTTTGCGGTTTCCGCGATCAACCTGTCGTGGGTCTCGGCATCTCCCGCTGTAATGGCGGGAAACGCACCTTCGGCCAGCGCGGACACGGTGGTGATCTTCTTGCCCATCTCGGCCGCACATGCTTCGAGCAAACGGATGGTCGGGTCGAGGGTCGTCGGGAGGGTTGCGAGGACCGCGATGGAATCGGCCATGGCAATCGCCTTGCGGGCCATGGCTTCATCGATCCGTACGATAGGAATTGGCATGAACTCGCGGGCGCCATATACGGCATCGCCGATGGACGAGCAGGTATTGAGTATCAGCTCGGCTCCCGAGGCGCATGCGATCTCGTAATATCCATACAGTCGTCGCTTCACCGCCTTGGTCATGCCACCATGCGCAATGATCTCCGCGATCATGCTGTCATCGAGAATATTCATCACTTCATAATCGGGAAGCACTTCGCGCATCAAATCTGTTAGTGGTTTGACCAGGGCTGCTCCAGTGTAGATCGCTGCAATCTTATGGTTTGACATTGTTACCTCGCTCATTCGTACGACATCGGACGTCTTATGAATATACTGTGAGGCAGGTTCCGGAATCTGTCAAGAAAAACTTTCGGGAAATGTGGTCAACGCACGTAGTCTTTGAGAAACTCGAACAAGGCGGCATTGAATTGTTCCACGTGGGTTTCCATGGGAATGTGGGCAGCCCCCTCGATGACATACAGGCGCAGTTGGGGAACACGAAGACCGATGGCCCGGGACTTTTCGATCGGCACCACCGTATCGGAATTCCCCCATATCGCCGCCACAGGCATATGGAGACTCCTCAAGTCGTCCAACGGGATGGAACGGGTCGTACGTACCATTGTGGTGAGAGTCCGTGCGGTTCCGGGTAGTTGCAAGGGGTCCAGATAGACGGACAACTCGTGTTCATCCGCTTCCCTTCCATACGCTTCGTCAAGCAGCTTGCCGGCCTTTTCTTCAGTCAGAAGGGACCGTTCAAGATATAGGCGTGTCCAACGGGCGAACGGCGGAAAAGCCAACAGGAACGACGAGACTCCCCGGGAAATCTCCAGTGCACCGGCAACCAAGACCAGGGAGGCGGTCTCCGCCGGTCGCGCGATCGCCATGGCCGCAACGGTTCCGCCACCCATGCTGTGGCCTAGCAGGTGCCACCTCCGGGTAGTTGTCCCAGACATGCCGGATCCGGAATCGATCGTGTCCAACAGGGTCCAAAGCATTTGGGCACGGTGCTCTTGGCTGTGGTCGAATTTCTCTGGACGTCCGCTATACCCGAATCCCGGTAGATCCACGGCAACCACAGCGAACCCGGCATCGACCAGGGCCGCCATGGCCGGATTGAACGTATAGGTCGAGCCCCCCAGCCCGTGCACCAGAAGAAACTTGCCCTTGATTTCCGTTGTTTGGGGAAGAACAAGCCGGTAATGGAGCCAAACATCGTCGATTTTCTCGAATGACGAATCCGCGTAGGGACCATCCGGCCGTACGCCGTCCGATTTGGAAAGGGTGAAGGCATAGGGAAGAAGACACGAGGACAAGGAGAATAGTATGAGAAGCACTATGAACAGTCCCAACAATCTAGTCACGGGTATGTTCCTTTTCCAACGCGGAGTCGACCCGTTCGATATAGCGCTTCATATCGAACTTCCTCTCAAGTCCCTTGTCGTTCATATAGCGGATATTGCCGAAGATCGGGCGCTCGACCCAGGGACGGTCGTGCTTTCCGAAGCACCAGGCGACACCGGCGAATCCATTCGGATCCCTGCCGTCCAGCTGATAGGTGTTGTTGAGATACAATGCAATGGAGAAGGCTTTGCGGGGAGTCGGACTCCACTCCAGAATCTTCTTTCCCCAGTACATGCGCATGTATCCATGGATCGTGCCCAAGGCCACCAGTTCCCGCTGCGCCGCATTCCAGTACGGATCGTGGGTACCGGCCGCTTCGAGTTCCTCCAGGGAATACCGGTACGGACGCGGATCGGTTGCGTGGCTTTCCAACGTCTTGACGGCCCACGCAGGCAGTCCCTCGTATTGGTCGTACCGGGAATTGAAATGGACAAAGTTCATGGCAAGTTCCCTCCGCACGACCAACTCCTCAAGAAAAACAGGGACATCGGGCAAAGGTATAGCCGCCACCTTGGCATAGATCGTAACCGGGGAAATCTGGCCGAAATGGAGGTACGGGCTGAGGAACGATACATACGGATCGCCCGGATCGTTGTGCCGCGAGGCATATCCGTCCAAATATCGATCGAGGAAGACTTCGAGTTGCCGGTTCGCACGGGTCTCACCTCCCTGCAACCAGGAGACCTCGTGTGCCGAATCCGATATCCCGAGGGAGGAGAGCAATGCTCCGATATCGTCCAGAGACGTTTCCATTCCTGGGATTTCCACATCCCTCGAATCGACCTTCACCTCGACTGGATGGCACGGTTGTGCAAAATGGGCTGTCATCGGTTCTATCTTCCGTCGCAACGTAGCCGCGGAATATTCCTCCTTGTTCGAAACGGTTTCAACCGGAACGACAACATTGCCCTCCACCTGCAAGACTGAACACGGGACGGCACTGGCAATCTGCTTGCGCCAGTTCCGTTCGAATCGTCCGTACGCACGGTCGACCACAACCAACGCCGAGCGTGCCGCGATTTCCTGCAAGCCGGCAAGCGGGCCCCGTGTGTCCAGGACGAACCGGATATTCCGTCGTCGCAACTCGTTGCCGACCTCGCGCAACCCTTCCAGCATGAACCGATAGCTGCGTCTGGTACCTTCGGGAAAATCGGTGAGGAGGGAGAAGAACACCACCAATGGTTTTCCGAGTGCATTGGCCCGAAGTGCCGCATAGGTGAATGCGGGGTTGTCGGCAATCCGCTGCGAAGCCTGCATCCAATACACGACGAACGGATTTTCTTCCAGAACCGGTTGCGTATTCATTGCCTGTATCCGTTGCTGCTCGACCATAGTCCACCTCCCAGCCATATAGATACTGTACCACAGCAGAAATGAATTGACAGCCTCCCTACCACACAGACACAGGGGCCCATGCACTTCGGCTTACCGGAAGGAACCGACTCGGATTCACAATATGTTGTTTGCATGCCTTGCATTATCCAACGCTTTTCCTGTATAGTGGACGTCTATGGAAGATCCGTTACCTAGTAAAGACAATCCGGAGCCTGAGAGTACAGGCCCCTCGTGTAAACCGTGCCGGAGGCCATCATGAGCCTCCACATCAGTGCCATCATCATATTGTTGGTCCTCTCGGCTTTCTTCAGCGCATCCGAAACAGCCTACACCTCCCTCTCGTTCCTGCAGATCCGCATGATGGAGACCGATAAGCGACGTACGAGCAAGATGGCCGCGGCCCTGGCAAAGAAACCCGACGTATTGCTCACCACCATACTAATCGGAAACAATATCGTTAACCTTACGGCATCCGCCCTCACCACGACCTTGGCGATCAACGTCTGGGGGAATTCGACGATCGGTTATGCGACGGGAGTGCTGACGTTCCTCATCCTCATATTCGGGGAAATCACCCCGAAACATCTTGCGATCACCTACAACACCGCAATGGCCCGCTTCTCGGCATACCCGATCAGGTTCCTTATTTTCATCCTGTATCCTGTGATCGCGATTGTCCGTTGGCTCAGCTCCCTCATCACCCGATTGTTCGCAAAGGAAAAGGAAGGGTCGTTGTCGTTGGAAAGCCTGATGCACGTGGTCGATGTCGCCGAGGACGAAGGGATCGTCGACGAATACGAGACCAGTCTGGTGCAACGTGTGCTCCATTTCAGCGAAGCTCCCGTCAAGTCAATCATGACCCATAGGACCGAGGTCTTCAGTCTTCCCGACACCACGTCCCTGCGCGAAGCATTCCCTTCCATCGTCGCAAGCGGGTATTCGAGGATTCCCGTCTACAACGAGAGTCCGGAGAATATCATTGGAATCCTACTGGTGCGCGATGCATTGGCTGCCGAAGTGGACGGTCGTTCGGAAGAGGCGATCTCGCAGTTCATCCTCCCGCCGATATATGTGCCCGAAACCCGGAAACTGGACGACATGTTGTTCCAATTCCAGCAGGGAAAACTCCAGATTGCCGTGGTGCTCGACGAATACGGCGGATTGTCGGGAATCGTCTCCATGGAAGATATCGTCGAACAGCTGTTCGGGGAAATCTACGATGAGCATGAGAGCGGGGAACTGTTGCGTATCAGATCCGAGGAATCGGGAACCTATCTAATCAAGGCCGACACCACAATGCAGCAGATAAAGGATGAGCTCGACCTGGATATCAACCGGCCCGACCTGTCGTGCACACTCGCGGCATTCCTGATCGAACAGCTCGGAACCATACCCACCGTCGACGAGACGATCGAGTATCCGTTCGGTATATTCAGTATCGTCACCATGAAGGGAAAACGGATAGAATCGGTTCGCCTGCAACCAATTGTGAAGGAAGAGGAACCTCAGCGCAACGGCTTCCATTGACACCCTTTGGCGAGGGCGGTATGATTGCGCGCATGAGCACTTACCCATTCGGCACTATAGAAAAAAAATGGCAGGCATACTGGGAAAAGAACCAGACTTTTGCCGTAACAGAAGATCCCTCGGTACCCGCGGACAAGCGAAAGTATGTGTTGGACATGTTCCCGTATCCATCGGGCGCAGGCCTCCATGTCGGCCACCCCGAAGGCTACACTGCAACCGATATTTATTGCCGTTATTTACGGATGAACGGATACAACGTTCTGCATCCCATGGGCTTCGACTCGTTCGGTCTTCCAGCCGAGAACTATGCGATCAAGACCGGTACCCATCCCAGGTCGACAACAGAAAACAATATCGAGAATTTCCGCAAGCAGATCAAGAGCTTGGGGTTCTGTTACGATTGGAACCGTGAAGTCTCGACCCATACCGAAGAGTACTACCGGTGGACCCAGTGGATATTCCTCCAGCTTTACAACAAAGGCCTTGCCTACGAAGCCTCGACTCCCATCAACTGGTGCCCGAACTGCCTGACCGGCCTTTCCAACGAAGAAGTCAAGGAAGGCAAGTGCGAACGGTGCGGGACCCATGTGACACGCAAGAATATCCGGCAGTGGATACTCCGAATCACCGCCTATGCCGACCGGTTGCTCAACGATCTCGATTCACTCGACTGGTCAGATTCCATCAAGAGCATGCAGAGCAACTGGATCGGCCGCAGCGAAGGTGCAAGTGTACGGTTCCAGTTGGCGGACTCCGACGAAGTGCTCGAGGTGTACACCACCAGAAGCGACACCCTCTTCGGCGCAACCTACATGGTGGTATCCCCGGAGCACACCTTGGTGGACAAGTTGACAACCGCCGACCAACGGGAAGCTGTCGAAGCATACAAGGACCAGGCGGCCCACAAATCGGATCTGGAACGGACCGACCTCGCGAAAGACAAGACCGGGGTATTCTCCGGAAGCTATGCCATCAATCCGGTCAACGGAAAGAAGATTCCCGTATGGATCGCCGACTATGTGCTGATCTCCTATGGGACCGGTGCCATCATGGCTGTTCCGGCCCACGATACCCGTGACTGGGAATTCGCCAAGAAATTCGACCTGCCCATCATCGAAGTCCTGAAAAGCGAAATCGATGTCCAAACCCAGGCCTGGGTCGAAGACGGTATCCATGTGAATTCCGATTTTCTCGATGGCTTGAACAAGACCGAGGCCATAGAGAAAATGAACAACTGGCTGGAAGAAAAGGGTATCGGCAAGAAAACCGTGAACTACAAGTTGCGGGACTGGATATTCAGCCGCCAACGTTATTGGGGTGAACCGATTCCACTGGTCCATTGCGAATCATGCGGAACCGTACCCGTTCCCGAAGACCAATTGCCCCTGACCTTGCCGGAAGTCGAGACCTACGCACCATCAGGTACGGGAGAAAGCCCGCTGGTCACGATACCCGAATGGGTGAACACGACCTGCCCGAAGTGTGGTGGTCCCGCCAAGCGCGAAACGAACACCATGCCCCAATGGGCGGGCTCCTGCTGGTATTACCTCAGGTATCTCGACCCCGACAATACCGAAGCGCTCGCATCGAAGGAAACGATAGACTACTGGATGCCGGTCGATCTGTATGTGGGTGGTGCCGAGCATGCCGTGTTGCACCTCCTCTATGCACGGTTTTGGCACAAGGTCCTCTACGATTTGGGTATCGTGAATACGATTGAACCGTTCCAGCGGCTCGTCAACCAGGGAATGATCACATCGTTCGCCTACCAGCGTGCCGACAAGACCCTGGTCGCCACCGACGAAGTCGAGGAAATCGCTGCGGACACGTATATCGAGAAGGCTACGGGAGAGAAGCTCGAGCGGGTCATCGCCAAAATGTCCAAGAGCTTGAAAAACGTCATCAACCCGGACGAGATCATCAACGATTTCGGTGCGGACGCCATGCGGACCTACGAGATGTTCATGGGACCGTTGCAGGTCTCGAAACCCTGGGCGACCACCGGTCTTTCCGGCGTCTACCGGTTCCTTGATAGGATCTGGCGTTTGACTGAACGGGAAATCACCGATGTCGAACCTTCCGAGGAAATCCACAGGACGTTGCACAAGACGATCAAGAAGGTGACCAAGGATACGGCGAACCTGGATTTCAACACTGCGATTTCGCAAATGATGATTCTGGTGAACGAATTGTACAAGACCGATGATTTGCCGAGGAAGATATGGGAACCGTTGGTTCTCATGCTTGCCCCCTACGTTCCGCACCTAGCCGAGGAATTGTGGGAAATGGCCGGAAACGAACCGTCGGTGGCGAATGCCAAATGGCCACACTACATCGAGGCATTGACTGTCGACGACGTGATCGAAGTGGTCGTCCAAATCAATGGCAAGGTCCGAGCCCGCATGGAGACGGACAAGGGAACCGGGAAGGAAGCCTTGCTTGCCATGGCCATGGAACATGAACGGATCGTCGAGTGGCTCGAGGGGAAAACAATTGTCAAGACCATCGTGGTCCCCGACAAGCTGGTGAATATCGTGATCAAAGGTTAACCGATCGGTCAAGGAGCGGTTTGCACACCCCGACTTCGGATGAGGTCGGGGTTTCTCATGTCACCCCTTGATTTTCGCCAAGCCACCGAGGGAAGTCTCCCGATAGAGGGACGGCAATGCTTGTCCGGTTTCCATCATCACCTCGACAACCGTGTCGAAGGAGACTTTGTGCCTCCCGTCGGAAAGCAGGGCGTAGCTGGCATGGTCGAGGGCCCGCATGGCTCCAAGTGCATTCCGTTCGATGCAGGGAATCTGCACCAGACCCATCATGGGGTCGCACGTCAAGCCCAGGTGATGCTCGAGCCCCATTTCCGCGGCATACTCGATCTGGTGTATCGAACCGCCCAACAACTGGGCAACCGCACCCGATGCCATGGCACACGCGACTCCGACTTCTCCCTGGCAGCCAACCTCGGCTCCCGAGATGGAACCATTTGTCTTTGCCAAATTTCCTATCAAGGCGGCGGTGAGCAATGCACGGAGAATCTTTACTTTCGGCAGCTTGTATTGGTTGCGCACATAATGGAGTACTCCTGGAAGCACGCCACAGGATCCGCAGGTCGGTGCGGTGACGATCTTGCCACCACCGGCATTCTCTTCGGCAACCGCCAGGGCATAGCTCAAGGCTCTGGTCGGTGTTCCAACCGGTCCGGACATGTCCTTGGCCTGGGCAAAATACTGGGCCGCTTTGCGTTGGAGCTTCAAACCTCCGGGCAACACGCCTTCCTGCTCAAGCCCACGCTCGATGGCAGCTGTCATGACGTCCCATATCTCCTCGATGAAAGTAAAGATCTCGGGACCTTCATATTTGACGACCAACTCCCACAACTGCATCCCTTCCTTGCGGCAATAGGCAAGGATATGGTCCATCTTGCTCAGATATTTGGGATAGATCGATTTGTGTGCCGAGGCCAGCTCGCCCTCCTCCACCACCTTCCCACCGCCGACACTGTAATAGGTCTTTTCGGCCAACTTGCCATGGACAGAGTCATAGGCACATAGGGTGAGGGCATTCGGATGGAATGGTTTGAAATCCTCCGGGAACCAATGGATGACCAATTCCTTACCCGAGTCGCCAAAAATCTGACGCAGCGTAGAGTCGGTCAGGTGTCCCTTTCCTGTTGCCGCAAGACTTCCGAACAGGTTGGCTTCATACTGGTCCGCTTCCTTGTATTCCGACAAGAAACGCTGGGCGGCATACCGAGGGCCCATGGTGTGGCTGCTGGAAGGTCCGTACCCGATACGATACAATTCTCTAATGGATTCCATGTGCCTACTCTATAGATTTCCTAGTGTTATGTGAAGGTATCGCCCGCATGGACCAGCTCGTGGTATGCCCAGTCGGAGAGCCGGAGTAGCATGTCCATGGGGACCATATGCCAGAAAGGAGGATCTTGGGCATTGTCGGGAACCGCGATACGCAACTCGAGTCCATGGTCGAGGTTCACATACCGGACCACTCCGGGGGGAAGATTCTCCAAACCAACCTCCTGGTCGGCAAATACGAAGAACGGTTTCGAATCCACCTGTTCTCCTATCCAGCGGCCTTGGGGCACCGATTCAATGACGATGCTCCCCGATTCGGACGCGCGAAAGGAAGTCTCGGAGACCGAACCTGTAACGATATCGGTAGCCAAGTGGTTCCAATCCAACCGTGTTCCACTCGGGTCCACCGTTTTCACCATCCGGGCCAATTTGGTGAAATTCAGCTCACCGACCGGATCCGGCCACTGCTTGGAGACCTGGAGCAGTGCCCCGGCCAACGGTCCGTCGTACATGGACAATTCGACCCGATCGTTGTTGGCCACAGCGTGGTAGGCCCCACCGAACGGAACTCCGGCACCCAGGGGATATGCGGCAAAAATCGTTGTCCTCGCCTTCGGCACCATGATCCGCAGCGACCGTACCCCGATAGGAAGATTCACCTGTCTCAAATCAGTATCGTCCCGATAGAGCAATGTGTACCAGAATTGCCTACCGGAGGCCTTTTCCCATGGATGGTTCCCCACGATCTGCACCGTCGTCCATGAAGCCGATTCGCAGGCCGTGGTGGATGCGATGCCGACAATGAGGACAAGGATAGCTAGCGCACGTCCAATACTTTCCATATCGTATATACGACCGGATGGAGAATTTCGCTTCAGTTTTCCGTGTGGGATGTTTCTGCTTTCAGTTGCGTGAGGTATGTGCCGCGAAGTCGGGAGAACAGCTCCCTGAAAGCCTCGCTTTTGTAATCGGCATAAGTCCAGGGAAAGCTTTGGAAGGCCTTCTTGGCATACAGCAAGGTCACTTCCCCGTAAATGCCCATTCCCAGGGGTATACGGTGGCTCCGGTTCTTCGTTGTCGCCAGGATCAGGTTTTCCGCCGAGAGTATGCCGGGATCGAGATTCACCGTACGTTTGGCATCGATGGCGAACTCGTGTTCAAGTCCATTGGTGAACAATTTGCAAGCGACCAGTTCGGTAGGATCGACCAATGCATGGAAAACAATGAAAAACCGCTGGGGAGTTCCCCCCATCTCCTGGTCATAATAGTCGGTGAAGACGAAGGGGATCGGGTCGGTGACCAGTTCGATCGCACCATAGCGTTCCTCCAACCGGGAAAAGAGTATCGTATGATATTCCGGATGGGTAGAGAGTACCCCGACAACCAGTTTTACCGGATGGAACGGTCTCTCCCCTCCCATCGCAAGTTACCTTCTGTCCCCATGGAACGTTCCGAGAATACGGAAGGAAGCACAGGTGTTCACCAGTTCCCCGGTCGCCTTCACGAAATCCTTTTCATCGATCATCTCGGATTCGATGAAGAACGCATACTCCCAGGGTTTTCCCGGAATAGGCCTGGATTCCAATTTCTTCATATTCAGCCCATAGGTGGAAAGGATCTGCAGGACCTCGAACAGGGAACCAGGACGGTCGTTGACCGAAAATACCATGGAAACCCGATCGACTGGCATGGCGCTCCTGAACACATGCGCATGCTCTTCCCGGCAAATCACATAGAACCGGGTGAAATTACGGCTGTCGGTCTCAATACCATCCCGCAGGATTTCCATATGGTGATGCCTTGCCGCCGCGGAACTGGCAATCGCCGCACACGAAGGATCCTTCAGGTTGGCGATATGGGCGACCGCTCCGGCGGTATCGAAGAAGGGTACGGCCTCGGCATGCTTGAGTTCTCCGGTCAAAAAATCGGTGCATTGTGCCAACCCCTGCGGATGGCTGAAGACCCGTTTGATCTGGGACAATGCAGTACCGGGGATTCCGATGAGATTGTGCATGATGCGCAACTGCTTCTCGCCGACGACAGTCAGGTCGGGATGGCTGTTGAGCAAATCAAGCGTCTCGTTGATGGTTCCCCCCAGCGTGTTCTCGACCGGAACCACACCGTAGCGGGCTTCCCCTTTCTGGACTGCTTCGAACACATCGGAGAACGATCGGCAGGGCATGGTATCGGCCATCTCGTCGAATACCATCCGTATGGCTTGCTCGCTGTAGGCTCCCTTCTCCCCCTGGAATGCGATCTTCAATGTCTGGGCAGACGGAACGAGTGTCGGCTGGTTCGACCAGATTTCGACATCTGCCCGTTCCCGTGGAATCCTCTCGAGCGATTTTCCCACCACCGGGCACAATGCCTGTATGTCCCGCATGAGTTTGTCGAACTGCTGGGGGTAGAGGGATTGCGGCCCATCGGAGAAGGCCTTGTCGGGATTGTTGTGCACCTCCACGATCAAACCGCTCGCTCCAGCGGCGACAATTGCCAGCGACATGGGAGCCACCATATCGCGTAGACCGGTCGCGTGGCTGGGATCGGCGATGACAGGCAAATGGGTCAGCTTTTGCACCACCGGAATCGCGCTGATATCCAAGGTATTCCTTGTGGCGGTCTCATAGGTACGGATACCCCGTTCACAGAGGATCACCTGGTCGGTTCCGCTTGCCATGAGGTATTCGGCCGCCATCAACCACTCTTCGATAGTTGCGGCCAAACCCCGCTTGAGCAACACAGGTCGTCCGGTCCTGCCAACCTCTTTCAACAATTCGAAGTTCTGCATGTTCCGGGCTCCGACTTGGAACATATCGATATAATCGAGCATCATGTCGACGTCCCTCGGACTCACGACTTCTGTTGTAACAGGCATATCGAAAGCGTCGCCGGCTTCTCGCAGATAGCGCAAGCCTTCTTCGCCGAGGCCTTGGAAAGCATACGGACTGGTTCTCGGTTTGAATGCCCCGCCCCGAAGAATCACAGCTCCGGAGACTCTGACCTGGGCCGCAACCTCCATGATCTGCTGTCGGCTCTCGACAGCACATGGTCCGGCCATGACGACGATACGTTGCCCGCCGATCTTGACCTTGCCTACCTGGACAATGGTGTCGCTCTTGTTCAATTCCCTGGAGGCAAGCTTATAGGGTTTCGAAATGGGAATGACATTGGAGACACCTTCCAGGACCGCCACCTCGCGGATATCGATCCGATTGGTTCCGACAGCTCCAAGTACCGTCTCTTCCTGGCCCACGATTTCCTTGACTTTGAATCCGTTCTTCTTGAGGAAATCCTTGACTGCGCTTTTTTGCGCTTCGCTTATCAGTTGTTTGAGAATAATGATCATGGTAGGAGAAAGCTAAAGCTTTTGGGTGGGACTGTCAAGTTACGGGAGTGGAAACAGTTGCCGACAGTGCGACCATTCGGGTAGTATTGGATGGAGGGGGAACCGCATGGGACCTGATTGGGACGATATATTTGCAAGGATGGAAAAGGCGGTACGGGCCCAAGGGAAAAACCTTCCTTCGGTATCGACCATCGCCAGGGAGGCGGACGACCCGTTCCGCGTTCTGGTCTCGACTATGATCTCACTTCGGACAAAGGACGAGGTCACCGTAGCCGCATCCAGAAGACTGTTCTCGTTGGCTGATACCCCGCAGGCCATGCTGGCATGTTCACAAACTGAAATCGAGAAGGCAATCTACCCCGCCGGCTTCTACCGGATAAAGGCCGCCAATATCCTTTCAATCTCAAAAATTCTCATCGCCACCTATGGTGGTCTGGTTCCATCGAACCGGGAATCGCTGCTCAAACTTCCGGGAGTGGGTGTTAAGACGGCGAACCTTACCTTGAACCTCGGCTTTCGTATCGATGCGATATGTGTCGATACCCACGTGCACAGGATATCGAACCGTATGGGATGGATTGAAACGAAAAAACCGGAGGAATCGGAGCTGGCATTGGAAAAGATCATGCCCAGACGCTTCTGGATTCCATTGAACGAACTGTTGGTAACGTTCGGACAGCAGATATGCAAACCGATATCGCCGTATTGCTCGATATGTCCGGTATCCGATGTCTGTGAAAAGCGGTCGGTCGAACGTTCGCGCTAACGGAGAATTCCTTTCGGATAGGTGGCTTCCACAACATTCGCGATTGGTTCCGCACGTCCCTGGGTATAGAAATGGACTCCCGGAACCTTTGCCTCCAACAATTGGGCAACTTGGGCGGTGCAGAAATCCACTCCAACCTTGCGGATATCGGCGGCTGTCTTGCATCGTTCAATCCGGTCCACCAACGTCACAGGCAGATCGACCCTGAATGTCTGGGGCAAGAGGTCGAGGTCGCTCCTGCGTTGGATCGGCTTGATACCGGGAATGATCGGGACTTCGATTCCTGCCGCACGGCACTGGTCGACAAACTCAAAGAACCGTTCATTCAAAAAGAACATCTGGGTGACAATATAATGGGCACCTGCATCGACCTTGCGTTTCAACATGGTGATATCGTGATTGTAATTCGGAGCTTCGGCATGCTTTTCGGGATACCCCGCGACCCCGATACAGAAGGAAGTGGCAACCGGGTCGCGCAACGTAGGGTCGAGGTATTCCCCGCGGTTTATTGCTGAGATCTGGGCTACCATGCCGTCCGTATGGTCGTATCCGCCCTTTGCGGCAATGAACCGTCGTTCTCCATGTGGAGGGTCTCCCCGCAACGCCAACACATTCTCTATCCCCAGAAAGTTCAATTCCACCAGCTGGTCCTCAAGTTGTTCCTTGGTCTGTCCTCCACAGATAAGATGGGGAACGACGGGTATTCCATAGCGATATTGGATCGCCGCAGCCAATCCGACAGTCCCGGGACGCTTGTGCGTCGTCCGGCGTTCGACCAATCCGTCGGGCCTGTCGACATAGACCACTTCCATCTGATGGTTGGTGATATTGATATATGCAGGATTGTAGGGGAGCAAGGTCTCGATGGTTTCGTTGATAGCATCCATGGTGTGGCCTTTCAACGGAGGCAGCAATTCGAAGGTAAACAACGGCCCTTTCGCCTGTGCTATGATTTCGGTCACTTTCATCGCCATGGTCACTCTCCCTCTCCCACCGTGCGGGTTTGCATTGTCCTTTCCAGCTCCGATACGGGCACTTGTCTCCAATCGGCATAATCCGCCAACTGGTCGGTACCCAACGGACCGAGCGAAAAGTAGCTGCACCCCTCTCCGACAAAGTAGAGTCCGCAGACGGATGCCGGAGGATCCATCGCATAGCCGCTGGTCAAATCCACTCCGATTCGTCGCTTTGCCTCGAGTATAGAGAAAATTGTCGCCTTTTGTACATGGTCGGGAGCCGAAGGATACCCGACAGCCGGTCGGATCGATTGCACCTCCCCATAACCCCACCACGTCGAGGCAAGCCGCAGGTGCAACAATTCGCTGAAGGCTTCAGCCAAACGATCGGTCACCATGGTAAGGAGCAGCGCCTGGTACTCGTCTCCCTCGGCGCGGAGGGCGGCGACTTTCACACCTATCCCAAGTCCGGTCGTCGCGACAAACATACCGATGGAATCGGTTCGGTCGGGATGGATATAGTCGGCAAGGGATCGGCAGATACCGTCCGCACCGGCCGTCTGGCTACGCAAGAACCGCATGGACACGGACGCTTCCCGACTGGTGTGGATATCGATGCCGCCTGGCCCGGTCGAATCGGCGGGAAAGATGCCGAATGTCGCCTTGATCGAGTTGGAGAACAGGTTCTTGATTTCCGGCTGTCCGAGCAAACGCATGGCATCGGATAGCAACCTCTCGGCTTCCTGGGATTTATGCGGGACTTTCCAAGCTGAGCTCAGCATCGACCAATTCACCTTCGGTATCAAATCCTCCAAGGTAACATCCAGTACTTCCCGGATACCGAATCGCATTGGATTCGGAGCGGGCTCCTTCTTCATGAATCTTCGTTTGACAGCCTCCTCGAAGGATAGGATTTTCCGACTACCCTGGGATTCGAGACGGCTTCTCACCGCACGATATCGTTCGGCAACCTGCTGTCGATATTCCCCTTGCTTGGAGGACATGAGCTTGAGCGCGACCGAAACGGCATGGGATGCATCGGTGGAATGGAATACTTGTCCAGGATACAGGGGCTCCAACCGGAGCGCCGTGTGCTCTTCGCTGGTGGTGGCTCCACCGATCATGATGGGCATATCGAGACCTTCTTCCCGGAACAACCGGCACACGTGTGCCATCTCGGTCAAGGAAGGGGTGATCAAACCACTCAGACCGACAATGTCGGCATGCTCCCGCTTGGCGGCGGCCAGGATATCCTGTGGCGGTACCATGACCCCCAAGTCGACGATAGTGAAATTGTTGCACTTGAGTACCAGTGAGACGATATTCTTCCCAATATCGTGGACATCGCCCTTCACGGTAGCCAGGACGATGGTTCCGGCGGTGCGGACCGCTTGCGAGGAGGCAGCCTTGAGACGGGGCTGGAGAATGTCCACCGCCCGTTTCATGACCCGGGCGGAACGTACGACTTGGGGCAAGAACAGTTTCCCCTCTCCGAACAACTTGCCGACATGTGCCATGCCTTCCATGAGCGGACCTTCGATTATCTGCACAGCCTCCAAGTTTCCGGCTTCCACCAAATCATTGGCGAGATGGCTGTCATCACCTTTCAGAAGCGCATGCGCAAGACGTTTGTCCACTGGCAACGATCGCCATTCCAAATCGGCCTTTGCCGGTCCGTCATGAGGGGTTTGCTGCAGATCAAGCGGTTGCATGGCCAACGCGATCAAAGCATCCCTATCGGTGGCGGGAGATTCACCTTCGGCAAGAAGGGCATGTTCGATAACCGTCGCGGCATGTGGGGGGATAGAGGCCGGATCGACCAGTGTCGCAGGATTCACTATCGCCATATCAAGCCCGGCATCGACCGCATAGGCAAGGAAGATAGCGTGAATCGCCTCACGGATGGCATTGTTTCCCCTAAAGGAAAACGAAAGGTTGCTGATCCCTCCACTGATGGAAACATGGGGGAATTTATTCTTTATCCATGCGGTTGCCCGGATAAAATCACTTGCGTACCTATCATGCTCGTCGATACCGGTCGCGATCGCGAGGACATTCGGATCGAAGACAATCGAGGACGGATCGCACACGCCGCCATCCACAAGCAACCGGTACGAACGTTCGGCAACCTGGCACTTGCGTTCGAAGGTGTCTGCCTGGCCCGTTTCATCGAACAGCATGACCACCATCGCAGCTCCCATGGAGGCGATATGCTTGGCCCGTGCTACGAATACTTGTGGACCCTCTTTCAGGCTTATCGAATTGACGATACCCCGCCCCTGCAATTCAGGTAATGCCGCGACGATCACTTCCCACGAGGAGGAGTCGATCATAAAGGGCACCCTGGCAATTTCGGGATCGGCAGATGCAAGACGTACAAATCGGACCATCGCTGTGGGAGCATCCAGCATGGAATCATCCATACATATGTCGATGATCGCCGCTCCTTGTTCGATTTGCATGCGGGCAATCGCCAGGGCCTGGTCGAACTTTTCTTCCTTGACCAACCGTGCGAATTTCTTCGATCCAGCTACATTCGTCCGTTCTCCGATAGCCAACAACTCTCCCGGTTTCGGGTGGGACAACGACTCGAGTCCACTCAAACGCAATCGGGGGACTTGGCGGGGTATGCTTCTATGGTTCCCATTCCGGGCAACCTTTGCCAGGTGCGCGATATGGTCGGGTGTGGTGCCACAGCACCCACCTACGATATTCAACAGACCTTCCCGTACAATGGGATCGAGCAGAGCCGCGACATGGGCGGGACTCTGGCTGTAGTTCCCGTCGTTGTCGGGAAACCCCGCATTGGGATGAGCGCTTGTCCTGAACGGCGAAATCCCCGCAAGCTGGCGGATCAGGGGAATCATCTCCTCGGGACCTGTCGAACAATTGACGCCAAGGGAAAATATGGGAAACGGAGAAAGCGTATCGACCAAGGCTTCGAGTGTTTGCCCCGACAAGGTCCTGCCGCTTCTGTCGCTGAACGTAGCCGATACCATGATGGGTAGCGAGATTCCACGTTCCTGCATACAGAAGACCGCGGCGACAAGTGCCGCTTTCGCCACGAGGGTATCGAAGACCGTTTCTATGAGAAGTAGATCGACTCCACCATCGATCAACGCGGCTATCTGTTCGGTGTACATGTCCACAAAATCGGTGAAGACCACCTCACGGTACGCCGGGTCGTCCACAGAAGGGGAAAAGGATGCGGCCTTGCCGGTAGGCCCCACCACGCCGGCAACAAATGCGAACCGGGAGACATCTTCCCGCTCGATCTCCTCCACCGCCGACCTGGCGACCTCGACCGCGGCAAGATTGATATCGAACACATGATCGGACAACCCGTACTCGGCCAACGAAAAGCGGTTTGCGCCGAACGTGTTGGTCTCGACGATATCCGCCCCGGCTTTCAGATATGCAAGATGGATGTCATGGATCAGGTCCCCACGGGTGAGGCAAAGCAGTTCGTTGCATCCTCTCGCAGGGGGGAGATCTCCGAAGGTGACATCGCCATCGACAAGCGCAAGCCGTTGGATCATGGTCCCCATGGCTCCATCAAGCACCAATACCCGCTTGTCGGCCATGTTGACGAAATATTCGGCTCGAGTCATGTTCGTCTCCTCCCCAGGTTTCTGGATTTGGCGAAGTGTATCAGTTAGGGATTGTCTACTCAAGTGTCAATACAGGAATCAAATGGTACGAGGGGACCTCATAGGGGTGTGCCTCCAACAAAGCGTTGACCACTTGCGTAACTTCGAACTCGTCGACAACGGTTTCCACCCGATACTCCTGTACATATTCCATCTCCTCGATGTGACCGAGATATGGATTTGCTCCTGCGGTAGGAAGGAATTGCCCGGTCCCCAGCACCTGCCACGAACACCGTTCATAATTCGACATCCGCCCGGCTCCAGCCGCAAACACCGCCTCCTTGACCTGCTCGACATGGCTCGCCGGAACATGAAATACCAACATGTACATGCATTACCCCCTCTATTGCTCCTCTCGATGGAACAATTTATGATGGCATCATCATGATACGTCTCATCGTCTTTCTTGGCAACAAAGGACCACAGTACGCAAGGACCCGTCACAACAGCGGATGGATGTTCCTCGATTCGTTCATCGAGTTTCCAGGAGCAATCACCTGGCAGGAGAAGTTCAACGCCCTGTGGACCCGGACTTCGGTCGGGAATGTCCCGTGCATATTCCTCAAACCGATGACCTATATGAACGAAAGCGGCAAGAGTGTCGGTGCGGTCGCCCGGTATTTTTCCCTGCAGCCTGAAGAAATCCTTATCGTCCACGATGATATTGAAATGCCCTTGAAATCGGCCAAGCTGCAATTCGGAGGGGGCCTTGGCGGGCACAATGGCTTGAAATCGATCAAGGACGCCCTTGGGACCACCGATTTCGTACGTCTTCGGATAGGGGTGGGAAGACCTGTGCGGGAAGACGTCGCATCCTATGTCCTGGCCCGTTTCGCCACCATGGAGGAGGCCGTGATTCCCCTCCTGTTCGACGAGGTCGGAAAAATCCTCGAGCAGTGGTTCGAACAAGGATGTCCCGTCGAAAGCCTGCCGATACAAGTCGCATTGCCATCGTAGGCTTCTCCCTCGATGCAAGGGTTCACCCCCCTCCAAGGCAAGGTATCTGGACTTTGGTGGAAAGGTTTCCTGTTGACGGAGAT
The DNA here is from genome assembly GCA_002839355.1 of Spirochaetae bacterium HGW-Spirochaetae-2. Classification (GTDB taxonomy): domain Bacteria; phylum Spirochaetota; class Spirochaetia; order Sphaerochaetales; family Sphaerochaetaceae; genus UBA8525. The sequence continues at coordinate 64,264 of PGXW01000028.1, forward strand.
GATTCTGACGGCGATACTGGTAGAAGGTTCCAACGATCAGACCAACAGGGGGAAAGCAAGACACGATATCGAATATCAAGACCCCGTGTTCGCGGTTGATGAACATATGGACGGACTGTACGACCAGGCGAAAATTATCGCCCATAGGTACAATTCGAAGCAGAAGGAACTGGGAAACGAGTTGTTCCTGTCGGCTGCGAAACTCAACGCCTCCGGAATCCTGCACCTATTGTATCAGACGGTGATTTCCCAATACCTGATTGAGCAAGACCATGACTTCTTCACCCGATTGACACCCCAGATCACGCGCAACCACTCATGCCAGGATGTTCTGGTATTCTTCGCAAGGGAATTTCCCTCGCCGGTGCTGAATGCGCTCCAACCGACCGCCCCCTATTTGATGGAAGAGACCACAAGGGGCTTTTTCGTCCATCAGGTCATAATGGACAACCCTGCACTGGTCAAGGCTGTGAAGCCGCTGGTAAAACCGGAGGGAGTCCGTTTCCCGCCCGCCTCGCTGGCGCTCGCAGCACTCATGGGTGGGTTCACCAGGTCGGCACCCGGAATCGGGGAAAACGACGACGACTTGTTCTCGTTCCTCACCAGCCCGGCGAAAGCGCATCCCGAATCCCTAATTGCCCAGATCTCCTATATCTTGAGAGAATGGAAGGAGCTCCTCCCCGAACGGTTGCGGACATACCTCCTCCGTGCGATCGACTTTGTCCAGGAGGAGGAGAAGCCCCGTTTCCACGGCGGAGGTCCCGGAATCGTTGCCGTACCCTCCTATGATTCGAAGGATATGGAGTACGAAGCCTACAGCATGGATCGCAACTGGATGCCGAATGTCATCATGTTGGCTAAAAGCACCTTGGTATGGCTCGACCAGCTGTCCCGGATGTACGGATATCCTATCGAAACACTCGACCAGATTCCCGACCATGAGTTGGATCTCATGGCACAGCGTGGATTCTCCGGGTTGTGGCTTATCGGATTGTGGGAACGTAGCGATGCCTCCAAACGTATCAAGAACCTGTGTGGGAACCCCGAGGCGGAGGCGTCGGCCTATTCCTTGAAGGGCTACGATATCGCGACAAGCATCGGCGGGTGGACTGCCTTGAGGAATCTGGACGAACGGTGCAAGGCCAGGGGAATCAGGCTGGCAAGCGATATGGTCCCGAACCATACGGGACTGGACAGCGACTGGGCGTTGCATCATCCCGAATATTTTATCCGCACGTCCCATCCACCATTTCCATCCTATACCTACAATGGGGAAGACCTTTCCCCCGATCCCCGGATCGAAGTGAAGATAGAGGACCACTATTTCGACAGGACAGATGCCGCTGTCACCTATCGTAGGATCGATAGGGAAACCCACGAGACCTCCTACATCTTCCATGGCAACGATGGAACATCCATGCCTTGGAACGACACCGCACAGCTTGATTTCCTGAATCCGAATACCCGGGAAGCGGTGATCCAGCAAATCCTGCACGTAGCCCGGAATTTCCACATCATTCGATTCGATGCGGCGATGACTTTGGCAAAACGGCATGTCCAGAGACTTTGGTATCCACAGCCGGGAAGCGGCGGAGATATCCCCGGAAGGGCCGGGGCCGGAATGTCCGACGACGAATTCGCCCAAAGGATGCCGAACGAGTTTTGGCGGGAAGTGGTTGACCGCGTCGCTGCCGAAGTCCCCGACACATTGCTTCTAGCCGAGGCCTTCTGGATGATGGAAGGATACTTTGTCCGGACGCTGGGCATGCATCGGGTGTACAACAGCGCTTTCATGAACATGCTAAAGAACCAGGACAACAAGGAATATCGGGATACGATAAAGAACACCCTCTCGTTCGACCCGGAGATCCTCAAACGATTCGTCAATTTCATGAACAACCCGGATGAAGAGACCGCCATATCCCAATTTGGAAATGGGGACAAGTATTTCGGAATCTGTACACTGCTGAGTACCATGCCGGGACTTCCCATGTTCGGACATGGACAAGTCGAGGGCTTCCACGAGAAGTATGGCATGGAATACCGGCGCGCCTATTGGAACGAATATCCCGACGACCATCTGGTCGGGGAACACTACAGGAGGATATTTCCCCTCTTGAAGATCAGGCATGCCTTCAGTGGCGTCGAGTATTTCGACCTGTTCGATGTGGTGGACAACAATTCGGTCGCCGAATCCATCTTCGCCTATGTGAATGGAACCGAAGACCGTAGGGCGTTGGTCATGTACAACAACCGGTTCGAGCATGCCCAGGGACGCATAGAGAATTCTGCGCCAAAACTCGTGCGTCTTCCGGATGGCAGCCGTATCGGCAGGACCCGGACACTGGGAGAATGCCTTGGCCTGACCTTTGGTGGCCGTAGGTATATGCTCTACGAGAGTTTCCCTGACAGGTTGACCTATATCGTACCGTCCATGTCGATTTTCGATGAGGGGACGTGGGTTTCCCTCGATGGGTATGAAACCAGGATATGGTTGAATATCCGTGAAGTCGAGGATAATGAAGGCATCTACGAGGCCTTGTATCTGCAACTTGGGGGAAAGGGGACTGCCACCTTCGAGCGGGACCTTGCCGGTATCAGGCTGCAACCCGTCCATAAGGCACTCGACAACTTCCGGTCCCAAGCGATGTTGGGTACAGTCAAGGATATCGTTTCTTCGGAGACCATCAGAAGCAAGGATATCCGAAAATTCGTACTGCTTGCCGGGGAAGCCTATGCGAGACTGGCAGCCTTGTATGAAACACTGCCAAAGACCACCCTCTCGGCTATTGCGCCATTGGCACAGGAAGTCCAGCCCCGGGACATGCTGCAAGAAGTACAGAATCTGATCGGTTGTTTCGATCCACAACGGCCAACCACGGTTTTCGCTATCGGTGGAAAGGTCATGCAGGAATTGCCGACCCTGATACAAACCGCCTTTCTGTTGAGAGTATATCTAGCACCCGGATCTTCCCTGCAGGAGGTTGCGGAAATTACAGATTCGCTGATGCTCGACAGATTCTTTTCCGACCAATTGCCGTCCCTTGCAGTGGAAGAACAGCAGTTGGGCGAGTTGCTCAGGAGAGCGGCGTATTTGGCGATCGGGACCAAGGAGGTCCTCCATGAACTTGCATTCTCGAACCCCGATCCGAAAAACTGCCTTGGCCGGTTGCTCGAGAACTCCGAATTCAAACGCTCGATCGGATGGAACGAGTATCAGCGCACCCAATGGTATCGGAAAGAGTCGTTCCAGGAGACTGTCCTGCTGATTGCCTTGGGAGTCTGCCTACATGGGGGCGAGACCATGGTCCAACCGATGGAGAAGATGCTTTGTGCATGGTTGCGAGGTGACATGCAATCGGAATACAAAGTCCAATCGCTGTTGGAACATGCGAATTGACTTATGCATGACGATGGGATACTGTTGCACATATGAAGACGTGGATTACCTATCCGGCGGCAATAATCTTAGGATTATCGGCAAATTTGCTCCTTGGAGGGTGGCAACCCCACGCTCATGGTGTTTTCCTCCACGATCCTATGGGCATTCATTACGACGCTCGCCCTCAGTTTCCTGGGACTGCTCCTGTCCCTGGTCCTTCCGGGTGGGCTCTCCTTGGGAGCTGCCACCGGTAACGTATCGGGTGTCACCTTCTTTGAATTCCACTCCTTTTCCCGAATGTTCGTATCGGAGAATGCATTCTCCCAATTCACCATCAGCAGTAGCAGCCTGTTGCCGGTTATAATGCTGGCCTTGGTTTTCGGAATAGCACTCAGACCGGACAAGGAAGCGATCCGCCCCGCCTATGTGGTGATGAACTCGTTTGCCGAAGCCATGATGCGTCTTACCCGGATCGTGACGATAGTGGGTGCGGCATTGCTTGTGATCCTCAGTGCCGATTGGTTCGGTTCGATCGATCTCTCCGGAATCTTCATGGCAAACCTCTGGTATTTCATCGGTCTCGTAGTTGCTGTGGCCGCTTCCGTGCTTATCCTTCTTCCTTTGCTCTTCGGCTTGTTTACCCTGTTCAAGGGAGGCAACCCGTATAGGGTTCTGGTCGGGACATTTCCCGCCATGCTTTCCGCGGGCCTCTCCGGTAATATCCTGTTCGGAGCAACCCCGTTGATTGCCCTATCACAGCGCAACAATGGCGTGCGGAAACGGGTCCTTGGAATTTCCATACCGCTGTTCACTATCCTTGGTAGGGGAGGAAGCGCTTTGATCGCATCCTTCACCATCATGAATCTCATGCAAACGTCCGGAAACTCCCAGCTTTCGTTGCAGACCATGATCCTGGTCGCACTTTTCTCGGCTCTCTTCTCGTTCGGCGCATCGTTCACTCCGGGACTGGAAGTGCTGTTCATAGTAATTTTGGTTTTGCGTGGGTTCATGTCCGGTGCAACCACACAAATCCAAGCGAGCCTGCTGGTTCTTCTTCCCTGCATTCAAATGGCGGCCCTGATCATCGATACCGCTGTCATCGCTATCGGCAGTGCATTCAGTTCGCGTATCGTATCACCCGACGACAGGGTTCCCATCGAAGAAATGATGTAAATGCCATGAAAGCGAACCATAGGAAAATACCCTTCATAATCATCCATGGATTGTTGGTGCTTGGCCTGTCGGGAATCACTGTGTTCATCTCGATACGCCAGGCTATCCCGACATATTTCAATACCCGGCCGCTGGAGCACGCCACACCCCCCTTTTCCATGGTCCCGACACTACTCCATATCATCCTTTCGTTCGTGGGCATGGTCCCCTCCCTATATCTACCTGACACCTCCAGAAATGAAATCGAGCGGCGGTTGTTGCCACCGTTGTTCATCACCATAACGGCTATCGATATCTCCGTAGTGGCTACGTTCATGTTCCTGACAGGCGTCGGTTCGATCGGATTTACAGCAATCGGGAGAATCCACCTATTCTCGATCCTCTTCTCATCCACAATCCTCTTGCTCATCGGGCTCTTCCACATCGGCATCAACACGGGTAAACTGCTTCAGTTCACGCTCCTGTCCGCATCCGGATGCCTGTTGATCGCCTCGCTGGTTCCCCTCTCGGTCGCCATGTACCCCATGGAAACATCCAAATGGTACGCGGACAGACAGTTCCTCTGGGTTCCGGCTATCATGGGAATTGTCAGTATCATCAACTACATTTCCCTGTACATGCGGGAACAGACACAACACAACCTTTTCAGGAGTGTCAGTTTCACCTGTATAATCATGGGAAATATCCTATATTTGACAAAGTTCAACGCATTTTTCCTCTGGCTGGGAATTGCCCTCTATGGTATCGGCATATTCGTGGGTATTCCCAGAGGCCGGTTCTCCCAATTGGAGTGACAGGAATAGAGCCAAAAAAATACCGTCCCAACAAGAAGGGACGGCAAACATATGTGCAATCAGGGTCATTTCATGGCAATGATGCTCTGGTCATAATCCTCAGGCGGTTCGAAACCCATCAGGTTCATGCAGGTCGCCGCAATCGAGCTGATACCCAAACCCGAGCGAAGTTCCTTCTCATACTCTCCCTGGTAATCGGAATCCACGATGATAAAGGGAACCGGATTCAAGGAGTGGGCGGTCTTTGCATTGGGGGAACCGTCGGCTTTACGCTTGACCGATCCATCCTTCGCATGTTCGAACATGTCGTCGGCATTGCCATGGTCCGCAGTCAGCAACAGAATTCCACCCGCAGCCTCCACAGCTGTCTTCAACCGCGCAAGCTGGAGATCCATCCCTTCCATCGAACAGATTACCGCCTGATAGATTCCGGTATGGCCGACCATATCCCCATTGGGAAAGTTGAGCTTGATGAAATCATACTTTCCACTCTTGATCGCCTTGATGACCTGATCGGTTATCTCGGCACATTTCATCCAAGGCCGCTGTTCGAAGGGGACTCTGTCCGAGGGGATCTCCATATAGGTTTCCAAATCGTCGTCGAACTTGCCGCTCCGGTTTCCGTTGAAGAAATAGGTCACGTGCCCGAACTTCTGGGTCTCGCTGATCGAGAACTGGCGGACCTTGCTTGCGACAAGATATTCTGCCATGGTCCGGTCGATGGATGGCGGTGTCACGAGGTATTGGCTTGGGACATGGAGGTCCCCGTCATATTCCATCATCCCAGCATATTCAACCTTCGGATACCGTTTCCTATCGAACTCCTCCAAGTGCTTCGCTTCGAAAGCCTTGGTCAATTCCAGCGCACGGTCTCCTCGGAAATTGAAGAGGATCACACTGTCGCCATCGAGGATCTCCCCCACCGGCTTTTCCTTCTCCGCGATAATGAAGGGAGGAATATCCTGGTCGATGGCCCCGGTCTCCTTGCGCAAGGTGACGATTGCCTCGTGGGCAGACGCGAACTGCCGGCCTTCACCAAGGACATGTGTCTCCCAGCCACGTCTCACCATATCCCAGTCGGCGTTGTAGCGGTCCATGGTTATGGCCATTCTTCCGCCTCCGCTTGCGATGCGGGCGTCGAAAGAATCGTCATTCAACGAAGCGAGGAATTCCTCGAACGGATCGAAGTATTCCAAGGCACTCGTTTCACCGACATCGCGACCGTCAAGCAATGCATGGACCCGCACCTTGCGAACACCATCGGCCTTTGCCTGTACTATCATCTTCCTGAGATTGTCGACGTTGGAGTGGACATTGCCATCGGACAGCAAGCCGATGAAATGCAATGTTCCCGATTCCAAAACGTTCGAAGTAAGCTTTTTCCATGTGTCGCCCGCAAAGATCACACCCTGTTCGATCGATATCCCGACGAGCTTTGCCCCTTGGGAGAACACCCTGCCGCAACCGATTGCATTGTGGCCGACTTCGCTGTTGCCCATGTCATCGTCCGACGGCAAACCTACAGCTACTCCATGTGCCTTGAGCTTTGTCCAAGGTGAGCTCTTGTACAGTGAATCGAGCGTTCCGGTCCTGGCTTCCGCGACGGCATCGCCCTCGATATATTTTCCAAATCCGACTCCGTCCATAATTACCAGCACGACGGGTCCCTTTCTTTGTATCTTGTTGTGTCTCTTCAATGGTTCGACCATGTATGAATCTCCTTGGGTGAACTGTCACGTTATAACGAATATACTTATAGAGTTCAAAGAGGTAAAGTCGCTTCGCGCAACCATGCCGCATCATCTTGGGGCAATTTGTCCGAAAGTTCCGAATACACCCAGCCATGGTACGCATCGACCATCTGCCGTTCGGCTTCAGAAAGCAGGTCGGTATCTATAAGCCGCCTCTCGAATGGGCAGAGCGTCAGAACATCGAATGCAAGGAATTCCCCGAACTCGGTCGTTCCGGCATGCTGCACAACAACCAGGTTTTCGATACGCACCCCGTGCAAGCCTTCCCGATAGACTCCTGGTTCATCGGAAATCACCATGCCGACCTCCAGGGGAACTGCGATCGGTTTCGTAGAAATATTCTGGGGTCCTTCATGTACATTCAGGCAAAAGCCGAGACCGTGGCCTGTCCCATGGCCATAATTGTACCCGGTCTGCCAGAGGAATTGCCTGGCGAGCACATCCAGTTGGTAGCCGTTTGTTCCGGCTGGGAACCTTTGTGCCGCAAGCGAAAGGTTCCCTTTCAACACCAGCGTATAATCCTTTCTCATCTGCTCGGTCGCTTCGCCGAATAAAAGTGTCCTTGTTATGTCAGTTGTACCAGTCCGATACTGCCCTCCAGTATCGAGTACCAGCAAATTGTTTCCTTCCAGAACAGTCGAGGAGTCCACTGTGGCGCTATAATGGGCCAAAGCTCCGTGGGCCCCAAACCCGGCGATTGGAGAGAATGATGGCCCGAGATATTCTTCATGCTCCTTTCTATAGGCAACCAACTGTTCGGCTATGGTCAGTTCGTTGTAGGTCTCGGAACTCCGAGATACCTTGGCCAACAATTTGACCATGGCTATGCCATCCAACACATGTGCCCGACGCATGCCTTCGATCTCGACCGGTGATTTCCGAGCCTTCAGGGTCGTCGAGAGGTCCCGCCCCTCAACCAGGGCGATGGAAGCCGGAAGGGATTCCCGTATGCGTACCGTAGTCTTGTCCGGGGAATAGTATACAACATCGGTATCGGAAAAGGCTGTTCCAAGATAGGTGTACACCTCTTGGTACTCCCTGACCGCCACATACCGTGAAAGTTCGGTTTCCAACTGGTCGGAGAACCTGTCCGCTTTGGTAAAGAGGACCGCGTCTTTCGGACCGATAAGCAGATACCCGAGAAACACCGGACTATAGGGAATGTCCGAACCACGAAGATTCAATATCCAGGCAATATCGTCCAATGAGGAGACAATGGTATGGGTACACCCCATTTCCCCACAGCTCTGACGGATCTTCTGCAATTTTGCTTCGGCAGAAAATCCCGCAATAGCGGCATCCATTTGCATCACGTTCTCGAAGGGTACTGCCGGCCGGTCCTTCCATATGGAATCGAACCAATCCCCGGTATACTCCAGCGTTATGTCCTTTTTCGACAAGGTGCTTGCCAAAGCTTTCGTTGCTGAAACTGTCATGGTGAGACCGTCGATACCCACGACCCCTTTTGGAGGGATAGTGTTGGCCAGCCATTGGACATGGTCCGGAACCGAGGGGGCATCAAGTTTCATCAACTCGAAGGGGGTCCCGACTATCTGTTGTGCCCCCTGTATATAGTATCGGGAATCGACCCAAAGCAAAGCCTTGTCCAACGTAACCACGATGGTTCCGGCAGACCCGGTGAATCCCGACAACCAGGACCTCGTATTCCATCTGGGTGCAACATATTCACTCACATGGGGATCACTTCCGTTCACAATCCATGCATCCACACGATGTTCCCGCATGAGGTTCCTGACCATTTCCACCCGTTGTGCAACACCAGACATTTCAATTCCTCTTCTTTTTCTTAGCTTGATTCTTCTTCACTTCCATCGGTTTCCTACGGTTTCCAACCAATAGGAATACCACGCCGGCAACAATCATGGCAAAACTGAGCAGTTGTCCCATGGAAATGTTCAAGGGAGACAGGAACAGCGCGATGGGCTCTGTCCGTGCACCACCGGAAATGATAAAGCCCAAGTTGGCATCCGGTTCCCGCAAATATTCAATGACAAACCGCGAGAGCCCATAGCCGATGAGATACCAACTCAACGTATAGCCCTTGAACCGGCTCCTCTTGCGGATGAAGAACCAGAGGAACACCCAGAGCAAGACCCCTTCGAACAACGCTTCATACAATTGGCTCGGGTGTCTGGGAAGGTTCACCATTGCCCCGGCGGCATACTGCATGCCGATTGAATCGGCGATGTTCCTGACCCACTCGTAGTTTGTCGAGAAGGGGGGAGCGTTTGGGAAAACCATCGCCCACGAAACGGTGGAAACCCTACCCCACAACTCTCCATTGATGAAGTTCCCCAATCTACCGAAGGTATACCCCAATGGAATACCCGCCACCATGGTGTCGGCGATATCGAGAAAATTCATACGGAATTTACGGGCGAACAGCAATGCCCCGACAACAGAGCCGACCAACCCGCCATGATAACTCATGCCGGGCAGACCGACAAACCGGCCATTCGAGAATGGCCAGAAGATCAGCCAAGGATGTTTCCAGTAATACAGGGAGCCGTCGTAAAACAGGGTGGAGAACAATCGGGCACCCAGGATCAGGCCAGCGATCACATAGAGGAACAGGGTATAGGTATCGTCATTCGAGCAATCGATCAACCCTTTGTTCCGTTGCCTTACGAACAGGATATAGGTGATGCCAAAAGCGACCAGGTACATCATGCTGTACCAGCGGATTGGAAGTCCCGGGATAACTAGCGGTGAAATCCATGCAGGATAGGCTACATATTGAAGCATGGCGGAAGTGTACGCCGAGAAACAATGATGGTCAACCATACATTTGTGGCCGCTTGGAATGAAATATTATATATTGGAAGAATGAAAAAGATCATAACCATCATACTGTTGGTTGTCTTGACCGCGATGGTCAGCCAAGCCGCAGCGGCAACCGGAATAGACGAAAAACTTATACCAGCCTTCTTCACAGGAGCTCCCGCGGTTTCTCGCCCGGCATCGAATGATGAGATAACCACGAATATGCGGAAACTGGAACTCCTATACCGCCTGGTCGAACGCGACTTCCTCTTCGATATCGACCACAAGACGGTCTATGAGAGTATGGCGAAAGGTTTGTTCACCGGTCTTGGAGACGAGTACTCGGCCTTCATCCTCTCCGAGGATGCGGCAGATTTCAGCGAAGAGACCTCCGGTACCTATGGAGGAATCGGAGCCTACATCTCGAAGAACTATATCGAGTACCGTGACTACAGCAAGCCCGAGACCTATATGGTGAACATCACCTCGGTGTTCCCGGGATCTCCCGCAGAAACCGCAGGATTGCGTTCCGGAGACCTGATAAGCCACATAGATGGAGAAGCAGTCGACGATTGGGAAGCGAACGAGGCCTCCAAGGCGTTGAAGGGAACTCCCAATACACCGGTCGTTCTATCGATCAAGCGGGGAAATTCGACTTTCGATGTCACTGTGATTCGTAAGATCGTGTCGGTTCCGACTGTCTCCATCGATATGCTCGATAATGGAATCGGATATTTGCGCATTACCCAGTTCACCAACTCAACGGGAGACCAGGTTCGAAAGGAGTTGCTTTCGTTCATGAAGCAAGGGATTTCCGCGTTGGTTATCGATCTCAGGGACAATCCCGGTGGAATCGTAGACTCGACCATGAATGTAGCGGATATGCTGCTTGCAGATCAGACGATTGTCCATGTGAACAGCAAGAATTCTACCAACAACAGGACCTTCGTAGCATCATCCAATACCATTATCCCCAAGGATATGACGGTTGTGGTACTGGTGAACAAGGGTTCGGCCTCAAGTTCGGAAATTCTTTCAGGTGCGTTGAAGGACAACGGTAGGGCTACCTTGATCGGGACGACCACCTATGGCAAGGGGTTGATACAAGTCGTGTCTCCTTTTGGTGACGGCTATTATACCCTCACGACAAGCCAATACCGGACTCCCGATGGAAATGATATCCATAAGGAGGGAATTACCGTTGATATCGAGATCGAGGATGTGCAGATCGACGACGAGCAGATGGATACCTACATGGAATTCATCAACAGCAACGCAGCGGCCGATTTTGTAAAGGAGCATCCCGAGTTCACCGTGGAAAATATGAATCTTTTCATGGATACGGTTGTCGGAGAAGATCCTCCCCTTGAAAAGGACGTGTACCGGTTGCTGTTGAGACGCGAATATGTGTTCCAGATGCCCTATGACGAAAGACCTGTGGCGGACCCCGAGTACGACCGTGTGCTCAAGCGGGCATTGGAGTTCCTGGAGACCGGCAAGTAATGCGCGTATATGTGCTACCCGCCACATTCCGTGGGACGGAACAGTTTTCCGTGTCGGGCAAGGATGCCCACTACCTGACACGCGTCCTACGGATGAGGGAGGGTTCCTGCTTTGCTGCCAGAGATGCCACCGGAACCTTTTGGGACCTCACGATCACCGCAATCGACAAGGGAGAATGTCGGATTTCCTGCAAATTGGCTGGGAAAGAACCGGCTGCCGTCACAGATTCCCTCCCCTCGTACCGGGGCCCCTTCCCGGAAATCCATCTCTACCAATGCCTCTGCAAAGGCAAGAAAATGGAGCAGATAATCAGGCAGACCACAGAACTTGGCGTGACCCGGATCATCCCCGTCTCAAGTGAATATTGCGTTGTCGACATTTCCGGAAAAGAGGAAGAGCGGCGAAACAAATACGGGGCAGTCGTTAAGGAAGCGCTGCAACAGTGCGGATCCTCGGTCATGACTACAGTGGCGGATCCGATCGATATCTCCATGATCGTCTCGGAGTGGGACAATCGGGGGACGGCGATGGTGTTGCATCAAGTATCGGTCGACAACCAGATGTCGCTTTCCGAATTGTTGGAAAACCACGTCGAGGCACATCCCCGAGCCCCGATTGCCCTTGTGGTTGGATCCGAGGGAGGCTTTTCCGAAAAGGAAGTGGACTCGTTGGTCGCAGGGGGTTTTTTTCCAGTCCTCCTGAAGACAAATATCCTTAGGGCAGAAACCGCCGCCGTTGTCTCTGTTGCGCTTGCGCAACAACTGTTGGTAAGCCACCTGTAACATATTTGCGACATTCCATTATTGCCGAACCTCGCTTACCATATACGGGTAACCAAGGAGGAAGGGTGAGGTGTCGTTGTTTCTTATTACCAAGGATCCGAAGCTTCGCGGATCGATCAATCGCCAATTGCACCTGGGTTGCTTTTCTTCGAATTCAACCGAACAATTCAAGGAACTGGGAAGACATCTTGAAACCGATACCCATCCGATCCTGCTCATAGATGAGAATTATTCGGAACGCGGGTTGGTTCCGATCCTGGAGACGGTGTTGTCACACAGGTTCTCCGGTCCAAAGATATTCCTATCGGGAAAGATGGGTAACGAAAGGGGATACCATTTTCTACAGGACGTTGGATTCGGCATTCTTAAAAAACCCTTCTCAATCGACCAGCTGATCGATGCTTCGATCCAGATGGGGGGCCTCTGTTCGATTATCAATCATCTTACCACCTCCCAATTGCTCAGATATACCGAGAACAGCACATCGGATTGGCACGCGTCGCTACTTGTCGGCAATTCCGAGCCGATGGTGAAGATACGCAATATCATCAGAAGGATCGGTTCGGCCTTTTCATCGGTCCATGTCAATGGCGAAACCGGGACAGGAAAGGAGGTGGTCGCCTCTTTGCTTAGGATGGAATCCGGATGCCCGGAGCCCTATATTATTGTCAATTGTTCCTCGATTCCGAAATCATTGTCGGACACCTATATCTTTGGTAATGAACGGGGAGCCTATACGGATGCCAAGGAAGCGAGAAAAGGGTTCGTCAAATGTGCCGACGGAGGCATCCTGTTCCTCGACGAAATCGAAGACCTTGCCCAGGATGTCCAAGGCAAGTTTCTCAGATTGCTTGAGACCAAACTATTCAGGCCAATCGGAAGCGATAGAACGGAGTCATCACAATTCAAGCTCATCACGGCTTCGAATACACCGCTGCAGAAACTCTGTGACGATGGGAAACTCCGTTTCGATTTGTACAACCGTCTCAATCGGTTGGTCATTACGATACCCCCACTACGGGAACGGAAGGAAGACCTGCCACTGTTGATCGACCATTACCTGAAATCCATCGGAGAGGTCCGCCGGCCCGATGCACCTACCATGGAGAGGATCCGACGGTACGACTGGCCCGGCAATGTGAGGGAACTGTTCAAAGAACTCGAACAGCTTTCCGTTTTTGCACTGCAAGATGCCCACGAGCTATCCTACACCGAAATACTTACCGAATCGGTCCTTTTTTCCGAACACGAATCGTAATGAATCATACGTGGAATCTGCCCATGGTATATCAAATGATTGTTGGGAAAAGGTTGTGGATAACTTGTGGAAGGAAGCAGTTCCGCAGGGGGTTAAATACCTATATTGAAGCCAATAATTCTTATATGGGTATTCCATTGGTCCTACCAAGTCACTAGACAATTAATTCGTTTATAAAGAATAAGTTGACAAATAGATGGGAAAGTGTTTCCCCCTGCCCGTGAACGGGCTTGACAAGCAGCTTGCCTTGTGTATCCCCGCTGCTGTGGGAAAAGGTTGTGGATAACTTGTTGAATAGTGTGGTACGGATTGTGGGAAAGCCCCTTGAAAATGAACGGAACTCCTTGAAAAACATACGGTTATGTCATCCGTCGTATCTTTGCTCCAACACCTAAAAGCTTCTCCGACAACCGTTCATATCCACGTTCGATCTGATAGATGTTCTGGATTGTGGAGACTCCGTCGGCACATAACGCGGCGATCACCAAAGCCATACCCGCACGGACATCCGGACTGGCGACTTCGGCCGGCTTCAACTGGGTGGGACCGTTGACTATCGCGCGATGCGGATCGCACAGGATGATGTCCGCTCCCATTCGAATCAACCAATCGATAAAGAACATCCTCGACTCGTACATCTTTTCATGGATAAGTACGGATCCTCTCATCTGGGTTGCGACAACAGTTATGATGCTCAACAGGTCCGCGGGGAATCCAGGCCATGGGGCGTCGTCAATCTTATGGGTCTGTCCACTCACTGTCTTTTGTATGATACGGGTCTGCTCACTGGGAACAAGAATCGAATCGGTACCGGTAACTTTCCAGCTGACACCTATCCTTCCGAATCCCTTTGCAATCATTGGGAGCTGTACTATATCGACTCCTGTGAGCTCCAGCTCCCCGCCTGTTGCACCAGCCAGTCCGATAAATGAACCCACCTCCATATAATCGGCACCAATGGAGAAATCTGCCCCCCACAATTTCTGGACACCGGTTATCGTGAGCAGGTTCGAGCCAAGTCCCAAGATATCCGCGCCCATACTTGTCAGCAAGTTGCACAGGTCCTGTACATGCGGTTCACTCGCAGCGTTCCGGATGGTTGTCTTCCCCTTCGCCAAGACGGCAGCCATGATGACATTTTCGGTTGCGGTTACCGAGGCTTCATCCAGGAATACGGCGGCACCATGCAATCCATCGGATGTGATTTCCAGAAATCCATCATCCGTAATCCGACAAATGCTGCCAAGTGCCTCCAGAGCGAAAAAATGGGTATCCAGCCTCCTGAATCCAATGACATCTCCACCCGGTGGTGGCAATGAGATACCACCGGTCCTCGCAACCATGGGCCCTGCCAACAGGAGGGATGCCCTGATGGCATCCACCAATCGTGGGGACAATTGATTATTACCGCGAGAAAGGGCTGCCGATGTTTGGACGCGGATGCTGTTCTGCCCTATCCATTCGACTTGGGAGCCGAGGTTCCTCAACAGCTCGATCATGACGTTGACATCTTCGATAGCAGGAATGTTTTGTAGTGTCACGGGACTATCTGTGAGAAGTGTTGCGGCGATACAAGGAAGGGCAGCATTCTTGTTGCCGCTGATTCTAATGCTACCATTCAATGGAGAGCCACCTGTGATCACGTATGAACCCATGGCACCATGGTACAGGGGAAACTCCCGTTTGACAATCCAGTTGAATGGAAGGAAAAAGACGGGTAGTATGGAGCCATGAAACATGTGCATCCGAAGGTCTATGGAATTGGAAATCCTTTGATCGATATCATAGTCCAGGTGACCGAGCGGGATCTTGAGCAGTTCGGTATCCATAAGGGAGCCATGCACCTCATAGATGAACAACGCAGGACTGTACTTCTTGACTACATCAAGACGAAGGAACAGGTCTACTCCTGTGGTGGATCATGCCCCAATACGATCATCACCTTGGCAGGCCTCGGCATCGATGTGACACTGGCGGGGAAAGTTGGAACCGATGAATTCGGTCAAATCTACAAGAATCGTCTGAAGGAGCTCCAGGTGAGGGACGAGTTGGTTGTTTGCGACGAACCGACAGGTTCTTCAATCATCCTGATTTCACCCGATTCCGAGAGGACCATGAATACCTATTTAGGGGCGAACAGGTCTTTTGGGAGCACCGATGTTGTCGTCGAGACTATCCGGCAAGCTGATTTTTTCCATTTCACCGGATACATGTGGGATACGCAACCACAAAAAGCTTCGGTCAAGTTGGCGCTGGAAGTTGCCAAGCAAGCCAATACAACCGTCACGTTCGATATCGCCGATCCGTTCGCCGTGGGACGGAACCGCGATGAATTCCTTGGCTTGATCACGGACCATGCGGATGTGGTATTCGCCAACAATGAAGAGGCCCGTATCCTGTTTGACAATTACGATGCCTACGAATGTTGCAAATCGATGGGAAAATTGTGTGAGACCGCCATAGTCAAGAATGGCAAGATGGGATCGTTCATTTCACACAAGGGCCGATTGATGAAGATTCCGGTTCAGGGACCGGTCACTCCCAGGGACACCACAGGAGCCGGCGACGTCTATGCCGCTGGCTTCCTCTATGGATTGTGCAAGAACTTGCGGATAGAGGATGCCGGGTATGTCGCGTCGGTCTTGGCGGGGGAGATTATCCAGCAAAGGGGAGCCCAATTCTCCAAGGACAAAGTTGGCGAGGTCCGCTCACAGATAGAACGGACCTTTTCACTAGGTGAGCTGTAACAGCATATACTTGCAACTGTGCTTGGAGCGGATCGTGCAGGTCACCAATGTAGGTTGGGTCGTGGAAGAATAGTCTCCCAAGGTACTCCTGGTTTTCCAAAATGGCCATAGTTCATATGGGCACGGTAGATAGGACGCAACAGATCGAGCTGCTCGATTATACCGGCTGGAGACAGGTCGAACTCGGCCCTCACCAGCGATTCGAATTCCTCGTCATCCACAATTCCCGTACCGAAGGTATCGACAAGAATCGAGACCGGTTCCGGAACGCCGATAGCATAGGAGAACTGAACTTCACACCGGGTGCACATTTCCCATGCGACAAGGTTTTTTGCCACGAATCGGGCCATATACGCTGCAGACCGGTCGACTTTCGATGGGTCTTTGCCACTAAAGGCACCCCCACCGTGACGACCCATGCCGCCGTACGTATCGACGATGATCTTTCGTCCGGTCAAACCCGCATCCCCGGTTGGCCCGCCGATTACAAATCTGCCTGTGGGATTGATGTAATATTTGGTCTTGTCGGAAAGCAGTCCGGAGGCCCCGAGAGTCGGTTGGATGACTTGTGTCTTGATGTATTCTTCCAATTCTCCCCGTCGTACATTCTCGTCGTGTTGATGCGATACGACGATCGTATCAATTCCGACCGGTACTCCATGATCATAGACGACGGTCACCTGCGCCTTCGCATCGGGACGTAACCAGGATACATCGCGGCCTTTTCGAAGAGTTGCCGCACGCTGGAGGATCCTGTGGCTGAACATGATTGGTGCCGGCATCAATTCGGGAGTTTCGGTGCAGGCATACCCAAACATCATGCCTTGGTCACCCGCACCCTGCAAGCCGAACGTGCTGCTCGATGCATCTACGCCCATTGCAATATCGGGAGATTGTTGATGGAGGAATTCCATCACTTGCACAGTCTGGTAATCGAAGCCGGAGCCTTCGACATCATAGCCGATTTCCTTGACGACTTCCCGGACCAATGCCTCGACGTCAAAGGAGGCATGTGTGGTGATTTCACCACCTACCACTACCCTATCGGTGGTAGCGAATGTTTCACATGCGACGCGAGAATAGGGATCTTTTACAAGACAGGAATCGAGGATTGCATCGGAAATCTGGTCACAAACCTTGTCTGGATGTCCCTCACTTACCGACTCACTTGTGAACATCTGCCTACCGTGTCTCAACATATCTATTTCTCCAGCTACCTATTCCCGTCTCAATGGGGGCAATTCATCATCGATTGATATCCTGACCTGCTTGAACAATCCTTCACCTTCACTTTTAGTCGTCACCCCTTCCATGTCGTTCAACGCTGTATGTATCAACCTTCGTTCGAACGGGTTCATGGGATCGAGCAATCTGGACCGGCCATTACGTTTCACCTGTTCGGCGGTCCTATAGGCCAACTTGACCAGCTGCTCCTCGTGGCGCATACGATAATTCTCACTATCGATTATCACCTTTACTCCGGGGTTCAACTGGCCCGCATATACATTGACAATCAGTTGGATGGCATCGAGGTTCTTTCCCTTTTTGCCGATGATGATAGAAGAGTGGTCGGAAACCACATTCAATGCCAATTTTCCCTCTTTCCGGTAGTTGATCTTTACAAAACCAGGATACCCCATCTTTTCCAGCAGTGTCGTAAGGAAATCGATTACCTGCTGCTCGAATTCTTCAACATCCCCGGGTTCCTCTGAAGCTTCCGATTCTTGGGCCGTATCGTCGTTGAGGTACACACGGATACGTACATTACTCTTCTTGAACAATCCGCGTTTGCCGGAATCCACAATTTCTATATCCAATTCGTCTTGTTCCAGTTTAAGTTCAGCCATTGCCGAAGCAATAGCCTCTTGTTCGGTCTTACCTTCGAATTCTCTTACCATTATTTCAATCTCCTAGGACAATTATTTCCAAACAAAGCGAGAGGAAAGGAACCATTGCGAGGGGTCCTCTCCCGAGCGAGTGACGGGAACGCAAGGTCCAATACGTGAGCCCCGTGGGGTATTGGTACCTTTCATTTCTTTTTAGGTTTTCTCTGCTGCTGGAAAACCGGCTGCGCGGCAACCTGAAGCGCCTGCTTTTTCCTTCGCTTCTTGTTCATATAGACCTGTTGCCCAATGGAAATGACGTTCATGACCATCCAGTACAGAAGCAATCCGGAGGGTGCGTTATACAGGATAAAGAAGAACATGACCGGCATTCCGTACATCATGAACTTTCCTGTCATGCCACTTTGCTGGGTACCCGCCTGGCTTATCTTGAACGAGAAGATCATTGAAGCTCCGTACAGGATAGGAAGCAATCTGATGTCGCTTCCGATCAAGGGCAGGGAAACCGATGAAAAATGCAAGATCGATTCGGGCAAGGACAAATCTTCGATCCACCCTGGAATGAACATGGCTCCCCGCAACTCGAAATGCTTGTTCAAAAGGCCATACAATGCAATGAAAATCGGGAACTGGAACAACATCGGCAGACAGCCACCCAGCGGATTGATCTTTTCCTTCTTATAGAGC
The DNA here is from genome assembly GCA_002839355.1 of Spirochaetae bacterium HGW-Spirochaetae-2. Lineage (GTDB taxonomy): Bacteria > Spirochaetota > Spirochaetia > Sphaerochaetales > Sphaerochaetaceae > UBA8525. The sequence continues at coordinate 82,969 of PGXW01000028.1, forward strand.
TCGCCCATTTCCTGGTTTAGTTTGGTCGGATTGTCCTTGTACTTGGCCTTGAGTTCTTCCATCTGTGGTCCGAGAGCCTGCATCTTGGATGTCGACTCCATGCTCTTCTTGCTGAAGGGTTGGAGGGCCACCTTGATCAATATGGTGAGCAGGATAATGGCAATACCGTAGTTGGGAACCAGACTATAGAAAAATTGCAACAGCCACTTCAGGGCAGCTTCCAACCAGCCTAGCCATGAACTGCTGTCCAAGGCCTTTTCCAGGTGGAGGTCTGACAATCCGAACCCATTCTGGTCGGCTTCATTGTATATTGCCATGTGGTGCTTCAACTGGGGACCGACATAGAATCTGAAGATATCCTTTCCTGTAGCGGTCTTGTAGGCAGGGCGCGAGAAATACATTCTCGACTCAAGTGGAATGTCGTCGGATTTCGATTCGGTCAGGGTTACCGAGTAGCGTGTCGCATCTGGAATTCCAATCACCGAGAAATACTTGCTGGCGATCGCAGTCCATGTGATGAAATCGTTGGTCTCATAGACTCCATCGCGCAACTTGGGTGTACTCTTCTTCCCATTCTGCTCTACATAGAATTTGCGATAGGTGTAGTTTCCATCCGGAGTTTCATGGAATTCCGGCCCGAGTTGCGGTTCGAATGCCAAGGTATAGGCGAATCCATTGTAATTCAGCGGAATGGCCTTATTCAGGGAATTCTTGAATTCCACAGCAATTTCAAACAGATAGTCCGACTTCCCGAAACGATATGACTTTGTTAGGGTGAACGTCTCGTTTGTGGGGTTGCCATCTGTTCCGACCATCGCAAATGTTTGCGAGAAGATGACCGTATCCTGGACAATCCTATAATTGAAAGTCGCGTCGATCGGGTTTGTGGCGTCGTCACCTGCGTAGAGTGAGAAGGCTGCCGGATAATCGCCGTTGTTGAAAATCATCTCGACAGGTTGCCCATTGTCCAAGTGGTTTTTCAAACGGAGACTGGAAACGGCCGCTCCTACAGGATTGAATTCGACAATGAAGACATCTGTCTCATAACTGAACTTCTCTCGTGTAGACGCGGTACCTGTCTGCACAAAGGATCCGGGAAGTCCACTGTCCCAAGCTTGGGCAGATGCCGCGTAGGAAAGCGGGACATCGGTTGTGGGCTGCTGGATCGTAGCAGGACTCTGGTTTCCAATGTCGGTTGTGACCACCGTTTGCGGTGCTTCCACTGGATCCGGTGCAAAGAATGTACTCTGGATGGTCAATCCTACCGAAATGACAATTACCGAGAGTACAATAGCGAGGATGGTGTTCTTATCCATATCCACTCCTGAATATATTCCGTCTATGAGGTGTGAACAGGAAAGGTATATGGAACTAGTCCATGATCTAAAACCTTCCCTGGATACACCACGAATGCAAAATCGAATCCAGTACGAAATTTCGGTTTCTCGATTCTCCAGATTTCCTTGATTTGCCGTCTAATCCGGTTTCTCTCAACGGAATTTCCAAAGTGGCGAACGGGAATTACTATAACCCTGTCCACACCAAGCCCATTAGGTGCAACCAACAATCGCACCCCAGAGCAGGAGAATTTCTTACCTTTGCGGAATATCGCATCTATTTCTGGCTTCTTTTTTACAATTTCTTGTTTAGTAAGGCTTTTTCTCATCGCAGACGGTAAGCTTCTTCCTGCCCTTCGCTCTTCGTCTGGCAAGAACAAGACGTCCACCCTTGGTGGCCATGCGTGCACGGAAACCGAACTTTCTATTTCTCTTTGTTCTACTTGGCTGGTAAGTTCTCTTCATGGGGAAATCTCCAAATATGTATCGCTTTACGCGGATTTTATCTAGTTGATGGGAACACAGTCCCGATGGGGCAGTATATCGGTCGGGTAGACATCATGTCAAGTAGACAGTTGCAGTAGATTTCAAGAGTGTGACCTGACTTGCAATTGGGAAATTTCCAACTCCGGGAATTGCCGTTTCAATCTTCCTATGATTTGCTTTTTCCGCATCATGACCATCGAGGCCCAAGTGGGGTGGTCGGCTTCTATGACGAGCACTTTCCCCCGTACATCGAATATCTTGGTATGCGCGGCAATGTCCGGACCGACAATTTCCATCCATTCGTGATAGATGACAGTCAATGGATTCGAATCATCGATATGAAGCCGGGAGAGTAACATGTCTAGCAATTCTTGTGTGGTCTTTTCCTTCATACCGTATTAAAATTCCCCTGTTCCACCCGATACGTCAAGCCGGTTTCATCGGTTATCTGGGAGAAATATCTCTCCTCCGGTAGGAATGTGAAGAATGCCTGGCTATATCCTCCCAATTGCTCAAGAAAAAGGCCACGCTTGATCACATCGAGCTCGAGCAACACATCGTCGATAAGCAAGATCGGGTCCTTTCCCGTCTTTTGTCGGAAGGCTTGGACCTGGGCGATTCTGAAAATCAATGAGGCAAGACGCATTTGCCCTGTGGAACCGCTCAAAGCAAAATTATGGGAATTGTTCATGACGATGAACTGGTCCCGATGGATGCCGCTTGCCGTGGTCTGCATGCGGATATCGCGGTCCGTGGTCTTCGCAAGCTTTTCAACCGCATCATCGGGATTCTTGCAATCCCCCCAGGATGGACGATAGGAAATATGCATGTCGTCTTCGGTTTGTGAAACGGAAGAATACAGTTTGCCAAAAATGGTATTGAATTCTGTAGTAGCTTGTCTGCGTTGGCCTTGGATAGACATTCCCAATGTGGCGAGCTGTCTGTCATATACCGGAAGAAGTGAAGTGTACCCCTCTTTTATCGCTGCATTCCGTTGTTTCAAAACGACCCGATATCTTCGCAAATCATCGAAAAACAACGGATCATACAGCGACATGGTCTGGTCGAAGAATCGACGTCTACTTTCAGGGGTACCACGGATAAACTCAATATCATCATGTGAAAAAACAATGCAGGGAATGTTGTAGATCAGATCCCTCCGATCCCGGATTTCCTTGCCATCAATTCGAATTTCACGCTTCCCTTCTCCAAAACGGACGAGTACCTGTTGGTTCGATCCATCGTCGGTCTCGACAATAGCAGAGAGGGAAAATTCCTTTTGCTCATGTTTGCACATGTCCCGAATATTCAATGCCCTGAATGAGGAACCATAACACAGCACGTACAATGCTTCGATGAAATTGGTTTTGCCTTGTCCATTGTTTCCGACCAATACAATGTGTTTCGTATCGGTCGGAACGATAGAATCGGTCAGATTCCTGAAATTATGGAATCCAAGCGAACGGAATTTCATCAATCTATCTGCATGGGCATGATGATATGGAAAAAATCCTTTTCAGGATCCGGCTTCACTGTTACCGCCCGATTGGATTCAGTGAAACACAAGGCGAAATGATCACCTTCCATGACACGCAAGGGACTGACAAGATAGGAATAATTCATTGCAAGCCGGCAACTTTCTCCCGAATATTCGCAATTGATAATTTCCTTTGCCTGCCCAAAATCACTTTCTTCGGAACTGATGGTGATACCACCCGCCTCAATGTCCAGATAAACCCGTTTCGCCTTGTTCTCGACCAACAGTGAAACACGCTTCAAGGCTTCATTCATTTCAGCAACGGAAACTCGGCAGGTATTTGTTTGGGAAGCAGGAATAACACGTCGATAATTGGGGAACTGTCCCTTGATGAGCGATGAATACATGACCTGGTTTCCAAACTTGGCGAAAATAATGGAATCGTTGACAGAAATTGAGATTTCACCTTCTCCGGTTCCGGCTTTCTTTAGAAGTGTCAAGAATTTGGCAGGGATAATAATGGGATTGAACGATGGTATCGCTTGTTCGAATTTTCTCTTGATGAACGAAAGCCTTCTTCCATCTGTCGCCACCATGACGAGACCTTCCACATCATGTTCGAGATATACGCCGTTCATGAAATATCTGGCTTCATCGTCGCTGATTGCAAAGATTGTCTGGTCGATCATGGTGAACAGATCCTTTTGCCCGAGAGAAAAGTATTCATGTTCAGGAGCTTCTTCCAAACTGGGGAATTTCTCGGAGGAAATCGTGCGCAGTTCAAAATCGATCGACTTTTTTTCGGGGTGGATGAGAAGTTTGTCTCCCATTTCCTCAAAAATGATGTTTTCGTCGGGTAAAGTACGAAGAATTCCGAGAAATTTGTCACAGAACACTGTGGTGGATCCAGCTTCTATGGTCTCGACAGCTATTTCGGTCCTAAAACCAACCTTCTGGTCTGTTGCCTTGATGATCAAAGTGTTTGCATGTGTCTCTAGCAATACGTTTGAAACGATAGACAATGTGTTCCTTTGGGAGGTGAAATCAAGTGCTAGAATGATTTCCTTGAGCAACGTATTTTTTTGGCAGGCGAACTTCATATGATCACTCCTATTAGTTTGTATATATACAGCAGTAGTAGTAATAGTATCATGTTATCTTCATAATTTTTCACTTCCTGTGGACACAGCAGGGTGTTTATCCACTTTTTATCCACAGGAATCCACAAGCATGTGAAGTTATCCACCCGTATCAACATTTTTTCCCCAGTTTTTCCCCAACTTGTTTTTCTACTTTTCGCGCTTGAAACTCTGTGCCTGGCGTATGAGGTTTTGGATCGAATTGCTTACGGCAATATCGCTCTGGATCATCCCCTCGACCCGCTGGACCGAGTGCATGACTGTCGTATGGTCCCTCCCTCCGAATTCATAACCGATTTCTGTTGTGGAGAAATCCGTTATGGTGCGGGCGACATACATTGCAATCTGACGAGGAAGAACTACAGATTTAGTTCTTTTTTTACCTTTTATATCATATGGAGATATGTTGAAGTAATCTGCTATAACACGAATAATGGAATCGATGGACATCGACTGGTCCTTGGACATCGAGTAGGTGCTTTTCAATTGCTCCCGTGCTATATCCAAGGTTATTTCCTTGTTGAGCAGGTTGCTGTAGGCTATCAGCTTGGTAAGGCTCGCCTCCAGATCCCTGACATTCGTGTTGACGCTCTTGCCGATGTACTCGAGGACCTCGCTTGATATATGGCAGGCCTTTCCCTCGCACTTGCGCCTCAGGATTGCCAGCCTCGTTTCAAAATCGGGTGGTTGAAGGTCGACATTGATTCCCCTGGTAAATCGATTCTTGAGGCGGTCAGCTATGTCCTGTAGCTCGTTTATCGGTCTGTCACACGTGAATACCAATTGTTTGTTGGCTTCAAACAAATTGTTGAAGACATGGAACATCTCTTCCTGTGTCGAAGACTTCTTCTGGAGGAAGTGGATGTCATCGATAAGCAGCACGTCCGCCTTCCGGTATTTGTTCCTGAATTGGGGTGTCTTCTCTTCTCCGATTGATTGGATGAATTCGTTGGTGAACATTTCGGCGGTGACATAGACCACCTGCAATTCGGGGGTATAGTCCTGGATATAGTTTCCGATTGATTGGATAAGATGGGTCTTTCCGAGACCGACACCTCCATAGATGAGACAAGGATTGTAGCTGACTCCGGGATTCTTTGCGATTGCCATGCTTACGCTGTAGGCGAATGCACTGTTGTCGCCAACGACAAAGCTTTCGAATTGATAGCTTGTGTTGATATTGGGATCCCGTGGTTTCTTTTGGGCTTTTGGCAATGGGGCCGAGACCTGGTGGGATTTTGCAGGCTTCTCATGTTCTGCCTGCCTGTGCTGCGTACCCTCGGACTGTCCCTGACTTCCGGTCTGTGCGGACATCTTCTTTACAAGGATGTCGACGGTAACAGCTTCTCCGGTCAGTTCATTCAACATCGACTGTATGGCAGGTTTGTATTGTGTAGACACATAGTCGCGAATAAACAGGGACGGCACAGCCAAGACAAGCTTGTGATCCTCCGATCCGGCGTATGAGATTCGATTCAACCAAGTTATGCATTCCTGCTCCGAAAGCGAGGATTGCATGCGTGAGACGACCTCGTCCCAGAACGGATTATAGTTCCACTTTTCTTGCGGCATGCCTGTTATCTTATATCAGCGAATCACGATTGGCAAGCCTTACCGCGTTGCGTAGGCAAACCCCTTGAAATATCATTATAAAATATTGTGATGAAAAGAAATAAATATTACCCAAAATTGGTCCGCACCCTTTACATAATTTGGTAAAAATGGTACCATTTGGTACAATTTCATTTTTATATCTTATAAGGACATAGTAATATGGTTGATAGCGTTTTCGAGGGAGTGCCTGCTGACACTGCGGTTCATCACGATGCCATGCATGGAAGGGCTGGAGCACGGTCGTATACGGCAAACAATATCCAAGTGCTCAAGGGTCTGGAGGCGGTCAGAAAACGACCGGGAATGTACATTGGATCGACTGGTATCGACGGCCTTCACCACTTGGTGTACGAGGTTGTCGACAATAGTATCGACGAAGCGATGGCCGGGTATTGCAACACCATTTCCGTCACAATTGAAAAAGACAATATAATACGCGTCGAGGATGATGGCCGTGGTATCCCTACGGAGCCGCATCCGGTCGAGAAGATAAGTTCGTTGGAGGTTGTCCTTACACAGCTGCACGCTGGAGGAAAATTCGACAACGACACCTATAAGGTTTCCGGCGGTTTGCACGGAGTCGGTGTATCGGTGGTCAATGCCCTCTCGGAGTGGCTTGAAGTAACCGTCTACCGAGATCCGTCGATCTATTACCAGAAATACCAAAAGGGTGTTCCTGTGAAACCGGTGGAAATCATTGGGGAAAGCGACCGCACCGGAACCATGGTCCGATTCAAGGTGGATCGCTCCATACTTGAGACCGACCAGTTCAGCTACGGGGTGTTGACCGAGCGTTTCAGGGAACTCGCATTCCTCAACAAGGGGATTGTAATTTCCATCGCCGATGAACGTGGGGAGACTTTAAGACAACAGACCTTCCATTTCGAAGGTGGTATCAAGTCCTTTATCCAGCATCTGAACACATCGAAGAAGCTTGTTCATGAGGAACCTGTCTATTTCGATGGGCAGAAGGACGATGTGAAGGTCGAGATCGCCTTGCAATACAACGACAGGTATGACGAAGTGTTGTTCACCTTCGTCAACAATATCAACACCCGTGAGGGTGGTACCCACTTGGCTGGTTTCAGAAGTGGTTTGACACGGATTATGAATGAGCAGCTGAAAAAGTCGAAACTGTCGAAGAAGTTTGACGATTCCCTGACTGGTGACGACATGAAGGAGGGTATGACTGCGGTTATTTCCGTAAAGATTCCCGACCCGCAGTTCGAGGGCCAGACCAAGATGAAGTTGGGAAACCCTCGTGTCCAAGGTATTGTCGCATCAATGGTATATGAAAAGTTCAACGATTACTTCGATGAATACCCTATGGTGATCGAGGCGATACTTGAGAAGGCCATACTGGCCGCAAAAGCTCGATTTGCCGCCCGTGATGCGCGAATGCGGATCAGAAAGAGCAGTGAGGGTTCCGGGTTGCCGGGGAAGCTCGCGGATTGTTCGGAAAAGGACCCCGCGAAGTGTGAAATCTTCATTGTCGAGGGCGATTCGGCCGGAGGTAGTGCGAAACAGGGGCGTGACCGTTCCGTCCAGGCAATCCTTGCGTTGTGGGGAAAGATGCTCAATGTCGAGAAGGCCCGGGAAGAAAAGGTCTTGGGCAACGACAAGTTGCAACCCATAATCGCGTCCCTGGGTGCCGGGCTTGGAGCCCACTTCCTTGTAGAAAAGGTCAGATACCATAAGGTGATAATCATGGCCGATGCGGACGTCGACGGTTCCCATATCAGGACGCTGCTCCTCACCTTCTTCTTCAGGTATATGCGGCCGTTGATCGAGGTGGGGTATGTCTATTTCGCTATGCCGCCATTGTATAAGATCACAGTAGGCAAGAAGATATTCTATGCCTACGATGAGGATGCCCGTAAGAAGATTCTTGAAGAGAATGCAAAGGAAGGCGACGTAAGCAAGATACCCATACAGCGCTACAAGGGTCTCGGTGAAATGAACCCCGATCAGTTGTGGGAAACTACCATGAATCCCGATACGCGCAGTTTGACGCAAGTTACCCTTGAGGACGCTGTCGAGGCTGATCAGATCTTCACCATGTTGATGGGAGAAGAAGTTGAACCTAGAAAGAATTTCATTGAGAAAAATGCAATGTATGTTTCTAATCTGGATGTATAAGGTTATTTAGGGAATATAATTATGGAAGAACAGACTGGAAGGATTATTAGAACAAGCATTGGCGATGAGATGAAGACATCATATCTCAACTATGCCATGTCTGTAATTGTCAGCAGGGCTTTGCCAGATGTGCGGGACGGTTTGAAGCCTGTCCATAGGCGAATACTGTATGACATGTTTGAAATGGGACTGAAATACAATACCCCCTTCAAGAAAGCGGCAAGAATCGTTGGTGACGTTCTTGGTAAGTACCATCCGCACGGCGATGCTTCGATATATGATGCGTTGGTCCGATTGGCGCAGGATTTTTCCTTACGATATCCTGTAGTCCAACCACAAGGCAACTTCGGCTCCATCGATGGGGACCCGGCTGCGGCTATGAGATACACGGAAGCGAAGATGAGCCGTCTTGGTGAGGAAATGCTCAACGATATCCAGAAGGAAACCGTTGACTTTGGTCCCAACTATGACGATTCGTTGGAAGAGCCGTTGGTGCTGCCTGCTGCGATTCCTTTTTTGCTGGCGAATGGCAGCAGCGGTATTGCTGTCGGTATGGCAACCAACATGGCTCCACATAACCTCACGGAGATTTGCGCTGCGGTAGCTGCATATATTGACAACCCGGATATCCAGTTGCACGAAATCATGGAACACATAAAAGGGCCTGATTTCCCGACTGCCGGTATTATCTGTGGCAGAAGCGGCATAGTCAGTGCGTTTGCAACCGGAAGGGGCAAGATCGTTGTTCGAGGGCGATACGAGATAGAGGAAGCCGACGGCGGCAAGGACCAGATTATTTTTACCGAGTTACCTTACCAGGTGAATAAGGCCGAACTGGTAAAACGTATCGCCGAATTGAAAAAGGCGGTCATTATCGGTATAAGCGAGGTCCGGGACGAATCCGACCGCGACGGAATTCGTTTGATTATTGAATTGAAGAAAGGTGCCGTGGCAAGGGTTGTGGTCAACCTGCTTTTCCTGCATACCTCGCTGCAGTCGAATTTTAACGTCAATAACCTCGCGTTGGTCAACGGTAGGCCGCAACAACTCGGGTTGATTGAAATGATCAGGCATTATGTGGAGCATAGGCAAGTAGTAGTGGAAAGAAGGACCCGGTTCGATTTGCGAAAGGCAGAGGAACGGGCACATGTATTGCTTGGTTTGAAAATCGGTCTGGATAATATCGATGAAGTCATCAAGGTGATAAAGGAGGCCGACGACAATACAATCGCAGCGGCAAACCTCATGTCACGCTTCGGGCTTTCAGAAATTCAAGCCCAGGCTATCATAGACATGAAGCTAGGCCGATTAAGCCATCTTGAAACAGATAAGATTTTGAATGAATTGGCGGATTTGAATACTAAAATTACATATTACAAAGATTTGCTATCAGAAAAGACCAAAATTTTACAAGTTGTCAAGACTGAGACCCAAGAAATTTCTACAAAATTCGGTGACAAGCGCCGGACTGAGATTACCCTTGAAGAACTTGGCGGTATGAATATCGAGGATTTTATCAAGGAAGAAGACGTCGTTGTCGTTATTTCCAATAAGGGTTTTGTGAAGCGTGTTCCGGCTGATGAATATCGCAGTCAAGGAAGGGGCGGACGTGGAGTTCGCGGTACGACTTTGCGAGATGAGGATTTTGTTGAACACCTTTTTGTAGCCTCCACCCATGATTATGTGATGGTGGTGACCAATGCCGGTAAGGCCTATTGGTTGAAAGTCCATGAAATGCCGATTGGTTCAAAAACCTCGAAGGGTGAAAGTATCAAGAAGCTGCTTCCGTTTGGAGATGGTGAGGAAATAACCTCGATAATCAATTTCCAAGAGTTTGAGGATTATCTCTATTTGCTTATGGTAACAAAAGATGGAGTTGCAAAAAAGGTCAACCTACCCCTCTTTAGGAATGCAAAGACTCGTGGAATTACCGCAATAATTCTTGATGAAGGCGATGTTTTGGTCAATTGTGAATTGGTGACCGAAGGTGATGATTGCATGATTATCAGCAAAAAGGGCAAAGGGTTGCGGTTCGCAGGAAGCGATGTACGTGCCATGGGTCGAGCTTCTCGTGGTGTACGGGGTATCAGGTTGATCGACGACGATGAGGTTGCTGGACTCTTAAAGGTCGACGATGACAAGCGGATCCTCATGATAACCGAAAACGGCCAAGGCAAACAAATTCATTTCGATGAATTTAGAACGCATGGCCGAGGTACCATGGGACAGAAGATCTATACCTTCCGTGATAAGACTGGGTTCATTGTCAGTGCACTATCTGTGGATGATGATGACGACGTTGTCTGCATTACCTCGATGGGACAATCTATCCGGATTCCAGTTTCCTCGATCTCGATCCAGAAAGCATACGCGTCAGGTGTTCGTATAACCAAGTTGAAGGACGCAGACTCCATTGTCGCAATCGCACGAACCGATGCCGAGAGGCTCGACGAAGTGGATGCAGGTATTGGTGAGGAGCCGGAAGAGGCCTCGGAAGTTACTGAAGACTAGATTGTCATAGCATTTGGAAAATAATTCAGCCACCCGGTAAGGGTGGCTGATTGTTTCACGTGAAACATTAATTGATTTGTTCACGTTCAACACTTGGGAATCCCAATTGTTTCACGTGAAACAATACAATCAATTTTCAGAAATAATCGTGATGTTAGGGTCGACGACACTTCGGATGTATCTCTCGACACCGTTTTTCAATGTCATCTGCGACATCGGGCAACCTGCGCAAGAGCCGACAAGACGGACTGTCACGTCGTTACCTTCCATGCTGACGAACTCAATATCACCACCATCGTTCTGCAGATCGGGTCTGATGTTCTCGATAGCAGCTTTAACCTTATCAATCATATGATTGGCCTCCTCAAAATAACTGGTTCAAAGATACAGTTATAGGAAATGATGGTCAATACCTGAAGTATTGGATGACAGAAGCCTATGGTTTATGTATAGTGAAAGCATGGTAGCAAAAAAAATAATCTTTTCTAATCAAAAAGGTGGTGTAGGTAAAACTACCACTGCCGTTAATCTTGGAGCATATCTTGCTCAAAAAGGGAGCAAGGTTTTGCTGATAGATTTGGATTCGCAGGGAAACATGTCAAGTGCAGTTTCAGCCGATCCAAAAAAGTTGGGCAGTTATGATGTGATTGTTGGAAAATGTACAGTTTCTGAAGCTTACCAATCAACACCTGTCGAGAACTTGTATGCAATTCCTGGTGGTATCGACTTGGCCGGTTTGAGTGTGGAATTGGTCAATGAGTTGGCGCGTGAATTTTTTCTGAAAAATGCATTGGCTTCAATAAACAATGAATGGGATTACATTCTTATCGATTGTCCTCCCTCGCTGGGGCTTGTGACAATCAATGCGATGTGCTGGGCTGAATATGTGATTATCCCTATGCAATGCGAGTATTTCGCAATGGAAGGGCTCAATCTCCTCATGCGTACTATCGGTAATGTCAAGAAACAACTGAATCCCCATCTTGAGATCCTCGGTATTCTTTTTACCATGTATACATCGCGTACCAGGCTGGCAAATGATGTGGTGGATGATGTTACGGCATATTTCTCCGATAAGGTGTTTCAGACAAAAATTCCAAGAAATGTCAGACTATCTGAAGCTCCATCACATGGGTTGCCCATCAATTTGTATGATGCATCGAGTGCAGGTGCCCAGGGGTATGAGAACCTAGCCGAGGAGGTGATTGCCCGTGTCTAATGCAAGCAACAAGAAACATGGATTGGGGAAAGGGATCAGTTCGCTCATGGATGACTATTCTTTTGAAGCCGTTTTCAAATCGTCGCTGGATTCGGAAGCCAGTGAAATCGAGGGTGGAAAACTTATGCTTCTTGAGATCAACAGGGTACATCCGAATCCACATCAGCCCCGGAAACAATTTGACCAGGACACATTGGATGAACTAGCCGAATCAATAAAAACTCAAGGAATCCTCCAACCGCTGTTGGTTGAGAAGATCAGTGATGACGACTACGCAATTATAGCCGGGGAGAGAAGATACCGTGCAGCGTTATCGGTTGGATTGGAGAAGATACCTGTTATAGTCAAGAAATTCAGCGATATGCAGCGAATGGAAGTTTCCTTGATCGAAAATATCCAACGTGAGAATCTGAATCCCATTGAAGAAGCCAAAGCCTACCTGTTCCTGTTGGAACAAGCCGGTATTCGGCAAGAAGAACTGGCGGAAAGAGTCGGTAAGAAACGTTCCACTATTGCGAACAGCATCCGATTGCTTCAGTTGCCAAAAGAGATGCAGGAATCTCTTCTCTATGAGGAATTCACTGCCGGACATGCCAGATCATTGTTGTCGGTTGTCAATCCGGCTGATCAACAGTATCTTTACCACAAGATTCTGGAAGAAGGAATGTCGGTACGGAAAGCTGAAAAGCTTGCAGGTGATTTGAATAAAGGCAAACGTGCTGCATCATCAAAGAAGCAGCAGGAATACAGGGAGAGACCGATTGATCTATTGGTCTTGGAGCAAAAGTTCCTCGAAGCCTGTGGGACCAAAGTCCAATTGAAAGGTACGCTCAAGAAGGGAAAGCTGGAAATTACGTACCACTCGATGGAGGATTTGGAACGTCTCTACCGATTGTTGTCTCAAGAAGAAGAATCAATAGAATTGTAAACACAAGAAAGGAATTATCATGGTAAAAGACCTGAAAGATGGATTGTATGCAAAAATTACCACTAGTCGTGGAGATATCGTAGTATCGCTTTCGTATGACAAGACCCCGATGACTGTCTCGAATTTTGTTGGATTGGCCGAAGGTGTGCTGAATTTGAAAAATCCGGGTACTCCTTATTACGACGGATTGAAATTTCACCGTGTCATCAGCGATTTCATGATCCAGACCGGATGCCCACAGGGTACTGGTACCGGTGGACCTGGCTATACCTTCCCTGATGAGATAGTCGATGGATTGAAACATACAGGCCCGGGCGTACTCTCGATGGCAAATGCCGGCCCTGGTACGAATGGTAGCCAATTCTTCATAACCCATGTTCCAACTCCCTGGTTGGACGGAAAACATAGTGTCTTCGGATATGTTGTGGAAGGGCTTGACATCGTGAATTCTATCGCACAGGGCGATGTCATGAAAAAAGTCGAGATACTCCGGGTCGGAAAGGATGCTGAAGAATTCGTTGTATCCAAAGAGAGTTTTGCCAATGAAGTGGTCAAAGCCCAGGACCTGGAGAATTCCAGACTGTCCAAGATCCAAGAAGTTCTCGAAAGGGAATTGCAGAACCGATGGCCCGATGCGATAAAAACCCCCTCCGGATTGAGATATGTCGTTACTCAGGAAGGTAAAGGAACAAAGACACCCAAGAATGGATCAAAAGTCACCGTTCATTATACAGGTACGTTGCTGGACGGAAAGATGTTCGACAGTTCGGTAAGACGCGGAGAACCGGCACAGTTTGCTGTCGGGCAAGTGATCGAAGGCTGGAACGAAGCCTTGGTGACCATGAAGAAGGGAGAGAAGCGGACGCTTGTCATTCCTCCCGAGTTGGGATATGGACAACAAGGTTATCCTGGAGTTATTCCGCCGAATTCCTATTTGGTCTTTGACGTGGAACTCTTGGATTTCTAAAGGTGGCTATGAAAGATCTTTCCACCCAATATGTATGCTCCCAATGCGGCCGGGTCGAGACCAAATGGCTTGGCCGCTGTCCCGATTGTGGTTCCTGGAACTCCTTTGTCGAAGAGGTTGTCAAGAAACAGGTAAAAACTGGAAAAACACAATTAGTAAGCATTCCTAACAAAAGACAAACTGTTACATTGGAAGAAGTAGAACTGGGTAAAGATTTTCGTTACTCTTCGGGAATATCGGAGTTTGATAGGGTATTGGGTGGTGGAATCATGCGTGGAGGGACCGTTTTGCTTGGTGGAGAACCAGGTATCGGGAAGTCCACACTTATGCTGCAACTTCTGGGAGCCATAGAGCACAGGACAGTCTTGTATGTATCCGGGGAAGAGTCCCCAGGGCAGGTCCGGATGCGGGCCCAGCGAATCGGAGTTCCTCTAGGGTCGATCACATTGTTCAACGACACAAGGCTCGAGCCATTGCTCGAAATCATGAGGACCCAACACCCGGATGTGGTTGTAGTGGATTCCTTGCAGACCTTGTCCAGCGACGAACTTCCTTCCGCAGCCGGTTCGGTAAATCAGATGCGAATGTGTACCATGGAATTGGTCGATGCCGCCAAACAGGCGGGCACCGCATTGTTTTTCATAGGTCATATAACCAAAGAGGGCCAAATTGCAGGTCCGAAGGCAATTGAACACATAGTAGACACCGTATTGTATTTCGAGCAAGCAGGATCCGGAGTCCGGATTGTTCGGGCAGTGAAGAATAGATTTGGTTCGGTCGACGAGATCGGCATTTTCCTTATGACCGAGAAGGGGCTGGTTCCAGTCCTGGATCCGGCTGGATTTTTCATCAGTGAACGGAAATCGGGAATTTTGCCTGCTGGAATCGCCTTTACTGCCGTAATCGAGGGAAGCAGGACGTTTCTTGTCGAGATACAGGCTTTGACCATTCCTGCCAAGGGTGGATACACACGTGTATATTCTGAGCGCATCGATACTGCCCGTGTCACCCGTGTGGCCGCAGTCCTCGAACGGCACGCGCAGGTCTTCTTTTCCGATAAGGACATCTATGTGAATGTCGCTGGCGGTATCAAGTTGGGGGAAGTATCCATCGAATTGCCTCTTGCGCTCGCCCTCTATTCGGCGGCAACCGGCAAGGCTCTACCCAGCACACTCGTTTCCATGGGTGAACTGAGTCTTGCGGGTGAAGTCAGGCCAGTCGGGTTTGGGGACAAGCGGGTGAAGGGCGCCGTCGATATGGGCTTTTCAACCATTATCGCTCCACAATCGATGCCATTGGAGCCTATCGCATCGATTCTTCGTTGCGAGCGAATCATAGATGCGATCAATCTCATTTCAACCATGGATCCAACCAATTAGTTAGCGTTCCTAACAAACAATTTGATTGAATACCCCCAATTGCATGTATCCAAAGCATGCCCATACGGATGGCAGTAGGAGAGGGCTTGTATTAGTAAGTGATCCTAACTAATGTAGGCCGCTAGCTATGCCGCTCCACCAAGCCTGCTGATCAACAATGGGAAGGCTATAAATGTTCCGATGGAAGCAAAGATGCTGGTTGTCATGAAGATCAATAGGGCATGGATTATCCGGTTGGTGAACCATCCCTTGAACGTCATGATATCGTCGGAGACATGTTCGAAATCCTTTACCCTGGGCTTGCGCATCGAAGCTTCGACAATCCCGGAAACCATCCCGACTCCCAGCGTTGGGCTCAGTGCAGTTACTGGGGCGGCCAGCATCGAGAGAATAATCGTGACCGGGTGGGCTAGGGAGAGGATAGCCGCAAGACCTGTGAGCGAAGCGTTCAGCCCGAACCAGTAGAGGAACATCTCAATACCTTGGTCCCATCCGGACCGGATGAATCCGAGGGCGATGATACCGACCAAAGCAATCACTATGGCCCATGAAATTATCGGTCCGGCCTTCGAGGGCGCTGGAACTGAAGTGATTGATGTCACATCGTCCGACACTTCCTTCCGGTCGAGCTTTTCCATATGGGCAACCAATCCGGGAGCATGTCCCGCACCGACAACAGCAACGAGCCGATTTCCGGGAGAACTGTATATCTTGGAAGCCAGGTACTGGTCCCGCTCGTCTATCAAGACCCGCTTGACAGTCGGCAACTCCTTTGCCATGTCGTCAAGCATGGATTGCAGCACATTGGTTTCCTTCAGCCGTTCGAGTTCCTCATTACTGATCTCCTCCTTGGAGAATACCGCCGTCAGAAGAGAGGAAATCAACTTGAGTTTGTTCCACATGTTGGAAAGACGCCAAGCGCGTTTGAAAGTCACCTGTATTTCCCGGTCACAAAGGGAGAGGGGGATATTCCTTTCGGTTGCCAAATTCGCGGCACGCATGATCTCATCGCCGGGAGATACTCCCATCTGGGTTCCTAATTTCTTTTGGTATGACGACAGGGCCATGTTTGCGAGCATCAGGAAGCCCTTGTTCTCTTTGAGTATCGTCTTGATATTGAGGTTTTCCCATCCCTGGACCTCCGTCCTGGAACGGTAGCGTCCTTCATCGAGTTCCACGCAAATGCGGTCGGGACCAATCTCGTCGATTGTTCGGGCGACTTCATCGACACTATCCTGGGATACATGTGCCGTTCCAATTAAAGTAATCTCTTTGCCGTCGGCACAAACAAGCCGTTGCATGGTATCGCTGATCCGTTCGATTGTCACCCTTGATCCTCCACGTTTGTACAAATATACTTATGATGGACAAAAGGTACAAGGACTTGCTTGAGTAAGGCAGGTGTTTCCGCTAGTGTGTCGGTATGCAGACGCTATGGTATCTCCTCAAATTGTTCCTCAGCCTTGGTCTAGGCGCGCTGGTTGCCCATTTGGTGGGGAAGCATCGGTTTCAGAAGGTAACCGGGAAGGCCTTGGATGGTATCCTCTATAGCTTGTTGTTCCTCATGGGTGTCAACACCGCGAGAATTCCCGATATCAAATCCCAAATCATGCAAATTGGTCTCGATGCGATCGTGGCTACGGCTCTGGTGACTATCGGTTGCATCGTCACCGCCTCTTTGCTGGGGTTGCTGGTGAATAGGAAGGTGAGTCCCTCTCAGCGTGTCGTGCAACGAATCACATGGGATAGGCTGAAAACACCGGTGGTCATGATCTCGATTGTGGTTGCCGGGATTGCCATGGCATCGGTTACCAACTGGTTCGACTGGTTTGAAAGCTCGATGATCACCATCATCCTCTATCTGTTGCTGTTTCTTGTGGGTATGCAGATGGTCCAGCATGAGGTGGATCTGATTCCACTGTTGAAATCCCCGATGATGTTCCTGCTACCGCTATCAACAGTCCTGGGAACGTATCTGGGGGCCTTGGTGTTCCCATTGGTTTCCACCTACACACTCCGGGACTCCCTGGCGCTTGTCTCTGGATTCGGCTGGTACTCATTGTCGGGAGTGTTGATCAGCAGTCTCGGCGACCCCCAGTTGGGAGCAGTCTCCTTTTTAAGCAATCTATTCAGGGAGTCGCTGGCATTTGTTCTCATTCCGGTTGTATCGGCACTATCCCATGCCTCCTTTTCCGCCATCAGCATAGCCGGTGCGACAAGTATGGACGTCACACTGCCGTTGTTGAAGAAGAGTCTTGGCGATTCTGTGGTTCCCTTGGCGATCGCACACGGTGTGATCATGACGCTCCTGGCGCCTTTTCTCATTCCCTTGTGGTTTGTGTAGCGGTGATCAGTTGGACCGCAAAGTCGGATTCACGCTCCTTGTATACGCGGACGAAGAGTTGCAATTCATCTTCCTGTTGGCAATCAACCGATAGGACGAACCGATTGAGTAGTGGTATGAGTGCTGATCCGGTTTGGGGAGGAAAGGAAAGCTGGGAGAACAGGTAGGTTCCCATGGGAATAGCGATAAGGCCTGGTTCCTTTTCCTCCGGCTCGCGGAAGGCAACCGTATGGCAGCTCAGGATACATAGTTCATCTGTCATCGTCGCAGAGCAAACCATGCATCCGTCGGAGCCGACAGGGCTTTCCTCGAGTTTTCCCAGAAGCATGTCGAAGGCTTGGTCGCATTGCTTGGGGTTTTCCAGGATGTGTGTATAGGATAAGGGTTGTTGTAGATGCAGTTTCATGGGAGATGCACTGTTCATGGATAGGATTGTAGTAAAAACAGCTGGCAAAGTACAGTATGAACTCATCAGAAAAACGAATAGGCGCCGGATTGCCTTGCGCGTGACCGACGATGCCCGCGTTGTAGTCTCTGCACCAAGCAGAACCCCAAGGACAACTATCGATCGATTTGTCACGGACCACGTCGATTGGATAGAACGGAAACTTGCGGCTGTTGGCTCATTGCCAAAGACGCTTCCCGAACATACGTACACGGACGGCGACCGCTTCCTGGTTTTTGGTGAGGAGAAGATCCTGAAGGTCCAGAGGGGTGGAGTAGCTACCGCCACTTGCAAGCTTGTGGAGGATACCTTGGTGGTCCACGCCCGCAGTGGGGCAAAAGGTACAGCGATCGGAAAAGCGATCTCTCTCTGGTACGTGGAACTTGGCAACCAGGTATATGGGGAGCTGGTGAAGAAGTGGTTGGGTCGTATCGGGTATGCTGGGGCGAACCGACCCGTGGTGGTTTCAATGGCTTCGTACCCCAAGCGCATGGGCAGTTGTTCCCAGAAGGGCGAACTGCGGTTTGCGGTCCGTTCTTTGATGTTGCCATTGCCATTGGTGGATTATCTGGCATTGCACGAGGTTGCCCATCTGGTGCACTTCAATCATGGAGCTTCCTTCAAGCAATTGCTCGAAAGCTGTATGCCGGATTGGAAACTCCGACAACATGAAATGTCATCCCTACGAATCAGAACCGCGCATATTTGAACTCATAAAGTAGTGGGAATGGCAGGAATCTACCAATCGGTCATGATTTGTGATATAACGGGGAGACGAAACCGATGTGGGAGGATGTATGAAACCGGATACTTTGGCACCTGGCATCCATCGTGTATATGCACGTATTGGCGATAGGGATTTGTTCGAGGGCATTTGGCCCATACCTCACGGAGTGTTGTTGAACTCGTATGTGGTGCAGGGAACCGAGAAGACTGCCTTTATCGATCTTGTGAAGGACTGGGAAGGAGCCGTTGGTGCCGTCGAGCAGCAGATGTCTGACTTGGGCTTGTCGTTCAAGGATATCGATTACCTTGTTCTGAACCACATGGAGCCTGACCACACCGGTTCGTTGGCACAGTTGTGCAAACAGAACCCCAACATTGAAATCCTCTGTACGAAAAAAGCGGTTCCACTTGTCGAAGCCTTCTACGGAATAACGGAACAGGTCAGATCTGTCGCGTCGAAAGATACAGTTGATCTCGGGGGCAAGACACTGGTTTTCGAAGAGACGCCGAATATCCACTGGCCAGAGACGATGATGACGTATGTACCGGAGGACGGGGTGCTCTTTTCCTGTGATGCCTTCGGATCGTTCGGCCAATATGAACATTGTTTCGACGACGAACTGACCAGCGGTGAATGGGAGCTGCTCATACCCGAAACCGAGCGCTACTATGCCAACATCGTCTCCTCGTTCAGCCAATTCGTACTGCGGGGTATCCAAAAGTTGGCGGGACTCGATATCCGCATGGTTGCTCCGAGCCACGGAATCGTGTGGAGAAAGGATCCTGCGAGGATTATCGAGCTGTACAAGACCTTGGCCGAAAATATGAACGGACCGGCCGAAGCGGAAGTCACCTTCGTGTGGAGCAGCATGTACGGCAATACCGCAGCGCTCGTCCCCATAATCAAGAAAACACTTGAGGACGAAGGTTTGACCGTAAGGATGCATGAGGTCCCCAAGGAACACGCCTCCTTCGTACTGGCATCCGCTTGGCGAACAAGCGGTCTGGTTATCGGTATGCCGACCTACGAATACCGCATGTTCCCTCCCATGTACCATATCTTGGATATCCTCGAGAGAAGCCATGTGAACAATCGCAAGGTCATGCGTTTCGGTTCCTTCGGATGGTCCGGCGGTGCCCAAAAGCAATTCGACCCTTTCGTTGAATCCTTGAAGTGGGATTGTGTCGGAGTCGTCGAATACCAGGGAGCTCCTACCGAAGACGACAAGGCGAAGGCAATCGGCACGGCAAAAGAACTGGCTCGCAGTGTGAAGCACTGGAGCCGTAAGAAGACAGCGGAATAAGTGGTTTCACCGTGACGATCGTGTTTCCGGATTCCTCAAGAAATGATCGGACAGAGATGCCGTAGGAATTCGGCGATTCTGGCCGTTGAAGAAATGGAAACCCGCTCCTTGGGCGAGTGGACATCCATGAGGTTCGGGCCGAGCGAAACGGAATCCATACCATCGACAAGCGAGTTGATGATGCCGCATTCCAACCCTGCGTGGATTGCCGTTATCTGGGCTTTCTTGCCCATGTGCTTCTTCCATGCGGTGGCGCAGAATCCTGCAAGCGGGGAGGACGGGTCCGGAGTCCATGCCGGGTACGGATTCTCCAATTTGCATGTGGCTCCAGCAGTCTCGAAAGCCAAAACGGCCCTCTTCGCGATCATGTCGCGGGAAGAGAGTATCGACGATCGGTGACTGGTAACCAACGTAAACGCCTTCCCGGTTGTTTTTATAACCGCCAGGTTGGAGGAGGTCTCCACCATTCCGTCAATGGTTTGGCTCATACGTTCCACACCGTGTGGAGCAAGGCACAGTGCATTGATCATTGCCTCGCTCTGTTGTGCCGTCGAAGCTTCGGTGGCCTGCTTCCTCGACTTGGAGACAGTCAGGTTTATCCCCGGATCTGCTTGTGCGTATTCCTTCTTGAGGTCCTTCAATACTTGTGTGGCAATCGATTCTACAAGCTCAAGTCGTTCTGAGGGTATCGTAATGGTTGCACGGCAACTGCTGGGAATGACATTGCGTTTGGTGCCACCGGCCATGTGCACCAAGCGGACCGTACATTCGTCCGATATCGTTCGCAACAACCTGGCCATACAGGATATGGCATTTGCACGCTGTTTGTGGATTTCTCCACCCGAATGTCCTCCGAGCAATCCGTCGAGCGTCACATCCAACAGGAGTTCACGTTTGGTGACCGGGGCAAGTTCAAGCGGCACGGATGCGTTGATTTCAACTCCACCGGCACAACCGATGAAGAAGATTCCCTCTTCCTCACTATCAAGGTTGAGCATCTTCCTGCTATCTATCATGGAGGCATCGAGTCCGAAGGCGCCTTCCAATCCGGTTTCTTCCGAAGTAGTGAAAATCGCTTCCAATGGACCATGTGAAGCTTCGGGATCGGTGAAAAGGTCGAGGGCCAGGGCAATAGCAATCCCATTGTCGGCTCCAAGAGTCGTTCCTCTGGCCTTGAGCCAATCCCCATCGCGTTCAAGCACCAATGGATCGGTGGCGAAGTTGAATTCGACATCGTCCTCTTTTACACAGACCATGTCCATATGGCCTTGCAATGCCAGGGAGGGGATATGCTCCATTCCTTTTGTGGCCGGAACCTTGATAATCACATTTCCCGCATCATCGACATGGAAGGCGAATCCATGATTCTTGGCGAATTCGACCAGGTATGCGCGAACTCGACCCTCGTTCCCCGACTCCCTTGGAATCTGGGTCAGGTCGAGAAAATAATTCCAAAGCCTTTGTGGCTCCAACCCTTCGATCGCACGTTCAGATGCACCATGTTGTGCCATGCCTTCCCCCTAGAGCAAGTTGTTATGAAAAATTGTCACGTATCATAGTACCACAGATAAAGAGGCCCTTGACGATAAAATCCTCGTCGAAAACCACGATATTTGCCAAATATCCTGGAGTCAACCGACCCATGAGCGACATGTCGTAGATACGTGCCGGATTGGCAGTGGCCATCTGTATCGCCGACTCGATGGGAACTTCCCAATCCACGAGGTTCTTCACACCTTGCAGCATGGTAAGCGAGGACCCCAGCATGACATCGGGATCATCCGCCCTGTGGAACGCCCCATCCTCGGACAGGATCGCAATCTCCTTGTTGGACAACAGCTCGCCACCCTGTTGCATGGTGGGCTTCAAGGAATCGGTAACCAATACGACATTCCTGACCTGTTTGTCCTTCAAAAGCAGCTTGACCAGTTCCGGGTGCACGTGTACTCCGTCGGCAATCACTTCGCATTGCATATCCTGCTCGATCAGAATGGCTCCGACCGTACCCGGGTTCCTTTGGTGAAGTCGGCTCATCGCATTGAAGAAGTGGGTCGAGTGGAGTATGCCGACCTGCATGCCCTCGAGGATATTCTCATAGGTTGCATTCGTATGCCCCGCAAGAAGAACGATGCCCCGTTTGATTGCAGTGAGTGCCAATTCTCGCATCCCTTTCAATTCTGGGGCTACCGTCATACAGACAATATGGCCTTTGCCCGCTTCGATTATCTTATCGAACAAGGCCAGGTCGACAGGTTTGACCCCATCGGCATTTTGTGCTCCCAACCGGGCCGAGGAGATGAACGGACCCTCCACATTGATTCCGAGTATAGTGGCCCCGGTTTCCTCTCCTATCGCAGCAACCGTGGCTTCGATCGATGCGAGCATCCTCTCGGTCGTATCGGTGTAGATGGTTGGTAAGAATCCGGTCACCCCAAAATCGGCCAACCGTTCCGACATGCCTAGGATCGACTCCGTTTTCGCATCTTCGGTTCCGAATCCTCCGATTCCATGGATATGGGTGTCGATGAATCCGGGAGCGATGAAGGCTCCTTTGACATCGATGGTCTCTGTGCCTGGGGGGAAGCGCTTCTGCTGGAAGCGTTTCATGTTGAAAATGTCGCCGATATTTCCTTCGGAATCAATGAACAAACCGCAATTCTGCAATTTCGCCGAACCGGTGACTATGGTTCCATTGATCAGGACGGTGGTTCCCATACGGTACCTCTTACCTAGAATATAAAGCCCGGCAATCGGACGGTCAAGCCAAGTCCACACCAGTGGACGGCAGGTCCTCGGTGAGCCTGTTCACCCATTTCCCGCTCTTGATCCTGAACATCCCCACGATCCACTTGAAGGCCTCTTCCAACCCGACAAACAGGTACAGGTAGTAGATCGGAATACCGAATACGAGAGCTCCGAGGAAGGCGCAGGGGACTCCGATCAACCAGACTCCGGCCAGCTCGACGAACATGGAGAATCGGGTGTCTCCACCTGAACGGAGTACACCGACGACCAGCACCATGTTGTAGGCCTTGATAGGAATCAACAGGCCCAATGAGATGAGGGACAACGTTGTCATGCGGGCGACCGGGGGACTCAGGTTGAATGGAAGGGGCAGCCATGGCGATAGGAATGCCAGGCAACCACCGAGAACGGCTCCAGTGAAGAACCCGATGACCAGCAACCGTTTTGCATAGAGCTTTGCCACATCCAAGTGGTTTTCACCGATCCGGTTTCCGATCATGATCGCACTGGCGTTGCTGATACCCATCAGGACAACAAAGAACAGCCCTTGGATCGACTCGCTCACATTGACAGATGCTATCACTTCGATACCCATCCGTGAGAAGGCAACCTTGTAGGTGGTCATGCCAAGCGACCAGAACAGTTCGTTCAATATCACCGGTAGGCAGGTGACGAAATAGCGTTTCACCATAGTGCGGTTGAAAGAGACAAGGCTTCGCAGCGGTGCGGCGACCGCACGTTTTTTTCCATAGATCAACAGCAGCAGAAGGACCATCTCCGCGCCACGTGCGATTACGGTGGCCAATGCGGCTCCCCGCACCTCCAACCGGGGAAAGCCGAACTTTCCCAGGATCAACAGGTAATTGAGCACGACATTCAGGCTCATGGAGAAGAACGAAATGTAGAGCGGCGTCTTGGCATCACCTGTGCTTCGCAATGATGCGGAGAAGGTCATCACCACAGCAGTGAACACATAGCTGACCGCCACCACCACCAGGTATTCGCGACCACGTGCGACCACCTCCAAATCGTTGGTGAATATCCGCATGATCGTTTCGGGGATCGACAGCGAGATGATGGAACTGAAGAATGCCCCGGCAAGGCTTGTTATCAACGCGATTCCCATGACTTTGTGCATGGAGGTCTTGTCCTGCGCTCCCCAATATTGCGCTACGAATATGGCGGCCCCGCTACTGACTCCGAAGAAGAAGAGTGTCATGAGGAAGAACATCTGGTTCGCCAGTCCCACAGCCGCGAGTGCCGATTCTCCGACCATTCCTATCATCATGGTGTCGATGAAGGAGACGGATGCGACCAGGAGGTTCTGCAACATTATCGGCAAGGCCAGGAAGAGAAGGCGAGAGAGGAACTCTTTTCTGGATTCCACGAAATCGGGCATTGGGACTGTAGTCATGATCGAGCTGTACCACGTTTGGGGTTTTGGGGCAAGCTACGGCGGTGAGCTCCGAGCAAAACCGATATCAAATCGCTCCTATCCGTCAGCTGCAGTGCTTCCAGGACCAGCATCCTGTGTTCCGGCTTGTGGTAGTGGAGCAATGCCCTCTGCATATGGCGTTCCCTTCCTTTCGGGACATGGATAGGCGCGAAATTCCTGCCTGGGCGTGGGTCCAGTCCAGTGAAATACATGCATGTCGCGACTGTTCCCGGGGTGGGATAGAACTCTTGGACTTGCTCGGGAATGAAGTGTGTCTTGTGCAGGTACTCGGCCAACGCCACAGCACCCTCCAAGGTGGTGCCGGGGTGCGCCGCAATGAAATAGGGGATACAGTACTGCTCCTTGCCTGCATGTCGCGAAGCTTCCATAAAGTCGTCGACGAACTGTTCGTACCACTCGACCTTCGGCTTGCCCATGGCATCGAGGGCTGACGGGTCCATATGTTCCGGTGCTACGCGCAACTGCCCGCTCGTGTGGTGCGACGCCAGTCGGTCGAGGAATTTTTTCCGTGATTCGGGGGTCCCCGTCGCCATCAGATAATCGTATCTGATTCCCGAACGGATGAACACCTTCTTGACGGTGGGAACCGCCTCGATCGCTTCCAACCGTTGGATATACGCCGGATGCGAATCGATGAGATTGCTACAGGGATCGGGATACAGGCACAACTTGTTTTGGCAAGGCCCATGCGTCTGTTGACGTTTGCAGGCGATGCCCTGGAAATTTGCTGTCGGGCCACCAACATCATGAATGTAGCCCTTAAAATTAGGCAAGGTGGTAATTTCTTTGGTCTCTCTTTCCAATGAGGCTATCGAACGGTTGGTGATACTACGTCCTTGATGACTGGTAATGGCACAAAAGGAACAAGAGCCGAAGCATCCCCTGTTGCTGGTCAGGCTGAACTGGACCTCGGCCAAAGCCGGAATTCCACCTTCGGAATCGTAGCTGGGATGCCATGTCCGTTGGTAGGACAGTTCCTGCACCTGATCCAACTCGGCTTGTGTCAACGGACGCATGGGAGGGTTCACCACAATGGTCCGGTCGGCGCTTTCCTGGATCAGTACCGCCTTGTCGAACGGATTCTCATGGAGCAGTTGTTGCTGGAAGGAGGTGGCATAGGCGTGAAGACTTTCCGGCGATGGCGTATTGCTTACCTTCTCACGTTCTGAGACTTGTTCGTAGGATGGGAGGTGGACGAAGACATGCTCCGGTCTTCCCCCCTTATGCTGTTCCAATGACTTCGATGGTATGTTGGCGGCTGTCCCGGGAATATCGACAAGCGTCTGGACCGGATCACCGGCAGACAATCGCTTGAGGATCTCCAAGGTCTGCAATTCTCCCATGCCATAGACCAACAGGTCGGCCTTGGCATCCAAGAGGACACTTCTTCGTATTCGGTCACTCCAGAAGTCGTAGTGGGCCAACCGTCTGAGCGAAGCCTCGAGGCCTCCGATTATGATCGGGGTCTCCTTTCCAAATGCTTGCCGAGCCCGTCCACTATAGGTTATGACGGCCCTGTCGGGACGCTTTCCTCCTTTGCCACCAGGGGAATACGGATCATCGTTGCGCACCTTGTTGTTGGCGGTATAATGGCTCACCATCGAATCGATGTTTCCCGAGGAAACCATACAACAGAGGCGAGGCTTGCCGAATTGCAGGAAGTCGTCCGTACGGTCCCACCGCGGCTGCGCGACAATTCCCACACGGTATCCATGGAATTCCATGAGGCGCCCGAGCAATGCCGCTCCGAAGGATGGGTGGTCGACATATGCATCCCCGGAAATGAACACCACATCGACCGCATCCCATCCCCTGCGTTCCATGTCCGATCGGTCGAGCGGGAGAAACGGTCTATTTCTATTCATAGAAAGCACTATATTGGATTGAAAACCGCATGTAAATAGGGTATGATACGCCCTTGATTGCCAATCTTTCCAAAAGGACCAGTGTATGCCCCATACAGAAGTGAAGCCCGAGATATTCATCGTGTTGAATCCGAATGCGGCGAAGGGAAGAGCCCTTTCCCAGCGGGCGGCTATCGAGGATTATTTCGCTAGCAACCGGATTCCAGTCCGTATGGTCCTTACCGAAAGACCGCTCGAGGCCATAGAGTTGGCGAAAGATGCGGTACGTTCCGGATATCGGACTGTGGTTGCCGCAGGTGGGGACGGAACGATCAACGAAGTGGTCGATGGTGTTGTCCGCGCTACACGTGAACTTGGATTGTCCGCCGAGGACTCTCCACTGGTGGGACTAATTCCAATCGGCAGGGGCAATGATTTCGCATTTTTCGCCAAGATTCCAAAGACAGTCGAGGATGCCTGCAAGCTCATAGCTTCGAAGAGTTGGAAAGCCGTCGACTACGGTGAAGTATTCGGAGGCAGGTTCCCCGAGGGCAGGTGTTTTGTGAATGGTGTTGGGATAGGCTTCGAGCCGCTGGTGAATTTCGTGGCCTCCGATTTCAAGAAAATCAGCGGAATGCTCAGCTATTTGTTCGGATTCTTGAAAATCATGGTACACTATCCCGCTCCGGTTCTTGTGGAGATTGCAAGTGAGCATGGAAGCTTCACCTGCAATACCCAGCAGATTTCACTCTGCAATGGGAGGCGGATGGGGTCGATGTTCATCATGGGGCCGAATGCGGAGCTGGATGATGGACTGCTGGATATCGTATATGCGAACAAACCGATAAAAGGTCGGGAAATATTGAAATATGCCGTGAGGTTCTTCTCTGGAAGCCAGTTGAAGACAGACCGGTTCTCGTCCTTCAGGGCAACAGGGGTGACCGTCACAGCCCCGACCGATTCGTTGCCGTGCCATGCCGATGGGGAAGAGGTTTCCCGCGGATGCCGATCGATCTCGGTGAAACTTTTTCCGGGCGGTGTGAAATTTATAAGAATTTCATAGGCTATATTTGACTAATGCGTCTTGTCGGTGTATTGTTTACAGTGCGTGTTTTTGTATTTTTTCCGATTGAAAGAATGAGGAGTTGGTGTTGATCAAAGATATGGTACCGTCGGTACATTTTTATGACCAAGATTTTGTCGATATGTACGACAGGACTTGGGTTTGGATAGATGAATATTGGGCACAGGGAACAAAGGAGAATGGTTTCTCCGGCGGTTATCTTGGGTACCCGGGACAAAAAACGTTCAACCAGCTCCATTCCTGCATGGCGGCATTGTTTCTTGTATACAGCAATCAGACCTATTCTCCATTTCCCATGATGGACTACTTTTATGGTCGGCAAGAAGAATCGGGAGCCATCAGAAGCGACTATTCGGTCGAGGACGGTTCAGTGGTGGTGAACCCCGAAAATCCAGAGGGAGTCTGTTCGCCGATCTTCGCCTATGTGGAACACGGCTTTTACCACAAGATCGGTAACAAGAAGCGGTTGAAGGAGATTGTTCCGATACTGGAAAAGCACTTCGATTGGCTCAAGACCAATTTCCTCCGGGAAAATGGTCTCTACTCGGTTCCCGCATCCGCCTGCCTTTCTGGAAACATCGACCGCAGTACCATGTACTATCCTGTCGATTTCAATTCGCAGCTTGCGGTGAATGCCCTGTACCTTTCGGCAATCGGTGATATCCTGAACGACAAGGAATTGAGTTTCAGGTACAAGCGGTTGTACTTCTCCCTCAAGACCCGGATCAATTCCCTCATGTGGGATCCCGACGACCACTTCTACTATGATCTGGATGTGAAGGAAAAACGGACCAAGCGCAAACATATCGGTGCGTATTGGACTCTCCTTGCGGAGATTCCCAACGAAGAGCGTGCCGACGGTTTCATTGCACACCTTTCCGACCCCGAGATGTTCGGGACAGAGAACCCGTTTCCCACCATCCCCGTATCCGATCCCGACTTCTCGGAGCTTGGCAACGGATATCGTGGTGGAGTGGTCCCGTTCAACACCTATATGGTGGTCAAGGGACTGGAACAGTACGGGCAGTTTGAATTCGCAAGGGAATGTTCAATCCGACACCTCTATTTCATTCTCGATACGCTCCATCCCGATGGGGAAGAGACGGGTGATGTCTGGGAAGCCTACCAGCCGACCAAAGAGGGACCGTCGCTTTGCAACGATATCCCTGACTTCCCTATGAAGCGGTTCATTCCCATGACAGGACTCATAACCATCACCCTGATGATCGAGGATATCATCGGACTGGTCATATCCCTTCCACGCAAGACGGTGGACTGGACCATGACCACGTTGGAAGCAATGGGAATCGAGGGATTGTCCCTGAAGAGGAACATGATCACCATTTTGAGCAACAAGCAACCACGTGGTTGGGAAATCCGATTGGAGTCTGAGAAGCTCTACTATTTCACCATCGAGATTCTTGCCGAGAAAAAGAAGAAGACTCTTCCGATTCCTTCGGGCAAGTGCTCCATGCTGATCGACAAGCTGTAGGGATTGCCCATGGGTTGGATTGGTAAATTGATTGGTGGCGCCATGGGTCTGGCTATAGGCGGACCCTTGGGCATGATTGCCGGAATAGCTTTCGGCAACCTGTTCGATCGGGCCGGACAACTGTCGGGTCAACAGGAAGGTTCCATTCCCTTTGGTGACATGAGCAGGCTCTCGGCCGAACAGCAGTCCCAGATGGTGTTCTTTGTCGGGGCCTTCTCCATGCTTGCAAGGATTGCGACGGTCGATGGCCGCCTGCTGCCCGAGGAGCAACAGAAGGTCGAAGAGTTCATCCAGCGGGACCTGAAGCTCGATATGCAAAGTCGCCAGGCTGCCCTGCGGGTATTCAATGCCGCACTCACCGGTGGCGGGACCTTCGAGCAATTCGCAACCCAATTCTACCAGAATTTCGCACATGAACCGGCCTTGCTGGAGTTGATGGTTGATATCCTGGTGCGTGTTGCTGTCGCCGATGGAGTTCTCAACGACTCCGAGGACAGGCTCATTACAGTGGCTGCGCGTATATTCAGGATTTCGGATGCCCTGCTGGTCAATATAAAGCGTCGGCACACGTCGTTCACCGCGGCTCCTTCAAAAGCCTATGCGGTACTCGGATTGCAGCCGGGCGCCCCAATCGAGGAAATCAAGAAGGCCTATCGGAAACTCAGTATCGAATTTCATCCCGATACGGTTGCCTCCAAAGGGTTGCCCGAAGAATTCACGACCTTCGCCACAGAAAAATTCCGTTCCATCCAAGAGGCCTACGACACCATCAAGAAGGAACGGAATATCGTCTAGGCGAAGCCTCCCGGGTCCACCCCTTGCCCTGGGGTTGCGATACCATTCATTCCCTGTAATCGACCCGTCCACGCATCGACCGTGCCAGTGTCAACCTGTCCGCATATTCAAGGTCCCCACCGATAGGCAGGCCTGAAGCCAAGCGGGTAATCGTGATCTGCCTGCCTTTCAACAGATGCCGCAAATACATGGCTGTGGTATCGCCTTCCTCGGTCGGGTTTGTTGCGATAATGACTTCCTGGAACCCTTCCCCTTCGATCCGTTTCATGAGATTCGAGAAGTCCAGCTTGTCCGGTCCGATTCCATCCAATGGGGAGAGGGCTCCACCCAACACATGGAATAGGCCATTGTACGCCCCGCTTGCCGCAATGGTCACCACGTCCTGCGGTTGTTCCACCACACACAGGAGCGTCCGGTCCCGGCTCGCATCGGTGCAGATGGGGCAGGGGTCCGTCTCGGTATAGCTGCCGCAGATACTGCAAGGGAATACCAGTTCCTGGATCTGTGCGATCAGTTGGGCCAGCTGCTGGTTGTAATGGGAATCGCTCTTGATCAGATGGTACGCCAACCGTGCGGCGCTCTTCGGTCCTATACCTGGAAGCCTGGACAGTTGTTTCGCAAGGAGTTCAAGGGAAGTCATAGGTTCATGCCGCCGGCCAGCGAGGTGGCTTCCGTCTTCAATTGGTCCTGGATGTTCTTTACCGCCGCGTTGAATGCAGAGGCGACCAGCACCTCAAGTGTGCTGACATCCGCCGGGTCGACGATTTCCACGGAGATGTGGATCGATTGGACTTCCATCTTCCCGTTGATAGTGACATCGACCATGCCTGCCCCCGCGCTCCCTGTGGCCCGCATCACCGCGAGCTTGGATTGCATCTGCTGCATCTGGGATTGGATATTCTGCATGTTCTTCATAAGATCGAACGGGTTCATGGTTCCTCCGGTTATTGCAGGTGCAACACTTCGCCCCTGAACATGGTGGCAATGGTGTTGGCCAATTCGTTGGTTTGTCTCTTTTCCGATTGTGCGGGGTCCGCTTTCGGTAGTGTCTTCAAAAATTCAATCGGGCCGTCGTATCCGGTATGCCGCGCAACCAATGCTTTCAGCCGCTCGGAATTCTGGCGTGCTGTTTCCATAGCATAGTTCGAAGCGAATGTGAACCGGAGGCTCTTGGCATCGTGGGTAACCTCTACGACCTGGCTCAGCACGATGCCAACCGGGTCGCGTTCCGCAGCCATCTCTTGGATCAACTCCGGCAGCACCTCCTTGGAAATATGCTTAATCGGAGGAGGCGATACCGGTGGTGGAGGAACTTCCTTGCGCAGCGGTTCGACTTGCGGGGCAGGTCTGGCCATAGGTGCTGGTTCCGGAATTGGCTTCGGAGCGGGAATGGGAGCTGGTGGTACTATAGGCTCTACGATAGCCTCTTTTATTGGAGTGGACTGTACCATTTGCTGCACAGGAGCTCTCGGAGCTATCGTTTCAATGGGTTTGGCCAGTTGTGGACGCGCTTGTGCAATCTCGCCGGAAAGCAAAGATTCCTTCAATTCCTCCACTTTCCGTACCAGCGTGGCCGAGGATGCCATACGGCGCAAATGTGTCAATCTGCTGACAGCCAGCTCGAGTTCGAAACGTGGATTGAGCGAGAAGCGGATATCGCGGTACAACTTCAAGAAGAGTTCGACCGCGGCTTCCAACTGCTCATCCGAATAGGCTTGGCGAATTGCTTCGGGTATCTGGGAAACCTGGAGTCCGAGAATCGATTCGTTGGTAATGTCCCGTCTGATGAGCAGCAAGGTGCGCATGTACTCGGCAATATCCTTGATGCACTGTTCCACCGAGACCCCGGAATCCAGCAGCGCATGGAGGGCTTGCAGCGCGCTGCCCGTCTGTTCATCCAACAGGGCACCGATAATCGCTGAAATCTTATCCAATCCTGCCAATCCCAGCTTCTGTTGGATCTGCTCCATAGTCACCATACCGTTGCT
This sequence comes from Spirochaetae bacterium HGW-Spirochaetae-2, assembly GCA_002839355.1. GTDB lineage: Bacteria > Spirochaetota > Spirochaetia > Sphaerochaetales > Sphaerochaetaceae > UBA8525. The sequence continues at coordinate 114,388 of PGXW01000028.1, forward strand.
GAACGAGACGACCTGGTCGAACAAGGTGTAGGCGTCGCGCATGGATCCGGTCGATTCCTTGGCTATCCAGAACAAGGCCTCGTCCTCTGCTTGGATTCCCATTTCGGCAGCTGTCTGGGCGAGGACATCCTTGATGATATCCAATGGAATCAACTGGAAATGGAATTGCTGGCAGCGAGAACGGATTGTGGCGGGCACCTTCTGTGTTTCGGTTGTCGCAAAGATGAATACGACATACTCGGGAGGTTCCTCGATGGTCTTCAACAGGGCATTGAACGCACTGGTGGAGAGCATGTGGACCTCGTCTATGATATACACCTTGTAGCGGCAACTCTGTGGTGGAAACAGCACCTCGTCCTTGATGACCCGAATATCGTTTACCGACGTGTTGCTTGCACCGTCGATTTCGATCACGTCTGTCGAATTCCCCTGTGTGATTTCCCTGCAGTTGGCGCAGACTCCACAAGGATACGGTGTGGGACCCTGCTCGCAATTGAGCGCCTTCGCAAGGATCCTGGCCGAGGAGGTCTTGCCGACTCCACGTGGTCCACTGAAGAGATAGGCATGGGCGATGCGACCCTGCTCGATCGAATTCTTGATTGTCGATACAACGAACTGTTGTCCGACCAAGCCGTCAAACAATTGGGGTCTTTTACGTGTTGCTGTTACTTCGTATGCCATTGCTACTCCAGTGTCCGTGACAGACACCTATGACTATACCATGGGCTTGTCGGAATGAAAAACCCCCTTGGCTCCGATACATCGCCTGTGGCTCATCGTTCAATCGCTTACCGCTGCTACCTTCCGGTCCTGACGGGGTTGGGCGAAGAGCGATAGCACAGAATCTACCATCAACACCAAGGGGGAATAAACGGAGAGAGAGGGATTCGAACCCTCGGAGCCCGGTTAGAGCTCACACCCCTTCCAAGGGTGCACCTTCGACCACTCGGACATCTCTCCAAGTTCACAAGACAGAAACGAAAAAAAAGAGCGGAGAGAGAGGGATTCGAACCCTCGGTACCGTCAAACGGTACAACGGATTTCGAGTCCGTCTCCTTCGACCACTCGGACATCTCTCCAGGCGGGCTTCGCCGTATGTAGCCAAGAGGATTCGAACCTCCGACCTCCAGATCCGCAATCTGATGCTCTATCCAGCTGAGCTATGGCTACGCAACATATCATTAGAACTTGTAAAAAAACCAAAAAAACGGAGAGGGGGGGATTCGAACCCCCGGTACCGTTCCCAGTACAACTCCTTAGCAGGGAGCCCGATTCGGCCGCTCTCGCACCTCTCCAGGGAACTACCGATAGGTAGATCGCAACACCTGATCGGAAAATTGAAATTAGCGGAGAGAGAGGGATTCGAACCCCCGGAGACTCGCGCCTCAACGGTTTTCAAGACCGCCTCCTTCGACCGCTCGGACATCTCTCCAATCAGGATTCCCACTATACTGACGGGGCCATTCTTTGTCAAGTAAACTGGGGGAGGCAAAAGCCTCTCCGGCACCACGTAAAACTTGACAGGACTCGAACGTATGACCATGATA
>PGXW01000029.1:0-22758 GCA_002839355.1 Spirochaetae bacterium HGW-Spirochaetae-2
CGCGACCGGCCGCCACGAAGGTTCGACAACGACCGCCCACGCGGTGATCGTCCGTTCGACCGCGACCGGCCGCCACGAAGCTTTGACAACGATCGGCCTCGAGGTGATCGTCCGTTCGACCGCGACAGGCCGCCACGAAGGTTCGACAACGACCGCCCACGCGGTGATCGTCCGTTCGACCGCGACCGGCCGCCACGAAGCTTTGACAACGATCGGCCTCGCGGTGATCGTCCGTTCGACCGCGACAGGCCGCCACGAAGGTTCGACAACGACCGCCCACGCGGTGATCGTCCGTTCGACCGAGACAGGCCGCCACGAAGGTTCGACAACGACCGCCCACGCGGTGATCGTCCGTTCGACCGCGACCGACCGCCACGAAGGTTCGACAATGATCGGCCTCGGGGAGACCGTCCGTTCGACCGTGACAGGCCGCCACGGAGCTTTGACAACGACCGCCCGCGGGGTGATCGTCCGTTCGACCGGGATCGGCCGCCACGAAGCTTTGATAGCGACCGCCCACGGGAAGATCGGCCACCGCGAAGATTCGACAACGATCGGCCTCGGGGAGACCGTCCGTTTGATCGGGATCGGCCGCCACGGAGCTTTGACAGCGACCGCCCACGGGAAGACCGGCCACCTCGAAGGTTCGACAGCGATCGGCCTCGGGAAGACCGTGGCTTCGACCGCGATCGTTCCGCCAACAAGGGCGGGCCGAAACCCTATGGATACGATCGGTTCAAACCAACCCGATCCAGGGGTGGAGACCAGGAGACTTTTTTCCGTCTTGACGATGAGAAGAAGGACTAATTCACACGAATAATCGTAGAAGGTCGCCTCATTTGGCGGCCTTCTGCTTGTTCTCGGCTCAATATTCGAATTTCATGAGAATAGCGAATGCAATAGGATCGGTGTGTATAATTCTTGTTGCGATGGCTCCAGCCATGCTATAGTGTTGCCACATATGAAAACTTTGAGACTCCTTGTTGCGTAGCCGGCTAAGCCTTACACTACTTGTTCTCACACTGCTGGTGGTTTTGTCGGCTGGTTGCGACCTGTTCACGACAGCATCCCCAGGATCACTCGAATTCTCTCATAGTGGGAAAACCTATTTCAATCCCATTGACGTCACCATGGAGAGTAGGGGCTCGGCAGCCGTCCATTACACTATCGACGGATCGACACCGACCCGACACAGTCCGCAATACACCAGTCCGGTAAGGATCGGCACGACCACACGGTTGCAGGCAATCGCGATCGACCGCCAGGGGAAGACCGTACGACAAAAGAGTGTGGATTATATTATCCCCAAAGCTCCGCTGTCTTACCCGTATCTCGATGTTTCGGAAGGGAATATCTACCATGTTTCGTCAATGTACGAGTACAGTCTCGATGACGGAATGCATTGGCAACCGTGTACTGGACCGGTGCAATCCGTGAAGGAAGAGCTTTTGCAAGGGGCAAAGGTATGGGTGCGCCACCAGGTGGTCGCTTCCGATTTGCATTACCTTGGGCACGTACAGGCACTTGCAGGATATGACTTGCAAGCCCGGCAGGCATACATTATGCAAGTCGAAGGTACCGTGACTTTCGAGCGAAGTGTAGAGGTGTATACGGTCCCATCTTCCCTTGATTCCACGGAATTCACCTTTGCCGCTCCGACCATCACCAATATTGGAAACGAACCGTTCAGTGGGAAAATCCGGATAGATTTCTATGCCTCGGAGGATCCGATTGTCACTATGGACGACAAGATGTTCTTTGCGGTTTGGACCAAAGATATTACACTGGCGGTCGGTGAGACTTTGGGACGGAATGATCCTGCAGGGTTTTATGATGGTTTGTCGGATTTGTTGAGTAAAATTGAAATAATCGAAGAATTTGGAATCCCACATACCCAGTATTATCTCGCCACTTTGGTTGGGGATTTCCATATCGGTTACCACATTTCGGTGCTGGAAGACACCTCAACCCCAAGAGGCGAACTTCTGGAGGAAAACAACTGGACACTACCACAATTCACCGACCCGATACGGTTTGTCGACCCATCAAAGGAAACAACAACAGGTGCTTTCAAGGTGGTCAATTCGTGGGGGACCGGTATATGGGAATCTGTGGACGATGGACACTATTGGATTCCTTTCGACGCGGCCATCGATTTGGAGATGGTCCTATACTATTCGCTGAATGATTTCTCACAACCCTATAGACCAACGTTGCTGGCCAAGTTTTGGGTGGAGCATGAAGACAGATCCCTCTGTCGAGTATCAGTCGGGGTGGGGTCCCCGGCACATCCGATTGCGGAGAAGCTGCTGCAGACAATCGATGGAAGTATCGGTCCGGGTCTGGATCCGGTGAAATTGTGGCGGTATCCCTTTCCCGACAATCCGATTGTGTTGGATATCAGCGAATTCGCTCCCTATATCGCCACGAACGACCTGTTCATACGCATTGACAACCAGTCGGCTGACCATGAGGCGACGCTCAAGGAGTTCAGCATAGAACTACATGCTGAGTATACTGGAGAACCTCCGAACGACTCCGATTTTATTCTCGGATTCGATCATCCATTGCCTGAAAGTGTGAACGCAAAATCCCGGAAGGTGTTTACGATTCTGACTGCGGGTAAATTGGATCCGTACCAGTTGGCCATTTCCCAACCCAATTCCCGGAGCGCCCTCGCATCGGGGTCCCTCTTCGAGACGGGACCGCTGAGCGAGCAGGACATCCAACAGATACTGGGGTTTCAGCAACCAAAAATAAGCTTGGCGGGATCCTCCAGGAGTAGTGTTCTGGTTTCCGATGGGTACGCGGGAGGGTTGTTGCCTCCGACCGAATCGGAATTGCGTGAGATGGTAACATTGCGTTCAGTGAATCCGATATATAGCGGTAGCTTGCCGTCGGTAGTCGACCTGAGTGCGACGCAATACTTTCCTCCGATCGCCAACCAAGGTCAGAAGGGATCATGTACCGCTTTTTCAAATTCCTATTATATACAGACCTACAACGAAGCACGTGAGCATGGGTGGGACCTGTCTGGAGCTCAGTGGGTATCAAAGGGATACACGGATCCCGAGTATCCCGGCTATCCGACAGAGGCATATCAGGACAAGATCATGAGTCCCGATTTCACCTACCACCAGGCCTCGAACGGGATGCCGGGGGCTTCTTTCTATGGGATCCAATCGGTTATAAGCAGGATCGGGTCGAGTACGTGGAAAACCATGCCCTACGATGATTTTCCCGATGAAACCGAACCATACACCTATACGTATCCATGGCCGAGTGAAGCCGCGTACCGGGAGGCAGCGATGTACCGTTCACGGCTGCCGGGTGCCGCATTTTTCGACAACCACCATGCGGGGGTCATCGTGTTGGACAGCATGGCGAAGGTGGAGATGGCGCAGCAGTTGCTGGCTTCGGGGTATTGTATCAGCACGGGAATCGATGCCTATCAGGTATATAGGGTGATAAGCGAGGACCCGTGGTTGACTGATAACGATGTGTTGTCATTGGTTGATGTCAAACCTGAAGATATTGAATATTTCAAAAGCCATATCAACCATGCGCAAACAATCGTGGGTTATAAATCCGGTGTTTCCTGGAAGCCCGAAACCCCCGAGTTGTAATGTCTGTGTTTACCTATCCAATCCAAGGAACCGGATTGGGTTTTTGGAAACGAACCCGTCGATCTCATCGTCGGTGAAGGGACTCTCTTCGAATATCTTGAGATAGTTGGTATACGATTCGACCTTCGCCAGGTTCACCGAGAAGTCGGAACCGAACATGGAGCGTTCCAAGATGGTCTTTGACACCCGCTCGTCTTCTTGGTCATGGATGTAACCGGAAAGATCGGAATAGAAGTCTGGATCGGTCCCGCTGAAGGAAAAATCGGCATATACATGGTCGAATCTTGCCATGAGGTCGACGATTTCGGTAAACCACGGGTCGTTTGTCCACGAATTGTCAAGCAGAGCTTTCAACGGTGATTTTCCGATCGGATTGTATTGCCGTCCATAGTGGGCGAAATCGATCTTCAATTTGGGAAACCGTTCGAGCACGGGTCTCCATGCCGAGGGATCGGTATACTGTTGGGCCAACTTTGCTGGAACACCGCGGAACCCCTGGTCGTCGCAGTGGGTGATAAGTGGAACCTCTTTCGATTCGCAGAAGTTGTAGATGTACTCGATCTTCTTGCGCTTGTATGTATCCTCTGGCCAAGGATCGGTGCCGAGGGGAGGATAGAACTTCACTCCCCTGAACCGTTTCTGTGCCTGTATTCGACGGGGGCCCCAAGCTGGCGATGCATCCGAACGGACATATGTAGCCAACAGTTCCTGGATGAAGTCCAATTCATGGACCTCCGGATTGATACCGAGAAAGGGAAAGAACTCCATCATCCCCTCTGGTCGTAACGAGCGGTACCAGTCGATACCGTCGAGGGTGTCCTTGACATACGATAGGATCTTGTCCTGCAGTTCGCTGGTATAGTAGGATCTGCTGTCCTCGTCGCTGGAGAGTCGGGAAAAGTCCATGACCAAGGGAACGAGGGCATATTTGTCGTATACCATCGAGCGGAAATACAGTTTTCCATCGCGGATGTATGGTTTTTCCGGATATTTGAGATTTGCCGGTGTTTTACCTTTCACGACGGCCTGCCGATGCGTGAAAGCTCCCGACAAGTCCTCCTCCATAAGTGCGAAGATTTCCCCGATCGGACGCTCGAACACGCTGAACATGTTCAGTATGGTAACCAGGCCATGTTGTCCCCGGTTGGCAGGGGTAAGTAGATATCCGGGAGAGAGCGCTCCACTGGTGACAAATTCGGCGATATTATCGGCCACCGAATCCACGAAGGAGACGAAATTGGGATGTATGAGATTCATGGCATGCATGTGTGCGTCGAAAAAATAGTGGGGCATACGAGCAGTATAGCAAAAAGCAGGGGGCCGTCAATTAATAACGGCCCCCGAACGACATAAACATGTATGTAAGTCGATGGTTTGTTAGTTCTGCTTGTTGGCTTTCTTGCTCCAGGAATCCTTCAAGGTCACCGTCCGGTTGAATACCGGATGTGCGGCGCTGTGGTCCTTCGAATCGGCCATGAAGTATCCGTTGCGGATGAACTGCAGGTATTCTCCCGCCTTCGCATCCCGAAGGGACGGTTCCATCTTGGCCCTGCGCAGTACCACCAACGAATCCGGATTGACATCGTCGAGGTAATTTCCGGTCGTGGCTCCGGGATACTCGGTAGAGAAGAGTTTGTCGTACAGGCGGATCTCACCCCCGATCGCATGGTGGGCACTTACCCAATGGCTGGTGCCACGCACCTTTCGCTTGTCCTCCGTGGTTCCACCACGGCTCTGGGGATCATACGTGCAAAGGATTTCGACAATGTTTCCATCGGCGTCCTTCACCATATCGGTACAAGTGACATAGTAGGCATGCTTGAGGCGGATCTCATTGCCGGGATACAAACGGTGGTATCCTTTGATCGGAACCTCCATGAAATCCTCCCGTTCAATGTAGAGCTCCCGGGAAAATGGAATCGGCCGTGTCCCGCTTTCAGGATCCTCGGGATTGTTGTCTGCATCGAACCACTCGGTTTTTTCCTCAGGATAGTTGGTGATGACCAGTTTGATCGGATCAAGGATCACCATGAGTCGCTTGGCACGCTTGTTCAGGTCCTCTCGGGCGCAGAACTCGAGCAGATTGTAGTCGACGACGCTTTCAACTTTTGCGACACCCACACGGGAGACGAAATCCCTGAGCGATTCGGGACTGTACCCGCGCCGGCGGATACCGGTGATGGTCGGCATGCGGGGGTCATCCCAACTGGTGACGATTCCGAGTTTCACTAGGTTCAACAACCGTCGCTTGCTCATGAGCATGTAATTGATGTTCAAGCGGGCGAACTCGTATTGGTGGGGCGCATGTTCGATGCCATCGATGGAAGTCGCCCAATCGTACGCAGGACGATGGTCTTCGAATTCCAACGTGCAGATAGAGTGAGTGATACCCTCGATCGCATCGCTGATGGGGTGGGTGTAGTCATACATGGGATAGATGCACCACTTGTCCCCGGTACGCGGATGGCTGGCATATTTAATTCTGTACAGAGCCGGATCGCGCATGTTCAGATTGGGGCTTGCCATGTCGAGCTTTGCGCGCAACAGGTACTTGCCCTCGGGGTGCTTGCCTTGGCGCATTTCCTCGAATAACCTGAGGTTCTCTTCGATCGGACGGTCACGGTCGGGACTGTTCCGTCCGGGACTTGTCAGTGTTCCACGGTATTCCTTCATCTGTTCGGGGGTAAGGGAATCGATATAGGCTTTTCCTTCCTTGATCAGGTTCACGGCTATCGCATGGAGCTGGTCGTAATAATCGCTGGCATGGTAGAGGTGTTCTCCCCAATCGAAACCCAACCACTTGATATCACGTTGGATCGATTCGATGTATTCGACATCTTCCTTCTCGGGGTTCGTATCGTCCAGGCGCAAGTGGCATCTGCCCCCATATTTTTCAGCCAGGCCGAAATTCAGGCAGATCGACTTGATGTGTCCCAAGTGCAGGTATCCGTTCGGCTCGGGGGGAAACCGGGTGACGACCGTATTGTCGGGAACCCGACCGTTCGCGAGGTCGTCCTCGATTATGCGTTCGAGAAAATTAAGGCTTCGTTCTTCCTTTTTCTCCAGTCCATCCATATCCATATATCATTCCTCCGCCCCTTCCAAAGGGGGCCTGCGTGATGCATGATAGTATCATAGAGGTGCCCAGCAAGAAAAGGGAGCCGAGGTCCCGAGAGGTATCGACAGGTGGCCATTGCATATCTTTTGGAAAGATTTCCACTCCTACGGTGACAAGACGGCACGAGAAGGCTATGATTGCATATCATGAAATCCCTCGACCGATCCTCTTTGTCTATGCAACTCATGTGCATTTCCTTGCCTATCATGACCTCCAACCTTTTGCAGACCATGTACAATATGGTCGATGCATTCTTTTTGGGAAAACTGGGTAAGGAGGCGATCAGCGCTCCCTCGATCACCATGCACATCAGCAACTTCATCATCGTGTTCGGGGTGGCTTTCTCGGTTGCGGGAACAACCATGGTGAGCCAAGCCTACGGGGCGAAGACCCGCCTCGATTTCCTCGCTTCCCAAGTATTTTTGGTGAACGCCGTCATGTCGGTGGTCGTCATGGTCGCAGGCCTTCTTTTGACAAGACCCTTGCTCGCACTCATGCAGGTGCCTGCCGGTCTTACCTACACCTATACGTTGCAGTACATGGGAATCACCTTCCTGACCATGCCGTTTCTCTTCGGAGACCTTACTTTACGCGGTACTTTGCAGGGAGTCGGCGATTCGTTGACCCCCTTGTATGTCCAGACTGCTTCAGTGGTGCTCAATGTGATCCTGGATCCCATTTTCATTTTCGGGTGGGGTCCGGTCCCCGCCATGGAGGTCGCGGGCGCGGCATGGGCGACCTTCCTTGCCCGCATGGTCAGCTGTTCCATCTCGATGGTGTTCCTCTTCGGTGGATTCAAGAGGGTTCGTGTCAGGTTCCCGTTGATGCGGCCCAACCGCGCGACGTTGTCCCTCATGTCCCGGATCGGCTTGCCCGCGGCAATCGGCCAATCGTTCTCATCGCTTGGTTTCGCAGTAATGCAAGGAGTGGTCAATTCGTTCGGTCCCGCGGTGATCGCCGCATTCGGTGTCGGCAACCGCGTACAGTCGTTCTTCAATATGCCTGCGCAAGGAATCAGCCAGGGGACCGCGATCCTGGTGGGAAAAAAGCTTGGAGAGCGCAAGAGCGGGGAAGCCGCCTCCATAGCCAAACGCGGGCTATTGATCTGTGGGATATTCATCAGCTTCGGTATGGGATTGGTCATGATATATGGGAAATATGTGATCATGTTCTTTGTCAACGATCCGGAGGTTATTGCCCACGGAGTGCAGATGTTCCGCATCACCTCGGCTTCTGTCGTCTTTTTTGCTCTCTATACGGTTGTCATGGGAGCTTTCCAGGGTGGAGGCATGACTCGTCCTATCATGGTTATGAATATTGTCCGGCTCTGGGGATTGCGGGTTCCGCTTTCGTACCTGTTGCCTTTGGCCTTCGGGCTCGGTTCCACCGGCATCTGGTGGGCAATGCTGATCAGCAATTTCCTGGTACTGGGCTGGTCGCTCTATCTTTTCAGCAGGGGGTCGTGGAAGGTGACTCTCGACTTGGATGCATAGTCAGTGTACAGAGGGACAGAAACAGGGTAAACTTGGCTGTGATGAATCCAGTAGCGGAGGAGCAGTTTGGAAAAGGGCACACGTTTGCAGCGGCATCCTATCTGGCGAACCATACGAACAATTCTCATTGGCATCCTTGTGGTGATTCTCGCAGTCGGCATCATGGTCTGGACCCGTTCCTTGCGGGAAAAGGACAGGCTGGAGCGTCAGCGCGAGGTGTTGGCCGATGTGCTCGACCGTGACGGGGAACTCGGGCTCCTCGAGCTCGCGGGCGTGACGGTGAACGATATCTTCTATGGAGACCAGGGAGTCTCGGTATTCCTCGGAAATATGGGGGCATACAGCTACAGTGCCGACGAGATGCGCAATATCGCCATCTACGAGAAGGCCAACAAGAGTGTTGCGCATATCACCACACTTACCCTCGGGTTGAACACATTCCTGGAAGTGCTTCCGGTCCAAGGTACCGGTTCGGGAATCGTCATCAGCAAAGACGGATATATCCTCACCAATGCGCACGTCGTGAACAATGCGACCCAGTTGAGTATAAGCCTGCATGACGGCAGCACGCACGATGCGGTCCTGGTCGGTAAGGACAACGAGAACGACTTGGCCGTGTTGAAGATAGCACTTCCTCAGGGAATGTTGCTTGAACCGATTGTTTTCGGGACTGCGGATACGTTGAAAGTCGGGCAGAAGGTCGTGGCGATAGGAAATCCGTTCGGTTACGACCGGACCATGACCATAGGTACGGTCTCCGGGCTTGGACGACCGGTTCGGACTGACACCAATACGGTTATCAATGGGATGATACAGACCGATGCGGCGATCAATCCGGGCAATTCCGGTGGTCCGTTGCTCAATAGCCGGGGTGAGATGGTCGGTATATGCACGACCATCCATTCGACATCGGGTATCTCCCAAGGTATCGGTTTCGCCATTCCGGTCGATACCGCTATCTCGGTCATTCCCGATTTGATCCGATTCGGCAAGGTGATGCGCGGTTGGTTGGATGTGACCATGGTACAGCTTGATCCCAGTATCGTAGAGTATGCCGGCCTGCAGGTGCAGTCGGGACTCTTGGTTTCCCAGGTTCGTGCCGGTGGAAAAGCCGAGAAGGGTGGCCTGAAAGGTGGCGTTCAGCGGGTGCAGTACGGTTCGTCGATAATCTATCTCGGAGGAGACGTCATTGTCGCAGTCCATGGGGAACCTGTCGCCGAATATGCCGACCTGTACAGTGCATTGGTTGATACACATCCTGGGGATATCGTGGCTGTCGAAGTTCTTCGGAAAGGGGAGAAGAAGGTGTTGCAAGTAGAGTTGGTCGAACGGCCGGAGGGCATGGAATGGACAGTACGCTGACACCTGTTCCATTCAAGGTTGTAGCCGATTATGAACCCGCGGGGGACCAGGCCGATGCCATCGAGTTGTTGTCCGCAGGACTCGAATCGGGATTCGAGCGGCAGACGCTCAAGGGCGTGACCGGATCGGGCAAGACCTATACGATGGCAAAGATCATCGAGAAGGTACAGCGGCCCACGTTGGTGCTCAGCCACAACAAGACGCTTGCCGCCCAGTTGTTCCGTGAATTCAAATCGTTCTTCCCCGAAAACGCAGTCGGGTATTTCGTATCGACATACGATTATTACCAACCGGAGGCGTATGTTCCCGGCAAGGATCTCTATATCGAGAAGGATGCCGATATCAACGATGAGATCGACCGGTTGCGGCTCTACGCCTCGTTCGCACTCATGGAACGTCGCGACGTTATTATCGTCGCTTCCGTAAGCTGTATTTTCGGTCTGGGCAATCCGGTGTCCGTACGCGATATGGTCAAACCGTTCGAGGTAGGCCAAAAGTTCGACCACAAGGTGGACCTGGAGCATATGATCCGCATGCAATATGATCGCAACGACATGATCCTGGAACGGGGTTCGTTCCGTGTCCGGGGTGATGTGGTCGAGATCTGCCCATCCTATATGGAGACTGCGATCCGTATCAGGATCAATTGGGATGAAATCGAACGCATCGAGTGGTTCGATCCCGTTTCCGGAAAGGTATTGGATACTGTCCCTTCGGTAAGCTTGTATCCAGCGAAGCAGTTTGTCATGCCGCCCGAACAGATCCAGGCGGCGATCGGTCGGATTCGCGACGAACTTGACCAGCAGTACAATTATTTCATGAACAACGGGAAGCTCCTCGAGGCCGAACGGATTAAGACCCGTGTCGAGTACGATCTCGAGATGTTGCAGGAACTCGGTTATTGCTCGGGAATCGAGAACTATTCCCGACCCTTGGGCAATAGGGAAGCGGGAGAGGCGCCGCCGGTGCTTCTCAACTATTTCCCCAAGGGGTTCTTGACGTTCATCGATGAATCCCATGTCACGCTGCCTCAGATAGGCGCGATGTACGAGGGGGACAGGAGTCGAAAACTCAATCTGGTCAACTATGGATTCCGCCTTCCTTCCGCCCTGGACAACCGTCCGCTCAAGTACGACGAGTTCGACAAGACCTGTGGCCAGCGCATCTATGTGTCTGCGACTCCCACAAAGCGCGAGATAGGTGAATCCTCCCAAATAGTCGAGCAGATCATCCGTCCCACCGGATTGCTCGACCCGGTTGTTGAAGTCCGTCCGACAGAAGGCCAGATGGAGGACCTCTATGGAGAGATCGGAAAGACGGTTGCCAAGAAGGAACGTGTCCTGGTGACGACGCTGACCAAACGGATGGCCGAGGACCTCACCGACTATATGGCCAATCTCGGACTACGTGTCCGCTACCTTCACTCCGAAGTGGAAACGATCGAACGGGTCGAGTTGTTGCGCGACCTTCGGCTTGGTACCTACGATATCCTGGTCGGAATCAACCTGTTGCGCGAAGGGTTGGACTTGCCCGAGGTTTCGTTGATAGCGATTCTCGATGCCGACAAGATAGGATTCCTCCGCTCCGCGACTTCCCTTATCCAGACAATCGGCAGGGCTGCCCGAAATGTTGATGGTAGGGTGATCATGTATGCCGACAAACACAGCGATGCCATGAAAGAGGCGATTCAGGAGACCAACCGCAGGCGTGCAGTCCAACAGGAATACAACGAGAAGCATGGTATTACCCCGACGACAATCATCAAGTCGATCCAGGACCTTATCACCAGGGAAAAGATAGACAAGCAGGAGATCCAAAAGGGCGATATCACCGTTCTCAAGAGCAAGTACAACCTGCTGCAATCAGGGGACCGGAAGAAGTATATCAAGGATCTCGAGCGGGAGATGCTGGAACATGCCAAGAACCTGGAGTTCGAGCAGGCGGCTATACTACGTGATGAGATAGATGCGGTCAAGAACATGCGGTTCAGCGGCTGAGCACCTACCAGTGTTCGCTGAACAGCACCAGGTCGAGTGGACCGCTAACTGTCATTGGGGTCTGTCGTGAAATGTTTGTAAGGATATAGTTATAAATATCAGAGGTGGTTATTGAGCCATTACGGAGCGTTGGGATATCAGAAGTATCCACTATTTCTCCGTCAATCGTGGTGAGAACTCCTGCACTGTCAATAACTTCTCCAGTTCCATCCCCATGGTGCCATCCGAGTCCCTTGAGAAACAAGTCAGTGAATACACCATGAATATGATTTCTTGGATCATCAGCATCCACAGTGTAGTCATATAGCTGAGATTCATATTCAGTTCTAAATATTGGACGTTCATAAGAAACATTATCTTTACTAGAAGCAGAAAGCACAAATACACGTGAATTGTACTCAAAATCATTATTTATTAGAGGATATCCTGTTGGATAGTCCGGTACGAAGTTTCCACTATAACAGGAATCCAAGACAAAAATTACTTTTCCTCGTTGTATTGTATTCAATAAATTGAGAACATCATTAATATATAGCGTGCTTGTAGCAGTCTCTGATTCTTGTACAGCAACGGCAAGATCTCCCCCGATGGGATTGCTTTCAGATGGATCATAACCATGCCCTGAGTAATAGATAAATAAAATATCTTGTTCTGTTAAACCTGATTTTAGCTCTTCTATCTTGTTAAGTATGTTTGAAGGAGTCGGGTATAATAATGAACTCACACTCGGACTTTCCCCTTCTTGTAACATCCAGGTAGTTTCCATCTCAATGGTAAAATGTGTTGAAAGGCTGCTCAGAGCAGATTCAATTTCCTTTGCATCACGGATTGTTCCATTCAGTCTAATCGAAGTGTTATAATAATCCAACGAAACGAATAGCGCATGTATCGTCGGCTTCGCTGGTTTTTCCAGCAGCAGTTCGCAGGAAATCACACTCATGGTAAGTAGAATTACCATTATTCCCAATAGGAGGCGATTCTTCACGGTGCACCTCCTGGTATCTTCCGATCAAGTTTCCACTTCATCCCGATTCCGGCGGTAACGGCAACATAATCGGTCCGCAAATCGATTGAGACCGGTACGGTGAGAATCCACCGCTGACGTTTTGGAGAAGACAGCAAGTCGTAGCCACCGGTAACCGAAAGTCTGAGAATCGGAGCTATTTCACGTGTCTGGGTATACATGCCAGCCATCATCGTGATCGCGGGAGTAATGGAAAACCGCGGATCCAGGTGGAAGGTGAGGTCGATGGTAGCTCCCAATGCCGCAAAGGGACGCCAGACCGTCGTTCCATAGATCAGCGAGCGGGTTGTGTAATAGGCGGCAATCCCAGCTGACAGCTCCAGGTTCTCTCCTATACCGAATGTGGCAGGAGTAACGGTACCCCCAAAGGTCAGGTGGCTACGTACAGGAAGCGGGTCATCGTGGAATTGGCTCGGAATACTACCGTACCACCCGATATCGGCAGAAAGGCCGAATGCATCGCGCACTGGAATTCCAGCTGCGAGTCCAGACCAGACCAACGTCAAAAGCAACGAGGTAATGAGCAATCGTCGAACTGGTTTCGGCCGTGTAGTCTTCTTCATGATATACCTAATATACTGGTTCACTTGGGCAAGCGTCACTAGTGATCGATCTCCTTGCCTATATAACCACTTCAATCAGCCGATTGCTTCAAAATTCTTGAAATATTCTGTTATTTTGTGACAACACCGTCGACATATTCGACCAGATCGTTGACACGCACACCCAATGAAACCCGTTCGTTCTTCGGTTTGTGGCGGCAATAGGCCAAGATAGTATAGCCATTCCAATCGCATTCCAGCAAATATTGTCCACCCTGGTATTCACAGGAAATCACGCGGGTCTTGTTGAACCGCAAGTGTGGCAGGAACTCGGGAAAGGCCAAGGCCGGATTGTCGTGGACAATCACACGTTCCGGACGGAAGAATATCTGTCGGGTTTCACCACCACTGCGGAAAACCACTGTATCGGGTCCCTTGTCGATGGAAACCAATGTCTGTGGAATGAGTGAATGGGGCAAGAGGGTTCCCTCACCCATGAATTTGGCTGCGAACAACGTCGACGGGTTATTGTAGATCACCTCGGGAGTATCGAACTGCTCGATCCTTCCTTCCTGCATCACCACAATCCTGTCGCTTATGGTCAACGCCTCTTCCTGGTCATGGGTGACATAGAGTGTGGTAATCCCTGTGGTCTCGTGTATCTTACGGATCTGCTGGCGCAACCGCTTGCGCATTTTCGCATCGAGGGCCGACAACGGTTCATCCAACAGCAGCAGTTTCGGTTCGGAAGCCAGTGCACGGGCCAATGCTACCCGTTGACGCTCGCCACCACTGAGTAGTGCGATCTTGCGTTTCCCGTAGCCTTCGAGCCCTACCAGCTCCAACAAGCGGGTGACCCGTTCGTGACGCTCTTTCTTGATGATTTTCTTCAATTTCAGGCTATAGGCAATATTCTGTTCCACATCGAGGTGTGGGAACAATGCGTAGTCCTGGAACACCATGCCGATATTGCGCTCCCAGACGGGAGTATCCGTGATATCCACACCATTGAGCATGATCGAACCCGATTCACAGGGGATGAGCCCCGTAATCAGTTGTAAAGTCGTGCTTTTCCCACAGCCGGAAGGACCGATGATGCTGACGAGTTCACCCTCTTCGACGGTGAGATCCAACGAGAGTGTGAATTCGGGATATTCTACGCGGATATGGGAACAGACAAGTCCCGAATTAGACATGGTGACTCCTCTTCATCGATTCTGTGAATGCAAATACTATAGCACAGCATGCGATTAAAATCGTTCCCAAGGCACAGGCTCCCGCAAAGTTGTATGAACCGATCAACCGGTACATGACTATCGGCACCGTGATGATGCTGGAATCGGCAAGCACCAGCGTGGCATTGATCTCTCCCATGGAAATGGCGAATGCGAAGGCTGCTCCGGTTGCCATGGCGGAACGGAGCAATGGCAATTCCACTCGCCAGAAGGTTTGGGATACCGTTGCGCCGAGTGTGAGCGATGCCTGGGTATAGCTGAAGGGAATCTTACGATATTCGGGGAGGATCGAACGCAGCACGAATGGTGATGCTATGACCACGTGGGCAAGGACAACCAGTACGACTCCCAACGATCGGCGGCCAGTGAATACCGATGAAACCAAATAGTAGCCGAGACCGACCACCACCGAGGAGACCGCCATGGGAAGCATCGCATACAGTTCCATGGAAATGTTCGAACGCCTGCGGGTCTTTCTCAGTCGCGCGGCAAGCATGGTCCCGATAACCAACGATATGAATGCCGTTATCGTTGCGATTGCCAGACTCAACAAGATTGCGGAAGCGGCGATCCCAAGTGGGGAGCCCGCGACCGTCTCCAGACCGAACAGCTGTCGATACCACCGTGTGGAAAACGCGAGATCCCCCGATCGGGAGACAGGCGCCAAGAAAGACCGGTAGACGATACCAGCTAGGGGGCCGAGGACGAAAACAACAGAAAACACCACATAGAGGAAGGCTATCGATTTGCCCCATATCGAACGGGGACTGCGTTCCAACCGCCGTTCCGAAATCACCTCGATCTCCTCCTGATGTGCCATCATCCGCTGTGTCCACAAATGGGCCGCGACCAATACAAGCGTGACTGCGATGGATAGCAGGCTCAGTGCTGCGGCTCCCTCCAGATCGAGTGTCATTCGCGCCCTTCGGTATATCTCGACTTCCAGTGTGGTGAACCTGGGGCCTCCCCCGAGTACCAGCAGAATCGCAAAACTGGAAAAGCAGAACAGGAAAATCAACGTCGAGGCACTCAGGATCGCAGGAACCAACCGCGGCAACGTCACCGTCCTGAACACAGTCCATCGTCTCGCCCCCATGGTCATGGCCGCATGGTTGTAACGAGAAGGCAGTTGTTCCCAAAAGGAAGAGATAAGACCCAGCGCGATGGGGAAGTTGTAGAATGCATGGGCGAGTATGATGGCACCGAACGTGTAGAGGATCCGCAACGGAGGTTGCTCCAGGTCGAATATCGACATGAGCATCGTGTTCACCAACCCGTTGTTGCCATAGAAGATCACGAAACCCAACACCACGAGGATCGATGGGAGTACGAACGGTAGGGTACAGATTGCCCTGATGATACTCTTGCCGGGGAACCGGTAGGTGGCCAGCAGGTAGGCACCGGGCAAACCGATGAGCACCGACACCACGGTACTGGCCAGCGCCTGCAGCAAGGTGAATCGTAGGATCCGCCAGGTATAGGCGTCGGTCAGCATCAACCGGACTCGTACGAGGGAGACCCCTCCCGTATCATCGACAAAAGCTTTGCTCAGGATGATCGAGAGGGGAATGAGAAAAAGGAATGTGAGCAACACCATAGCCGGTGTACTCAACGCCCGGTAAAAGCGCGAGGTGTCCAAAATTGTGGTTCCAACCAGTCCATTCCTTCGTTTTCTGATCACTTGCTCATGACCTCCACCCAATCAGTAAGCCACGAGTCACGATATTTTGCAATGACTTCGCTTTCCAGCATGATCGAGTGTGCAGGTTTCGGAGCGGATTCGAACGCCGACGGCAATACCACCGAACTATTGGTGGGGTACATGATATTTGCTGTCGCGATATCCACTTGCGCATCGGTGAGAAGGAAATCGATGAACTGCTGGGCAGCCTCCAAGTCCTTGGTGCTCTTCACAATACCGGCACCTTCGATTACCGCCATATTGCCGCCATCGAAAACCAGTGCCTGGTATCGGTCCGATTCCTCGTACAACACATGGTAGACCGGGCTGGTCGTGTAGCTGATTACCAGTGGAGCTTCTCCCTCGGTAAACAAACCATACCCGCTTGACCATCCGTCGGCTATCGTCAACACATTCGGCTTTACCGCTTCCCACCATTGGAGGTAGGAGTCGCCATATACGGCGATTGTCCATTCGAGCAGGCCCATGCCGACACTGGACGTCCTTGGATCCATGAGGATCAAGCTGCGGTTCCACCGTGGATCGAGCAGGTCGTCGAGTGAGCGAGGGGGATCGCTGATCTTCCGCGTATCATAGACGAACGCATAGTTGCCGTAGTCGAACGGTACCAGGGTATAGGTTGGATCGAAGTGGAGAAATGTTGGGATTTGTTCCAAAGCTGGTGATGCGTAGGATTGCAGCAGATTCGATGAGACCGACTCGTGCAGCAGTTCGTTGGAAATTCCAATGACAACATCGGCTTGGGGATTGTGCTTTTCCAGCTCAAGGCGTGAAAGCAGTTCTCCACCGTTTCCGGCTGATACGAGATTGACCTTGATTCCGGTCTTCTTTTCGAATGCCGGGACTACCAATGGCCCCGGACCCCATTCGGATACGAATGAATCATACGCATAGACGGTGATGATCCTCTGTGATGTTTCCGGTTTCTCCTTGCTTCCCTGCGCATACAGCGCCATCGGAATCAAGAGAACAGCCAGAACCAGCCATACATAGTGCTTTTTCATGCAAGCACCTCCTCAGTTGGTTTCTGTCTGTGGGGAATAGGTGTGAGTTTACGTGCCTCCCTTCGCTGGCATTACCCAGATCAGGTTCTACGGGTGTAATCTCAGGCCGCTCGACGACGGCCACCCCAAGACACCCCTAAGGTAGACAAAAACCTCTGGAGTGTCAAGGATGGCCGGGTTATTGCAGATCACTTGTCCAGCAGTCCCAGTTGTCCGGCATTGTATGTCAGGACTTCCAGTATCGAACGGGTTTCGAAGGGGCCGGGGAAATTGACCAGTTGCACATAGCCCCTGCCACTCTTTTTCATCGGATTGCCCTGGACACTGTGCCAGTTGTCGATTATCAGGTCGGGATCCAGCGATTCTATCTTTTGGATATCGCCGAGGGTGAGTTCCTGAGGACCGAACACAGCCACCACATGGTACCCGAGATATCGGGCCAAAGCCTGGTGGTGGAACTGTACGGCCACCTTGGTCCCCGCCATATCCTGACGGGCACTGTTTCTACCGATTTCCTCGACCAACGTATCCAACGCTGTTTTCCACGATTGGTATGCATCGGTCGTGCCAAGGAGTGCCGATACTTTTTCGACTGAGAGCGCCAGCTGGTCCGGAGCGTTGTTGGTGGTTACCTGTATCAGGCGGTTTTCGGGAATTTCGGCTGCCTGGACAAGGTTCCGTACGAATCCTTCATATCCTGCCCATAGGACAAGATCAGCCTTCGAGGCCTTGATTATATCGTTTGGAGAAAAATCGTATTCGGGTGGGTGCCGCAACTCTACCGGTGCCAGCACGAGGACCCGTTGCGCACCTGCCGCCTCGGCGATTGCTCCGACCCAACTGGTGGATGCGACGATCGAGGGGCCCATGGAACTGAGAGCCGCATACGAATCGAAGCGGGAAGCTGCGGACGTCTCGTCGGTACCCTGGGCAAACAAGGCTGGTGTGAGAAGAACAACAAGAAGAAACAAGCTGAAAAATTTGTTACGCATCGTAACCTCCAAAAAAATAATTTCAATGTGCAGCAAGCCGTGCGATGATCATCGATATCCCCAAAAGGAGTGTCGACACCATGGCCGCGCTTGCTCCTACCGGAAGGTCGAAGAACAACGCTACCAAAAATCCCCCAATGGTGGTTGCCAAGCCGAATAGGGAGGAAAGAACCAATGCCATGCCGAAATTCCGGGCGAACCGGAGGGCAGCCATTGCCGGCAGTAGGATGATCGCATCGACCAGCAACGCCCCCACAAGACGTAATGCGGTTGCGATGCCGAGACCCAGCAGGACGAACATACCCGTCATGATCGCATCCACAGGAACCCCCAATACCTGGGCCAGTTCCCTGTTCAGCAGGACCAATTGGATTTCGCGGTACGCGAAAACGAAGACAAACACCAGAATCAGACCGACGCTTGCGGTGAAGATCACGTCGGTACGGGTCATCATGAGGATGTTTCCTGCGAATATGTCGAATACCTGCATCGCGGGAACTCCTGTGCTTGCCAACAGCAGGAAGGCTCCGGCAAGCGATCCGGTCATGAACAGGCCGCTGATCGAACTTGCCGCCACTGTCTTCTGGTTGACCATGGTGCCCATGACCACAGAGGCGACAAGTACCAACGTGAAGGCTCCCGTAGTCGAGGAGAAGCCAAGGGCCAATCCCGAGGCCGCACCCAACAGGCCGACATGCATCAAGGTGAAACGTATGGCGGTCAAGTGGAGGGAGACTACTATGACCCCAAGGAGGGACAAGGTCGCTCCTGCTATGGTCATACCGATAAAGGCATGTCGTATCACAGGAATGGAGAAGGCTTCGACAAGTGTTTCCATCATGGTTGTACCTCCCGGCATTCCTTCACTGCACCTGATTCCAGATGGATCCTCCGATCCGAAAGCAACGATGACAATGGCTCGTGGCTGACAATGATAGAGGTAAATCCCAGTTGCCGATGCAGCTCGGCGATCCGATTCACCAGATCCTCCTTGGCCGCGGAATCGAGATAGGTTGTCGGCTCGTCCATCAGCACCAGTGCGGGATCCCTGATCAATGCCCGGGCGAGGGCAACCCGTTGCCGTTGTCCACCAGAGAGGGTGCGTATATCGCGGTGGGCAAGTTCTCCCAACCCAACCAACTCCAGCCTGTCGATCGCTTTGTCACGATCGGCTTTAGCAGGTCGTTTGCCCCACGAGAAACGGGTACCCCATAACCCCAGCAGGACACTTTCACATACAGATACCGCAATCTCCGGATCTTGCTGTATTTGTGTGAGAAAACCGATCTGTTGACGGATCCGTTGACGATCGAGCTGGTTGTCGAGTCGAAGTCCAAGCACGTCGATCGAACCGTCGGTGGGTTTCATGGTGCCGGAGATCAATTTCAACAAGGTACTTTTTCCACTGCCGTTCGGACCGCTGATCACGATGCGTTCACCCTTGCGCACCCGAAGTGTCAGGTTGTCCAATACTGCCGTGGAGCCGTACGAGGCGCTGACCGACTGCAGGACCACGGCATAGTGGGAACCGGTATGTATGCTCATGTGCGCAACTGCTCGTACAGGCTGTCGGTAGCTGCGATATTTATCCTTCCAACGACATGTTTTTGGCCAATAACCTTGCCTGCCCATTGGCGGACATGTCCGTAGGTACCCGACACGACCAGAATCTTGATCACGATATCTCGTTCGAGATGCATCTGCAGGTTTGTGGTGAGTTTGAGTGACGGATACGCATCCAACGGAACACGTACAAGAGTTGTCGAATAGTGGAAAATCAATGAAATGACCGCGGTTACCGAGGCTTCCGGATTTTCGCTGCCTTCCTCCAACACCTGTTGGCGTACCATAGCCCTGATGGTCTCGGAGCGATTTGGATGATGATGCAGTTCGGTGAGTCCGTCGAGCAGATTCACCAGTTCCTTGTCCATCGAGACGCCGAACCTGACTATTTCAGACATCGTTTTCCTCCCAATCGTCGACTTCGACCGATAGTAACACAAATAATATAGATTGTGCTACTATCTGTGCGCAAAAATCCCAGCACGATATACATGATTGACCGCCTGCTCTTGTGGGGGTACTATGCAGGTATGGAGACATTGGTCAGTACACATACAATGGAAAGTATCGATTCCCAGGCGCAGAGCGAATATGCGATCCCAGCCTTGGTGTTGATGGAGCAGGCCGGTCTGAAAGGATGGCAGGCCTTCGCATCCTATGCCCGTGAGAAAGATATACCCATGGGAAACGTGGTATTTGTTGCCGGTGGAGGAAACAATGGGGGGGATGCTTTGGTCATGGCCAGGGAAGCCTTTTTCTCCGGACTGGAATCGTTCACGATCCTTCTCGTCGGTTCCCGGATTTCCAACTCCTGTTCGGTGCAGCGGAATATCTGCCGGAAACTTGGATTCGCACATGTGGAGGCGGAGAATCTCGATGGAGTATTGTCCAGCGAGACCAGCAGGATCATTTCCGAAGCCGATGTGCTGATCGATGGTATCGCGGGGACCGGATTGAGAGGAATGCTCAGTGGAACCACCGCGGAGATTGTCAAGCTGATCAATTCCCAGAGGACCAGGGGTGCCTTTGTGCTTGCTGTCGACATACCCTCCGGGTGCAGTGACGGTATGAGTGTGGCTGGTCCACGGGTACTAGCCGATGCCACTATCACCATGGGGCTACGCAAGGCCGCGGCGTACCATCCGGTCTGCCGGGTCGGGTGGGGAGACATACTGCGGGTGAATCCATCATTCCCCCCGGTATTGTTGAAGAATTCCGTTGCCGCCGCAATCTTGAGCGGTCAAGACGATTTGAGATTGAAACGGTTCTCCGAGGATGTCTATAAGAACACACGGGGACACCTTGCCCTGTTTGCGGGTAGCATTGCATTTTCCGGAGCCGCACGGCTGTCCGCAAGGGCGGCTTTTCATAGCCGTTGCGGATTGGTTACCCTGTGTTGCGATCGGGATGTGGCATCGGTGGCCGCCTCTGAAACCCCTTCGATCATTGTCGAGGCCATTGCTGAGCAGGCTGTGCTGAAGAGTTCCCAATTGGTTAGGACCTACCAGGCCTTGGCGGCTGGACCGGGGTGGGGCGATGGTCGCGAAGAGCAGGTCTTGGAATTGGTCCAGTCAGGATTGCCGACAGTGCTCGATGCCGATGCCATAGCAGCCTTCGCCAAGCTTGTGGGCGACCACCGAATCAGTGGAACCGCGCATGGGCCACTTGTCCTTACTCCGCATCCGGGCGAATTGCATAGGATGCTGGAGGCCTTGCATATGCCGTTGCTCGCGCAGGAGACCGGTCCTTCGGGCACCCCCGAGTCATTCATCGATTCCCTGAAACGGGTTGCCGTAGCCTTGGAAATCGTCCTGGTCTACAAAAGCCATGTGGTTTGGATAATCGACGGTCGGAATGGTGGGAGTCTCCCTATCGTTGTGGACGGGATGAACAATGCGTTGGGAGTTGCCGGAAGTGGCGATGTCTTGACTGGAATCATCGGCTCGCTTCTTGCCCAGGGCTACGATGTTCTTGAGGCCGCCCATACAGGAGTTCTTGTCCACCAGGGTGCGGGATTGCTCGCCAGGACCGATTCCGGATGGTTCGATGCCGAAACGCTGATAACCTATATTGGCAATGTGTGCCGGAGTGCGGAAGTGGGACGCGCATGATGTACCAGACCTATCTATTGGTGATCGTCTACATGCTTCTCGGTGCCGGATTGTTGCTCGTCGATGAATATGGAGGCCACTACCTGTTGTTGATTCGCCTGCGCAACGCAGTCGGGTCGGGTCTTTGGATACAGCTCGTGCTCATACTGATCGGTTTGCTGTTGGTGGGATTGAAGATTTTCTTTCCCGTACCCCCCGGTCCTGTCTTGCTCGGTGACCTGGTTCCGGTCTTCTGTACGTTGGTGGTGGTCATGTACCACGTTACCCAAATGGTGAAGGGAAACCAGCATGGAGCCTTCGGACGGAGTAGGCGAAAAGGTACGGCTGAAGAGCGTCCCCCAACCGACGAGGACATGTTGGGGAAGACCGGGTCGTTGATCGAGTTGCACAAACGAAATTTGGGATTTCTCATACTGGGGGCATCTGTGTTGCATTTTATGTTCCCCGGTGCCGTATTGCTGTAGGAGCTGATCATGGGTGGACACCAGGTTTTTGATAGGATAACCACTGCCGGCGTATTGTTTGAAGCCGGCCGATATTTTGTTGCCCGGCGCAAGGAAGGTGGGGAAATCGGGGGGCTTTGGGAATTTCCTGGCGGAAAACACCGGTGGGGGGAGACTCCCGAGCAATCGCTTGCCCGGGAGTTTATGGAAGAGTTCGAATTGTCCGTAAAAGTAGGCCCTTGCCTACTGTACCACGATTTCATGCACAAGCAGACATTGTTCCATCTGCAGGCCTACTGGGTCGAGGCAATCGAACCGGTACGGTACCAGCTGCGCGAGCACCAGGAGGCCCGGTGGGTTACCTTCGACGAATTGCTGGAGTTGCCGCTTGTCCCCTCGGACACTGCCATACGGGACAAGCTCGCCGAACTCTCCTTCGCCTGATTAGTGATCTGTAACATCCTAATCTTTACTTTTCTTGGGCCTATCGAACAGATGGGCTTCGTTCGTGTCAGCTCAGATATCTGGATTGCCAAACGAAGCGAG
>PGXW01000029.1:22769-59147 GCA_002839355.1 Spirochaetae bacterium HGW-Spirochaetae-2
TGACCGAAGGAACCTTTCATATCTTCGCTTCCTTGTCCTTGCCCTCCGTCCGATCCGCTCCAAGCTCAGCCACAAGTTTATGCTGTTACAGATCACTAGAGGATTGTCCCGTGCGGAATTATCGCATTCTTATGGATTACGATGATTCCATCGTGGATCGAATAGTTCGAGTAGTCTCCCTCTGCCCGTTGGATATCGTCGATGCCGATGCGGCATCCGTCTCCAATCCGTGCATTCTGGTCGATTATTGCCCTTCTGATAATCGTTGCCCGTCCAATACCTACATTCGGAATCTTTTTGCGGGCATTCTCGGCCTTTTCCTCGGGAGTCTCATAGTAGGATGCTCCCATGCAATAGACCCCATCCAAGCTGGCTCCCGATTCGATCAATGTCCGCACACCGATGATGGAGTTCACAATATAGGCGTTGGTGATGATCGAACCTTCGCTTGTCAGCGAGCAGCTGATATTGCAGAAGTTGACCTTTGTCGCCGGAAGGTGCCGCCGGTGGGTGTAGATCGGCATTTCCTCATTGTAGAAATTGAATGCCGGTGTCACCGAGGCCAAGTCAATATTCGTGTCGTAGAACGCCTTGATTGTTCCGATATCTTCCCAGAATCCGTCGAACAGGTGGGTTGCGACCTTTTGTGTCTTGATGACCTCGGGAATTATCTCCTTGCCGAAATCGGTTGCTGGATTGTGCTCAAGCAACTTTTCCATAGCCCTGGCATCGAAAATATAGATACCCATGGACGCGAGGTATTCATTGTTCTCGCTCGGTTTCTGGTTCAAGCTTTCCTTGAGGAGTTTGGTTGGGATGCGATATTCGGAAATATCGAGATCGGGTGCCGGCTTCTCATAGAATTTCTTGACTATCCCATGGTCGTCGGCGCCGATGATTCCCAAACCGGTTGCGGCTTCCCTGGAGATCGGTTTGGCTGCGATGGTCAGGACCGCGCCACTTTCCACGTGGGTCTTGAGCATTTCCCGATAATCCATGCGATACAATTGGTCGCCCGAGAGTATGATGTAGTAGTCGGCATTCTGGTCGGCGAAGTGCAATAGGTTCTTGCGTACCGCATCGGCGGTTCCCTGATACCAATCGTTGTTGTGGTAGGTCTGTTCCGCAGCGAGGATCTCGACGAAGCCATTGGAGAACGTATCGAAGATATAGGTGTTCGCAATATGGTTGTGCAAGGATGCCGAGTTGAACTGCGTGAGAATATAGACTTGCTTGATTTCACTATTGATACAGTTGGAAATCGGAATATCCACCAACCGGTATTTGCCTGCGAACGGGACTGCGGGTTTCGATCTGTCCTTGGTCAAAGGATAGAGTCTCGTTCCTTTGCCTCCGCCCAATACGATTGCTATAGTCTTTTTCTTACCCATTCCCATTACCCCTTGTGTGTTTTTTGATACACTTTCACGTAATCTTCAGCTGAATTGATCCATGAGAAATCAACTCCCATACCGCGCTTCCGTATGGTTGAAATATCTTGGTCTTCAGTCTTATATACATCGATTGCCCGTTTGACAGCCATATAGATGGCAGTTCCCGACATGTCGTCGAAAAGGATTCCCGTTCCGTCCGGCTGGGCGATATCGACAATGGAATCGGCCAATCCTCCCGTTTTCCGTGCGATGGGTATGGTCCCGTAACGCAAGGAGTACATCTGGTTGAGTCCACACGGTTCATATCGGCTCGGCATGAGGAAAAAGTCGCTTCCGGCTTCCACCAGATGCGCAGCCTCGTTGCTGAAAATGAGATTTACCGAGAGATTGTCGTGCAACTCGGCCAGGGTCGTCAATTTTTCCTCAATAGCCTTGTCTCCGGTTCCCACGATCAGCATTTGTACAGGAAGGTCGGTGAGTATCTGTTCAAGTGCACAGGGAGAACCTTGGCACAATTCGACAAATCCCTTCTGGTCCGCTATCCGGCTGATCATACCTATGACCGGGGTATCCGCTTGGACAGGTAGTTTGAACCGCCTCTGCATCTTTCCTTTTAGGATATCTTTTCCACTCAAATCCTCGCTGGAAAAATGATTTTCCAGCAGACGGTCCGTTTGCGGGTTCCACTCGTCGGTATCGATTCCATTCAGGATCCCGAACAGGTGGCTTTGCTTGGAACGGAGCAGGTCTTGGAGACCGCAACCCTGCTGCGCCTCCTGTATCTCCTTCGCATAGGTGGGACTGACGGTGGTGATCAAATCCGAACCTTCGAGTCCGGCCTTCAGCATGTTGATCCGTCGATGGATACCTTCTCCGCTGAAGAGTGTCGGATCGACCGGTATTTCCGAAAGCAACAGGTCGAGCCGGGGGAAATCGCCCTGGTAGGCCAGATTGTGTATGGTGAAGACAACCGTTGTCTTGGCAAAGGTCTTGTCTGGATCGTGCTTGGCCAAGGTGGGGACAAGTCCCGTTGTCCAATCGTGGCAGTGGAGGATCTCGGGAATCCACTCCAATTCCCTGCACAAGGAGAGAGCAGCCTTGGACAACAAGGTGAACCGTAGGAGGTTGTCCGCATATGGAGCGAACGAAGTGTCCCCATAGATCCCCTTTCGTTCGGTGAACCACCGGTGGTCGACCAGATAGACCGATACACCGTTGTGCTTCTTATGTCTGAATCTGACCGCCTCGAGCTTTCCTCCATTCGGTATTTCCACCAGATAGGGCAACTGGGTAAAGGAGGAATCGTCGGTCGAACCGTAGCAGGGAAGGATCAGGCGGACATCGTGATCCAGTGCCGCCAGGGCAATGGAAAGGGAAGAGGCGACATCCGCCAACCCTCCCGATTTTGAGAAAGGAACTGCTTCGCTCGAGACCATCATTATTCTCATATGCCAATTAGACCATTGAAGTTGGAGTGCAGTCAAGGGAATTCGACTGGTAAATGGGTTGGGAAATCATAATAAAACCCGCCTAGGAGACGGGTTTTTGTGGAATTTGAACTTAATTCACTTGCACCTATACGTATGCCTGGCCCTTGAGTTCATCAATATATTCTGCCGACGCATGGGCAGCGATCGCGCCGTCCGATGCAGCTGTGACGATCTGTCTGAAGGGCGTATTGCGCACATCCCCCACAGCGTAGAGACCTGGTACATTCGTGCCCATCAGCCCGTTGGTAACCAGGTACCCGGCTTCGTCGGTCTCGGCATAGGATACCAGCTTGGTCCTTGGGTCCGCACCGATAAACACGAATACGGCGTCGAACGGTTCCTCATAATCACGATCATGTTCGATATCATGCAACGAGACCGATGTCACCCGCTTTCCGTCACCCTTGATTTCATTCACCGTGTGTAGGAACCGTGTGTCAATATGCTCGTCGTGCTCTACCATTCCGGCGATGCTGCGTTGTGCACGGAACCGGTCCTTCCTATGCACGATCACAATATCCGAGCTCAACTTCGAGAGGAACAGCGACTCTCCACAAGCTGAATCCCCACCTCCGACCACCAGTATCCGTTTTCCCTTGAAGAAGGGGCCGTCGCAGGTCGCACAGTAGGAAACGCCTTTTCCCTGGTATTCCTTCTCACCCGGGACACCAAGTTCGCGTCGTTTCGCACCGGTGGACATGATGACGACAGGAACGGTGTAGGTTCCGTCTGTGGTCACAACCGTGAAGGAGCCATCCCCGTTGTGGTTGACGGCATCTACCGTGCCAAAATGTATCACGGCTCCAAACCGTTCGGCTTGTTTGGTGAATTTGTCGGCAAGATCGAAGCCGCTGATCGGTTCTTCGAATCCGGGATAATTTTCCAGTTCATCGACAACCAATACCTGGCCGCCCGGGGCCATTTCCTCAAACACATGTGCAGACAATCCTGCACGTGCCGCATACTGCGCAGCAGAGAGACCGGCCGGGCCTCCTCCGATGATTATGATATCGGGCTGCTTTTCCTGTTCACTCATTGTTAAACCTCTTCGGGTGGATTATTTGCGTTTCGCTCTTCCAAAGATAACTCAGCATCGCTCTTTCGGATATAGGTCGGTCCGGACCCAATATCGTCAGGACCTTCTTGATTGAGCAATTTATTACCTAAAATAATCATAGATTCGCCATAATTGCGATATATCAACGTGTCAATGTAAAGAATTGTCTTACTGCCACGTTTTGTGATTTCATCACGCAACAACACTACCAGTTTCTGTGCATCGGGTCCGGTCACCAGCAGCTCGTCATATCCATCCACCATATCGGCTATGGAAGGAATCGAAGCATCCATATCCTTGGACTCGCGCTCGCCATTCTTGAACACCGCACAATAATACCGTTGCTTCTTGGCATCCACTGCGCAGAGTACCGGCATTCTGGAGTGCGACAGCGGGTAGGCGATGATATCCATGGTGCCAAGACTTACCAGTGGAATACCAGCAGCCAAGGCGATTCCCTTTGCCGCTGCCATTCCGACACGCAAGCCGGTGAAGGAACCGGGCCCATTGGCACAAACTATGAGCGAGAGGTCCGCGAGTGAGAGGTTGGCTTCACCGCATAGCGATTTCAACCGGGGTACCAATTCTTCGCTGAATTGCCTGCCTATGGTTCGGGTATGTGAAATGAAAGTGCGGTCGGTCCTCAAAGCAAGGTGCAATACCTCCCCCGAGGTCTCCAAGGCAAGGATATTCACCATACCACCCCCGAAACCATGATCTCCCTGTTCCCGTTGTCTCCGATTGCGATCTTCACCCGCACAGTGCCGTGCGGGAGTATCTCCTCGATCTTTTCGCTCCATTCGATGAGCGTAATGCCTTCGCCATACAACAGTTCCTCACCCCCGATACTACTGAAATCATCTATCCCATGCAATCTATAGAGATCCATATGATGTAGTGGCATGGTTCCCTCATATTCCTGTACCAAGGTGAATGTGGGGCTGACAATCGCTTCATTGATCTGCAACGCTTCGGCGATACCTTTCGCGATCACGGTCTTACCGGCACCGAGTGGACCTTGCAGGGAGACTACGGTTCCGGCCGGGAGAGCCCTGCCGAGACGAAAGCCTAGTTCCCTCGTCTCCTGTTCGGAATCCGTGTGGAAGGTCTGGGTTCTAGGCATCGATGACATTGTCATCCTCTTCGTCGACTCCAGTCCTTTTTGCCAATTCCTGTTTCAAATGCTTGACCGCAGGATCATTGGGATCGATTGTCTGGGCCTTGAGCAACAATTCGTACGCCCTGTTGTATTCTTCGTCGCGCAGGTTGAGGAACGCAAGGTTGCTCAGCAACTTCACATTATCCTCGTCAAGCTCCAACGCTATCTCCAAATAGGTCTTGGATAGTTCCTTGTCACCCAGTTCGACAGCACAGATCGAAAGCTCGTTATAGATGTCGGCATTGGTCTCACCCAACTCCAAACATTTGAGGAACGCCGTCTGTGCGGGTGCAAAGTCACCAAGACGACGATGTGCCCAACCTTTTATGAACCAACCTGACCAGACTTTCGGATTGTTTACAATGAATGATTCGATCAGGCGCAAGGCCTGGTCCTCATTTCCCAGTTGCATCTCGTCAAAGGCTTCATGCAAGGTCCTGTCGTTTTCCAATCGGTCCGAGATTTCCTTGATCCGTGCCTCCACCAATGTCTTCTTCTCGCCTTCCGGTGCGATACGCACATACTGGTTGAGGTATTCCAGAGCCAGTTCGTCGTTACCGAGAAAGAGATTCAACATGCCGAATTCGGAGAGCAACAGTTCGGACAACGGGTTGTGTTCCAAGCCCCTACGCAAGACATTGACCTGTTTGGTCATTGCTTCGTCGTATGCCTCGTGTCTGTCCGAATCCATTGCCTTGCGTGCTTTTTGTCCATACAGGACCGACAGGTTGACGAATAGTTCGGGAATATTGTGGTTGAGGTGGCTGGCGGCCAAGAACAATTCCTCGGCAAACTCGAGATCCCCGTTGTTCGCCTTGGCGATACCGGCCAGTTGCAGTTCTTTCACCACGTCTGGCTGCAAGGCGGTGAGCATGTTGCGGTAATATGCGGAATGTTCATGTTCGCTTTGGTGTGCGATGACCTTCAATAGCCCTGCCGCAATCATTTCGATCCGAATACCTTCGGAAGGATCGATAGCTTCCTTGCCGTCGGGCAACTGGACGGGCAATGGGATTTCAGGGTCGAAGGTGAATCCATCCTGCTCCTGCCGAATCGAATCGGGGAGGGTAATGAAGATAACATCATTCATGGAAAATGTTTGTGTCATGTATACTGTTTCCTACATAAAAAAGGACCCGCGGCGCCGTTCGGAGGTTATCTCTTGAACCTAAGGTTCAAGGGGGAAACTAGGTGCCGAGCATTCTGTTCCCTAAAAGGAGGCGAACCTCCCGGGATCAATTCAACTCGGCTATACCGAATCCCGTAAATGTTGTTTGAGCCAAGAGAACTGTCTCTTCACGAACACCGCAGGCCCAATAATTTCAAATCAATGCTACCATAGTAAACAAAAAAACGGAACCATCTCTGGTTCCGTTTCACAGAATTGCAATGGTCTTCAGTTCATCTGACAAGGTCGTCGAGGGAAACTTCGTCTATCGAAATTCCCATACCGCCGGTAAACCGGTCAGCTGTCTCCAGGTCTCCAGAAAGGCTGTCAATCACTTCTATATCATCAAGTCCTTGGATGGAATCGAGATGTACGAGTGCATTGTTGATGCTCTCCTCAATAAGCTTGCTGTCGGAACTGAAGTTGTCAGCGTATTTCTGCAACTCCTCGTTATGGACGGAGAGAACCTCCACCTCATCATTCAATTCCTCGATTTTCTTCTCAAGGTTCCGAATCAACACAGTGGCTTTTACAATCCGCTGCTCCAACAATTGAACTTTATCGAGAGTCGTCATCATGCCACCTCCTTATGGTGTCTGGCAAGACTTAGTTCAATGCTGCCTTGGCCTGTACAATCAACTGGGAGAACGCAAGCTTGTCTTCAATTGCCATATTCGACAATGCCTTACGGTTGATCTCGATGTTTGCCAGCTTCAAGCCATGCATGAACTGAGAATAGTTGAGCCCTTCCGCTTGTGCACCCGCCGATATTCTTGCGATCCACAGGCGTCTGAAATCTCGTTTTCTCCGTTTGCGGTCACGGTAGGCATACTGTCCGGCCTTTGTGACTGCATCCTTGGCGATACGATAGTTGGTACTTCTGCGTCCCCAGTATCCTTTCGCCTGTTCGATAATCTTCTTTCTTCGGTCCTTGTGTTTGGTTCCGTCTACTGCTCGTGGCATTCGTCAATCCTCCCCTTAAAATTGATACGGCAGCAAGACTTTGACTTTCTTGACTTCCGCGTCGCTAAGAATACCGGTGTGGCGGAGTGACCGCTTGCGTTTGGTAGACTTCTTGGTGAGGATGTGCCGGAGACCCTGCTTCTTATAGCGGACCTTGCCGGTACCTGTGACCGAGTACCGCTTTGCGGCGGACTTTCTTGTTTTCATTTTTGGCATGAATTACCTCTTTTGCGCCCGCAAGGAACAAGAACCCCTTGGAGCTGCTGTATATGATCATCCCAACGGGATGTTTTTCGCGTTAGCGCTTTCCTTTCGCAGGACTGATGATTAGACTCATCATCCTTCCTTCCATCATGGCAGGACGATCAAGGTTGTAGCCGACTTCATTGTCGGTAAGAATCTGCAGGATTGCATCGAGAACGACCTTACCCAACTCGGTGTGCGCCAATTCCCTACCACGAAACCGTACAGAAATCTTGACCTTGTTGCCTTCTCCCAGAAACTCCGCCACCGCCTTGGTCTTGAACTCCATGTCATGGCGTTCAATCTTCGGTTGCATCCGAATTTCCTTCAGCTTTACAATCGTCTGATTCTTCTTAGCTTCCCGATTGCGTTTCTCCTGTTCGTACCTGTACTTGCCATAATCGAGTATCTTGCACACCGGCGGATTCGCATTTGGCGAAACTTCCACCAGGTCCAATCCCGACTGCTCGGCGAGGTCAATGGCTGCAAAGGCGTTCATGACGCCCTTCTGATTTCCCTCGGCATCTATGACGAATACCTCTCTAGCACGAATCTGTCGATTGATTCTCAATTCTTTCGTAGCCAATCGTTCTCCTTGTGTCTCAACGAAACCGCATTGATGGATTTGCGAGGGGAAAACCCCTACCGGAAAGACTATAACACAAGGCCCCCACAAACGTCAAAGGGGGGACCTTGTTTTTCAATGCAGTCTCTGGTCAAGCTTTGCCGGCCGAACCCAAAACATTGATATTCTTGTCCATGTACATCTTCTTGAGCTCCGCGCGGGCTGGTCCGAGATACTTGCGGGGATCGAATTCCCCGGGATTCTCGGCGAGTGTCTTGCGGATCATCGCAGTCATGGCAAGTCTGCCATCGCTATCGATATTGATTTTGCAGACGGCTGATTTGGATGCCAAACGCAGCTGTTCCTCGGGAATTCCAACCGAGTCCTTCAGTTTGCCGCCGAATTCAATGATCATCTTCACATATTTTTGGGGTACGGAGGATGAACCGTGCAACACGATGGGGAATCCGGGCAACTTCGTTTCGATTTCCTCAAGGATGTCGAAGCGGAGCGGGGGTGGAATCAAAATGCCGTCGGCATTGCGGGTGCACTGTTCGGGTTTGAACTTGTTGGCGCCGTGGCTGGTCCCAATGGAGATGGCCAAGGAATCGACGCCAGTCTTGCTGACAAAGTCGATGACTTCATCCGGCTGGGTATAGGTGGAATGTTCGGCGACGACATCGTCTTCGATTCCTGCCAGGACACCGAGTTCGCCTTCAACCGTGACACCGTGGGCGTGGGCATAATCCACGACTTTCTTCGTGAGTGCGACGTTTTCGTCGTAGGGGAAATGGGATCCGTCGATCATGACAGAAGAGAAGCCGTTGTCGATGCATTCCTTGCATGTCTCGAAGGAATCGCCATGGTCGAGATGCAGAACGATGGGAATTTCATATCCGAGTTCCTTCGCATACTCCGAGGCACCCTTGGCCATGTTCCGCAGGAGATTGAGGTTCGCATAGTCGCGTGCTCCCTTGGAAACCTGCAGGATCACTGGGGATTTGGTCTCTACGCAAGCCTGGATAATAGACTGCAATTGTTCCATGTTGTTGAAATTGTAAGCGGGAATCGCGTAACCGCCTTTCACAGCTTTCGCGAACATCTCTTTGGTGTTTACCAATCCGAGTTCTTTGTAAGAAGTCATACGGATTTTCACTCCTTTCTAAAGGTTGGTTTTGTATCTCCTTGAATCTACTTCTTTTGCTTGTTGTTGGTCAACCATTGCCCGTAATCCGGGATACTTTTGTTGACCTGCGTTACGGGTATTGGTACAGTGTATCCATGCGTAGACATTGGTGGACCTTCCCTCTGATACTCCTTATTGCCTCGGTCCTGTCGACGGGCATCTTCGCCATCTGGCTCTACGCACCGAACCGCCCCCATGTGCTGGTCCTCTCCGACCCGTGGTACAAACAAAAGCACCTGTCGCGACTTTCCCGTTTCCAACTGCAAGTCGGCTTTGCCCTCGAAGGGTGGACCTTGCGGGTCGAGACACTCGAATTGCCGACACTATCCGATGCCGGGCTCTTTAAGGAAACTGTGGCGGCCTTGGCCGATACGGATACCCGTCTGGTTGTCACAACTGCGGTTGTTACCCATCAAATTACCCAGAGGGGGGACCTGGGGGTTCACTTGCGTGCGCTTTCCCCAAATCCACAGGCATTGTTTGTCGGTATCGGAGCGGGGAGTGCCGGGGAACCCTACGATATCATCCTGGTGCGGGATCGACCCGATTATGGATGGGTCGATGCTGCATCG
Source organism: Spirochaetae bacterium HGW-Spirochaetae-2 (assembly GCA_002839355.1). Taxonomy (GTDB): domain Bacteria; phylum Spirochaetota; class Spirochaetia; order Sphaerochaetales; family Sphaerochaetaceae; genus UBA8525. The sequence continues at coordinate 32,567 of PGXW01000029.1, forward strand.
GAGGCTGTTCGTATCACCACAGGCAATCCGTTGCCGACTGTGATTCTCTATGATGAGCACGACGTGCAGGCCACAGCCGATGCGGCTTTGTTCGGGGACCATTTCGATGCTCCGCTACTGGAACGAGTTCCGGTGGGTTCGTTTACCGATCTGCAGATCCAGGCCACGATGGAATCCCTGGCATCCCGCGGGGCCATGTTGATAGTGGTTCCCCATGTGAAGCGAATGGACCGTTTTTCCAACAATTCGTATTCGGGAGGCATGCGATGGATTGTGGATAGCCTGTATGCGGATTTGATTTCGCCGGAATTCCTGGAGGGCGTGGTACAGGACGATATCCTGCAGTCGTTGCTTCCCTTGCTTGGCACACAGCCAGATGATGCCGAAAGCATTCCCACCGTACGGTTGCCTTTGGTCAGGACCTATCGGGCGAACCGAACAGGTTGGCGAAATTGGTTCTGATTCTCATGGACAAGTCTTCCATGCCAATTCCAAGGATACGTGCCGCTTCCGCATAGATCTCAACCATGGTGAATGGAGTATTGGTCTTGCCGCGGTGTGGAGCAGGAGCGAGGTATGGACTATCGGTTTCCAGCAGAAGCTTCTCGACCGGTACACGCGCCAGCATTTCCCTCAATCCCTGGTTGTTCTTATAGGTGATCGGACCTGCGAACGATATGTACAGTCCCCGGTCGAGGGCGGTTTGCGCAAGAGCCCATCCCGATGAGAAGCAATGCATGATTCCTCCGTGGGGAAAAGTCGATGTTTCCAGGATTGCGGTCATGTCCTCGTCGGCATCCCTGGAATGGATAACCACCGGAACCTCGAGTTCTCGAGCCAGGGCAAGTTGCTCCTCGAACAGGATTCTCTGCCGGCTTGGTGTTCCGTAGTTCCAATGGTAATCAAGGCCGATCTCCCCGATGCAGTCTATCCTGAAGCCTGAGATATTGTGTCGGAAGCGGCCGGCTTTCGCGGTGACCGACTCTTCTCCGTCTGCGCCCCATGGCCCGATACCGGCAGCTGTCCGAATATTCGTATACGGTGCGACCAACGGGGCACGGATGGCAATGTCGTTTTCCGACACGCCAATGTCTATGCCGCCGGCAAACCCCGCCTCCTGCAGATCAATAAGCATTTTTTTGGGGTCTATCCCCTTTTTCTCCATTTCGAGCAGATGGAAATGTGAATCTATCAAACCATGCATGCCGATATCCTAGCGATGTGACTGTCTTCATGCAAGTGTTTGCATCCACAGGGCATGAAAAGTCCGGCTCTCAGGAACCGGACCAAGTCATGGAACAGGCGTTTGGGCTATGCCCGGCCCTTTTCCTTCTTGAAACACATGAACCAATCGAGACAATAGGTGTTTTCGTCCTTGCTCTCCATCCGCTCCTTGGCGGTACCGCAAGACCCTGCGGTGGGAACGATAACATCGTCTCCCGGTCTCCAGTCGGCCGGTGTCGCGACGTGGTCGGCGTCGGCTTTTTGCAATGCGTGGACAATACGTTTGATTTCGTCGAAATTCCGTCCCATCGATAGCGGATAGTAGAGGATGGTCCTGATGATGCCCTTGGGATCGATAACGAATACTGCCCGGACTGCCTGGGTATTGGATGAGGAGGGTTGGATCATACCGAATTTGTTGGCGACATCCATCTTGATATCCTCGATAAGTGGGAATGTGACCTCGACATTCTTCATCCCGTTCCATTCCAACTCCTGGATTTTTCGCAGCCAGGCGATATGGGCATACAGCGAATCCACGGAAAGCCCGACGAGTTCGGTATTCAAGGCTTTGAATTCATCGATCATCGAGGCAAAGGTCATGAATTCTGTTGTGCACACCGGCGTGAAATCGGCGGGGTGTGAAAACAGGATTACCCACTTGCCTTTGTAGTCCTGGGGAAACTTGATGGTGCCCTGGGTTGTGGTCGCAATAAATTCCGGAGAGGGGTCGCCGATCAACGGCATGGGGTGATACGTTCTTTCTTCCATGGGAAAACTCCTTCTGATTGGGTTGAACCGATTGTCTGTATACGTATCCAACGGATACTTTCAATAAAACAATAATAGGAATCATTACTGATTAAGTCAACAAGGGCTCCTCTCCCACCCGCCGAAAAGGGTGTGACATTGTCACATACAGTGTGTTACGGCTAGGATATGATATCGATACATAAAGAGACAATAAAAGGTGTTGCCACCCCAGGGCAAGCCCAGGAAAGAGGATGCTTTGCCTCCCGTTCCGCCCCAAGGGGCGAGGTGTCAAACCTTACGTTTCCTGCACTTGCTCGGGAAAGCGACCATTCCATGGTCCTTTTCCACTCGCTTCGTTTGGAAATAAATCGGTCGGAAATTCCGACCCCAAGGAGATACCGATGATCACACACGTGACAGAACAGACATTTGAAAAGGAAGTATTGCAGTCCGAGGTACCGGTACTGGTCGATTTCTGGGCAGCCTGGTGCGGGCCTTGCCGCATACAGGGAGAAATCCTGGATGCCTTCGACAAGGATATTGGCGATGGCAAGGCGAAGATTTGTAAAGTCGATGTCGATACCGAACAGAATTTGGCTTACGACTATCAAGTGATGAGCATTCCCACCATGATTGCATTCAAGAATGGTAAAGTATTGACCAAACAGGTGGGAGTCCGCAATGAATCCATGCTCCGCAGCATGCTTGGAATAGCTTGACAATCCCTCTCGTTATACATGGTAAGGGGCAGTGGTACTAGTCGGAAGACTGGGGCGGCTGTCCCCTTTTTACGTCAATGCATACAACCCGTCACGGTCGGTGAGGGTGATGCCACCTCGGGATAGGCTTACCAGATGGTCATCCTGAAATCGGCTGAGCATGCGGGTGACGACCTCGCGTGCGGTCCCAAGATCCCTGGCGATCGCCTCATGGGTCGCTGCGAAGGAATCCTGGCCGGCGATTGCCGCTTGCTCGAGCAGATGCATGGCCAGACGCCTGTCGAAGCTCATGAACACCACCTGCTCGACAACCCACATGACGTCGCTGAACCGCGAGGAGACCAACTGGTTGGTGAAATCCTGGACAAAGGGATTGGTCTTTCCCACTTGCTGGTAGGAGTCGGTTGCGATGCGCAATATGGTCGTCTCCTTCTCGGCCTGCACGTGCACATCGAATGTTATGTTTCTGATAAGGCAGGAGGCGGAAAGGACGCAGACGTCGCGCTCGAACAGTCTGTACAAGGTGATTTCCTTTCCCGTTTCACTGATTATGTACACCCGCAGTTGGCCCGAGACCACCATGAGGAGTCCTGTACAGATATTGCGATCGTCGTGGACAATCGCTCCTTTTCCATGAGTGAAACGGATGGTTCCGTCCATGAGGACCTTCCGTTCGTCATCGCTGACTTTCTTCCAGAAGGGGAGGTTCTCTTCCAACGATTGCAAATCCGATTGTTCCAGCATCTACTTACTCCTACGATGTCCCATGATAATGTAAAAAAGGAGTGCCATACAAGGCATTGTGCAATCGATATGTCCGGGTAGGAAAAAAATGAAAAACGTACTTGACACCTGTTTCCCGTATGTTATCATACAAGTCGTAATGGAGAAGATGATTTCTACAAGGACGGCTCGAATGACACGTGACGGCTCCAGATTGGTGACAGTTCAGCGCAGGCGAGTTCAAGACGAGGTCTTTGACCAACTGCTTGATCAGATCAAGGGGGGGGTATGGCCGGTGGGAGAAAAGCTCCCTTCGGAGAATGAGCTTCGGATGCAACTGGGAGTGAGTAGGATCAGTGTAAGGGAATCGATCAAGAAGCTTGTGGCATTGGGAATAGTGGAGACAAGACAAGGCGAAGGTTCATTTGTGAGGAAGGTTTCTTCCAATTCTTATACAGACATGATGATGCCGATGTTTCTGCTGGAGAAACGGACACTATTGGAGATTCTCGAATACAGAAAGGTCATGGAAGTCGGCGCCACCGAAATCGCGGTCGAGCGTGCGACACAGGAAGATATCGATATCCTTGAGGAAATCGTCGTCAGGATGGAAGGAGACGACTTGGATATGAAGGAGTTCGCAAAAGTGGACCTTGAATTCCACATGGCGATCTCGCGGTCGACAAAGAACGACCTGATTATCAATTCGAACAACTTCGTTCGGGATATCCTCATGCGGAGCATGGAGAGCATCGTCACCAATCTTGGAAAGACAGGTGGGCGATACTACCACAGGAAAATCCTGGAAGCCATAAAGCGACGGGATGTTACGGAGGCGACCCAGATGATGAGGGAGCACGTGGTACTCACTATCGAACAGATGCGACCGATAATCATGGGATCATAGGCAAGTTGGATTGCGCGAGGTTGCCTTGCAACACAACTTGTATGATAACATACAGAAGGAGGTTTCTTTAGTATCGATCGTTATAATTTGCTGCAAATATTAGGAATGTGGCAAATAGTACAAACAAAAGGAGAATAGACATGAAAAGAACTTTGATTGTAGCACTCTTGGTGCTCGTGTGTGGAGGGGCTCTGCTGTTTGCCCAGGGGCAGGCTGATGGTGCCTCAACGAAATTGTGGCCAAGGACCCAGCCGGTTGTGACCGTTGGTTTCGGTGCCGGTGGTGGAACAGATACCGCGGTACGGCCTGTTATCGCCAAGATGGAAGAATACTTGGGCGAAACCATCAACGTAGTCAATATGGAAGGTGCCTCGAGCGCAGTTGCCGCACAGCACGTGCTCAACCGTCCTGCCGATGGATACAGCATGTTCGCGACCGGTTCCGCCCCAATCTCGGGATTCCGGGTGATGGGCACCGCAAACTCAAGTTGGACCGATTGGGTCTCATGGCATCCGTTCGTGGGCCCTGCGGCACTTATTGTCAGGGCAGATTCTCCCATGAAGACTTTCGATGATGTGGTTGCTTATCTGAGAAGCAAGAAAGTCAATTTTGGAATCTCCGGATTCGGAGTTGGCCCACACGTCCTGGTTGAAGCCATACTCGGCATCGCCGGAGTATCGTCACCAAACTATGTGACCGGTGGTTCCTGCAGGAATGCCGCTGTCGCCTTGATTGCAGGAGATGTGGATGTTGCCATGTCGACATTCTCTTCCGTGGTGGATTTCGTGAAAGCCGGCCAGTTGCGCGCAATCGCAGTGACGACTCCTTCCACCTACCAAGTCGACGAGACTCTCAAGATCGACTCCATCACAGCAGTTCTCCCAGGAAGCGAAAATATTCCACAACTATCGGAAACCTGGCCGATCTTCATGAGAAGGGATGTTCCCCAGAAGTATATCGACAAGTTGACCGAAGCGTTCTTGTGGGCAATCGAACAACCGGAAATCGTTAACTATGCCAAGAAGCAGGCACTCGACATTGCCGGATACTATGGCGAGTCGGCAGACAGGTTCCTGTCTTTCTCCGAAGCTGGATATGCATGGACTTTGTACGATGCGGGATTGGCCAGCAAATCACCGGCAGAATTCAACATTCCAAAACTCAGTAACTGGAATTGGGATGTCGAAAAGGCAAAGATTTCGAAATAGCGGGTTTACAATCCAGGATGCGGGGATTCTCCCCGCATCCATACTATGCGTAAAGGTAGAAAGTTATGGAAGACGTGAAAAAGGGTAGTGTCTCCGATTTCATCATGAGCATCCTGTTGCTGATTTTTGGAATCGCGCTGATAATCTCATCTCTTAACATGAAGGTATTCAATACATTCCTCGATGCTCCCGGGTTCTTCCCCATGCTTCTTGGAATCATATTCATATTCCTGGGACTGATGATGTTGATTTCTTCGATCCGAAGGAAAGGGCCCCAACAGATGGGACATGTGTTTGGAAAAGCCAACTTGGGTGCATTCTTCAAACACATCGAATTCAAGCGGGTCATGATTTTGATCGGCTTGATGGTAGTGTACATTTTTGGGCTGATAGGAAGAATGCATTTTGCGATTGCCACAGCAATCTATCTGTTCTGTACCATGTGGTTCCTGAAATCGACCGGCTTGGTAAAGAATATCATTATTTCTGTTGTGACTTCGATTGTGATCAGCGTGGTATTCAGATTCGTATTCAATATCCCCCTCCCATAGATGGTTGGAAAGGAACAAGCTGTATGGAAGCAATTTTTCGAGAAATAGCACTATTTGGTGGTGCTTTTATGTCAGTCTTCACGCTTACCGAGCTCATGGTGGTGATGATGGCGACAATACTGGGAATTATCGTAGGGGCCATACCCGGACTGACCGCGACTATGGCATTGGCACTACTGATCAATCTCACCTATGGAATGAACCTGAATATTGCCTTGGCCTTCCTGTTGGGAGTGTATGTGGGTGCGGTCATGGGTGGTTGCTACTCGGCGATCATGGTGAATATTCCGGGAACACCATCCGCCGCCGCCACTGCCCTGGACGGGTTTGTGCTTGCGAAGAGAGGCGAAGGCGGTCTGGCTATCGGAACAGGAATCGTAGCATCCTTCTTTGGCATGCTGATGAGCATTCTCCTGCTGATATTCCTCACACCTTTCCTCTATAAGATCGCATTGAAATTCGGACAATGGGAGTACTTCCTGCTGTCGGTATTCGGTATCATGATCTGCGGGAATCTCTCGACAGGAAAAGATCCCATAAAGGGATGGGTAGTCGGATTCCTTGGGTTCTTCACTGCGATGATTGGACTGGACAAGATCTATGCATATCCCAGATTTACATTCGGATCGCTTGAACTGATGGGTGGTATTGCCTTGATTCCCGCTCTTATCGGCGTATTCGGTATTTCGGAGATACTCTTTGTTCTCCAGGAGAAGATCCCGTATAAGATCGAGGGAAATATCGGACGGGTCCTGCCTACGAAAAAGATCATGAAGAGTATCCTTCCCGCCGCCATCCGCTCAGGTATCATCGGCGTTGGAATCGGTGCCGTCCCGGGTGCGGGTGAAGATATCGGCGCATGGGTTTCGTATGATATCGGCAAACGGCGTTCGAAACATCCCGAATTGTTCGGGAAGGGAAGTTACGAGGGACTCGCCTGTGCAGAGACCGCCAACAACGCAGTTGTAGGTGGAGCCATGATACCCTTGTTGACATTGGCTATTCCAGGAAGTCCTCCGGCAGCTATGTTTTTGGCTGCGATCTGGTTGCATGGAATCAAACCGGGACCGATGTTGCCTGTGGAGCAACCGGGATTCCTCTATCGGGTGGCGATCCTTCTTTTCTTTGCTACAGTATTCATGCTCGTCTGGGGTTTGATCATGGCAAAGCCGATGGCCAAGATCCTCAAGGTCAAACGTGAGATCCTCATGCCGATCATAGTCCCGTTGACAGTCATCGGTGCATTCGCGGGTGGCGTACGTGGGTTCGATATCGGTGTCATGTTCGTTTTCGGACTTATCGGGTATGTACTGCGCAAGCTGGATTATCCGATGGCGCCTTTGGTGTTGGGTATCATTCTTGGTCCGATGGCTGACGTGAGTTTCAGGCAAGCATTGATGCAAGGTCAGGGCAATCTGATTCCCCTACTGGGACGGCCTGTCGGTATCGTTCTGATGTTCGCAATTGCTTTTATTGTCGTTACAGGTATCAAACGTGCGATGGACTATTCCAAGGAGCAACGGGAATTGATTCTCGCGCAACAAAATTCGGAGCAGTCAAATGGGAATTGACAACAAGACCATATTGGTGACTGGAGCGGTCGGAGGCATCGGGTCGGTGGTGGCCAAACTTCTGGCGACGAAGGGAGCTTCTGTCGGACTTCTCGACTTCGACGAGAAGGGTGGGATCGCATTGGAACAGGATCTTCGAAAGGAAGGCCTCGATGTCTGGTTCCAGAAGATCGATGTGACCAAAGAGGAAGACTGGCATTCGGTTGTCGCTACGGCGCTCGAGCGGACCGGTAGAATCGATGTCGTGGTGAACAATGCAGGGATAAATATCCGCAAACCCATAGAGGAAATGGTTATGGACGAATGGGCGAAGATGATGGCGGTCAATGTCGGCAGTATCTTTTTGTCCGCGAAAGCCTCTATCCCGATCATGCGGGCACAGGGCGCCGGATTGTTCATCAACATGTCTTCGATATGTGGCTTGATTGGGCACAAGTATACGCCCGAGGCATACACCGCATCCAAGGGCGCGGTGACCCTGCTCACCAAGTCGATTTCCTCGAGGTACGCCAAAGATGGAATTCGGGCGAACTCGATCCATCCGAGCACGGTGGATACCCCGATGGTCCAACAGATGTTCAAGGATCCGCAGAAGAAACGTGAACGGTTGGACGAAGTTCCCCTGGGAAGATTGGGAACAGTTGACGATGTCGCGCAAGCAGTGTTGTTCCTGGCCTCGGACGAAGCATCGTTTTTGAACGGAATCGCGCTTCCTGTCGATGGGGGACTGACTGCCTGTTAATTGGCACAGGTTAAGTGAATGACATTGTATATCGCAGGTAAAATGAGTATGAAGGAAGGTTTCACATGGCATATGAAGAATCTGTATTGAAAAGACTGAGAAGGATATCGGCACAACTTCGGTTGGATATACTTGAGATGATTCCACCTGGAAAGGTCGGGCATCTGGGTGGAAGCAGCTCGATTGCCGATGTGGTTGCAGCATTGTATTTCCACCACATGCGGGTGAATCCCAAGGATGTTGCCGATCCGAAGCGTGATCGTCTGGTATTCAGCAAGGGGCACGCGGTACTCGCCCAGTACGCGGCCCTGGTGGAGCTGGGGATCGTGGATCGCAGCGAGTTGCCCAAGGTGAAGACATTGGACGGTGTCCTGCAAGGACACCCCGACATGGACAAGACTCCCGGTATCGAGGCGGTGACCGGCTCGCTGGGACAAGGCCTGTCCATATCGGTTGGTATGGCTCTTGCATTGCGACTGGACGGTAGCGACTCGAGGGTCTATACGGTATGTGGAGACGGCGAGCTCTCCGAGGGGCAGATATGGGAGGCCGCCATGGCCGCCGATGTGTTCAAGCTGGACAATATTACGGCTATAGTCGATTGGAATGGTATCCAGGCCACCGGTTGTACCGCCGAGATATTCTTAATCGGCAAACTGGCCGACAAATGGCATGCTTTCGGTTGGAATGTCATAGAAATCGATGGGCATGATATGGTTTCGATCTTGAATGGATTGGAATCCGCAAAGGCCCACAAAGGCCAACCGAGCGTGTTGTTGGCAAAGACTGTGAAAGGCAAGGGGTTCTCTTTTGCCGAGGGAAAGGCTGCCTTCCATAACGCAGGTCTAACCGAAGAACAATTCGCACTGGGGCGCGAGGAGATGCGCAAGATGCTGCAGGAGGTGGACGCATGAGCAGGATGGAGAGTCTGAGAAAAGCATATGGTGAGCAATTGGCTGACTCGGGGGCCAATGACCAGCGGATAGTGACGCTTGAGGCCGATCTCGGGAAATCGACCATGTCTTGCCTGTTCCAGGACAAGCAACCGGAACGGTATTTCCAAGTTGGTATAGCAGAACAGAATATGGCATCTATAGCCGCTGGGTTGGCTTTGACTGGAAAAGTGGCCTTCATCAACTCGTTCGCGGTGTTCGCAACCGGACGCGCGTATGACCAGATCCGGAGTTCGATAGCAATTCCGTGTCTCAATGTGAAGATTTGTGGTTCCAGTGCGGGACTTAGTGATTTTGGGGATGGAAAGACGCACCAGTCTATCGATGATATCGCCTTGATGCGTGTGCTTCCCAACATGACCGTACTGTCGCCTGTAGACGCTGTCGAGACAAAGAAGATGGTCGAGGCTATGGTCGACCACGACGGTCCCGCCTACATCCGGATAAACCGCAACGACCTGCCGGTACTTACCGACGGGAACGAGCCGTACTACATTGGCAAGATGAGTCGGATGCGTGACGGCAAGGATGTTGTCGTGTTCGCCTCGGGAGTAATGGTTTCGCTGGCGTTGGAAGCGGCCGAGCTGCTTGAAAGCCAGGGGATTTCCATTCGCGTGGTGAACGTGAGTACTATCAAGCCCTTGGATACGAAGGCTTTGGCAAGCTATTGCGAGGGCATGAAGGGTGTGGTGACCGCTGAGGAACACAGCATCCATTGTGGCTTGGGAAGTGCCATCGCAGAAGCCTTGGGAACGAGCAGGCTCCCTATCACGTTCCTTGGAATCAACGATACTTTCGGAACAAGTGCCAAGAACTACGAGGAACTGATGGAGAGATATGGGCTGACAAGTGAAGGAATCGTGAAGAAGGTTCACGAAGTTCTTGAAGCCTGATTGCCAAACGAAGCGAGAGGAAAGGGACCAAGGGATGGTCACTCTCCCGAGCGAGTGCAGGCAACGTAAGGATCCATACCTCGCCCCTTGGGGCGAAAAAGGAGGCGAAGCCTCCACTTTCCAGGGCTTGCCCTGGGGGTATTGATCCCTTTCATTGGAGGATAACGATGAAAATTGGATTTATAGGATTGGGAATCATGGGCAAGCCCATGGCCAAGAATCTGTTGAAAGCCGGATATGAATTGAACGTGTATGATGTGAACAAGACCGCGGTTGCGGAAGTTGTCGCGTCGGGGGCGAAAGAGGCCTCCAGTTCCCGGGAAGCCGCATCACATGTCGATGTGGTCATAACCATGCTGCCGAACTCCCCCCATGTGAAGGAAGTGGTGCTCGGTGCGGGGGGTGTTGTAGAAGGAATCGCAGCGGGTACCATCCTGGTCGATATGAGTTCGATCGCGCCGCTGGTGAGCAAGGAGGTTTCCGCCGAACTGGAAAAACTTGGCGTCGTCATGCTTGATGCTCCGGTGAGTGGTGGAGAACCGAAGGCTATCGAAGGGACACTGGCCATAATGGTGGGAGGTCCTGCGGATGCCTTCGCAAAGGTGGAATCCCTACTCGGCGTGTTGGGCGCCAGTGTCACCCATGTCGGGGATATCGGCAGCGGAAACATGGCCAAACTTGCCAACCAGATCATGGTTGCCTCGAATATAGCGGGAATGTCGGAAGCTTTGGTCCTTGCATCGAAGGCTGGAGTCGATCCTTCGGTCGTATACCAGGCGGTACGTGCGGGATTGGCGGGGAGTACGGTATTGGACGCGAAAGCTCCGATGGTCCTCGCAGGCAACTTCAAGCCGGGATTCCGAATCGAGTTGCATATCAAGGATTTGCAGAACGCATTGGACACAGCCGAGCAGCTTGAGGTTCCGACTCCCATGAGTACTGCGATTATCGGCATGATGCGCGAGTTGCAGCAGGATGGAAAGGGTGGGGACGATCATGGTGGGCTTATCCAATACTATGAGAAGGTCTCCCACATTACAGCCAGGGCAAAATAAAGCCTTTGACTTTATGTACAGCTGAGACGAATTGTGTGTATGATGAAAAAAGGAGTGCCCGGCACTCCTTTTTTCCATCTAAGGTATCGCGTCAATCGTGACGTTTCTCGCAAGCGAAAGGACATGTCCCGCATCCGCTGTGGCAGGATCCGACCCCCTTGCGGCGGTCACGCACCATTTTCCATACGATCGCTCCCAAGGCTCCGAATACCACCAGTCCTACCAGTATATTCGCCATATCACAACCCCCTTCCGAAAAGCAACATGCCGACTTGATACACCACCAACGCGGCTGTATAGGCGACTCCAGTCTGGAACAGGATGGCTGCCCATGTCCATTTCGCACTTTGCATTTCCCGTCTTGTGGCTCCTATCGCCGCGGCACAGGGTGCTGCGAACAAGGTGAAGATCATGAACGAGTATGCGCTTATCGGGTTGAAGAAGGCACCGACGGAAGCCAGGAGCGTCGGATCGCCCTCGGCGACATTTCCCAAGCCGAGCACAATCCCAAAGGTAGCCACTATGGTCTCCTTGGCCAGCAATCCGGTAATGGTCGCAACCGCGACTTCCCAACTGCCGAATCCAAGTGGAGTGAATATCGGTGCGATGAGCCGACCTATGGATGCAAGGATACTGTCCTGTGTATCGACCAATTGGAAGCTCCAACTGGACGACTGCAATATCCATATGGCCGCTGATGCGACCGCGATGATGGTACCGGCTTTCTTTATGAATTGTTTGCCGCGGTCCCACATGTGGATCACTACTCCTTTCATTCGGGGCATGTGGTACGAGGGCAATTCCATGACGAACGGCGCGGGATCTCCTGCAAAAGCCTTCGTTTTCTTCAACACGATTCCGGAAACGATCACAGCCAGTATTCCAACCAGATACATCGACGATGCGATCCAAGCACTATTGGGGAAGAATGCACCCACGAGCAGGGCGAATACCGGCAATTTTGCCCCACACGGGATAAAGGGGGTCAACATGACAGTCATGCGCCGGTCCCTTTGGTTCTCTATGGTACGGCTTGCCATGATGGCGGGAACCGAACAACCTGTTCCGATCAACATGGGGATGAACGATTTGCCACTCAAGCCGAATTTCCTGAAGATGCGGTCCATGATGAACGCGACACGCGCCATGTACCCGCAGTCCTCCATGAGGGCGAGGAAGAAGAAGAGGATCATCATCTGTGGTACGAATGTCAGCACCGAGCCGACTCCGGCTATGATCCCGTCGACTACCAGCCCGACAAGCCATGCCGATGTGCCGATCGCCTCGAGACCCAACGCGATATTCGCGCCTATCAGGTCCCCGAAGAACCATTCGATCCAGCCGATGAATAGGTCGCCGACACTTTGGATCGCTATGAAGTATACGCCCCACATGACCGCGAAGAAGATGGGGAGGGCAAGCCACCGGTTGGTGACTATCCGGTCTATCTTGTCGCTTGTCGAGAGGGTCCCCATCTTGCGTGCCTTCTTGTGGCATGCTGCGGTTATTCCGGTGAGGTACTCGTACCGATCGTTGGTGATGAGGCTCTCGGCGCTATCATCCATGCTTTTTTCAACCGATTCGATGATGGTCGCTATCTGGTGGGCCGTTTGATCCGAGAGGTTGAGTCGTTGCATCACCCTTTCGTCATGCTCGAACACCTTGATGGTGAACCAGCGGAGTGTGTCCGGAGGTACCAGCGTGTCGATAAGATGTTCTATCTGGAGAAGCGCCTTCTCTACCGGTGTGGAGAACTTGGCGACTTTTCCACTTCCCTCGGCCTTGTCGACCATGTGGACAGCGGTTTTCACCAGGTCCTTCAATCCGGCCCGCGAGACAGCTGATGTTTCTATTATCGGGCATCCCAGGGCTTCGGAGAGCAATGGTACCTGGATGGTATCGCCATTGCGTTCCAATATATCCATCATGTTCAGGGCGATAAGCACCGGTATGCCTGTCTCCACCAGTTGGGTAGTCAGGTACAGGTTCCGTTCCAGGTTGGTCGCGTCGACCACATTGATGATCAGGTCTGGTTTGCCGTCTAGCAGGAAATCCCGTGTCACCACTTCCTCAAGTGTGTAAGGCGACAATGAATAGATTCCCGGCAAATCGACTACTACGTGACGTTTGTCGCCCTTGAGATATCCTTCCTTCTTCTCAACGGTCACTCCGGGCCAGTTTCCCACATACTGGGTACTTCCGGTGAGTTCGTTGAAGATGGAGGTCTTTCCAGAATTCGGATTACCCGCAAGGGCTATGGTGTGCGGCATTCGATGCTCCTTAGTTAGCAAAGGCTAACATAATTTCAAAAAGATATATCTTCCACTCCATCTATGCTTCGACAAGTATGTTCGAAGCTTCCGATTTTCGTAAAGAAAGTTCATATCCCCTAACAGTAATCTCGATAGGATCTCCCAACGGTGCTACTTTCCGAACAATCACCTTGCATCCCTTCGTGATACCCATGTCCATGATTCGGCGCATGGTGGCTCCTTCGCCGCCAACTTTACGGACGGTAACCATTTCGCCCGGGCGTGCTTCCCCTAGATTCATACAATGTATCTCCCAATAAGTGTTAGTGGATTCAAACTTGAATACGCTGTGCCATAGAGCGGTCCAACGCGATGCGCGAGTCCTTGATGGAGAGTATGAGGTTGCCGCCGTTCTCTGAGACGACGGTTACCGATTCACCGGCAGTAAAACCTAGGCTGCCCAAGAATTTACGTGTTTCATCCTTTCCCAATACCGCTTTGATCGAGGCAGATTGTCCAACTTTGATGAACGTCAATGGCATACTTGGTTCTCCTGTTTACAATCGTAGTACGTTCAGTTAGCACTTGCTAACATTAACGTAATCATTAGACTACGTAAGGTTTTTTTTGTCAAGTAGGTTTTTCGCAAATTTACCTATGCAGTCCCAACATATCTCGGTTGACGAACAGCCCCCCTCCCTATAGTATGTCGATGGGCCGAAATGGTGGAATTGGTAGACACAAGGGACTTAAAATCCCTTGCTCGTAAGGGCGTGCGGGTTCAAGTCCCGCTTTCGGCAAGATGGATAAGTAATTGTTATAAATGGAAATAGATTGTAATTTAAGTGAAATTGTATAATTAAAATGATGTGTAACGGCTATGCCTTTATCTGTACCATTTCTATGTAACCGGACCGTCCCCTCCACCCCCAAATAAACCCATTGAGCCATTCGGGTGACTTGACATGTATTGAGTTAATCAAGATTATTCTCGGTCGCCAGGGTTTCAACTTTAAGAATTATGTCGGAAGCACCTTTATGAATTCGTTATTTGTTTTGAAATTGAAAATACAAGTTGACAAAAGTTGACGCTGGCCATACTATGATACTTGCAATGGAAAAAAAATTAAACGTAACAAATATACGGAAAGCAATGGAATCTCTGGGAATCAACCAAGCAGACCTAGCCAAAATGATGACAGTCTCGAGGGAGTCTGTATCTAACTGGTTAAATCAAGAAAAATTTCCTCGGGCATCCAAATTATTGATTATGTCGAAGATACTCAAATTGGGTTTTGGTGAGCTGGTGATTCAAGAGCAAGCTCCTGCACCCATCATAGCTTTTCGAACAAACAAAAAGAAAAGGGTATCGACAGAAAAGGAACTCAATGCCAATGATACTGGGCATATGTTGAGAATGTTATTGCCATATTTGGATACGACAGTTTTTTCTGCACCTTTTACCAAAGCTCCATCCCTTGAGTATGATTATATACAAAAGGTCGCCAAAGAGGTTCGAAGAAGAGTCAATCTGAGTTCCGGTGTGATGGAAATTTCTCACATAATGGAATTGTATGATGAATTTCATATTGTTTTAATTCCTGTGCTGTGGGGTGAAAAAGGTGATAATGGCTTATATATAAAATTGCCTGAGGATGAGATTACCTTCATCTATGCTAATCTTGAGAAATATATAGCTGATTTCAAGTTTTGGATGCTCCATGAACTTGCACATGCAATGACCATTGAACTTGATGGAGAAGATTCGGAATTATTCGCAGACTATCTTGCTGCTGCATTATTATTTCCAGGAACATCTGCGAAGGAAGTATATCATGATCTGGAAAAAATCCGGATTGTTGGTGCCAAAGTCAATAAAATTAAAGAAATAGCCATGGATTATATGATTTCACCATTCACGGTATTAAATGAAGTCAATAAATATGCCAAGTCCGTTTCTCTTCCCACAATCGTAGTTGCTATTGGAGGAGCTGTCACCAATTTCAATAAGTCAGTGGGCCTTCTGAGTAATCATCTTTTTGACGGGGTCTCGCCGAGCCCAGAAAAATATATGGAAGTCTGTCGGAAAACATTCAAGTCAAAGTTCTTCGTCGCTTTAGCTCGTTACCTGCAAGAAACAGGGGCTGACGCAGGGGTTGTACATCGGTTGATGAATATCCCAATTGCAGATGCAAAGGGAGTTCACAATATCCTTGGCAACCAAAACGATTTTACTTGATTCAAATGCATATTTTCGCTTAGCGGATAATCTTTATCCCCTTCTGACAAAAACTTTTGGGGATAAAACTTCCTATGAGTTGAGAATTCTGGGAGGGACTATTGGAGAATATAATTTCCAGAGCAGATTGAGAACCAAATTTGATTGGGTCTCACATACAAGGCATAAGGATGATAGACGTAGGGCTGTTTTAAACCCAAAAAATGGCGTGATAGAAGAGATCGAAATGACATATGCATTCATTCTCGAGGACTGCAGAAGTAGGGGTATTGGCTGTTCACCCTTTGACATCAAATGTTTGACAACAGCTCTAGAACTGTCGTTGATCTTGGTTACGGATGACCTCGATCTCTTCTCACTAGCAATTGAATATGAGACAGAATGTCTGTCTACATTGGAGTTGTTGGACCTGATGTGCAAAGAACAGCGAATCGATATGAGCCAAGTCCAAGATACAGTGTATATGTGGGACTATTTGGACGATCTTCCAAGTAACTTCCATGCTGAATTCGTGAGAATTTTTCAGGCAGAACCGTCTCGATGTTCATGAAGCATAGTACCAATCCGAAGATTCAGGTTTCCGTATCTTCGAGCATCTTGCCAACAGCCTTGGATTCTACGATACTATACCTATGAAGAAGACTTTGATTATTGTCGATGTGCAATACGATTTTCTCGAGGGAGGAGCCCTTCCTGTAGCCGGCGCGGATATGGTGTACGTGTCGGCAGTAGAGCGGATCCGTCCGTTCTTCCACCAGGAGATATTGACCGCGGACAACCATCCGCAGGAACATGTTTCCTTCGGGACCTTTCCTCCACACTGTATCGCAGGGACGCATGGTGCCGAATTGGCGATCGAACCTGGCCAAACTATTCTACTGAAGGGAGAGTCGCCGGATGCCGACGAATTCTCCGCTTTCGGCGGTGGCAAGAACTGCTCGAAGATTATTGGAGATGAAGTCTACGTCATCGGCCTTGCCGGTGACTATTGTGTGAAGCAGACGCTGTCGGATCTGCTCGAATACCTGCCGGGAAAAAAACTCTTTGCGGTTACCGACCTGATCAAATCGGTCGATGGCTCGAGGTATGGAGAAACCGACTACTTCGAAGGGAATGTGCAGTTTGTGACCTCAAATCAGATCCGCAAGGAGCCGGACATGCGATACACGAGGAATCAATTCGAACAATTACCCGAAGATGCCACCGATGAACAGATCCGGTTGACTGTGGAAGGGTTGGAACGCCACCATTACGAACCGTTGATGATTCTGAAGGCTCCCGGTTTCATCCAGTGGCGCAAACGGGATATCCTTTCGGAGTTCGATAGGCTCGTCGCTTTACCATCGGATCATCCGGAGCTGGTCGCAGTATCGGATATGGGAGCGGAAGAAGTCGTGGAAAAGCAGATGGGCCTGTTGCTGTACCATTACGAACTGCTCTGCCGGTTGCGGCTGGGTAATGCCGAGGCGTGGGATGTCGTGCATGAACTGTACGAGGACGACTGATCAGTCCTGGTCCTTCTCCAACCGGCCGACGACATTGGCGTCCGAAGATTTCAACGGAATCACCCGTCGGATGAATGGTTGTATGCCATAGAACGTCTTTTCGAATTCATCCTCGCTCTCTTTCAGTGCGGCTTGCCAGGCAGCGCCGAACCCGGGACTGTTTATGGTGAGGCGGTCCGCGGCCTGCTGATACACATGCAAGCGGGAAACTTCTTTTCGACCCGGTTTTTGCGCATAGGTTCGCAAACTGATACGGAGATTCTCGTTCTGGGCCTTCAAGTCTGCGATTTCACCTTTCAGCTTGCTCAATCCGTCCGACTCCAAATCCATGCGATCGGTCAACATTGATCTCAATCGGGCAATTTCCTGTTTGTGTTCCTTTGCCTTGGTCGCATGCTTCGAATACTGGATGATAAGTACCACAAGCATCGGAATGAAACCGATTGCGACACCAATGATGATGTTCTCCATGGAACGCTCCTTCTACGCTAATACGCCTGTTCAGTATACCACGAGGGTGCAAGTGCTTCTAGAGGTCAGTTTCGGGGGAAAAAGGAGGGGAGGACACGTCTCCTCCCTCCTTGTCGGATAGCTTCCGGTTCAGGAAAAACGGGCGATCACAGCGTCGACCGAATTCTCGATCGAAGCGGGTAGGGAAACCCTTCCCTCGAACACCGCCATGTCCTTGAATCCTGTTCCGGTCAATAGAACGCATACCGACACATCATTGCCGTACCGCTTCTTCAACAGATCGGCATCCTTGCGAATCCCGGCCCAAGCACAGGCCGCCGCAGGCTCGACAAATATTCCCGCCTGGCTCGCCAGTTCCATCTGTGCATCGAGTATCTCGGCATCGGTCACTTCGGTGGCCCACCCGTCGGTCTCGTTGATATATCGCACCGCCATGCGGCCGTTGGCAGGTGAGGAGACGCTGATGGAATCGGCACGTGTTGTTGCCGACACGTTGGTGAACGAACCGGTTTTCCAAGCTTGTGCAATGGCATTCGACCGGGTCGACTGCACACAGACCACCTGGGGAATCCTGTCGATCAAACCGGCAACATGCAGGTCGATGAACCCCTTGCATACACCAGCGTAGATGCAGCCGTCACCGACAGGAACATATACGACTTCAGGAACCTTCCGGCCTAGTTGGAGGAACAATTCGATGGATACGCTCTTCTTTCCCTCGACTGTCATGGGGTTGTATGCCGTGTTGCGGTTTATGCCTCCGAAGCGCTCTGTGTAGGCGATCGACAATGCGAAGGCATCGTCATAAGACCCCTTCACCGGTACCACGGTGGCTCCGTACAGCACGCTCTGCATCAATTTGTTCACCGGTGCGGTCTCGGGAACGAACAATACGATCTCCAATCCATATGCAGCTCCGGCACAACTCATTGCCGCTCCAGCATTACCGGTCGAAGCCAAGGCGATCTTGTTCTCCCCGTGCGCAATCGCCTGGGCCGCGATCAGTTGCGAAGCCCTATCCTTGAAAGACCCGGATGGCAATGCGCTGTCGAGCTTGATCGAAAGGTTCGGCAATCCATAGCGTTCACGCAACCGCTTGGGATAGGCAATGGGGGTCTCTCCGATAGGGAAACACTCCTTGTCGGGAACCTGGTACGGGAAGAAGTCGTAGAAGGAGAGGTCCTGCTTAGTGGACAATGCCTTCGCATCGTTCTCATCGAGACGTACGACAAGGTTGCCTCTGCGGAATTCATTCGCATCTGTAGCCAAGGCAGCACATTCGGGACAGGTATACATGACCTCTTCGGAAACATATTCGTTGCCACAATCGTTGCACACATACTTGAAACGCATGTCGGATCCTCCATAAGGGAAAAACGCCGGACCTGTCGGCCCGGCGTCTTGAAACGGCGTCGGTTGCTACAGTAGCCCGACTTCCTTGTTGAATGCCTCGATCATCTCGTCGATCTTGTCGGCAAGCGCCGGAAGCTGGGACCAGTAGCTCTTGTCGTACCACTGGGCATTGATTTCCCCGTAGGTCTTGCCTTGCTGCTCTACCCACGTGTAGTACTTGAGGTTGTGGACGCGCAAGCGATCGTAGTAACCGAGCTCCTGCATATTGTCCAACCCCTGATGGAGCAGGCTTGCGGCGTGGACCTTTGCCGCATCGATGGCGGTGAAGGGACCCTGCTGTTCGGTGAGTTCGTCCAGGCGGGAGGTGTACATTTCGGAACTGTCGGTAAGGATGGTGAACACCACATCGTCCTCATCCATCTCATAGAACTTGGCCATCTTGATAGCGCTGAGCATGTTGCCCACACCGCTGATACCGAAGAGCGACAAATTCGCGATGTCGGCATCGGAGATACCGATTCCCTTGAGGTATTCGAGACCTGCCGGCTCATTGAACAAACGGTAGATGTCCATGCAATCCTGGTCGTCGATCGCAGTGATCATGTCGGTATTCTTGACATTGTGGATCCAGGGAACGTGCTTGTCGCCGATTCCCTCGATGCGGTGGCCGCCGAATCCGTTGCGGAGCAAGGTCGGGCACTGCAAGGCCTCACTGGCTGTGATCTTGATGTTCGGATAGGTGTCCTTCAACTTGTCTCCGGCTGCGAGTGTTCCGCCTGAACCGGTGGACGATGCGTACCCACGCACATTCTCGGCCTTTACGCCAAGCTTTTCGAGGACCTCGACCATGGCGGCTCCAGTGACCGTGTAGTGCCAAAGATAGTTCTCGAACTTGTCGAACTGGTTGAAGATAACGATCGACGCACCGCGTTCGGCATCGAGTTCGTGGCACTTGTCGAAAATCTCCTTGACGTTCGATTCGCAACCGGGAGTCGCGATGATTTCGCCGGCGATCGACTTGAGCCAATTGAACCGTTCCTGGCTCATCTCCTCGGGCAGGATCGCGATCGATTTGCACCCGAGCAACGCACTGTTGTAGGCGCCGCCACGGCAATAGTTGCCGGTCGAGGGCCAAACGGCCTGTTGGTTCACGGCATCGTAGTTGCCGGAAACGAGGGCAGGGGCCAGACATGCGTAGGTGGCACCGACCTTGTGGACACCGGTTGGGAACCACTTGCCGACCAATGCGAGTACGCGGGCCTTGGTGCCGGTTATGGCTTTGGGAATCTCGATATAATTGACCTCGCCGAAGACTCCACCTTTTTCGACTGCTTCATTTTTCCAGTTGATGCGGAACAGGTTTTCGGAGTGGACGTCCCACAATCCCATACCGCCCAGGGCCTTCTTGACCTTCCCGGGAGTTTTGGATGGGTCGACCATTTGTGCGAAAGTCGGCAACAACACGCCCTTTTCGCGGCAGAGCTTGACGTTTCTGGCACGAACCTCTTCGTTCATGTTCAGATTGATCAGATTATACACGATGATACCTCCATGGATTCACTTGATCGGAATATATGCAATTACACTAGCATGGGTTTCATGAAAATGTAAATATGGAAAATTTAAATTTGCCAATGACTGAAATTCGAAAGATAAATTGAGTTATCCATAATATTTTACAATTCTTGCAGGAGATGTAAACCATTGGGTTGAAATGTGTAATATATCAAAAAACGATGCTTTTCTGTTGCAAAATGTTGCAAAAATGATTGACTTCCCACGAATCTCCTTTACAATAGGAAACGGAGCTTCCGCTCCCGCGAACCCTGTCCCAAGGAGCTGTTACTGTTATGGGAGACATCATGCGACCCGTTCCCTTCGAGGAACTCATCAATAGGATTTTTTCCGAATATCGCCAATCGAATACCATATTCGGAATTCACCAGGACCAATTCTGCACACCTGATCCCAGCAAGGGAATCACCGTATTCGGCCAGAAGTGCGCGACCCCGCTCGGGCCTGCCGCAGGACCCCATACCCAGCTTGCCCAGAACATCGTCGCCAGTTATTTGGTCGGCGGTAGGTTCATGGAGCTCAAGACCGTCCAGAAGATGGATACGCTCGAAATCGACAAGCCTTGTATCGATGCCCGTGACGAAGGATACAACGTGGAGTGGTCGACGGAATATACTTTGCCGAAAGCCTACGAGGAATACGTGAAGGCCTGGGTACTGTTGCATGTGATCGAGGCATTGCTCAACGGCGGCAAATTCGAGAAACCTTCGTTCATCTTCAATATGAGCGTCGGATACGACCTCGAGGGAATCAAGACACCCAAGATGCAGACCTTCATCGATTCCATGATAGACGCATCGACCTCGGAATCCTTCAGCAATTGCATCGAATCCCTTGCGGCGATCATTTCCGAAGGTGCCTTCCTGGAAGGAACCGCCTGGGAAGGACTGGAAAAGAAGCTTTCCGGGTTGCCTGCCAAGATTTCCAGGACTATCAGCCCGTCGGTGACCATCAGTACCATGCATGGTTGTCCTCCCCATGAGATCGAAGCCATCTGCACCTACATGCTCTCCGAGAAGAAGCTCAATACGTTCGTGAAATTGAATCCGACATTGCTTGGGTTCGACACCGTCCGTGCCATCCTGGACGACCTCGGCTACAACTATGTCGGCCTGAAGCGCGAATCCTTCGACCATGACCTGCAGTATGGCGATGCGGTCTCAATGCTGCACCGGTTGGTCGATCTCGCTGCCTCCAAGAACCTCGGATTCGGCGTGAAGCTTACCAATACCCTTGGATCGGTGAATGACCAGGGAGTACTTCCCGGTGCCGAAATGTACATGTCCGGACGCACCTTGCTGCCGATCAGCACCGGTGTCGGCGCATTGCTTTCCAAGGAATTCGGGGGAAAACTCCCCATTTCCTACAGCGGCGGGGCGAATGCCACCACCGTGCTCGATATCTTCGAGACAGGAATCCGTCCCATAACGGTGGCTACCGACATGTTGAAACCGGGCGGTTATGTGCGGATGAAGCAGATGGTCGGAATCCTTGAGCAGAAGGGCACGACCTGGTCGGCCAAGCAGATCGATGTCGCCAAACTGGAGAAGTTGGCTGCCTCGGCCCGCCAGCGCGAGAGTGTGCAGAAGGATTTTCGAGGGACGGACGAAGTGACCGTACCCGGCAAATTGCCGTTGACCGACTGTTATGTCGCTCCTTGTGTACAGGCTTGCCCGATCCACCAGAATGTACCCGACTATATCTATCTGGTCGGGAAAGGCCGGTACGCCGACGCGTTGGAAGTCATCTACGATACCAATGCCTTGCCGAACCTCACCGGTTACATTTGCGACCACCAGTGCCAATACCATTGTACCCGACTCGATTATGAAGGGACGGTGCAGATTCGCGAGATGAAGAAGATCGCCGCCGAACAGGGCTTCGCCGAATATATCAAGCGTTGGGAAAAGCCCGAGGATGCCACCGTGAAGGCTGCCGTAATCGGTGCGGGCCCCGCAGGACTTTCGGCGGCCTACTTCCTGGCACGCTCTGGCTTCGCGGTTACCGTTTTCGAACGTGAGCAGAATGCCGGGGGAGTCACCCGCAATGTCATTCCGGGATTCCGGTTCCCTGAAAGCGCCTTGCAGGCCGATATCGATTTCATTGCCGCCCATGGGGTGGCATTCAAATTCGGCGCCGAACGCAACGAAGTCACGGTCGATGCCCTGCATACCGCCGGGTACGACCACCTGTTCTATGCGATCGGTGCGGAAGTCGACAATGAGATTCCGCTCACCGGGGATCGTAGCCGTATCCGTCCTTCGCTGCATTTCCTCAATGCCTTCAGAAAGGATCCCTCCAAGCTCTCCCTGGGCAAGAAGGTTGTCGTTGTCGGTGGCGGAAATACTGCCATGGACAGTGCCCGGGCTGCGACACGGGTTCCCGGAGTCGAGGAAGTCTCGGTAGTCTATCGGAGGACCAAGAAGGAGATGCCCGCCGATCTCGAGGAATACGACAATGCGGTCGAGGAGGGCGTCAAGTTCCTCTTCCTCACCAATCCGGAATCGTATGGTGCCGACGGTACGCTCGTGTGCCGCACGATGGCGCTGGGCGAGCCCGATGCCTCCGGCAGACGTAGGCCGGTTGCGACCGACGAGACCGTGTCCATGCACGCCGATGCCCTGATCACTGCGATCGGCGAGAAGGTCGACGGCGAGGCGCTGTCGTGGTTCGGTGTTCCCCTCGATGCGAAGGGATGGCCAATGGTCGATGCCAAGACGCTCGAATCTACCGAGAAGGGTGTATATGTCCTGGGTGATGCGCAGAGTGGACCGTCCACAGTGGTCAGATGCATCGCATCGGCCCGCAAGGCTGTGGAGGCTGCGATCGATTCGGTGCTGGGTTCGCTCGAGGAAGACGACCACCATGGGCATGATCATGGGTGCGGATGTGGACATGACCACGACGGCGACCATGAATGCGAATGTGGAGACGACCACGAGCACGCGGACGGGTGCTGTTGTGGCGACGATGAGGATGATGAAGAGTACACCGATGAGGAGCTCGACGAGATCGAAGCGGAGGAAAATGCCTTCTTCGGAGAAATCCGGGCAAAGAAGGGCAAGCATGTCGCTCCCGCCCCATTGGATGCCGCTGTGAAGGCTTTTGCCGAGAGGGAAGCTTCCCGATGCCTCGAGTGCAGCTATATTTGCAACAAGTGTGTTGAAGTCTGCCCGAACAGGGCCAATGTCGCGATCGATATGCGCCTGCGTGCAGACCTGTTCGACCACCCGTACCAGATTGTCCATTTGGATGCCTTCTGCAATGAATGTGGCAACTGCGCGACCTTCTGTCCGTGGGAAGGAGCTCCGTATCTCGACAAGTTGACGGTATTCAGTCGTCAGGACGATTTCGAGAATTCGGAGAATACCGGATTCTTGATGGATGACGATTCGGTCCTTGTCCGCATCGATGGCGACGTTTCACGGCACACCGTGCTTTCCGACGGGACACTCGATGGGGATTTGCCCGAAGAGGTTTCGTCCATCATTGAAGAGATTATCGTAAACCACGCCTACCTGCTGGGTTCGGTGGGTGAATAAGGAGTAGCACGACCATGTCAATCACCGTATTTGCCAATGCCCGTGTAGTGCAGACCATGCCACCGTTTTCCGTACAGGAGAAGGTGGATGTGGTAGTACAGGACGATACTATAGTTGCTGTCGGCAGGAATGCCGGTAGCGCATATCCCGGAGCCAAACAGTTCGATGCCTCGGGCAAGACGATTATCCCCGGGATGGTTTGTTCGCACCACCATTACTATTCGGGTCTTTCCCGTGGCATGCTGGTACAGGCCGGTCCCCAAAACGATTTCATACAAGTGCTCAAGGAGTGGTGGTGGCGGCTCGACCGCGCACTCGATGAGGAAGCGAACTATTATTCCAGCCTGATCTGCTCGATCGACGCCATAGCGGCGGGTACGACCTCCTGCATCGACCACCATGCCAGTCCCTCGCATATCGACGGATCGTTGGAAACCATTGCGAAGGGCATGCGGGAAGTCGGAGTCAGGGGTGCGACCTGCTATGAGATCACCGATCGCAACGGTGGTATGGAAGAGGTGAAGGCCGGAGTACAGGAAAACATCGCATTCGCAAAAAGTGTCGATGCCGAGCGCAAGGATGGGAAGAAGCCCCTGGTCGAGGCAATGATCGGCGGACACGCGCCCTTCACCATTCCCGACGAGGGTCTGGCAATGATGAAGGATGCTTGCGACAGCACCGGAAGGGGAATCCACCTGCATGTCGCGGAGGACAAGTACGATACTGTCCATTCGCACCACATGTACCACAAGGATATCATGGACCGTCTCGACAGTTTCGGTCTGCTTGCCGACAATACGCTGCTGGTGCACGGATTGTGGCTGAACGACAGCGAGATTGAGCTGCTCAACGAGCGCAAGAGCTTTTTGGCACACAATCCCCGCAGCAACATGAACAACCATGTCGGGTATTGCAAGCGATTGCGCCAGGTCGACCGGTTGGTCCTGGGCACCGACGGATGCGGCGGAAACATGTTCGAGGAGATCAAACTGGCGTTCTTCAAGCACAAGGACAACGGAGGTCCCTGGTGGCCAGGCGATTTCGCCACTGTGCTCACCCGTGGAAACAAGATACTGGAGCGGTATTTCGGTGAACAGTTCGGCCGGGTCGAACCTGGATACAAGGCGGATTTGACCATACTCGACTACCAGAGCCCCACTCCGTGGGTCGACGGGAATGCCGCTACCCACCTTGTGTGGGGAACCAGCAGCAATTGTGTCGATTCGGTCATGGTCGAGGGAAACATGGTCATGGAGCACCGTTCCTTCGGGTTCGATGTAGAGGAAATATATGCGAAGGCGGCCGAGGTCGCCCAACGGGTCTGGAAGAAGGTCGATACCATCGCCCCCTGAACCGGACGGGAAACAAGGAAACAACTCCCAAGAATGGGAATTAGGAAAAGCCAAGGAGCAAACAATGGGAATCCAAGAAGACATCAGATTGAAATCGGCGGAATATCGCCAGTACACGGCAGAGAACCTTTCCAAGATGGTGAAGGTCAAGTCCTACAGCAGCAAGGAAGAGGACGTATGTCGTTTGATCGTTGAATTGTGCAAGGAAGCGGGGTTCGACGAAGTTCGAATCGACGGATTGGGGAGCGTGATCGGTCGTGTCGGATTCGGCCCGAAGCAACTCGCGTTCGATGCCCATATAGATACTGTCGAAGTCGGGAATCTCGACAACTGGGATTTCGATCCGTTCAGTGGCGAGATCAAGGACGGCAAGGTCTTCGGTCGCGGAACATCGGACCAGAAGGGCGGGGCCGCATCCATGATCACAGCTGGCCGCATCCTCAAGGAACTCGGATACGGTGGTGAATACAGTGTCTATTTCACCTTCACGGTCATGGAAGAGGACTGTGACGGCATGTGCTGGAAATATTTGATCGAGGAAGAAAAGTTCAAGCCCGACTTGATCGTCTCCACCGAACCCACCAGCTGCCGCCTATATCGCGGTCACCGTGGACGCATGGAGATCAGGGTCTTCCTCAAGGGTGTCTCCTGCCATGGAAGCGCTCCGGAACGTGGTGTCAGCGCAGCCTACAAGGCAGCCCGAGCGGCATTGGCGATCGAACAATTGAACAAGGACCTCCAGCCCGATGAGGACAAATTCCTCGGGAAAGGTACGATCACTGTTTCCCAGATCGACGTTCGCGGACCTTCGCAGTGCGCTGTCGCAGACTATGCGATGCTCTATTGCGACCGCCGCTTGACCTGGGGTGAGGATGCCGACCTTGCCATCGGCCAAGTCCGCGAGTATATCGCCAAGGCAACCGGCGACGACCCGAAGGATATCAAGGTCGAGATGCCCATGTACGAGAAACTCGGATGGACCAACAAGGACTA
>PGXW01000030.1 GCA_002839355.1 Spirochaetae bacterium HGW-Spirochaetae-2
ATCACGTATCTCCTTCTTATTGAAACGTTGATACATGATACTGCATTAATTCGGGATTTGTCAAATAAGTATTGAAAAATTTACGATATGGCAAATTTCACGGTAACAACTTGCCGTAAACCGAGTTGATTTCCCAACGGAGCGAGCGTAAAGGAAACGGCTTGCCGATTCCCCTGGCGAACGAGTGCAGGAAACGCAAGGAGAACAAAACTTTCATTGCAATCTGATATGCTTTGGTTCCGCCGGAGACCCCTGGTGTGTATATGTTTCCGGCAACAAATCCAGGTCGAAGGGCGTTGTCTGATACACATAATAATTCAACCAATTGGTATACAGCAACTGGGCATGCGAATACCAGCTCACCACCGGTCCTTGCTCCGGATCGTCGTTCCGATAGTAGTTCTTCGGTATCTCGATATGTAGCCCCTTGTCGATATCGCGGCGGTATTCCTGGTCCAATGTGCCCGACTCATACTCGGGATGCCCGAACACAAACACCTGCCTTCCGTCTTCGCTCGCGACAATATAGAGTCCCGCTTCGTCGCTATCGGAAAGAACATGCAATTCCTTGACTTTCTCCAGGTCTTCGGACCTGACCTCCGTGTGCCGCGAGTGGGGAGCCTTGAACGTATCGTCGAATCCCCTGAGCAAGGGGGTATTGGAAACTTTCACCCGATGCTCGAAAATTCCGAACATCTTTTGCTCCATAGGGTATTTGCGGATCCCATAATGGTAGTACAGACCGGCTTGGGCACCCCAGCAGAGGAACAAGGTGGCGAACACATGGTTCGCCCCCCACTCCATGATCTCGCAGAGTTCGTCCCAATATTCGACATCCTCGAATTCCATGGTCTCCACTGGAGCCCCTGTGATTATCAAACCGTCGTAGGACAGCTTCCTCACCTGGTCGAACGTCTTGTAGAATTCCTCGAGGTATTCGGCCGAAGCATGTCGCGACGTATAGGTCGCGGTCCTGAGGAAATCCACCTCGATCTGCAACGGCGTGTTGGACAACCGGCGCAACAGACTGGTCTCGGTGCTGGTTTTCAATGGCATGAGGTTCAGAATCAACAACCTCAGGGGACGGATATCCTGGCTTGCCGCCCGTTTTTCCGTCATGACGAAGATATTTTCCTGTTCGAGGACATTCTTTGCAGGCAAGGCATCGGAAATCTTTACTGGCATATCGACCTCCTACAATTCCAACGCCTGGGCAAGATCGGCGAGCAGGTCCGTGATATGTTCGGTTCCGATCGATAGGCGTATCGTTCCTGGCTCGATTCCCGCGGCAAGCAACTCGTCTCCAGTCAATTGGCTATGGGTCGTACTCGCAGGATGTATCACAAGGGATTTGACATCGGCCACATTGGCGAGCAATGAGAAGATCTCCAGCTTGTCTATAAAGCGCGTCGCACCTTCGGAACCACCTTTCACCACGAATGTGAATATCGAGCCTCCACCCTGCGGCAGATATTTGGTGTACAACGCATGTGTCGGGTCGGTCGGCAACGAAGGATGGTTCACACGGACCACGTTGGGATGCTTATTCAAGAAATCTACCACCGCCAACGTGTTCTGTACATGACGTTCGACCCTGAGGGAAAGTGTTTCCAAACCTTGCAGGAACAGGAATGCATTGAATGGACTGAGTGCCGCACCATAGTCCCTGAGCAAAATGACGCGTGCACGGGTGATGAACGCCAGATTGCCTGTGGCCTCGGTATAGCTGATCCCATGGTAACTCGGATCGGGTTCCACGAACCAAGGGAATTTGCCCGAAGCCTTCCAATCGAACGTTCCTCCGTCGACTACGACTCCTCCGATGCTCGTTCCATGTCCGCCGATGAACTTCGTCGCGGAATGGACAACGATATCGGCACCATATTCGATCGGCCTGAGCAGATAGGGGGTGGCGAATGTATTGTCCACCACCAAGGGGATTCCGTGGGCGTGGGCGATTCGGGAAATCTGTTCGATATCGGACAGGTTGGCGTTGGGATTCCCGATACTCTCGATAAACACTGCCTTCGTATTCGGTTGTATGGCGGCCTCGAGAGCTTCGAGGTCATCGGAGTCGAAGAAGGTGGCCGTCACGCCGTTTTCCCCGAAAGTCCTTCCAAACAAGTTGAACGTTCCCCCGTAGATGGTCCGGGCGGAGACGATATGGTCGCCATGGTGGGCGAGGTTTTGCATGGCGATGGTAATGGCCGCTTGGCCGGATGCGGTCGCCAAGGCTCCAACACCACCTTCCAGGGCGGCGATCCTCTTCTCGAACACGTCGGTGGTCGGGTTCATGATACGGGTGTAGATATTTCCGGACTCGGAGAGGTCGAACCGGGCCGACGCCTGCCTGCAATCGTCGAACACGAACGAGGTTGTCGCATATATAGGGACAGCACGTGCTCCAGTCGCCGGATCGGGTTGTTCTTGTCCAGCATGCAGCTGGAGGGTCTCGAAATGTAATTTCTGTGAATTGCTCATGATTTGGTTCCTTATTGGATATATGTGGGATAAGCGCGACCAGACTGGCGCATGATGGACTGAAGTTGTCGCATGCTGCTGCGGACGGAGCCATAACGATGGTATGTGTTGTATGCTCTGCTCATCCAGGAACCTCCTTGATCAAAAGTATAAAAAAAACCGCCGGTTGTACACCGACGGCGATCACGTCACATGTACTGAGGCGATTAATAGCTCTTCATGGAGTGCATCTTACGAACTTTCTTCATCTGCTTTCGCAGTAAAGCCTTCTTTTTCCGGTTTTCGATCGTGGAAGGCTTCTCGAAATATTCGCGCTTTTTCCATTCCCGGATAATGCCCTCTTTCTCGACCATTCTCTTGAATTTCTTGATCGACTTCTCGAGTGGCTCATTATCGTCAACTCTTACGTAAGCTATAGTAATCACCCCCTTCCCTCAGCTTGGGAAAAATTTCTGAATCATCTTCCCGAATTAATCGCTTTTTGTCAAGCTATCGGAGAATATCCTCGATGGGAGTCTTGTGTTTCTTCAAGGAAACGACAGTCAATTGTATCGATTCGCTGTTCCTGAAGTAGTTGCGTCCCATGCGGAACACGATATCGACCGAATCTCCCGTGTTGAATATCGTGCCGACTTCATCGGCGGCATTCCAATAGAGGGCCGGCCATCGGTATTGCCCGAACAGCAATTGCAGCTTGACATGGCCCGGCCCTGTGCCTTTCGAGCGGTTCAGGAATTGGACTTCCTCCACCGTCGCCCCTTGGATCAGGAATTGCAAGGGAGGATTGCCCTCCCCATACGGCTCGAAGGTCTCCACCAGTGCGATCAGTTTGGGGGTCATATAGTCGGCTGGCAATTCTGCATCGATCAGAATCGGCTCATCCTCTTCATCGTCCCGCGATTCCAGCTCGGCAATCGTACTGTTTATACGTTTGCGCAATGTATCGAGATGTTTACGTTCCATACTGAAACCGCCGGCACACCGGTGTCCACCGAAATCGAGGAACAGGTCCTCGAAAGCGCTGAGAAAATCCCGGACATTGAAATGCTGGGGACTGCGAATCGAACCGGTCACCCTATCGGCATCGACATGTGCTATCACCATGCTGGGGGAGTTGAATTGGCGGAGCAATCGGGAAGCCATGATTCCAGTCAAACCCCGGCTGACCGTTGGGTCCTCCACCATAAGGAATTTGCCGTCGAAATCCCCATGGCTGGATTTGGCTTTCGGCAACAACCGTTCCCACGAGTCGTCCCCCTGCTTTTGCCTCTCACGATTCAATCGCATCAGTTCCCCGGCATACTCCTCGCACTGGTGCATATCTTCTGCCAGGAACATGTGTGCCGCGACCTGCGGTTTGCCCAACCTTCCCGAGGCATTGATCACAGGAGTCAGCTGCCACCCGATATCCGAGGTCGACAACCTCTTGCCTACAAGATTCTGCATGGTCATGAGGGCGAGCAGCTCTTTCCGGACCCCCTCTGTCATAATTTTCATCCCCGAGCGGACCATGATACGGTTCTCATCGACCATCGGCATCAGATCCCCGATCGTGCCC
Source organism: Spirochaetae bacterium HGW-Spirochaetae-2 (assembly GCA_002839355.1). GTDB lineage: Bacteria > Spirochaetota > Spirochaetia > Sphaerochaetales > Sphaerochaetaceae > UBA8525. The sequence goes on from PGXW01000030.1 coordinate 4,040, forward strand.
ATCGCCACAAGATCCAGAATCTTTTCGTACTCGACGGAAAGGGAGGGAACCGAACGCAGCACATACGCGGTAAACAGGGAAACAAGCAGATCGAGCTCCGAAGCGGTCCGGGTATATCGGATGGATTTGCTGACACGCATCAGGCTGAACAGGCTTTTGCCCACCATCTGCGGCAAGACCTGCTCGAACTGGTTGCGCAAGTCGGCCATGTGGATATCGATTCCCGAGCCAAAGGCACGCCGCAGCAACTTCTGTTCGACATCCACGTCCAAGGCGAGGATCGGGAGCCCGCAATCGAGGAACCGGATCATGCGGCTCTGGTGTACCTCGAGGACGCCCGGCACGATCTCCTCGATCAAACGGTCTTCAGGAACGAGGTTCTTCATACGGACCGCTTCGATGATGACCGTCTCGTTGCCAGGTGTGGTGCTTCCCGGACAGGCGTGCAACAGGATCAATTCCTCACGGTAGAAATTGCTACAAGCGAATCTGAGTGCCCAGATACATTTTGCCACGACACCACAGCCCGCCAGATGCGCGAACGGATAGCCACACCCTTCCAGCTTCGGATCGATCACCGCCTCGGCGGCCGGAATGATATCTCCAGCCAAATGGTGGTCGGTGACGAGGACATCCATACCCAACCGCCGCGCAAACGCGACTTCCTCGATATTGGAGATACCACAGTCGACGGTGATTGCCAGTGTGACATCCTGATCGGCAAATGCCTGTATGCCATCCTTAGTCAATCCATAGGGCTCGTCTCCCTCAGGCAATCGCCAGAGGGTCTCGATTCCCATCGAACGCAACTCCTGCACGAGCAGCACGGTGCTGGTTATGCCATCGACATCGCGGTCCCCGAATACACAGACCTTCTCCCCTTCGTCCCGTGCCTGGAGCACACGCTCGACAAAATTTTCCATTTCATCGAACAAGAACGGATTGTGGAGGTACGAGACATCGGTTTCCAGGAAATACTGGACAGTTTCAGGCTCTACAGCCCCCCTACGTGCCAACAATGAGGCGGTGATGTAATCCACCCCAAACTGCTCGTTGAGCTTTCGGATCAGCTCCACGGAAACAGGACTCTTCTTCCATTCCTTCATATATCAACCTTAAAATAATATTCATTGCATTGTTCCCTGCAACACGCCTCCGGCGAGACTGCGTAAAGGCCCACCGAGTATGTTGGTGACATATCTTATCATATATCCGACCAAACGGAGTGTAGCGGTTTCACTCAATTCCACCAACACGGAATCGTGGTCGGACAGTGTCCTTGTCAAGATCAGGTATCTCCTGGCTCCGGGCCCCAAGGCAAGTTCGAATCCCCCGGTATCCACGTCCGCGCACTTGTCGCAACACGGTACGTGCAATCCGGTGTTGAAGGATAGTATCTCCTGTTCGCCAAAAGTCCGTGAACACACAGGACATGCCGTCAAATCGGGTTCCAATCCCATGATCCGGACAAATTTCCAAATGTATTGGATCAGGACCCGTCTCGGATCCACAGAATCGTCGGAAAGGAGCAACACATGGTTGCACAACACGCTGTACAATTCGGAAAAATCGCCCCCATGCATGCGCATGGCCAATTCGGCCAACGTATTGGCCGTATACAATCGGCGCAAATCGGTACGAATGGCATCGACCCTATACTGGGGATCGATATCGGTAATGGAATAGGTGTTCTTGGCTCCGTTGTGGTAGAGATAGAATGTACCGATGGTGAACGGTTCGATTCCACCCGCAAGTTTCCCCTTGCGCGCACCATAGGCGACCGCATCGAAAATTCCGAGTGTGGGAGAAAGCAACGTGACAAGCCGATGCAACTCTCCCCAACGTCTGTTGGTAAGCACAATGGCTTCGCTGGTACTGTTACGCTCCATAGGGACACCTGATGATAGGGTCGCCGGATGATGGCAGCGGGTGAATCGGACAAATCCTGTCATGCATGGAACCAGAGTAGCTTCTCGCCGAAACTCTGTCAACCAAACCGACGGAAATGTGGTATGATGGCCGCATGTTCCCAGGCAACCCCCTACGTCGGACCATCCTGTTAGTCCTCGTGCTTCTCATAGGTTTTCCCCTCATGGCCGTCTCATTGGTTCCCGGTTCCCGCTTCGAGGATCCCAACGCTTCGCAAACCATGTTGGCGGGGCGGGATTTCACCAAGGAGTTGACCAAAACCGAGCAGGTGTCCGCAGACCTGCTGGACATACACCTGACCACCATGGGCAAAGGCGATCCCCTCTACGTATGGTTCGGACACACGGGCTTGGTGGTAACCGATAAACGGGACAACCGGAGTGTCATGTACGACTACGGGATCTTCAGCTTCGACGACGACTTCTACCAGACCTTCGCCATGGGCCGCCTCAACTACGAGGTTTGGGCTACTTCGGCCGAGGCACGGTATGATTTGGCGCAGAAGGAGAACCGGGACATCTCGAATATCACGATACACTTGCCCGACGCGGCGAAATTGGAATTGGTCAGGTTTCTGAATTACAATATCCAGCCCGAGAATTCGACATACCTCTACCACCACTACCGGGAAAACTGCTCCACCAGGATACGGGATATGCTCGACAAGGCAGTCGATGGGCAGTTCCAGGCATGGGCCCGTGCGATTCCCCTGGATGAGACCCTGCGGCAATTGGTCATGCGCCACACCTATGCATCGCCTTTCATCGATTGGATACTGAATTTTCTACAAAGCGGTTCCATTGACAAACCGATCACCTTGTGGGAAGCAATGTTCTTGCCAGCCGTGCTGGAACAGGCGTTGCTTGATTTCTCGTATGTCGACGGATCGGGGAAAGTAGTCCCTATTGCCACAGACAGGAAAACTCTCAACTTTGCAACAATCGGAGCGAGGGCTCCGGTGCTCGAATCCTCCAAGTCCATGACACTACCAGGCTTGTGGTTCGGACTGTTGGTCGGCCTCGTGTCTCTGCTGTTCGGCAGGGCCATTGCCTCCAGCCAATTCAAGGGCATCCGACGATTCGGTCATCTGGTCGAGGGGCTCCTTGGGTTTGTCTGGGCGACAGCGGTGGGAATACTAGCCAGCCTCTTGTTGTTCATGATGGTTGCCAGCAGCCATGATGTGACCTATTTCAACGAAAACATCGTATTCGCATCCCCTTGGGCACTAGTCATGGCGGTGCAGTCGCTCCGGGGTGCCTTTGGAAACGAAGCGGCCCGGAAACGATTCCGCAAGGCGAACACCATCATGGCAATCCTGATCGGAACAACCATCGTCATGAAAGTCATCTTCCTTGATCTGCTTGTCCAACAAAACTGGCAGATTCTGCTGACACTTCTGCCCATATACCTATGCAACAGTTCCATCCCCTTCGAGCGCTTGTTCGAGCGGAAGCAAAAGGAATTGGACGATTCCGACTGGTGAATCCAAGCGGAACACCATAAAATTCAGGACCCCCAACGGAGGTCCTGAAAAGTTTGGGAGGAGATAGTTCAGGTCAGAGAACGATTTTCGTCCCCTTCCCCTCATATAAGGCACCGTAGATATTCTCGGGATTGGTGATAAGCCCGACATTTCCGGTGGTCTTCACAAAATCCATCATTGCCTGTATCTTCGGCAACATGCTTCCTGGAGCGAAATGCCCTTCATCCACATATTGCTGGCATTCCGCGAGATCGATCGTATCGAGTTCCCGCTGGTCGGGCTTCCCATAATTCAGGCAAACCTTTTCAACCGCGGTGGATATGACGAACATGTCGGCCTTCAGTTCCTTGGCCATGAGTGCCGCGGCCAAATCCTTGTCGATGACAGCTTCCCTTCCCTCGAACGAGCCGTCGGCGTTGCGAACCACGGGAATTCCACCACCGCCGGCGGCAATGACAATGACATTGTTGTCCACCAGGGTCTTCACCGTTTCCAACTCGACAATCGAAACAGGCTTGGGTGATGCCACGACACGCCGATACCCACGGCCGGCATCCTCCACAACGTCCCAGCCATCGTTGATCCTATGGTTGTCCGCATCTTCCTTGCTCATGAACGACCCGATCGGCTTGGTCGGCTTCTTGAAGGAATTGTCGTCGGGATCGACCACGACCTGGGTAACCACCGTCGCCACCTGAGGCATCAATCCGACTTTGACAAACTCGTTGTGCAAAGCCATTTGCAATTGGTAGCCGATAGCACCTTGTGTGTCCGCAACACAAGAATCGAGGGGCACGGCATGCAGGATCGATTTCGCATACTCCGCACGCAGTAGGATAAACCCGACTTGGGGTCCATTCCCATGGGCAATGACTACCCGATGCCCTGCTTCGACCAATTTCACGATGTGATTCGCTGTTTTCCGGGCGGCTTCGTATTGTGCCGATACGGTCACATGCTTGTTGTCTTCGATGAGCGAGTTTCCTCCGATCGCAATTACTATCAGTTTACTTGTTTCCATGGTATTCTCCGTTGATTCCAGTATTTCTTTCGGGTACCGGTATGCACAGTATACCAGCAATGCAACAAATTGCAACATCTTTCTTTCCATTGACAAAAACGTTGGCACAGTGGTACCGTTTTTCATACAATTGTTTGGGATAGTGGTATTTGTACCCGACGGTTCCCGACACGTAGCAGACCAAGGAGCGCCATGCATGCATAATGAACCCACTTTCGAGCAGTCGGTCGGACAACATCTTGTCACAGGCTTGCAAGGAGTATCCCTCGACGAACAATTCATCGAACTGGTGAGAAACCATAAGATTGGTAATGTGATCCTTTTCTCCCGGAATATTGTGGACAAGTACCAGCTGAAAGCGCTGTGCGCAGACATTCATGAGTTGATCGAGCGGGAAACCGGCTTTCCTCCGCTTATTTCCATCGATGAGGAAGGAGGCATGGTATCCCGTCTCGGCCCCGACGCGACACACTTGCCGGGCGCTATGGCAATCGGTGCGACAGCCGATCAGGGAAATGCCTACACGATCGGAAGGATTTCAGCTTCCGAATTGCGCGCATTGGGCATCCAATGCAATCTTGCACCATCGTTGGATGTGAACAGCAACCGCATGAATCCCGTAATCGGGGTTAGGGCTTATTCCGACAACCCCGAGACGGTGGCAAGCTTCGGCACAGCCATGGTCAGGGGGCTCACCGACGGGAACGTATTGAGCGTGGTAAAGCATTTCCCCGGTCACGGCGACACGGATGTCGATAGCCATACGGGGCTTCCGGTAATCGGGAAATCGAAGGAGGAGTTGCTTGTTTGCGAGCTTGTCCCTTTCAAGGCCGCGATCGAAGCGGGAGTGCCCGCAATCATGACAAGCCATATCCTGTTTCCCGGAATCGAGAGCGAGCCGGTTCCCGCGACCATGTCACGAATAATAGTCACCGACCTACTACGCGCTGAACTATCCTTCGATGGCCTGGTATTTTCCGATTGCCTCGAAATGGGTGCGATCAAGGACCACTACGGAACTTCCCGGGCTGCGGTGGAGGCCATCCGTGCCGGGGTCGACCTCGTATTCGTCAGCCATACCTATGCCCTGGTGGCAGAAGCCGCCGCAGCGGTCGCGGAGAGCATCCGCAACGGATATATCGACTCCGACGAACATGCCGTTTCGGTGGGAAGGATCGCAGAGGCGAAAAAACGGTTCGACGTACCTTCCGAAGAAACGTTGGATACAGTGGGCTCGGAGGAGCACCGCACCATAGCCAAGGCCATCATGGCCAGGTCGGTCTGCATCGGCAATATGCCCACACAAACATTGCCTGATATTGGGGACCAACCGTTGTTTCTCGGGTGCCGACCATTTCATACCACACCAGCCAGCAACGGCGAGTCGGAGACGACACCCTTCCCCGAGTGGATGGCGTCCCAACTAGGTGGCAAGGCCCTGGTGACACCTGATGACCCGACAAATGAAGAGATCATAGCTCTCATGGAAGAAACCCGTGGCGCCACCTGTATCGTCATTGGCACATACAACGGACACATCCGGCAGGGACAGTTGGCTTTGGCCAACGCCATGGCAGGGACCGGACTACCGACAATTGTCTGTGCTCTGCGCAATCCGTACGATCTGGTCTACCTCGCCGAGAACATCTTCAGCTTCGCGGTCTTCGAATATTCGACACTTGCCTTTGAAGCGATCCGTTGCATCCTGACGCAAGAACGGTCCGCAACCGGAGTTCTTCCGATACATTGGTAACCAAAGGAGTCCACAATGCCAGATATGCTGGTGAATCTGTTGAACTTGCCGCCTGCAGAACCTCTGGTTGCAACTCTTGCAGCAGAGGGAATTCAAATCAGACGGGCCATGGCCCCCGACAGGCACTTGATTCTCGATTGGGTGGTACGGCATGCCGGTGCTCCGGCGGCAGGGGAATGCGAAGTGGCTTTCAGCCGGATACCGGTATCGTGTTTCATCGCGACCAGAAATAGGGAAATTCTTGGATTCGCCTGCTACGAGGCGACAGCCAGGAATTTTTTCGGACCGACCGAAGTCCTCCAAACAGAACGGGGAAGAGGAATTGGAAAAGTCCTGCTCATCCGAAGCCTGCAAGCAATGCGCGACGAAGGGTATGCATATGCGATCATCGGAGGTGTCGGACCGGCCGAGTTCTATGCTAAGAGTGTCGGAGCGGTTCCCATCGAAAACTCCACACCGGGAATCTACCGGGATTTCCTTGGCGGAACAGACAATTGACGAAGCCTGGTACCGAGTAAACCGGTTGGACTTTACCAAACACATGAATTCCGCTATTGTCTTTCCAAAAATCATACGGGAGTTGCCATGTTGAGTCGTGACCAGAAAAAAATGTTTATTCTTCATGCCTATCCTGTTTTTGGTGACAGATATCGTCGGCGAGGTATACGGACGCAAGACTTCGTCCCAATTCGTGAACCTTTCGACGATCATGCTCGTGTTCATGTTCATCATGATGGCCTTGTGCATCGTATTGCCTCCCAATTCGACATGGGGTCTGCAAGAATCATATGCATCGATATTCGGTTCCAGCATGCGCATGACCGCAGCGAGCCTGGTATCGTTCTTCTTCGCCCAGCACCTGGATGTGTTCGTATTTTCCACCATCAAGCGGCTGACCAAGGAGAAGCACCTGTGGATCCGCAACAATGCCAGCACGATCATAAGCCAGTTCATCGATACGACCATCTTCATGTTCCTCGCCTTCTACCATATCAGCGATCGCTTCACAACCGGCTTCATCTTCAGCCTCATCTTCCCCTATTGGGCTTTCAAGGTCTTGTTCGCCTTTCTTGACACCCCCTTGTGTTACCTGGGAGTCTGGTGGTTGAAAAAAAGTGAAGCCCAAGAGACACAGAAAGGCAACTTGGACACATGAAGACAACCGTGCTGTTTGGAGACAGCTTGACTGCAGGTCGGATCGGTCTCGCTTTCACACGGTATATGCCCGTCTCCACCGAAGCACACGGCCTCGAGGGCGATACCTGGCTCGGAGTGGCGCGGCGTGCACGACGGTACCTCACCGGTCGGTTCGGACAAACCCATACCGTACTTGTCCTCCAAGGGGGAGCCAACGATCTTCTCATACCCCATATGATGGCAACCAACGACCGTTGGAAACCCTCGGGCCGCAGTCTGATCCGTGAAGAGACACCTCCGGTGCCAACAGATTCCGAGTTCCTTCCTTTATTTTCAGCTTCCTTGGCCGAAATCACCCGGACACGCCCCGAAGCACACCTCGTCGTCTGCTCGCTTCCTATCCTGGGAGAGGATCTCGACTCCGAATTGAATGGACAGCGACAGGAACGCAATGCCGGTATGGAATCGGTTGTCGGCAAGTTCGAGCATATCGTTTGGTGCGATATCGCCAGTGTGTTGGAGGAAATCGTCAGACAGAGGAACCTTTCGGGAGACAATGGGGAACCGAGCTATCTGCTTGACGATCCGGGCAACTTGGAGCGTGATGTCCGGACCATCGGGACCGATGAAACGAAAGCCGAGGCAGTATCCCGAAGTCGCCACCTTGCGGTCACCATCGACGGGGTGCATCCGAACGGAGTCGGCGCACAAGCGATCGTCGCGGCGATTACCGCAGTACTGCCCTGGTAAGTTGTCTTCTACATCGCAGAAACAGCTTCACGGCTGGAACAACTTTTATTACATTGAAGGTACGAATTACAATGTATCATTTCAAGTGGAGGATATTTCATGGCAGATCAGGAATTGTTGCCGATAGAGCAGACACTGCCCCGCAATCTTTTTGTACTCCCGCTAGTCGGAAATCCAATATTTCCAGGCCTTTTCACCCCTTTGGTGGTTGAAAGCAAAGAAGATATAGAGATCGTCACGCAAGCCATGACCCATGGTGGCGATATCGGCTTGCTATTGGTCAAGGACGAAACCAAGACCGACTATGAAGCCGAGAATCTCTATCGGGTCGGTACAATCGCAAAAATCATAAAGAGGATCAAACTACCCGATGGCGGTATGAACATCTTCATCTCGACACTAAAGCGTTTCCAAGTACGTGATTTCCACAGCAGTGGAAAATTCATCATGGCGGAAGTCGATTATCTGAACGATATAGAGGACAATCCGACCGAGCTGAAGGCCTGGACCAGACAGCTGATCACCGAGACAAAGAAATTGTCGAAGGGAAACCCGCTCTTTACCGAAGAGATGCGGTTGAACATGGTCAATATCGATCAAGCGGGAAAGATGGCCGACTTCATAGCAAGCATCATCAACATCGACCGCAGGCAACAACAAAGGATCCTCGAAACGCTGAATGTGCGCCGGAGAATGGAACGTGTGCTCGTATTCATCAAGAAGGAGCAGCAGGTCCTGGCGATGCAGGAACAGATCCAGAACCGGGTGAACAGCAAGCTTGAGAAGAATCAACGCGAGTACTTCCTCCGGGAGGAGCTGCGGCATATCCAGCAGGAGTTGGGCTTGACCAGCGACCCGCGCAGCGCGGTCTACAATAAGATCGCCAAGCAGATTGCGACACTCAACCTGCAGGGAGAAGTGGCCGAATCCGTGAACAACGAACTGGAAAAATTCCAATCGCTGGATCCGAACAGTCCCGACTACTCCATTACCCGGACATATCTCGAAACCATCGCGGCCCTTCCATGGAACGAACCGAAGCCGGAGGATTTCTCCATGGATTCGGCACAAAAGATACTTGAACGAGACCACTACGGGTTGAAGGATGTGAAGGACCGTATCTTGGAATACCTTGCCGTCCGCAAGAAGAAACAGGATACGAAGGGCTCGATCATCTGTCTGGTCGGTCCTCCGGGAGTTGGAAAGACTTCGGTGGGACGATCCATCGCACGGGCGCTGAAGAAGGAATACTACCGCTTCAGTGTCGGGGGCATGCGTGATGAAGCCGAGATCAAGGGACACCGCAGGACCTATATCGGGGCTATGCCCGGCAAGATAATCCAAGGACTCAAGACGGTAAAGACCAAGAACCCGGTCTTCCTCATAGACGAGGTGGACAAGATGGGTATTTCGTTCCAGGGAGATCCGGCTTCAGCCTTGCTCGAAGTCCTTGACCCGGAACAGAACTCGGCTTTCAGGGATTATTATCTCGACCTGCCGTTCGACATTTCGGAAATATTGTTCATAGTGACAGCCAACTCGCTCGAGACGATTCCACGGCCATTGCTCGACCGTATGGAGGTTATCCATATCGCCGGGTATACGACACAGGAAAAGCTTTCGATCGGAAAGAAATATCTGGTGCCGAAGAGCTTGAAGAAGCATGGACTCAATAAAAAGGAAATTTCGTATACCTCTGCGATTCTCCAGGAGATAGCCGAATCCTATGCACGGGAAGCCGGAGTGCGAAACTATGAGAAGTCGTTGGATCGCATCCACAGGAAAGCAGCACGCGAAATCCTCGAATCCTCTCCGAAACTGCCCATTAGGATTACCGAAGAAAAGATGATCCAATACCTCGGACAACCGATATTCCGCGAGGATGAGATTCTTCGGGCGGATCGTCCCGGAATGGCCATTGGGTTGGCTTGGACTAGCATGGGTGGAGACACATTGGTGATAGAGGCGGTCACCTATCCCGGCAAGGGCGAGTTGAAGCTGACCGGCAAGCTGGGGGAAGTCATGCAGGAATCGGCAAGCATCGCTTTGACGCATCTCAAGTCGATCGCCTCCAAGCATGGTATCGAAGCCAATTGGTTCGAAACCCACGCGATCCACTTGCATGTTCCCGAGGGAGCGACGCCGAAAGACGGACCTTCTGCAGGAGTCACGATGGCTACGGCATTCTTCTCCCTGATCAAGGACCAGACGATCAAAGCCGACTTGGCGATGACCGGCGAACTGGACCTGGTCGGAAAGGTGATGCCGATCGGTGGATTGAAGGAAAAGATCTTGGCGGCAAGAAGAAACAAGATCAAGACCATCCTCATACCGAAATTCAATGCCCGTGACTTGGATGAACTCGATGCCGAGATCAAGGAGGGGATTACCTTCCACCCTGTCTCGACATTCAACGAGGTGTTGTACCACGTGTTCGATATCGGTTCACAACACAAGGAAGCCTAGATGATTGAATTGCTCAGTCCGGCCGGGACGCTGGAGAAATTGGAATACGCCTATGCTTATGGTGCCGATGCCGCATACATAGGCATGCAGGACTTCTCCCTGCGGACCCGGGCCGGAAACATCGGCGATTCCGATATCGGGGCGATGCGGGAACTGAAAGGCGACAAGAAACTGTTTGCCGCGGTGAACAGCTATCTGCACGAGGACGATTTGGGTCTGCTCTCCGATCGGCTCGAAATCTTGTCCGCCTACCCGTTCGATGCGTTCATCGTCAGCGACCTCGGGGCTGCGTTGGTGTTGCGGGAACACTTCGGCGATTCGAGGGCTTTGCATTTGAGTACACAATCCAACACGCTCAACAGCGCGGCGGTGCGCGCCTACCGTGACATGGGCTTTACCCGCGTCATCCTTGGACGTGAAACTCCGTTGAAAGACATCGCCAGGATCAAGCAGGCGGTTCCGGATATGGAAATCGAGACATTCGTCCACGGAGCGATGTGCATGGCCTATTCCGGCAGGTGTTTCCTAAGCGCATTCATGACCGGCAGAAGTGCGAACCAGGGTGATTGCGCCCATACATGCCGCTGGACCTACCGGCTCATGGAACAGGCGGAAAACCAGGACAGGACAGGGGGTGTATTGGCACTGGAGGAGGAATCCCGACCCGGACAATACTTCCCGGTGTATGAAGGCGATGGATACACCACCATACTGAGCTCCAAGGACCTCTGCATGATCGACCATTTGGCCCAACTTCGCGATGCAGGGGTAGATTCGATAAAGATCGAAGGCAGGATGAAATCGCTCTACTATGTTGCGACGGTGACCAGGGCGTATCGCAAGGCCCTCGATGCGTTGGAGGGCAAGACGGATGCCCAAGACTGGAAGCTGTACCGTGACGAATTGTTCCAAGTCAGCCATAGGGAGTTCTCGACCGGGTTCTACTTCGATGCCGAGCAGATCGCAAATCCGACTGAAGTCAGTTACCTGAGGGATTATCTGCTGATCGGAACAATCCAAGAGGAAAAGGAACCGGGAGTGTTCGCCTTGTCATTGAAAAACAAGATCGAAACAGGGGTGCCCATCGAATATATCGGCCCCAAGACCTTGGCTGTGGCGGATGCCGATTTCTCTTTGGTGGACGAACAGGGGCAATCGATAGCCCAGGCGAACCATCACCAAACGGTGTTTCTCCGTACCGGCAAACCGGTATCTAAAGGGTTCATAATCCGTAAAAAACTGAAATAGAGTCAAAAATCAACGATTTTACCCTATTTTTTCGTGTATTTTCTTTGAAATTTGTTGTCATTTGGCTTAAATATGGTACTATTATCCTAAGAACCAATAGGAGGCTTGCCAATGACAATTCATGAGCAGATTGTAGCTCAGTATGAAGCTTACATCGCAGAAAATCAAAAATTCACCGAGAAGGGAATCAAAGCTTCTGCCGCTAGAGCAAGAAAAGCTCTTGGCGAAATCGCCAAGCTCGCAAAAGACAGACGTAAAGAAATTCAGGAAGAGAAAAGCGAGATCTAAACGCGACAAGCGTATGATTGTTACGGCGGGCCTATTTATTTCAATAAATATGGCCCGTTTTTCCGTATAGCCACAATCATAGCGAACGCAGCAACGTCAGGTGTTTGCGTCCTTTTTCCAACTTCTCCTCGAACTCCGCCTGCTTTCCGCGTTCCTTATCAATCGCTTCCTGCTTGGCATTCGACATGAACTGTTCGTTGGACAATTTCCTCAAAGTTCCCTCGAGGGATTTTGCGTTCCGTTCCAAATCGATTTCGATCTTCCTGATTTCGGAATCCACATCAATCGCATCGCGCACGAAAACGAATACCTCGAAACCATGTCCGGCAACGGGTATGGCTTTCGCAACCGACGTTTCCGCGTGCGCATCCACAACCAATTGTGAAGCTCCCACGAAGGTACTGATCAATCCCACGTGTTCCGAGACGAATCCGGTCGCAACGAAGGCCGCATCGGGGCGGAACACTATCTGCAACTTGCGTTCGTTGGGAATCTGCAGTTCGCTTCTCAGCGAACGGACACCACGGACCAGCTCCTGCATGGCATCGACAATCGCCTTGGCATCGTCATGATTCCGTTCCTCCCGGTATGAGGGATAGGGAGCATCGATCACCCGACCGGTCGTATTCGGCAGTTTTCCATAGATTTCTTCTGTAATGAAGGAGACGAACGGATGCATCAGACGCATCAACTCGGCCAACAGGTCGAGCATGACACTCACCTGCCGGTTCCGTTCGGCCTCGTCTTTTGTTGCCAGCGCATGCTTGGTCGCTTCGACATACCAGTCGCAGAAATCGTTCCAGAACACATCGTAGATCGCTTGGGCGCCATCGTTGAAACGATATCCTTCGATCGCCGCCTTCACACGGGAGGCCGCCTCATTCACCTGACGGTACATCCACCGGTCCATGATGTTCAGGTCTGAATCGACGATCGGAACAAGCTCCTTTCCCTCCAGGTTCATCAGCAGGAATCTGGTTGCATTCCACATCTTGTTGGCGAACCTGGAACCGAGTTTGAAGGATTCCATGTCGATCAGGATATCCTGCCCCTGCGCTGCCATATAGCAGAGGGTGAATTTCATGGCGTCGGCTCCATACAAATCCACCACTTCCAACGGATCTATACCATTGCCGAGGGATTTCGACATCTTGCGTCCCTGCTTGTCCCGAACAAGCCCGGTGATATAGATATCCCTGAACGGCACCTCACCCAAGAACTCAAGCGATGCCATGATCATTCTGGAAACCCAGAAGAAGATGATGTCATAGCCGGTCACCAAGGTGCTGGTAGGAAAGAAACGCTTCAGGTCGGGAGTGGATTCGGGCCACCCCAGAGTGCTGAATGGCCATAACCAGGAACTGAACCAGGTGTCGAGGACATCCGTATCCTGTAAAATAGTGGAACTGCCACATTTGTTGCAACTCGTCGGATCCTTCCGTTCAACCATCATCTGGCCACAATCCTGGCAATACCAGACTGGAATCCGATGTCCCCACCACAATTGTCGGCTGATACACCAGTCCCGGATATTCTCAAGCCAGTGGCTGTAGGTGTTCTCCCATCGTTTCGCATAAAAGACGATTTTTCCATCTTTCCAAGCGCCAAGAGCCTTGTCCGCCATCCCTTTCATGGAGACGAACCACTGTTCCGACAAATAGGGTTCTATGACCGTTGAGCAGCGGTAGCAATGGCCCACATCATGGTTGTGATCGGTCTGTCCGACAAGGTATCCTCCGGAAACCAGATCCGCGACCACCAGTTTGCGGGCACTTGTCACATCCATATTTCGATAAACTTCTGGAACCGCATCGTTCAACGTACCGTCCGCATTGAGGATATTGACCATTTCCAAGTCGTGCCGACGTCCGATCTCCCAGTCGTTGGGGTCGTGTGCCGGTGTGATCTTCACCATACCGGTTCCGAACTCCATATCCACGTACGAATCGGCAATGATTGGAATACGCTTGTTGGCCAATGGAAGGATCACGAAAGTGCCGACAAGGTGCGCGTACCGTTCGTCGGCCGGATTGACCGCTACAGCCACATCACCGAACATGGTTTCTGGTCGGGTCGTGGCGACGGTGATGTTTCCGGAGCCATCGGCATAAGGGTACTGGACCTGGTACAACTTCCCCGGCAGGTTCTTGTATTCCACTTCGTCGTCGGCCAGGGCGGTGCCGCAATGGGTACAGTAATTGACCAGATAGTTTCCCTTGTAGACAAGACCCCGTTCGTACAGCGTCACAAAGGATTCCCGGACTGCCTGGGACAGCCCTTCATCCATCGTGAACCGCTCGCGTGTCCAGTCGCAGGAGCTGCCGATCTTCTCCAGTTGTTGGGAGATGATCGCATGATGCCGTTCCTTGACTTTCCAGGTCTCCTCAACGAATTTCTCACGTCCCAAATCCTGCCTTCGCAATCCCTTGGCAGCCAATTGGCGTTCCACGACGTTCTGCGTCGCTATGCCCGCGTGGTCGGTACCCGGGACCCACAAAGCGGGCCTGCCACACATCCGATGGTATCTGACCAACGTGTCTTGCAATTGGTTGTTCAGTGCGTGACCCATGTGAAGGATTCCGGTTACGTTCGGCGGAGGCATGACTACTGTGAACGGTTCACCGGGAGCTTCCGCATCCGGTTGGAAACAACCATGTTCTTTCCAATCCGCGTAAATCCTGTCCTCGAAATCTTTCGGGTTGTATGACTTCTCGAGCTCCACAGCTTTCATGGACTGCCTCCTAGGGTATGCAACTTCACTTTGGGTAACGATCACCCATACTAGCAAAATCAATTCATTGTGACAACAGAGAAACGCCCCGGACAGCAGTGTTCGGGGCGGTACCAGTACAAAGGATGGCAATCAGGCAACAAGCCTCTATGATTTATTCGGTGACGGTCGGTTCCACAGGTTCCAAAGCAGGTTCGACAGGCTCAATAGGTTCCCCCCCCATCGGTTGGATTCCCTTCACGCGAAGGTCGACTTCATACCCGCGGGAATCGAGATACTTCAGGATCTCCTCCAGCGGATAATTTTCCAGCACTTGCGAAGCGGCCAGCCCTTCGGTTGCGCGTACCTGCACCACGGCTCCCCCGGTCGCGGGAACCACACGTGGGATAAGTGCGTTGGGTTCCGCCTGGGTCGACGGACCGATGAGCAGCGCACCAACCAACACGAAGACAAAAGCAGCGGCTGCAGAGAGCAACATTGGGGTCTTTATGCGAAAGTCCTTGTGCAGAAACCCAATCTTGTTCTTCTTCTCCATATAATTCTTCTCGATGAACTGGAGGACCTTTTCCTTGTGGGGGGCGATCTCCTGTTCTTCGAGTCGGGAGCCCGACACTACCGCATGCAATGTACTCAACTGTCCAAACCGAGTCTTGCAGGCTACACAATAATTGAGATGTTCCTCTACCTGGGTCTTCCACGGTTCGGTCAGCTCTCCATCCAGATAGGTATTGAGAATCTGGTCGTCAAGACACATGCATTTCCTCCCGGTCAAGCATCGATTCCATAATCTTCCTGGCTCGATGAACCCTGACCTTGACATTACTTTCGGAAATATGGAGTATCCCGGAAATCTGCTTGTAATTCAAATCGGCGTATTCCTTCAATACCAGAACCGATTTCAACTTCTCCGGCAATTTCTCCACAGCCTCCCGGACCAACGTCCTCGTTTCCGAATCTATCAGCGCATCCTCTCCGTTCCGAACAGGCACTTTCGGTGCTTTCTTGATCTTGTCGACCATGGCCTGTTCCCTCGATTTCCGCTTCATCACGTTGATCGCCAGATTTTTAGTCACTCGGATCAACCAGTACTTCGCCTCGTCCACCGAGCGAAAATCGATATTCTTTTCATAGAACCGGATGAATGCCTCTTGGCAGATATCCTCGGAGACGTCCATGTTGTAGGTTACGTGGTACGCAACGCGCATCACCACCGGGAACACCTCTTCATATACCAGCCTGAACGATTCATTCTCGCTGCTCTTTATTTCCATACACTTAACAACTCATCCATGGTCTTGGTTACATTATTTTGTGACAAGCGTACCATCGGGAGTATCCTTTAGTTTGTAACCAGCTTTTTCCACTATAGCACGCAACTCGTCCGCACGGTGATAATTCTTGTTCCGCTTGGCCTCGATACGTTCATCAACCAAGGCTTGTATATCTTCGGGAATCGACTCGGAACCTTCCTCATCCACTTCGATTCCTTCCAATCCAAGACCTAGGATACGATCCATATCGTATAGGCAAGCCAACTTCTCATCCGCAGGAACCGAACCGTCCTTGATCAGGTTCCACATATCGGCCAATCCCCGGGGAGCGTTCAAATCATATCCCAGATGTTCGGCGAATACCCTCAGATACTCCTTGGCGGCAGCGGAAAGTGTGGTCGCACATCGAGCCGCTTCCCGTTTCAACGATTGCACCTGGCGAACCAGATTCCTTCTCGCGTTCTTCGCCGCATCCATGGATTGCCAGGAAAATACCAGCTGGGACCGGTAATGGCCGCCGAGGCAGAAGTACCGGTAGTCCATAGGATCGTACCCCTTGTCCTGCAATACCGTAAGTGTGAGGAATTCACCCTTCGATTTGGACATCTTACCCGTCTCGTTGATCAGGAATTCCCCGTGGATCCAGTATTTGACCCAACGCTTTCCGGTCGCCGCCTCGCTTTGTGCGATCTCATTGGTATGGTGCACGGGAATATGGTCGATTCCACCGCAATGGATATCGAACGACTCCCCCAGGTACTTCATGCTCATCGCCGAACATTCGATATGCCAACCAGGGTATCCCGTTCCCCAAGGGGAGTCCCAAACCATCACCTGGTTCTCGAACTTCGAATTGGTGAACCATAGGGCGAAATCCTTGGGGTTGCGCTTGTTCTCATCGACATGTATCCGGGCACCCGACATGAGTTCCTCGAGATTCAGCCTTGCCAACTCGCCGTATCTGGGAAAGGTGTCGATGCTGAAATAGACATTGCCACCCGAAACGTAGGTATGGCCTTTTGCCTCGAGCCGCTTGATCAATGAGATCATGTCTTGGATATGGTCTGTCGCGCGGCAAGCCACATGCGGACGGAGGATATGCAATGCGTCGGTATCCTGGAAAAATGCGTCGGTGTACATGCGGGCAATGGTATACACATCCCGCCCGGTTTCCTTGGACGACTTGAGCATCTTGTCTTCACCTTCGTCGGCGTCATCGGTGAGGTGGCCCACATCTGTGACGTTCATGACATGCTTGACGCCAAAACCGGCATATTCGAGCGTACGGCGGAGAACATCCTCGAACACATAGGTCCGCAGATTTCCGATATGGGCAAAATTATAGACGGTTGGTCCACAACAATACATCCTCACCACTGGCTCCTCGACCGGCTCGAAAGGTTCGATGGTACGTGTCATGGTATTGTGGAGGGAAAGGTTCATTGCGTTCTCCTATTGTTGTCGGCGACGAGGAAATGAGGTAGTATACCCTTGTGAATACCACAATACGGAATGCAGATGAAAAAATCAATATCGACCAGTTGATCCACCGGAATGTAGCCCTGTCGCCCTTGAGCTCCTTCGGTACAGGAGGAGAGGCAGATTGGCTCGCGACTCCCAAGAATCTTCCGGAATTGCGGGCGATCGTTGGTTGGGCAAGGGAAAAGAACCTGCCGGTTACCATATTGGGTGGAGGATCCAATGTCCTGATCTCCGACGATGGCGTCGAGGGATTGGTCTTGCTCACTTCAGGCTTGACGTCCTACCACTTCCGGGGATCCATCTTCTGTACCCAAGCGGGACTACCGCTCGATACCGCAATCAATGTGGCGATCGAGCATTCGCTGAGCGGGCTCGAACCACTGGGAGGCCTTCCGGGTACCGTGGGTGGAGCAGTCCGGGGAAATGCGGGAGCTGGTGGTCTTTGGATCTCGGAGCTCATCGAGTGGATCGACTATCTCGATTCCGAGGGGAACCTGGCCCGGTACCATGGAATCGACAATGGATTCTCCTACAAGCATTCACCCTTTACCGGCACCAACCGGATAATCTACGAGATAGCGTTCCGCCTCGTTCCCAACAAGAATTCCTCGGACGCCCGATTGAAAAAGGAACAGAGCCGAACCGAACGGTTGGAGAGCGGACAGTTCGACTTCCCTTCCGCCGGTTGCATCTTCAAGAACCCGCGTGGAACTTCGGCAGGCAAACTCATTGACGAAGCTGGATTGAAAGGAATGGCGATCGGCGGGGCCACGGTAAGTGAAAACCATGCCAATTTCATCGTAAACAATGAAAGAAAGGCTACATCGAACGATATCTTCGAACTCAGCACCATGGTTGCCCACGAGGTGAAGAAACGCTTCGACATTGAATTGGAACGGGAGATTATCCTTTTGGGACGATGGAATATCTGACCGAGACATCGCCGTTACTGCCAAGAGCAAATTCCAACAAGCCTACCGATAGGCGTGTTTTTGCGGAAATCGCCACTTCCGCCTTCCCTGCCGTGTGGACAATTTCCGCTCTAACGGTACCGAAACCAGGTATCGACTTCTCCAAAGCATAGGTACCGTTCAAGCCCACCTTTTTCCCCACTGAGATCTCCGGTTCACACGACAGGTGCACAGCACTCACATGGCATGTGAATCTTGCGGTGAACGTATGGGATCGGGACTTTGTACCCGACCGGTTCCATCGGTATGTGCTGTCGAAGGATATCCCGCCATCCCATGAATCCGCATGGAATCCGACATCTCCCGAGACCGATAGGGTTCGCCGTTGGCTCGCCCCTGCGAATACCGTCGGTCTCCACCACTTGTCATGCAAGGACAGATTGAACTGTATCCGGGAATTTTCAAACCCGGAGACAATGGTCAACTCCTGCTGGGGCGAGTCCACGGTAGTTGTGGATACCGAGCCGACCGGTCCTGCGAATGCATCGATATCCAGCCGCTTGAATGAGAACCTCCACTGCCCTCTCTCCAATTCCAGCAGTACGACAGTACTGGAACCCAAGCCCAGCAACGTATCGTATGAAACCCGATGCAACAGGCCTGCATGCAAGGAACCCGATATCCGGGGAAGAGGACAGGTTCCTGCCCAACTCCAATATCCGACCCAACCGGTTCCAACCGGTTCGTGGAGGTACCGTACCATCCATGCGTCCCTATCTTCCGGCCGTTCGCGGACCAGGGCCAGCGCTGTACGGACGATTCCTGTTCGCAAGGGAAATTCAAACACCGCGCCGGTGACCCCTACCCGACTTGTTTCCGACAGTGGCGTTTGAAGGAACAGATGTGCGGATATCGGCAATTGTGAATTGGTGCCTATAGTGATGAAGCCTCCGGACTTGCCATCGATTGCGATAGGTCGCGCGACCAACTCCTGGATCTCCAGCGTCCGGTCCATATCGAGACGAAAACCACCCTCCATGAGCGCTTTGATCCGTGCATCTCCCATCAGGTCGCCAAATGAAGCCTTGATAAAACCGAGTCGGGAAAAACGGATTGCCAGACGGAAATCGGCAAGAAAATCGGATCGGTTTTCCCTATCCCGCAAATTGGCGTTACACCGGAAAGACCAGGGCACACTGGTATGGTGCGATGGTTCGACCTGCCCCGAATCGGAGATGGTGATCCTTCGGCCCACTTCGGAAACAGTCAAATGCAAAGCTGGGGTTCCTGTTGCCGTCCGCATGCAAAGTACAAGGACAAACAGGACGAAAAATAGCTTGGTTTTTGGTTTACCCATATCCGAATACATGTCGAAAGTGAATGTATTGCATCGAATCCATTGATTTTTTGGTCTCGACATGTAAGAATGGTCTCGGCTGTTTTCAGTACACCCACAGATTTTTCGCTTATCGTTAGCAGGAGGTTGGCATGGTGATTCTCACGCTCAATTGCGGTAGCTCTTCCGCAAAGTATCAGGTTTATGATTGGAACAATAAGGCGGTTCTCGCCGTTGGTGTCGTTGAACGCATAGGCTTGGAATACTCGGTGATAGAGCATAAGACCACAACAAATGGTGAGTACACCGAGAAGGTGTCATGTCCGACCCATAAGGAAGCGATCGAGCTCATCATCAAGATGTTGCTTGATCCACTGCATGGCGTTATCAAGAATGTCAATGAAATCAGTGCTGTCGGTCACCGGGTATTGCATGGTGGCGAATTGTTCAAGCAATCGGTCCTGGTCGACGATACCGTGTTGGCACACTTGCGGGAACTGGTTCCACTCGGTCCCTTGCACATGCCAGCCAACATCATGGGTATCGATGCCGCACGTAAAGTAATGCCTGAGATTCCCCATGCGATCGTAATGGATACCGCATGGCATCAGACAATGCCCGCCAAGGCCTTCATGTATGCGGTTCCCCAGGAATGGTATACCACCTACAATGTCCGTCGATACGGGTTTCACGGAACCAGCTATGTCTATACAGCCAAACGGGCAGCCGTGCTCTTGGGAAAGGCTCCGAAGGATACCAACCTGATCATTTGCCATATCGGTAACGGAGCTTCGATTTCCGCAGTCAAGAATGGTGTCGGCGTCGATACCAGCATGGGCCTTACCCCGCTCGAGGGGCTGGTCATGGGAACACGAAGCGGAGACCTGGATCCTGCGATCCTTCCATTCATCATGAACCGCACAGGCATGAGCGCAAAGGAAATGGACAACGCACTGAACAAGAAGAGCGGACTTGTCGGCATTTGCGGCATGTCGGACAGACGCGACGTCCGTGACGAAGCGGCAGCGGGTAATGAAAAGGCCCAGTTGGCGATCGATATGGAATGCTACCGCCTCAAGAAATACATTGGTGCCTATGCTGCGATACTGGGAAGGGTCGATGCCCTGGTATATACCGCTGGTGTTGGAGAAATGGCACCCCACATTCGGGAGCGGGCAACCAAGGACCTCGATATCCTGGGAATCAAGCTTGACCTCGAAAAGAACAAGATAGCACAATGCCGCAACGCCGAACTTGAAATCAGCACCGACGACTCACCAGCCAAGATATTCGTCATTCCAACCGACGAAGAGTTGGTCATGACCGAAGATGCCTTTGCATTGATGAATGGCACATACGACGTACATATGAATTTCACCTACTCCTTCCAACACAAGGAATACGTGAACAAAGCCCGGGCTGCCGGCTTGGAACAGGATTTGAAGAAGAAGCCCGAACTGAAGAAGATTCTCGCACTACCACGCTAAGTCGTAGGTATCAAGGCAATACTGGAAAGGGAGGTAACCGACGGTTGCCTCCTTTTTTGGTCACCGGGCTTTTGACAATATATCCACTGCAATAATCTTTACACATGTTTCCGGTTCCTCGAATATCGGGCTATGGGCCGAGTACTCGAATGAATAGAATCCCTTGTCCGGTGCATCGATTTTTTCGAAGTACTGCTTCGCCAGGTCGTAGGAACACGTATAGTCGAAAACACCATGGAAGAGATAGACGGGAATATCGAATGAAGTGCTCTCCTGCATCAGATCGTGATTGATCAGTTCATCCCATATCACGCTGATTCCCGAACTCGCCTTACCTCGCCACAGGTGTATCTTGTCGATAAAGCTATACTCCGAAAAAAGTAGGGATGGAAGGAAGATTCCGGTAATGACATGCTTCATGTTCCTCATTGTCCCTACTCCCAGGTCATGCATGGCATAATTCCGATATTTCGTGTAGACCGGTGGAATCGGGCCCACCAGATCGACCGGTTCCAGGATCAACTTTTTATACACGGCCTTTCTTTTCGGGTTGGTCCGATAGTGTTCGACAATGTAGTCATAGGCCATCTTTTCCGACAACTTCTGGAAGGAAATTTGGGCGACACCCATATAGGCCTTGAACAGCTCGGGGTATCGTTCGATAACCTTGATGCCAAGATAGGTACCACCCGAATGTGCCATGACATATATCTTGTCCTGTTGAAACCGGTCTCTCAGATAGTTGACGAACTCTCCGATGAATCCGACCATCCCATCGATTCCAATCTGCATTTGCACAGCATCCGCATCGAAGGACAACCCTGCCCCAGGTTGGTCAAGCCATACAATAGTGAAGATCTCGTCCAAACCTGTCGGATACCGTTCGGTTAGGAAATAATCGGGCATTCCACCATGCAGGTAGAGGAGCACAGGATTATCCAAATTCTTTCCCTTGATGAAGAAGCCGACCTTCTTTCCGCCAATGGCAAGCACCTCTTTGGTTGAGATGCTATCCGCGATTGTTTTTCCGGAAGCATCCCTATAGGGTTTTGGCGTGCCGGGGCTTTTCATGAGAATCAACAGGAATACTCCGACGGCGATTCCAGCCACAATCAAGAGCACATACATACCATACCTGCCAAATTTCGATATTTGTTTGCGGACCATCACCGGATACTCCAACTACTGCGCCGTCTTTACAAGCAATATCTTACAAGTCTATGTCTAGTAAGTAGAGATGGGGGAACAAGTGCAAGCCGAACAGGTGTCAATTCTTCGCGGCTTCCATTTCCTCGATGAACCGTTTGAGCATGGCAACAGTACCCTCTATACCTAGAAGCGAGGAATCGAGAGTCAAATCATAGAACGCCGCATTTCCCCAGGTGCCGGCAGCATAGTAGTCATGGTACTTCTTCCGTTCCTTATCGTATTTGGAGATACGGGAAAGGGCATCCTTGATCTCGATGTTCTCATAGCGGGAGATCCGCTCCGCTCGGACCTTTTCCGGAGCATGGATGAATATTGCCATATGGTTTGGGTTTTCCTTGAGGATATAGTCCGAACACCGCCCGACAATGACACACGGGCCCTTTTCGGCCAGTTGTTTGATTATTTCATATTGGGTTAGGAACAAGGTGTCGCTGAGCGGCATATTGTATACTGCCGTCGCGGCATGACCCAGGGTCGGAATGCTCGAAGGTATGGTATAGAGAAAACGACTCGCAGCCTTTTCATCAAGATTCTCCAACACCTGTCGGCTCATCCCGCTTTTTTCGGCTGCCATGGAAATCAATGCACTATCATAGAATGGTATTTCGCAAGCCCCGGCAAGCAGTCGTCCGATTTCCCGACCCCCGCTTCCGAATTGCCTGCTGATTGAAACGACTGTATGTATACCCATAGCGTCCTCCTGTCACCCGTATTGTACCGCGGATAAGACGTCAATGAAAGAGGTAATCGGAATCGACATGGGCTTGCCCCGGTAATCTACGCGTTACTCGTCGTGCAGGTTCGCAGAGGGGAACTTGGGTTCGCTGGTGGTATTGAGGCCCAACTTGCGTAATCCGTTCGAGTCGCCTACAGAAGGCAGGTGGGTCAAATGGACTTCGCAACCGCGCAATAGGGGGAGTTTTTCCAGAGCGCATTGTGCAGATGGGTTGATCGGCGCGGACATCGCGAGACATATCAAGGTCTCATCCAGGTCCAGGCTTACCCGTCGACCACTCAAGACATCACGTTTCAGACGCTTGATGGATTCGATGGTTTGTTTGGGTATCAGATCGATCGCTTTGGGAATGCCGGCCAAGTATTTGGCAGCATTCAACACCAATGCGGAGGAGGCATGGAGAATTTCCGAGTTGGCACCAGTCACAATCGTACCGTCCGCCAATTCCATCGCAGCGGCACAGACGATCCCATCACGTCCCTTCCCCTTGGCGACAGCTGCTTTCATCGCATCTTCAGCGGCACCGACGGTCTTGCGCATCATGGGATTGAGTCCCAACGATTCCATCATCAACTTCAACCGGACTATCGCTTCGTTGGTTCCGATCCCCTGGGCATAATCGCAAGCGGAGGCGAAATACCTACGGATAATCTCCTGGCATGCCGCCTCACGCACAGCAACGTCGTCGACAATGCCGAACCCGCACCTGTTGACGCCCATGTCGGTGGGTGACTTGTAGAAGGACGGCTGTAGGGTAATCTTCTCGATAATCCGTTTCAGCAGGGGAAAAGCCTCCATATCGCGCGAGTAATTGACTGCCTGTATCCCGTACGCGGAAAGCTGGAAGTGGTCGATCTGATTCACATCCCCGATATCGGCAGTGGCCGCCTCATAGGCGACATTCACGGGATGCTCGATGGGGAGGTTCCAAATCGGGAACGTCTCGAACTTGGCATATCCGCTCTTCACTCCCCGTCGATAATCATGGTACAGCTGTGAAAGGCAGGTCGCCAGTTTACCGCTTCCCGGTCCCGGAGCCGTCACCAGCACAACTGGATGTTCGGTCTCGATATAGGGGTTCGAGCCGTAGCCCTCGTCGCTGACGATCGTATCGACATCGGAGGGATACCCATCGGTAGCCTTATGTGTGTACACCTTGATTCCACGTCTGGCCAATCGGTTCATGAATTGTACGGCTGCCGGTTGCCCGTTGAAACGGGTGACGACGACACGAGACACCGCAAGTCCCCAGTCGGCGAAATCGTCGATCATCTTGAACACATCGGTATCATAGGTGATGCCGAAGTCACTTCGGATCTTCCGTCGTTCGATATCATCGGCAAAAATGCAGACAATGACATCTATCTGGTCCTTCAGGGATTGGAAAACACGCATCTTGACATTTGGATCGAAACCGGGAAGCACACGCGAGGCATGGTAATCGTACAGCAGCTTGCCTCCGCATTCGAGGTACAGTTTTCCGTCGCATTCCTTCATGCGTTGCAAGATGGCCTGTGTCTGTTCGCGCAAATACTTCTCGTTGTCAAAACCCTTGTGCACCATACCTGTCTCCCCTCGGTGAATTCGCTCTGTTATGCTGTGAAAAGGATCGCCTTACCGATCGTTTCCTTTGCTTCGGGTCCGGACAATTTCTCGACAATCGCCAATGCAAACTCAATCGCGCAACCGGCTGCCCGTGCCGTAACGAGATTGCCATCCACGCACACACGATCGGTCCCAAACGAAAATCCAGGAGTATTGGCTTCAGCTCCAGGATAGCAGACTGCCTTGTGACCTTCCAACAGTCCTGCAGGTCCCAACACAACCGCAGGAGCGGCACAGATGGCAGCAATGATGGAATCGGTATTAGCTATCAGCAACATCTTTTCGTTCACTTCCCAGGAAGCGGCAAGGTTCTTGGAACCCTTCCCGCCTCCAGGCAAGAGCATGGCTGCGTAATCCACTCCCGCGTTCGCGATAAGCGTATCACACACCACGGTGATTCCATGCGCACCGGTAATATTCAAATTCCCCACTCCCGCCAAGACGACTGTATAGCCTGCGCGTCTGAGTATGTCAACAGGGGCAAGCGCTTCGATCTCTTCAAATCCCTCGGCCAACGCCACCAATATCCTGATTTCCGAATGTTTCATCCTCATGCCTCCAAATCCTGTTTTCCCTTGCGCAACGCCGATGCGGCACGACGCAGGACATCTTCCGTCTCTTCCCAACCGATGCATCCGTCGGTGACCGAAACCCCATAGTGCAGGTCCTTGGCATTGTCTCCAATCGACTGGCAACCCGGGTTCAGGTTGCTTTCGAGCATGAACCCCTTGATCTCGGACCTTCCCCACACCACCTGGTCCACGACAGCGCGCAATACACGTTTCTGCCGCTTCGGATCCTTCCGTGAATTCGCATGGCTGCAATCGATGATGATCGAAGGGACCAGCGACAGCTTCTCCATGAGACTTGCGGCGGCTTCGACATCCTCCTCGTAGTAATTGGGAGCATGGTCACCCCCACGAAGTATCAGGTGCCCGCAATCGTTGCCTGTGGTCCTATAGATAGCCGAATTGCCATGCTTGTCTATTCCGATGAATGCGGCGCTCTGCCGTGCACTCATGATGGCGTTGACAGCGGAGGCATACTCCCCTCCGGTACTGTTCTTGAATCCCACAGCAACGGACATACCGCTTGCCAAGGTCCGATGGGTTTGGCTTTCGGTGGTCCGCGCTCCGATGGAACACCATGAGAGCATTTCATCGATATACTGGGGGACAATCGGATCGAGCATCTCGCATCCCACCGGCATCCCCAGGGAGGTGATATCTATCAAGAGTTTCCGCGCAGTGGCTATACCTTCCTGGATATTGTACGAACCGTCCATCCTGGGATCCAAGATCAGACCTTTCCATCCGCCTATCGTCCTTGGTTTCTCAAAATAGGTACGCATGACAACATACAGTGTGTCGGACACTTCCTTCGCCAATACCTTCAGCCGCTTCGCATATTCTATCGCAGCAGCCGGATCGTGTATGGAACAGGGTCCGACAATCGCGAGCAGACGGGAGTCCCCACCTTTTATAATGGCATTGACGCATGCCCTCGATTCGAGGATGCTCTGCGTCAACTCTGTGGAAACAGGGAACTTCTCGGACAGTACAGAGGGACTCGCAAGCGGTTCAACTCCACTGATTCGTATATCGATATTTTTCAACATGGTAAGTCCGAAGCCTCCGTTATTGGTTGTCTTTCTTGTCGGTAGGCTCGTCCGTACCCTTTTCTCCCCGTTGGGAGGTCAAAGACATCTTGATATTGTACAGGTAGCGTTTGATTTTCATAGTCGGAGTGCGTTGGAAGGGTTCATCCTGCAATGAGACTTCCCGAATGCGGCTGAAGGTGCTCAATTCCTTGTTGACTTCATCGCGCAGATGGGAAAGGTAGGCCGCGGCACTGTCCTTCGCATCGGTCACCGACATCTTCAGATTTTCTGCCATGAGCTCGAAATCCAGTTTGATCATCGCAGCCAACCCGCCGTCGCCCGGGATTACCAGGGACTCCTGGACATACGGATGGTTGTTGATGAGGGTTTCGATAAGTTCGGGATAGATGTTCTCTCCACTCGGTCCGAGGATCATCGTCTTTCGACGTCCCTTGATAGAGAGGCGGTTGTGTTCGATTATTCCCAAATCCCCGGTCTTGAACCAACCGTCTGGGGTGAAGACTTCCGCTGTAAGCTCCTCGTTGCCATAATAGCCCTGCATGACAAACGGACCCTTCGCGACGATTTCTCCCACATGGGTATCTGGATCCGGTTCGTCGATCCGCAATTGTATACCCTTGACCGCATAACCGATTGTTCCCGGCTTAGTCTGCTTGGGTCCGGATCCGGCCAACAACGGAGAAGTCTCGGTCAAACCATAGCCGATGGAATACGGAAATTTGGCTTCCTTGAGGAACTTTTCGACATCGGCATCGAGAGCAGCTCCGCCGACACCGAAAAATTTCAGGTGTCCACCAAAAGTCCGCTTCAATTTCCTTCCGACCATCCGGTTTATGAATTTCCTGAATACCGGTTTCTCGTACAGTTTCGAGAGCTTCGGGTTGTTTGCTATTTGCGGAGCAACCGAACTGCGATAGATCTTTTCTATAAGCAGCGGAACCGACAACATGACATTTGGCCGGACCTTCTTCATTGCCGGCAACAGGACACTGGCAGCAGGCGTCCTGCCCAGATAATGGACTTCGCACCCTGCCATCACCGGTAGCAGGAACCCGATGGTGAATTCATACGAATGGGACATGGGCAGGATGGAGAGGAATCGCATGCCGGTCTTGATCTTGAAGAACTGGCTGACACTGGCCGATGCATTGCTGGCAAGGTTTTTGTTTGTCAACATGACACCCTTGGACGATCCGGTGGTGCCGCTGGTGTAGATGATGGACACCAGTTCATCCTCGGGCCGGGACCGCTCGGCGATCCTTTTCAAGTCGGCCTTGGTCCTGAGCATATCCCTGCCGGGAGCATGTTGGAAATCCCTTATGGTAGTCAGGCTTGGAGAAATCGGCTTCGGGATATGGAACAGGTCCTCCATGCGCATGATCTGATGCGACTCGTCATTGCTGAACGGAAGCATCTTCTCGAACAATTTTGTCGACACCACGATTGCCTTGGATCCGCTGTGTGCCAGAATCGTCTCCACTTCACGTGCGGAGAAGTCCGGAAGAATGGGAACTGCTATCGCGCCGGCCGAAACGATCGCAAGATAGGCGACACCCCACATCGGTTGGCTCTCACCCAGTATCGCAATCTTGTCACCGGAATCGACACCACTGTCGATCAGGTAGGTGGCCATGGCATCGACGTTTCGCTTCAACTCGGCATAGGTCATCGAGCTCTCGTCATTCCCGATTACCGTGAGGGCCAGGCGCTGCGCATGACGCTCTACCGAACGTTCCAAAAGATGGCGGATAGTGAATGTATCCAATTCATGTTTCATTTGATGGGTTCTCCCGGGTCCAACGACCCATAATATGAATTCCCGTGTTGACAGATTGTCGTCACCCCACTCCATTTCAGGTGGGTACAACAAGTCGATTCCAACAAATCGGGACGGTTGTTAGTCTTCGATAGATGGCAGAAATAGACCTGCCGACCACTCTCAGACGGGCATGAATTCAGCAGTTCGATCGCATCCACATTCGACAAATGGCCCCGCTCGCCTCTGATACGGCGTTTCAATAGGAACGGATACGGCCCCTTGTCAAGCATCGGCACATCGTAATTCGCTTCAAGGAACAGTACATGGGCACAGTTTGCATGCATGCGCATGGTATCGTCGATCATTCCAGTGTCAGTCAGTATGGTAAATCGACGTCGGGCGATTTCCAGCGAGAACCCCACCGAATAGGGGCTATCATGGCTCGTTGGAAATGCAGTGATATTGAACATTCCTATTTGGAACGGTTGCTCGGTCGTGAAGGTTCGCATCAGCGATGCGGGGATTCCCAGTTTTTCCAATTCCAGTGGGTTCTGTTCAACCAATTGCCTGTGCACATACACGGGTTTTCCGGTCTGCCTTGCGAATACTCCTGCTCCCCGACAATGGTCGGGGTGCAAGTGGGTTATGCACAATCCTTGGATCTGATCGAAATCGAGGGAAGTCTCTTGTGTTCGCCGACGCAACTCGCGCAAGGAGAACCCAGCATCGAACAGGACTGCCGCCTGTTCGTAGGAAAACAGATAGCTGTTGCCCGATGAACCACTTCCCAATACCGAATAGTGAATCATGTACGTTCCTGTACTGCCTGCATGAATGCAGTATCACACCCGGGAACAACCTTGTTTCCCATTTTAAGCAACGGCGTTTTCAATAATTGCGGATGCGACCGCAGTTCTTCCTGCGCATCGTATTCGCGCCAGAGGTAGCCTTCTTTGGCGAAGAATGCACTGTTTTCATCCACCAAGGTCTCCGGGTGTATGGCGAGGAAGATCTTTTGCCACTCTCCTTCGGACAGTTCCCGTTCATGCAAGTCGACGAATTGATGCCCAATCGAGCGTTCCTTGCAAAATCGCAAGGCTTTTCGGGTTTCCGGGCATTTTTTCGTACCGATGATTTGCAGCACATCTTCCTCCCACACAAGATACTATACCGGGTTGTATGCATAACGTCCAGCCGGTGACATACGTTTCCCGACGTTCTGAAGCATATGAAGAGGATACGACAGTGACGAGTTTAGACTATTCAATCCCTTGCATGCACACGATATGCTCTCATGATTCCGGTCGAATCCGGTTGACACGAATATGGGATGCGTGGAATAGTTGCGCTAACACAAGGAGTCTCCCGATGAACGACCGAATTTCCCAATTGTTGAAAAGGGCCCCAGGCCCTGCGCCAGTCGTTGCCGAAGGCTGGGTTCGTACCAAACGTGAAAGCAAGACAGTCTGCTTCCTGGAGCTCAACGACGGCTCATGCCTGAAGGGACTGCAGGTGGTGGTGGACCTCGAGACATTTGCGGATGCAGCCGTACTCGGACGCATAACCACTGGCGCGGCGGTAGCTTGCACCGGTGAGTTGACCGCATCTCCCGGAGGCAACCAGGATGTCGAACTCAAGGCTTCATCCATAACCTTGCACGGAGAGGCTCCCGCTGACACCTATCCATTGCAAAAGAAACGCCACTCGCTGGAATACCTTCGGGAGATTGCCCATTTGCGTGCCCGCACCAACACCATGGGAGCGGTCGCCCGGGTGAGACATGCCGTATCCTATGCCGTCCACTCCTATTTCAACGAAAAGGGGTTCTATTACGTACATACGCCGATCATCAGCACCAGCGATGCCGAAGGTGCCGGAGAAATGTTCCAGGTAACCACCTTCGATCTGGACAACATTCCAAGGTCGGAAGAAGGAACCATCGACTATGCCCAGGATTTCTTTGGAAGAAAGGCTTCCCTGACGGTCAGTGGGCAACTCGAAGGTGAGACCTACGCGTTGGCCCTGAAGAATATCTATACATTCGGCCCGACCTTCAGGGCGGAAAACTCGAACACCAAGCGGCATCTCAGCGAATTCTGGATGATCGAACCCGAAATGTCCTTCTGTACCCTGGAAGGGGATATGGCAATCGCCGAAGAGTTCCTCAAGTATGTGTTCTCCTATGTCCTGGAGCATTGTGCCGAGGATATGGCATTCTTCTCCCAATGGGTGGAAAAGGGAGTTGCCGAAACCTTGCGGACTGTCGTCGAGAAGCCGTTCGTGCACATGACCTACACCGATGCGATTGTCGAACTGGAAAAGAACAATGACAAGTTCGATTTCCCCGTGAAATGGGGCAGCGACCTGCAGACAGAGCATGAGCGTTACCTGACCGAACAAGTCTGCAAGGGACCGGTGATCGTCACCGACTATCCCAAGGAAATCAAAGCATTCTATATGAAATTGAACGAAGACGGAAAAACGGTTCGTGCGATGGATGTGCTCGTACCCCGGTTGGGAGAGATCATTGGGGGCAGCGAGCGGGAAAGTCGTCTGGAGGTCCTCACCGAGCGCATGACCTCGCTTGGTCTCGATCCTGCCGACTACTGGTGGTATCTCGACCTCCGTCGATACGGCAGCGTGCCGCATGCCGGATTCGGACTCGGATTCGACCGGGCTATCCAGTACATCACAGGCATGCAGAACATTCGTGACGTGATACCGTATCCACGGGCAGCCAAGCAGGCGGATTTCTAGCAGAGTATATGTGCTTACCCGGCCCAATGATCGGGGGCATGGACGTGCATGGCGGCATAGAGTGCCAATTGTTGTAAAGTCCGTGCTCCTGTCTTCAGATAGAGGGTCCGCTGGTAGGTGATCACCGTATACTTGGAAATCCCCAACCGGAACGAGACTTCCTTGATCGGCGCACCTTGCGCCAGCAATTCGAGCACCTGCCGTTCCCTGTTGGTGAAATCCTTTCCTGCCCATTCGGAGACACCATCGGGAACCATATGGTCGCCGCTCCCGGCCATACGGTTCAATTCAGTCGCGATCACCCGCATGCATTGGGCCAACGAAGTCGAACGGGAAAAGACCGCAAGATCGGAGGGAGGGACCCTCCCTTCCATTCCAGGAGACAGTACCGCGACAAAGCGACCCGGTGGATGACCGTCGGTGTCAGCGGCACGTATCCATTGCAAACCCATCTGCAAGTCGCTTGGGGAAAAGATGAGGACGACCTGGAGGTCGAATGCCTGCTGGAAAGAGAGCCCTTCGGCAATAGAAGAGAACTCGCAGGTCCTGATTTCTACCCGACCGGTGAGAAAGGAAAGCATCCAATAACGGAACGTCTCGAGCATCACCGGCAGGCTGGATAGTATAAGTATCTGTTGTCTGTTCACACCCAATAGACGGTGTCTGTCCGCCGGATGCTTCAACTTTCCGGCGTCATGGCCCGAATTTGGTATGTTCCTTGTCCATTCTTGTCAATTCCCTGTCCAAAGCGTTGGCGAAGGCCTGGACCTCTCGGGCACCCATGGGTCTGGTCCTTTCGAAAAAAACGCCATATTCACGCAATTCGGTCATCATGTTGCGTAGGGAAAGCCGTTCCCTGACCGTCTCTTTCGTGTACTTGCCACCCCGGTCATCCAACACGACCATACCGAGTTCCGCAAGCCGTGTCGCCAACGGGATATCACGCGTTATCGCCAATGCCCCGCTTCGGCCCAAAGCAACCAACATATCGTCGGCACTGTCATCGCCCTTCTCCACCACAATCATGTGGACCAACCGATTCCCGTCCGCATCGGTCAGGTTCCTGTTCTCGGTCTGCACGACATCGGGAAGCGGCCGGTCGGCTGCAAACACCGTCGCGACACGCCGTTTCACCACGGCCTTCAGGATAATGTTGCGCAACTGACGGGGACATGAGTCGGCATCGACAAAAAGTGAAGCGTGTATTGGGATGGTCTCGGGGGGATCCGAAGGTGCAATTGCCATACCAGTACCTTACCTATCGTCGCCACATGCGTCAATCCACTCTGATGACAATCGTTTTCGGTTCCACGAAGGGCGTTGAGACTTGTACCGTAGCCTCACCGGTTTCTCCTATGGTCCGCAGATAGAACCCGATGCTTCCCCCGGACAGCGAAAGTTGCGCAGGTCCGAGCAACGCAAGAGCTCCATTGACGGCAACATGCAACGGAGCAGTGGACATCCACAGCAGTTGCCCCGTCTCAGATCGGAGACTCGCCACACAACGGACGACATCGTAGGTTTCGTCGGCATGCAATGTACCGGAGTCGGCGACACAATGGAGAATCGCCTTGCGTACCGGTCTGAACACTGCCCGGCTGACAATCTCCCCATGCCTGTGTCCGATGAATTCCCATACGGATTCCTGATCGTCCCACGACAACACGAACCGCTCGAAAAGATCCACGGCATCCACCCTGCCCAACTTGTGCTTGTACATGAGCAGACCGAGAGATACCTTTTCAAACAACGGGAACGAGAAATCCCCACGTGCCGCGCGATTGAGCACATTCCGCAGCAAGAGCAGTTCCTTTTTGGTGAACCCTTGCAACGTATCCAAGCGTTTGCCGATAAGGTCATCCACCGGTATCGGGGGATGCGGCAGATGGGGAAACCTTTTCGGATCCGGCCGATAGGTACCGACCAGTTCGCCACAGTAGCGCACTTCCACGCTGTCGCAGTTGGTGAACACCCAGACCGTCCCTATGGCATGGCCCGGATGGGCACCGATCGCCAGTTGGGATGAAATTTCCATCACCGTCTGTTCCTCCTGTTGCGAGGAATAGGCCGAAGCGGCCAGTTTCGGGATCCGGAACATGTCGGCGACCCCATGCCAACATATCTGATCCCCACCTCCGAACTGGTGGTGTGTATGGTAATCGCTCATGCACCACCCGATCGCACCACTTGTCCATCTGTGTGCATACATGGCATCCAGTACCCGTGCATGCCTCAATGCCTGTTCCGTACGGATTCCCTCCGGGTCGCCCGGCCGGGTGGGGAACATATGCCCGTTGTGTTCGGTTACCAGGTACGGAACCCGCTTGCCTCCGGCAATCCGCTTGGGCTTGGAAAGTGCCGGTCGGATCCCGTCATGCGAAAAGTCGTTGTAGGTATACACATCCTCCAACAGGTTGCTGTGGGCAAAATTGCGCACCCCTCCAGTCGGCCGGGAAGGATCGAGCCACTTCGCCAGTTCGTTCGTCCTCGCATACAAGTCGTTGTCATCGGGAGATTCGTTTATCCGGACTCCCCACAGTATCACCGAAGCATGGTTCCGATCACGTACAATCAGTTCCTGCAATTGCCTGCACGCACTTGCACGCCACGGTTCTGATTTTCCCACATGCTGCCAACCGGGCAGCTCGGTGAACACCAACAGGCCAAGCTCATCGCACTTGTCCAAAAAATGGGGAGATTGGGGATAATGGCTTGTCCGGACGATATTCACCCCCAAGGTGTGCTTGAGGAATTGTGCATCGCCGTATTGCTGGCTCCTGGGCATGGCATATCCGACATACGGATAGCTTTGGTGACGGTTCAGCCCCCGCAGCTTGACGTTTTTCCCATTCAGTTGGAATCCGTCCGCAAAGAATCCGAAATCACGGAAACCTATCCTCACCCGGTGGACATCGATCGGCTTGCCGTGTTGCAGCAACGTGGTCTCCACGGTGTAAAGGGCAGGATTGTCCAGGTCCCACAGCACGACGGCATCCACATCCATCCGTAGGGTGCCACAAAGGGCAACCACGCTTTCTCCATACGTGGTCAGGACAGTACCGTTGGCAGATACGATCGAGGCCTGTATCGACAGGTCGTCGGGAAATTGTTGGGGAGCAACAAGCTCGTAACGCAACTCCACACTCCTGTCGATAGGGCGACCGTTGGGCTTGGAGGTGACAAACACGTCGGCAATCGCACATTCGCCCTTCGCCACTACACAAACTTCCCGATACATACCCCCAGGAACAAGGTAATCGACGACATGTCCGAACGGTGGGATATCCGGCGACTCGGTCGCGTCGCAACGGAGAGCCACCACAATCGTTTCCCGGTCGCGTACCTGAGGGGGAATCTCTATATCGAACGGCGTGTAGGCTCCCTGGTGTGTCCCGGCCACAAGTCCCTCGACAAAGACGCTCGCATCGGTTGCTACAGCCTCAAACCGCACGTACAGTCGATCCGCTCCGTTGAAATCGGCAATGTCGATCCGTTTGCGGTACCACCCTACAGTCGACACCACCGTGTCGTCGAAATACTGGAAGGGCAATTCGACCATGGAATGGGGAATATCCACCTCCTGCCAATCGGTATCATCGAACTGCGGATGCGCATATTCCGAACTGTCTCCGAGAACAAACCGCCAGCCAAAGTTCATGGGGTAACGGGTAGTCATGGAAAACTCCTTCACCAGTGGTATGGACCATGGTATTCAGTGTAGCATGGTTTTCGAAATCCCGTGTCAGGCCTTGAATCGGTTCGGCCAAATATTCTATAGTTTTTCCAACATAACCTATCCTTGAACCATTTTAGGAGTGCATACATGGAATTATCACCATTGCAACAAGCGCGCTACGCGTATCAACCGAAACTTCCCGCTATCCTGAGGGAAAAGATCGACACCATCGCAATCGCGAAGGGGTCCGAGACCAAACCCGCCACCGATGCGGCGGCAATCAAGGACTTGTTCCCCCATACGTACGGACTCCCCCAAGTCGCCTTCACCAAAGGAGACGGCAGTTCGGTAGCGAAGAAGATCAATGTCGGTGTCATATTGTCCGGTGGACAAGCTCCAGGTGGGCACAACGTGATAAGCGGATTGTTCGATGCATTGAAGAATGCCAATCCCGAATCCAAACTGATAGGATTCCTTGGCGGCCCTTCCGGTATCCTCAATGACGAGACCCGGGAGATCACTGCCGAATTCCTCAGCGGATATCGGAATACCGGTGGTTTCGATATCATCGGAAGCGGTCGTACCAAACTGGAAACCGAAGCGCAGTTCGATGTCTGCGCCAAAGTCTGCCATACGCATGGGATATCGGCCCTGGTCATTATCGGAGGGGATGATTCGAATACCAACGCAGCAGTTCTCGCCGAGTACTTCCTGAAGACCCGGGCGGGCATATCTGTCGTGGGTTGCCCCAAGACAATCGATGGTGATTTGAAAAACGAGTTCATCGAAATCTCCTTCGGATTCGATACGGCCACAAAGACCTACAACGAATTGATCGGGAACCTCATGCGCGATGCCAACAGCTCGAAGAAGTACTGGCATTTCATCAAGTTGATGGGCCGCAGCGCAAGCCATATCGCCCTCGAATGTGCTCTCAGGACACAACCCAATGCCTGCCTGGTCAGCGAGGAAGTCGAAGCCCATGCCACCAGTTTGGGAGAAGTTGTCGATTACTTGACCGACATTGTCGCGAAACGTGCCGAAAAAGGCTTGAATTACGGGATTGTCCTCATACCCGAAGGATTGGTCGAATTCATTCCCGAGGTGAAGGCCCTGATCGCCGAACTGAACACACTCCTGGCCAAAGAGGCTGCGGCATACAGCGTGTTGACCTCTTGGGAAACCCAGTCCGAATTTGTCACCAACCATTTGAGTGCGCCCAGTGCCATGGTATTCAAGGATCTTCCAAGCGACATACAGAAGCAGCTGCTCATGGATCGGGACCCGCATGGCAATGTGCAGGTTTCCCGAATCGAAACCGAGAAGATGCTTATCCAGATGGTAGAGAAACGGCTTGCCGACAAGAAGGCCGCGGGGACCTTCGCTGGAAAATTCAGTGCATTGAACCACTTCTTCGGATACGAGGGCCGATGCGCATTCCCGTCGAACTTCGATGCGGACTATTGCTACAGCCTCGGGTACAATGCGTTCCTACTGTTGGCCAACGGGTGCAGCGGGTATATCTCGTCCGTTTCGAATCTCACCGCCCCGGCAACCGAATGGAAGGCGGGTGGTATTCCGATCACCATGATGATGAACATGGAACAACGCCATGGGGAGATGAAACCGGTGATCAAGAAGGCCCTGGTGGATTTGGATGGAAAACCGTTCAAATACTTCTCCAGCAAAAGGGAAACTTGGGCAGTGGAGACTTCGTTCGTATTTCCTGGCGCGATCCAGTATTACGGACCGACAGAGGTATGCGACCTCACCACCAGAACCCTGGAACTCGAGCACGACCGATAGTTAGTACCATGTGCAGGTTGTGGCCACCGTTCACGCGGTGGCCGTTTTTTTACTTTGCTCCCCGAGATCCTACGCTTTCGTGGTATAATCGGTAGGATTGTTAAGGAGCACGCATGAAAACGACAACCCTTGATGGCATTTGGAGTCTCTCTCCGCTGGATACCGGCGCGACGTTACCATATACCCGTTTCTTCCACAGACAACCTTCCATCCTTTGCGCATTGCCCGGTGATATCCACAGTGCACTTCTCGATGCCGGAATCATAAGCGATCCCTATTGGGGTACCGATGAACTGCACATGCAATGGGTGGGGACGTGCGGCTGGCGCTTAGCGAGAGATTTCTCGATTGTCCCCGAGGACCTGAAAGGGTGTAGAGCCATGCTCACCTTGACCATGGTGGATACCATGGTGGAAGTTGTCGTGAATGGAAAGGCGATCGGTACCTGTTCCAACCAGTTCCGCCGTTGGCGATTCGATTGCACCGAGGCCTTGGTTGCCGGAACGAACACGATCGAACTGCTCTTTACTTCGGCCGAGAAGGCTGCGTTGGCAGCCTCCTGCAAACTCCCCTATCCTATTCCCTACTCCGAATACCCGGTAAGCTCCCCGCATAGGAACCTTATCCGAAAATCGCAATGCCATAGCGGTTGGGACTGGGGACCTTGTCTTTTGGCTATGGGAGTCTACGAGTCGTTGAACTTGGATTTCGTGGAGCTCGGGCAAGTCGATTCCGTGGTTACCGCAACCACAAGAATCGAAACCGGTTGGCATGTCCATATCGATATCGAATTCCTCGCCCATAAGAAGGGAGCATTGGAGATCTCGGCTACCGTAGCCGACGGAGCGGCGACCAAAACGGTGTCTGTGACGAAAGGCTCCAACCACTGGTCCTTGGACATGAATGTGAAGGAAGTCGAACCTTGGATGCCTGTAGGCTATGGCAATCCCCATCTATATCCGCTGGTTGTCCAAATCGGTGATCTGGCTATCGAAAGGAAATTGGGATTCCGGACTGTAGAAATCGTCACCAACGACGGTGCGGCAGGACCGGGAGGCATGACATTCAGCGTCAATGGACGCCCGATATTCTGCAAGGGTGCGAATTGGATCCCATTGGATGCCTTTCCGAGCCGGCTGCAAAGCCAACGGTACAAACAGCTGTTGCAGGATGCCGTGGAAGCCAATATGAATATGGTGCGGGTTTGGGGCGGCGGCATGTATGAACACGACTGCTTCTATACCACCTGCGATGAAAAAGGTCTGTTGGTTTGGCAAGACTGCATGTTCAGTTGTGCGATGTACCCTGCGACAGAGGAGTTCTTGTCCAACGTCGAAGCCGAGTTGCGCTACCAGATTCCCCGTTTGCAGGACCATCCTTCGATTGTCCTCTGGTGCGGCAACAATGAGGATTATGGTGCTATCGGCTGGTATGAACAGTCGCGGGCACATAGGGACCGCTACGTGGTCGACTACGACCGCTTGAACGAGGGAACTGTCGGACGGATCGTCCGTGAACTCGATCCGAACCGTCCATGGTGGCCCTCCTCCCCATCGGCGGGTCCCGGTAAATTCAGCGACAATTGGCATGACGATGCACAGGGTGATATGCACTATTGGAGTGTCTGGCACGAGGGGAAACCGTTCGAGTCCTATTATGACGTCGTGCCCCGTTTCGCCAGCGAGTTCGGCTACCAATCGTTCCCCTCGGTCTCGGGCGTATCCGAGTATGCCCCAGAGGAACAATGGAACCTGACCAGTGTGGTCATGGAGCACCATCAGAAGAACCCGCGGGGGAACACTATCATCCTGGAAAACTTCACCCGATATTTCCGATTTCCCAATGGTTTCGCGAACATGCTGTATCTCAGTCAAGTGCAACAGGCGCTTGCCATGAAAATGGCGATCGAATATTGGCGGACACAACGTCCCCGGTGCATGGGAACGTTGTACTGGCAACTCAACGACAACTGGCCGGTAGCCTCCTGGTCCTCGATCGAGTATTCGGGCAAATGGAAACTGCTCCACTATGCCGCGAAACGCTTCTACGCACCGATCCTTCCTATCCTCTACAAAAAGGATGGCGAGGTCCATGTCCATGTCGTGAACGACACCGACACAGCGCTCGATTGCCGGATTTCCGTCAAGATCAGGCGATTCGACGGTACAAAACTGAGCCAACAGGTATTCCTCCCGCATGTGCAGGGGGAAAGCGATTGCCCGGTCACGTCGTATTCGCTCAACTCGCTTGCCGTACAACCCCAGGAAGCATATATGCACGTGAAGCTTTCGACGAAAGACCTGTTCATAGAGAATTCGCTGTTCCTGACCGAGCCTAAGCGATGTGTCCTGCATGATCCCGACATCGGCGTAGAAGTCGGCAAGACCCACGATGGGTTTGTCGTTACCCTCGCATGCCGGGCCCCAGCCTTTGCGGTCACCTTGGATGCAGGAAAAATCCGTGGCGTTTTCAACGACAATATGTTCGACCTCCGTCCCACCGCAAGCAGGACCGTGCGGTTCAAGACCAAGGAAGAGTGCCCGGTCGAAACCTTTGCCAAGAACCTGACCATCACCGACTTGTATTCAAGCAGCAGGTGAAATACAAAAGCCTCATGGAGCCACCGCCTTGCCAAGGGGCAGTGGTCCGTTTCTTTTGATAAATTTTTATCGCATTGCACCCTTTTTGGTGCTACCATGGTTCCAGGAGGAATGCCATGGAACTGAATACCAAGATTTTTTCGGTCTTTGCCGAGGAGGCGGAACGATCGGTAATCAATGAGATCCATATCGGACTGGGCTATACGGCTGTCACATTGCAGGACGGCAGGTGTGGACTCTGTGCCACTCTCTGCGATCCTGAACATTCGTTCTCCGTCAACACCGACACAAACGACTATGAAGGCCGTAGCGCCTTCCAATTGTTGCGCCATGTCAAGGACGAGGACAACCACCTCTCGCGAGTCATGGCTGTCGCACTGGTAAACGCACTCAACCAGACCTTCGCGAAATCGCTGCCGGAGGGACCGAAGGATCTCCACAAGGAACTGGATCTTCCCGTGGGGGCAAAAGTCGCGATGATCGGGCATTTCACTCCAATCTTTGAAAAATTCGAGGAAACCGGATTTGAGGTACGCTCATTGGATTTGGGTCGAAAGATCGGCAAACCGGAAAAATTCTACCCGTGGGCGACAGAGGAAGCCGACGTTTTGATCCTTACCGCGACAAGCATCGTCAACAATTCCATGGAAGAGGTCCTGGATAGGTTCGCTTTTAGAACCTTACCGATTGTCGTCATGGGGCCGTCGACCATCATGCGTAGTGAAGTGTACGAAGACCTTCCGATACAATTTCTGGCAGGCTCCGTCGCCATTGTGACAAGGGACCTGTTGAAAGCGGTTCGCAATGGTAGGGGAACGTTGGATATCCACCATCAGGCGAAGAAAGTATTCATGCAGATACGGTGAGCCTTCCAAACGGCCTACCCCTTTATAGCTCCGCCGACAACGCCCTCCGCAAGACGCTTCTGGAATAGGAAATAAACTACCATAACCGGAAGCGTCGCCACCACAAGGGCCGCAAGTTGCCATCCCAGCTGGGTGCTGGTGAGGCTGGAGAACGAGAACACCCCCACGGGCAGGGATTTCGTCGCTTCGGAACTCGCCAGTACCAAGACCAACAGGAACTCGTTCCAGATACCCAAGGCGGTGATGATACTCACTGTTACGATCACGGGAGTCGCCATAGGCACGATAATGGAGGTCAACACCCTGAAGGTCCCCGCGCCGTCCATGCGGGCCGATTCGATAAGGGAACCGGGAATCCCACTGACAAACTGGGTGTCCAACATGACCGCCAACGGAAGCCCGAAGGCGGTATATACTAAGATGATGCCCACATGCGTATCGGTCAGGCCAAGTTTCGTCAACATGAGGAACAGCGGGATGATCAACGAGTTGATGCTGATCAGATACCCCAACCCGATCAGGCCACCCACGACCAAGGACAATTTCCTGAACTGCATCTTGCTCATGGCAAATGCGGCCATAAGGGCGAACAGATTGACCAGGAACGTGGATGTGATGGAGTAGATGAGGCTGTTGATGAATTTCTGTCCCAGATTCCCGCGCGTTATCGCCGAACGGTAATTGAAGAAGACAGTCTTCCAATGTATCTCCCGCTGCATGGCGGACGGTAGTTGGGAAACAGAGATGATATCCCCAGGTTGCACCAGCTGAAGAGACTCCGGCAGATCTTCCTTCACCAGGAAATGCACCATCAACCGCCGTTCGGGCGATATGGTTGTCGATTCTATGATCACTCGCTCACGTGGGTCTTGGGCCACATCGTAGTCCGGTATCACATTCAACTGGGGACGGATGACCACATATTCGTCCTGCTTGTTGTCGAACAGGGCCTTGGGAAAGGCATAGATGTCCCTGACCAACTCCTCATTCGATTTGAAGGACGAATACCCCATCCAAATAAGCGGAAGTATGGTGATAAGCGTCCATGAAACGAGCACGATATAGGCGATGGTCTTTCCGGTTACCCTTTTTGCAGTATCGAGGTTCATCATCCGTACTCCTAGTAATCGGTCTTGCGACTCATCATCCGGCTGATTGCTATCAGGATGAGACTTATCAGGACAATCGTATTGGAAATCGCCGCTCCGTAGGCGAACCTCATGCTGTTGGTATAGTTTTGGAATGCCGTCTGGTACATGAATATCGGCAATACCATGGCATTGTTCCGTTGCAATCCCTGGGTGGTGATGGAAAAGATCAGGTCGAATCCCCGCAAGGACCCGGCTATGGCCAGGATCACCGAAACCAGGATCGTTCCGGACAACAGGGGAACGATAACCTTGAAGAATATCTGGGGTTCCGTCGCGCCGTCGATTTTCGCCACCTCGATCAGATTCTCGTTGATCTTCTGCAGGTTTGCCAGAAATATGATCATATACAATCCAGTATAGATCCAGACCAGTGCGAATCCGATGGGAATCATGACGGTGTCGCTGTACAGCATGAGATCGAATTGGGCCGAGGGGTCTCCCGAGAGCACTTGTATGAGGCGGGATATGGGCCCATCCGCCTCGAACATGCGCCTCCATAGTATTCCTATGACAATGGTGGAGAGAAAATGGGGAAGGAATACCGCGGTCTGGAAGAAATTCGAGGCTTTCACCATCTTGCGGTAGAGGATATAGGCCAAGATGAATCCTATCGGAATTTGGCCGAATACGGAAATACCGACGACAATGAGATTGTTCTTCAATGCATGCCAGAAATTCGGATCGGAGACCATGGTCTTGTATTGCAGCAATCCGACAAAATTCCACTGTCCGCCCCTATTCGGATTGAAATCCGAGAAACTGAGCATGACCGAATAGACGATCGGATAGGCAATGATGAACAGATA
>PGXW01000031.1 GCA_002839355.1 Spirochaetae bacterium HGW-Spirochaetae-2
CAAACTGTATCACGGGAGGCCTTTTCTTTCGAAACATTTGTTCGGGTCTAACCACCTATCGCACCACAGGCTCAGCCTGTGGATTTCTTACACTATTAATTCTTATTTTGTACCACAGTATACCTTTATTTCGACTATCCATCATCAATGACAACCTGCCCATGATACAAGATTACCCTTTGCAAGTGTTTGTTTTGTAAACACTTAGTTTTCTGAAATTTTACCAGTTTTTCAGTTTTTTTTGATATTTTAGACTACTCAATTTCGTCAATTTTTACCAAGGCTACGCACACTCGCATCCTCAACATTACCGTTGATTCTTATACCATTTAGTTTTGGGGTTCAGGGGTTTTCTTCGTCCTATTCACAGCCTTCTTGGAGCTGTAATGGGTGCTCTTTCTGACCTTGTTCCCATACTCATCGATCTCAATGTTGGAGCGCTTCGCCTTGAGTTTCTGCACGCGCTTGAACCGGCGTTCATGGATGATTGGGAGGTGAT
Source organism: Spirochaetae bacterium HGW-Spirochaetae-2 (assembly GCA_002839355.1). Classification (GTDB taxonomy): domain Bacteria; phylum Spirochaetota; class Spirochaetia; order Sphaerochaetales; family Sphaerochaetaceae; genus UBA8525. The sequence continues at coordinate 500 of PGXW01000031.1, forward strand.
GGTTGCGTGACCGGTGGACCTCGAACGGGTCACGGGCTTTTCTCTTGGTGGAAGGGAACTCTGCAGACTCTGTTTCTCCATAGACTGAGGTGCCGGTATATTTCTCGTTGGTGAGAATATTTTCGATCGTCTTCACCGGCCATTTCTTCTTGCCCGTTGGTGAGGGAACCTTGAGGGCTTCCAGTTCCTTCTTGATCCTCACTATGCTCCAGCCTTGCTCGTACCAATCAAAGATCTTCAGGACTATTCTGGCTTCTGCGATATTGAGGATGAGGCCTTCCTCCTCATTACGATCATACCCATAACACCTACGAGAGAATGCCGGGGAGTCTGGATCCATGGTGCTCCTTCTCAGACCCCATTTGATGTTCTCGCTCTTGTTCTCACTCTCTGCCTGGGCTACACCGGCATGAAGAGTAAGGAGCAACTCCCCTGCCTGGCTGAGGAGGTGGATCCTCTCATTATAGAAAAAGACATCAATTTTCAGTTCCTTGAGCCGCCTGAGCGTCACCAGAAAATCAACGCAGTTGCGTCCGAACCGGCTGATGGACTTGGTATAGATCATATCGATCTTACCCGCCTCACAATCAGCAAGGAGGCTTTGGAATCCCGGTCTGGAGCTGATGGTCCGTCCCGACTTGATATCGGTATAGGTACCAACATATTCCCAAGCAGGGTTCTCCAGGATATCCTCTTTCTCGAAATCCATCTGGGCTGACAGGCTTTGCAGCTGTCGTTCCATATGTGTGCTCACACGGCAGTACAAGGCGACCCGGAGACGCTTGAAATGCCGTCTGGCTGGGATGACATGTATGATGGGTTTTCTTTTCTCGTCCGGCATGGTTTTTTATAACACGAATGGAAAGGGAAGACATAAACCAAGAAAATCATGATAGCTGAATCTGATATATCAAGAGACTTTGGAAATTCACTCCTGTCTTTATCTTCTAGCTAGTTTTCATTGGAAGTTGCCCATATACCATTTACTAGGATGAAATAATCAGCAATATCCTCGGGAGTATGGGAGAATCCACCTTGGATCCACCAATTCACTGTGAATGCAAAGCTGGAGATAAGATGATTCAAGAGGTAATCGGTGGAAACCCGGATAGAGGAGGCTGAAGCGCAAGGTTCGAATATGTCTTTGAGATAATCACCAAAATAACGTATGAACAACTGTCCATTTTCTGAAGAGAAAACGCCTTTTGTCGTTGAGCTGTTGTCTTTGAGATGATAGAGAATATGGATGAGTCGATTTTTTAGATCGGTGTTCGAGTCGGAGAAGTCATGTGATTCTTCTGTTCGGATTGTTGTCGAGAGGATATGGATGAAAATTTCCGAACAGACGGCATCCATCAGATCCGCCTTGGTTTCAAAGTGGGAATAGAAGGTACTGCGTCCGATGTTCGCCTCATCCGCAATGTCCTTTATCGATATATCTTCGAAGCGTTCTCCTTCGAGAAGCTTGTCTAGTGCTTTGAATATTGCATTCCTTGTTTTTTGTTGCCGCCTATCCATCATTCCTCCGAACATTTTTGTACTAAGTGTTCAATAACTTACACTATGGCAGATTGTAGCATGGAAACTCAGACCGAGGGAACATACAATCTGGTCGTATGAAACAGAACACAAACAGATCCGGAATAACTATGGCTCTACTGGCTGCAGCCTGCTATGCGGTGAATGCCCCTTTTTCAAAAATCTTGTTGGAACACATCCCCTCGACTCTCATGGCAGGATTCCTCTATATCGGTGCAGGGGCCGCTATGGTGGTGATTAGTCTGCTCCAGAATACGGCAACCATCAGAACTGATGAGAAAAAACTTGGCAAGGCGGAACTGCCGTATGTGATTATGATGGTAGCTTTGGATATTGCTGCCCCGATATTCTACCTCATAGGGTTGAAGACTGCCACTGCAGCGAATGCTTCTCTATTGACAAACTTCGAGACGGTAGCGACCGCAATGATTGCGCTGATGTTTTTCAAGGAAAGAATCAGCCTGCGGTTATGGGCTGGAATAGCCTTCTTTACCTTTTCCAGCATACTCCTGTCAGTTGAGGATCTGTCGGCCCTTCGGTTTTCCATGGGATCGTTATTTGTTGTACTTGCATATTGCTGCTGGGGAATCGAAAACAACTTCACACGAAAGCTGTCTTCAAAAGACCCATCTCAGATAGTGCTCATCAAGGGATTCGGCTCAGGAATCGGCTCTCTGATGATCGGTTTGGTTCTTGGGGAACGGATTGGCACCATGTGGCCTGTCTTCGCAACCATTGCCCTTGGCAGTGTGTCCTTTGGTTTAAGCAGCTATTTGTATGTGTATGCTCAACGATACCTTGGAGCCTCTCGTACCAGTGCCTATTATTCAGCGGCGCCATTCATCGGTGCGGTCCTATCATTCGTGGTATTCATGGAGCTTCCCGGTCTACAGTACTTGGTCGCCTTCGCTATGATGATCATTGGTGCCTTTCTCTCCTCCAGCGACAAAAGCCTATTCTGCTTGGACTATAAAAGTTCCCGAGTACGATAATCAGTAATTTTGCTTTCAGCCAAATATCAACATATGTGATTATGGAGACTGGGCTGTTTGGTTGTAAATGAACAATCAATAGCGATATGTCGTTTCAATCCAATGGATTTTTCCAAATGGCTCAACGTTTTTAACTTGTTCCTTAGTATAAATTTATTTCGACTATAAATCATCAATGACAACTTGCCCTTGATACAAGATTACCCTATGCAAGTGTTTGTTTTGTAAACACTTATTTTTCTGGAATTTTACCAGTTTTTCATCATTTTTTGATATTTTAGACTACTCAATTTCGTCAATTTTTATCCCAGGTACGCACACTCGTATTTTCAACAATACCGTTGATTCTTATGCCATTTAGTTTTGGGGTTCGGGGGTTTTCTTTGCCTTGGTCACAGCCTTCCTGGAGCTGTAGTAGGCTCATCTGTATTTGACGTTGTGATCGGCTTGTTATCATTTTCGAGTTTCTTTCTCAATCACAGATATTTCTAAATATCACCTTTAGCGATGTTAACTAAATCATGCCACGTCAAAGTTTCGAGATCCTCACTATTAAATGAGTAATAAGTAGCCAATATATTACTTACAATACGTTTTCTATCGTCAAAACCACCTGCCAAGTAATTTTCTCTAATCCTTTTATGTTCCTTCAATTTTAGTACCACTGCCTCATATGAATATACAGCTGAGAGATTTTCAATAATTTTCATATCAATTGATCCGATAAATTCATGGCTTATCTTTGTTAGAGTTGCTACATCTTTAAATGTTGGGGGACTTCCCCCTAAATAGTCAGCAAGAAGTTTATGAATGTCTAGTCCAGCATATTTATCATGAATCAATTCTTCGTTACCTGTTAAGCATTCATAATGTTCCTTCTTTATTTCATTTTCTGAAAAAAAATGAAGCATGTTATTCCTGTAACAAATCAACAAATCAATGAAAGCTTTCTGGAGTCGGTCGGTTCGAAAGTATTCTGCAACACCCATTGCCTTTTTAAAAACTGATTGTCCTGCACCATCGAATATTTCTTGGAATTTTACATTTTCTATGTATTTAGGTTTTCTGTTTAGCTCTGTGAAATATAGGTCAAGCCCATCAACAGCAAAAGCTAGATAAGATTTTAAGATAAATTGTCGGGACCTACTTATTGAATTTTCCAAATTCTCAGGGTTCCACGTGGTTGAAAAATCTTCAGGACATTTAATGTTCTTATCCGTTAATCTCAAATTATAAAGAGCAATTAATGAAGTTATCAAAAAATGATTTGATTGTCCAAAATTCTTTTTAAATTTTTTACGTGCAGCTGTTGTCTTCATAAATATTGCAACATATAGGACTCGAACCTACATCTCTCCCTTTTAAGGATGCACAAACACACCAGTGAAGGGGAACGGCTTTCCAGTTAGTCTAATGTTACGGACTAAGTATAATCTACAATATTCCAGAAAACAATAATTAGAGTTTTGACATTTGGCTATTAGAATATTTATGCTGTGCTTGCTCAAATAGTCATGATTTGTCTTCTATTAATAAATCAAAAAAATACCTCACTTTAATTTCATATATGACAATATTTTTTCTTTATTCATATCTCCGTCTTTTATCTTCTAATAACTTTTTTAAAAAGGGTTTGATTGATCCAAGAATAATAGCAGCTACTTTTTTTTCTTCTCTACTAGATAGCTCAGATTTTTTATTGAACATCTTTAACATAAATTTATAGTCCAACTCTGGATTAAAATTATTATACTTGTTTCTCTTGAAGGCACCTTCTTCAAACAAATAATGAAGCATTTTTTTTGAGAAGAACTCGGCTGATAAGGTTAAGAATTGGTTATTTTCAATGGCGTGAAGTAACTTAAAAAGTTGTTCTTTAATTTTCACCTCTTCATCCAAGTCGTTTCTTTCAAACTTTTTTATACAAGAACTTCCAATGGGGAATAGAGTTTTTCCATTTAAATCATTACGAATTGTGAAGAGATAACGTAAATTTTCCTTCCCACAGATACACGATTCTATTAGTGTATCGTCCTCTGCAAAATCATGAATACTCCATTCTTCTACTGCAGATTTCCAATCTTTTGCTACTGATAATTCGATTACAGTTTCTATTAACCTATTATAATATGAACTACTTTCACTCAATCGCTTCCCTCCAAATTTATCTTTTTATAACGAATATCCATCGATGATGTCTTTAGATTACGTCCTCTATGGTAAAATGTAAAAATAAATTCTTGCCTAAATTGATTATTTTTTTTACGTAACCTACTCACAATCCTGACTTTCAACTTCTACACCATTGTATAGATTCAATATTTTTGTTGCTATGTCGATTAGTAAGAGGAGTCTTCACTTCAATTTTTCTTTTTGATTTCCTCACTCCAATATCTTTTCTTACCATCAAACCACATTTCTCCCTTAGAAGAAGAAAAACATTTGTAGAATAGCTGGAATAATTTTTATTCGATCTACTGTATTCAATAAAAAATTATTAAATACATGACTTTTGGGAGATTATGGACGATAATCAACGTACTAGACTATTAAAGGTGCACCCATATGCAACGAATTGTGAAAGGAATCCGACTTTTTAACTATTGTCGTTTTATGGACTTCTCAACAGATTTTAATGATAGGCTAAATATATTGATTGGAGATAATGAATCGGGTAAAAGTAGTATTTTATCTGCAATTGATATTGTATTGAGTGGAAGTCGTAGTAAGGTTGAGGCACTTGGTTTAGATAAACTATTTAATACTGATATTATTAAGAATTATTTAAAGTCTGCAAAAAGGTACGATGACCTGCCTGAACTTTTTATTGAAGTCTTTTTAAATGATTTCAATGAAAAGGAACTAGAAGGGAAAAGTCATCCTTCTGGCCAGTATTGTCATGGGTTATATTTATTATGCCAACCTAGAGATGATCTAAGTAAAGAAATAAAAGACATTCTTGATAAAGGTGAGGATAACTTTCCTTTTGAATATTATTCAATAACCTTCAAAACATTTGCAGACCAAAGCTATACCGGGTATAGCCGGTTCCTCCGTCATCTACTAATTGATAATTCAAAAATTAGCAATGATTATGCAACAAAGACCTATATTAGTACTGTGTACCAGGCTTTTGCTGACGGCGCTGAGAGAAACAAACATCTTTATGAGTATAGAAGCTATAAGGAGAAATATTCTAAAACTGAACTTGCAAATATTAATAGTAGGATTCAAGATTACAAATTTGCTGTTAAGTCAAATTCCAAAAACAACCTTGAAACTGATCTGACTATTACTGAAGAGGGCATTGATATTGAGAATAAAGGGATGGGGCGTCAATGTTTCATCAGAACAGAGTTTGCTTTGCAGAAAAATGGTAACGAATTAGACGTCATACTTTTAGAAGAGCCAGAAAACCACTTAAGTCATACAAATATGTACAGATTGATTCAAAAGATAAAAGATACCGACTCTCGTCAAGTTTTTCTTTCTACACATAGCAATCTTATTAGTGCTAGATTAGATTTGAGAAAATCTATCTTCTTGAATAGCAGTTCTTGCGATCCTCTGCAGCTAAATAAATTAGAAGAGAATACTGCAAAATTTTTTATGAAGGCTTCAGATAACAATATTTTAGAATACATTATGTCTAATAAAGTATTATTAGTAGAAGGTGATGCTGAATATATATTAATGAGTCAATTTTATTATAACTCAACATCAGAAGAGATTGAGAAAAGTGGTATTCATATAATATCTGTTAGGGGGACAAGTTTTAAACGATATTTGGATGTCGCAAAAATTTTAAAAATTAAAACAGCCATAATCCGTGATAATGATGGAAACTATAAAAACAATATCACTGAGTCATATAAGAATTATATATCAGACATAATCCAGGTTTTCTCTGATGAAAATGATGATATAAAGACTTTTGAAATTGCTGTATTTAATGAAAACCGAAATATCTGTAATGAGTTGTTTGCTCCTGGTCGAAAAACTTTGTCAGTCTTAGATTATATGTTATCAGAAAAAGCTCAATGTGCATTTGAATTGCTGGATAAGAAAGGAGAGGAACTTTCCGTCCCTAAATATATAATAAAGGCAATAAATTGGATAAGAAAATAATTTTTGCTGTTGCAGGTTCAGGGAAGACTACATATATTGTTGAATCAATAAATGAAGAAGATCGTTTCCTCGTTATAACTTACACTGTAAATAATTTAAGAAATATTTCAGCTTCTATTAAGAGGAAATTTGGATACTTCCCGCAAAATATAGAAATCTATACATATTTTAAATTTCTTTATTCATTTTGTTTCGCACCATTTCTTGCATATGAGTTAGATGCAAGAGGCTTATTCCTAGATTTCCCACCACGGAATACATTAAAATTTAGACGAACAGACCCTAGGTATTATCAAACAACTGACGGGAAATTGTTTAAGAATCGGTTGGCAAAACTTCTTGAGGTTAAGGATGTAATACCTGAAATCATTAAACGTTTAGAAAAATACTATGATTATCTTTACATTGATGAGGTGCAGGACTTTGGGGGTCATGATTTTAATTTCCTAGAATCAATTCTCCAAACATCAGTTGGAGTGTTAATGGTAGGTGACTTTTATCAACATACCTTTGATACCAGTAGAGATGCCAAAATTAATGAGGGGCTCCATGATGATTATATTTCATATATATCTAGGTTTCAAAAGATTGGGATACAGTTCGATACAACGACATTAAGTAATAGCTATAGATGTAGCCCTCAGATATGTAATTTTATTACTTCAAACCTTGGAATTAAAATAGAATCTCATCGGACAGATCAAACTCATGTGTATGAAATCTCGGATTATGACAATGCTAAAAAGATATTTAGTGACAATTCAATAATTAAGTTGTTCTATCAGAGAAGTGATAAGTACCTAGGCTTTACCAGAAATTGGGGAGATTGTAAAGGCGAAGATTGCTATGAAGATGTTTGCGTTCTATTAAATGCAACGACATATTCACTTTATCAAAAAAGGGAATTATATAAATCAGCTCCTTTGACAAGAAATAAGCTCTATGTCGCATTTTCCCGAACTAGAAACAATCTCTATATACTTCCAGAAACCTTGATAAGCAAATAGTTTATTGTTTGGCGCCAGGAACAGGAAAGCATGAGCTTCATTAATTATCATAATCAGACAAGAATAAAGGAATAGCAACTTCAACGTTTTTATGGAGTTTCTTTTCTTCCACATGAACTGATAATGATAGATAGATCACGGCTTCTCTTATATATCGCAAGAGTCTAAAAGTCTTTTCTGAAAGTTCGAATTCTGTCACCGAAAAAGCTAGAGTATCATTGCATAAATCTCCTTCAGTTTCATCTAGTTTAAACCAATGTATTTTGCAATACTTATGTTCAAGATTATTCCTTAAATCGTAAATTCTTTTTGCATCAGGATCTGCAACCTCAAGATACTCCATATCTTTTCCATCATTTGAAAACAAATCTTTACTTAAGAAATACAACCCTCTTAATGGATTATTGTTCAATCCCTCTATGTTAGGATCAATTTGATTATTTCTATACCAAACATTTTTAAAGTAAACTTTATTCTTATCCTTCCCTAATCTTAAATATTCATTTAGGAAGTATCCAATTTTGTCAAACAAGGAGTATAGCATCTTAAATGAGTTTTTTAACTGCTCATATCTAAATCCATACTGGGGATAATCAAATGTATCAACTAGGCATCTGCCTTTATCCGAGAAATGAATGCCTTCCCCAGATAATTCATGTTCATAGCAATAGAATAAATACCTAGCAGTCAAATACTCTTGTTTTATTTGATTATAAAACCCTTGGAAAACAGGTGCTGAAAAATCTCGTACAAGCATACTCGGGAGTGAAGTAACATCATGAGCAATCGCTGTATCAAAGAATAAATCATTTAGAGGGTTAAGGAATAAACCGTTGTCAAGAACCCATTTTTTATAAGATTTTTCCTGATCAGTCTTCCCTAATGAGTACTTCTTAAACTCATTCCTTTTTGATAAAAAACTTTCCCCAAGTTTTTTCTTAATGGCTTCTACACCTGAATCGAATACTGTTTGTGCTTCTTTAGGAATATTGGGCTGACTTGAATAGGTTCGAAGTAATCTATACGCATGTCGCAAAACTAATGCTTCATGATTTGTATCATATAGATAACTAGCATAATAAATTAATCCATGGCCATAATTACATCCAGCCATCCCAAATGTTGGCTCAATCTCCAATGCATTTTTCCAACACTCGATAGCATAAATAATTCGTCCTGATACAGAAAACATGTTTCCGAGATTTGTATATGCCTGAAGAAAAATATTTTTTCTAATATGATCGGAAATATTGTTTGTTGAAACACATCTTCTAAATGATTTTATTGCATTGATATGTTCATTACGATTATAAGCCCATAAACCTTGCGATGTTGAGGAACGTATCTTATCCAAATCTGCCCAAGCATTACCGATATAATATTCAAGAACAGCAAGGTCATCCGGTGTATTGCAATTATCTCTAATTGATTCTGCACTACTTATGCAATCATAAAGTGCTTTTTCATTTTTCTCCTCGTAAGATTTATCTATTAGCTTACCAATTTGAATAATATCTCCATTTATCAATCGCGCACCCCTTGTTGTGAGTTAGCTTTGCATCAAAATCTATTCATCATAAATCTCCATACTGAAAAATAATACATATTTAAACTTCAGAAATGATGTATTGAACTCTTTCAAGTTAAGCCTCATCTTTCACTCTTCGCGCATCTTATAACTCCCTAAATTGTCTTGCCAATTGTATAAATGAGGAATTAGGCAGGACTTGTTTGGAGGGAATAAACAGGTATTGCCATTCCTTGTAGTTATTGGCATTTCCCCACCGAGAAGCTACTTCACAATACTGGATTCCTCGTTTCTTCTTTGCTATAACATCAGGATCATTCAATCGATCCTCACCTTTCACCTCTACAAGATATATAACATCTTTGGTCTCAACCACGAAGTCTGGTTCATAGATGTGACCATGATTATACGTGATGTTGAACTCTTGTGGCATCGGGCGTAGCCAATTTATAACATCGCTGTCAACCTCGAGGATTCTTCCGAGTACCAATTCAGGATGGCTATCAAACTTAGCAGTATCAAAAACACCTTTCTTTATTCCTTCAAAGAGAACGGATTGGATTTTCTCTGAATAACTTTCATCAAATAAATTGCTGCGTTCTTTATAGTTGTAGGTTTGTTGAAGATTGTAGTTCCGAGTTCCAACAACCTCTTCCTGGAAAAAACCATTTTCACAGTAGAAGTGTTGCATCATTTGATCATATATTTTTTTTGCAATGTCTCGCTTGAACATCATGACGATATTCTTCATTCCGTTCATTCCAAACTTATTCTCATAATGGCTACAAAGCTGGGATATTAGCTTAAAAAGCAGCGCGGCGCATTTCTCGTAATCAATTTCAGGTTTCTTTCTAAGCTCTTCAAGAATGACCTTCTGTGGGTTATAACCTTCAAAATCAATGGTATCACCTTTGATGCGTTGCCTGTCATGCATATCTTCAAGATTTTGAATAATCATCTCATTCTTGATTGGTGCATGCGTAAACTCAGAAAGGTCTAGATTAAAGTCAATAAAAACATACTCTTCAACCCCAGCATCAGTAATTTTTATCCTTGGTATGGGGATGAACTTCGACTGGGCAGCACGATGCGTTCTTTCCGTATGCTCTTGTAGCCATAGGTCAAAAGGCATCTCGTTTTCTTTGTAGATATCAGCCAGGTCTTTATCCTGTGATAGTTGATTCTTAACATTTTCAATGATCTGTTCTTTCTGGTCTAAGGTGATGTTATGTGTTGGTGTATCTTGGATGATTTTAACAACTTCTTCACTAACAAGTTCTTCCGCCTTACGGAACATAGCGTCAGCAGTCTCGGATTTTTCAATATTTGTTTGGCTGTATGCTGTCTCTAACATTTCGTCCGATTCATTTTCCAACGTCAACTGAGTAACTGAGATTTTTTCCGGTACGATTTCTTCAGCTTTAATGATGTTCCCAGCCTTGAATATTGAATCTCCTTTCTGTGCCTCTCTCAGGAGCTCCTGGAATTTGTCGTGCGCGGTGAGCATGACTGCATCAACTTCCTTATCACCGGTACGCTCACCATACGGTAAACGTAAACCACGCCCCACCATTTGCTCACGTAAAATCTTTGAAGCAGCGGTTCGTAATGGAACGATAGTATACAGATTGTTCACATCCCATCCTTCCTTGAGCATGTTCACATGTATGACAATCTCAACAGGATTATTAGGGTTCTCTACATCGAGCAGAAGCCGGGTATTTGTATCACTTTCCGACCCTTTCTGTTTGGAGTGGACAATTATGGTTTTATTGCTGTAAATACCATCATGGAATTCATCTGACTTCACAAACCTTTCAACCCAAGCTGCATGCTCTGTGTCTTTACAAACGATAAGCATGAATGGTTTGACTTCCGGTCTATTATGATTAGCTGCGTAGACTTTCAATTTGAGTCTTGCATTCTCGTGGCAGGCAATACCATCGAGAAGCATCAACTTGTCGAGTTGTTCCTCACCAAAATTAAAAAAATCAATATCGGTACGAGTTACAGCAAATGGGGTGCGTGTATAGCCATCTTCGATAGCCTTGGACAACGGATATTCATATACTATATTCTTGAACGGCACCTGTTTGCTTCCATTTGGAACGAGTGGAGTGGCAGTTAACTCAATACCAAAGAGTGGATGCAATTCATTAAGTGCCTGAGCTCCTTTCGCTGCCCGATAATGGTGTGATTCATCCATAATGAGCACCAAATCATCCAAATTGGAAAGGAATCGATAGAACGAATCTCCTATGGTCTCGCTGACCTTCTTCATATTTGCATCCTCTTTATTGAATTTATCAATATTGAAAACAAAAATATGGATATCAGAATCAAATAGCATCAGAGGTTTTTCCTTGTAATCCTCATCGGCAATTATCTGCGGTGGATTACTGAAGCAACCAAGTCCATTGAATACATATTTATGGTAACTAGGGTCGATCAAATCCTTTTTCAGTTTCTCATAGATCGTTGTATTCGGCGCAACGACAAAAAAGTTCTTAATATTGTGTTGCGTATATAAGTAGGCGATAAATGCTCCCATTAGCCGAGTCTTGCCAACGCCGGTAGCCAAAGCAAACGCTAGCGACACAAAGTCTCGTTCAAAATCTGTGCATATCGGATACAGGGCATGAACAGCCCCGAGAGCTGCCTTCAAATTCATGCCTTTCCGCAATGTTAAGCTTGTGGTGATCTCCTCAAGTATCTTTAATGATTCTGTTTGTGGCCTACGAAGAGACATCACACCACTAATATAGTCGGTGGTATAGTGAGGATAACGGTTACTCATTGCATTCCACCTCCATATCATCCTCATATACAGGAGGATGAATGATATTCAGATTATAATCTGTTCTACCGAATTCACATCGGTCGAGGAGCATTTGCGGTATCTTCTTTAAAGAAATATGCTTATAAGCGCTTTCTAGCCCTGCATCAAAGGATCGGCAAGCGATTATAAGATACTCATTTTCTTCCATAGTATCTTTAATGGAATCTAGATAAGTACTGTTCATGTGACGTGTGGTAACAAAGAGAAATGACTTCTCATTGCCCACGGATTGCTTCCAGAACAGGTCGTTATCCGGTTGATATTCAAAACCCTCGTGAAGAGCCACCGCCGCGGCCAACATTTCTGCGCTATACTCTGTATTTATCACAGGCTCCCCGAAAGAATCTGTGTTGATGAGGGTGGGTGCGAGCTCAAAAAATCGGTACCCTCCACCACCTTTCCAAGAGACAGACTTTGTGATCCCCCCCTTATCTTTTCCAGCAACAACTTTATCAAGTCGTACTTTACAGTGGGTATATGCATGTTCTCCCATCTCAATCCCAATCCACCGCCTACCCATTTTGTGGGCGACTGCTGCTGTAGTTCCAGAGCCAAGAAAGGAGTCAAGCACAAGGTCATTTTGATTTGTTGCGATATGAATTATTCGTTGTAATAATCGTTCTGGTTTTGGGGTATCAAAAGCGTTTGCAGCACCAAAAAGAGCGATAACTTCTTTCTTTGCTTCTTGATTGTGTCCCACTTCTTTATTCGTCCACCAGGTCCAAGGGACTACTCCTTCACGTTCATATAAATACGTCTTCCTCCTAGGAATACCCCTTCCATCCTTACCGAACCACATTCTTCCATCTCTTACTTGTTGCAGATACACTTCCTCAACATTTTTCCAACATCGTCCTTCTGGAGGAGTGTATTCAATACCTGCTGGTGTGACAATTTTGTACATTTGATTCGGTCGAAAACCTTGTGCGGTAAAATCTGAGGAAGTCCAAGGTCCACGGGGGTCCTCATCTGGATTTTTAAAATTTTTAATTTGACTATCATTGAGAGGAATTTTATTCCGTACATTTTTAAAAACTTCCCTATTTTTCGCATAGGACAAAACATATTCATGACCATCACTTATTACAGCACGCATATCTGGAGATGTACGCTTCTGCCAGAGATTAGTAGCCAGGTAGTTATTCCGCCCAAAAACCTCATCACAAAGAACCTTTAAATATGCTTGTTCATCATCATCAATACTGATCCAAATGCTTCCATCTGTAGCGAGTAATCTCCATAGAATCTGTAACCGTGGCCGCATAAGATTAAGCCATTGGCTATGTTCCAGATTATCATCATACTGCTCAAAAGCAGAACCTGTATTATAAGGTGGATCTATATAAATGCATTTGATCTTCCCCGCAAAATTGATTTCTAGCGCCTTGAGTGCCAACAGATTATCTCCATGGATCAGCATGTTTTCAGTATCAGATTCTGCAAAATTATTTGACATCGTTGCATTCTCAATTAAAATGCGCGGTTCAACGATTATGGGTTCCGCTTTCCCATACCAAGTCAGTTCCAATTTATTAGCCATTATTTATTCCTGTACCCTTACTGCTATTATTAAAATTACAATCCTCTAATGGATTAATGATGCCATGGGATGTTGGTGTAGTTTACATCAATACGAAAATAATCAAGCTCACATTACATAATTACAATTAACAAAAAGAGGATAAGGATCATCACGACCAAAATTATCCCGAAGGTCTTCCAGCCGCCAGTAATATTATCCTGTTCAGGATTAGATTTTGGTGATTTAGCTTTAGGCTGTGACCTTGTAGCTTTAACAACTGAACGAGCAAAATGATTAACTAGGAATTTACTCATTACCCTCTCCTCTTCATAATGCTAGATTCAAATTCTTCTAGAGTTTAATTTATTTCACTACCATTACACCACATTATTTCCAATTTCGTAAGACCTAGCGCAGAATCCTCACAATTAGGTAGCATTTTTGTACCTACATGGCCTAAAGGTCCATTTACTTTCCATCGAAATAGGTCCCAATAACTATACAACTAATCAGCAATAACACAATATGGACAAGGGTTCTAAAGAAAAGGGATTCCAATCTATCGCAAGATCTGTTTAAGTGGAGAATTGAAGGATTCTCAATTACTTCGCTTAGCAAAAATCCTGAATCTGATCCTTGAATATCCTATGAGGCAGATGTGGGATTAATACTAATGTGAAACAATAGAAAAGCCAGTATTAGGCAAGTCCCTTTCTTTCAATCCAAGTGTCATGCCCTGATATACCCCCATCTGCGCTCTTGAATCTTAACACATTCAATAAACTAGAAGGGAATATCATTATCAAATCTAACTTTTTCGTCGTCCTCAGGCAATCCAAGTACCTCTCTATACGTCTTAAGGAGCTTGTTCTGGAGATACACCGTTGGCTCTCCGCACTGTTCACAGAACCTTGAGTCGGGAAGATTCTCGTGGGATTGGCTATCATGCAAATTTCCGTAATCGTCCTCCCATTGAGCAGGTATGCATCTGTTAACCAATGGCAATCCACAAATCCGACAATAGGTGGCATCAGCACTGAATTCTTCGTTCTGGCACCGTGGGCATTCCTTGACTTTATTTGTTTTCCGATCGTATTTGATCTCGGACTTGTATATCATCGAGAAGTCTCCTTCAGTATATTTTTCTAAGCTTTGTTTTATCTGTAAATGGTATTCGCTATCTTTGAATGCAGTAGGTTTCCCGCATGCATAGCAATGTTTCGCTTCAGGATGATTGAGATGCGACGGATCATGTGTACATGGATTTGTTAACGGAGTACCGCATATCCTGCAGTATCCAGCGTCTTCTGAGAAAATCTCATTTCCACAGACAGGACATGGGGAAAATTGTGTGTGAAAATTCACACCAAGATCCCTGTAGCTGAATCCTGAATCATTAATCTTGAACGTAAATTGCTTTCTGCCACACTCGAAGCAATGGGAGGCCCCCGGTAGCCGTACCCATCCACAATGGGAGCAATACCAGGTTGCAGCATGTTTAATGTGTTTCGTGGATTCCCAATCTATCTTTGAAGTACTGTACTTGTTGATATCTGCCTGCAGCAACCCAATCCTGGCTTTTGCGGCAGGAGACGAGATGTCGAATGCTTTCTCGATCAAGGATTCCGCACTGAAGCGAGCCTTTAAGTTCGAGGTAACCGGAGTCTGTTGGATAACTACCCAACCTTCGCTTCCATCAGCAACTTTTGAGATGCCGTGACTATCCAAGAGCCGTTCGGTATGGTAGGCGGGACAAAGAAGGTTTCTGGCAAAGCAATTCGCTTCGTTCTCTAAGCGCTTATAAAGCTCTTGCCCCACTCCTCCCCTCTCAAGTATGGGTTTGCCATATTCTTCATGGTGGCCGAGAAAGATGTGTCCGATCTCGTGTGCAATGGTAAACCGAATACGTTGCTTCTTCTTTTTTTCATTATAGTAGACGATGTATTTGCCACATCTCTCATCCATAACAGCGGCACCATCCTCTGATCCAAAAAACTTGAAGCAGTTCTTTTGGGATATACCTGATTGCTCCATAAGTTTTCCATAAGAACAAAACTCAAACAAATTATGGAATTGATGTTGAATAGCATGCAGACTCACCGGAAATCGGTCGATGCCGGAGTCCTCAAGTACGATCAAGGCTTCAATTATGGGTTGTTGGTAATCTGGATACAGTCGCATCAAAAGTCATCAGAAGCCTGGGGCTCGATGACTCCATCGCTATCAGCATCCTGGAAGGCTGTAGCAAAATTGTTTCGTAGGATTTCCATCATCCGCTCCCTATCGTCTTCGGACATGGACTTCGACGCACGCGCAATAATCCTGATATCCTTGTCATCATCAATCGTCTTGTTCAAACTGAGAAGGTAATTGTAGTCAATGTGCAGCGCCTGCGCAATAGCTTTCAGGGTACTCGGATCAGCCACGATATCTGGATTGTTTTCGATTCGTGAGATGGTGGCATGATTGAGGTGTATAGCCCGGGCAAGTTCCCGTTGGGTCATATCAAGCTTTTCACGTTTTTCCTGAATGACTTTTCCCAATGTGAGTTCGCTTTCGCTCATATCCATCCCCTTTTCTCTCGTTATTCACCTTCGATAGCAGTCAAAATGTTCAGTAACAGGTAGATACTACCAAAAATGTTGATTCTAGTCAACATTTTTCAAATCTTCTCATTTTGTGTTGACTCGAAGCAACAATTATTGTACTTTCACTCTGTTGATTCGATGCAACACCATACCCCCAAAGCCTTCGGGCTGCATTTTTTTGGGGTATGTGTTGCTTCGAGTCAACAATAAAATCGATTCGAGCCTGACAACGTTTAGGGCGAGGAATCCTGATGCAACAGCCTGTCACACCAAGAGTGTTGGCGGGCTGTTTCGGGTCTCCTGGTCTCGTTGTGCCCTCAGGCTTGCAATCTGATCATCACGACTTCGAATGGCGTCATGACCTCGCCCTCCGTCTCAGGCGGGAGGCACACATGGCAAAGGACGCCAAGACAGAATTCTTCTATTACATCGACGAAAAACCGTACCGACTTACCCCAGGTAAGGACGGAATCACCCAGGAGATCATCACTGTTCTCCGTGACTCATACCATGCCGAGAAACTGAACGACCGGTATGAGGATGAACTGCAGGATGCGAAGTTCAAATTCTCAAAGACCCTTCACGATGCCAACCCGACAGCTCATCCAACAGATCCCATCGAGCATCTTGTGGATAATTCCCAAGCCCCAGAGGAGGTCCTATTCCAGGATGAGCTTCCCCCCTCGATCAGGGATCAGGTACACACGATCATCCCACAGCTGATCCCCGCCCAACAGGAGCTTTTCTGGAAGCTCTGTGAAGGCCGACAACTCGTCGATATCGCCCGGGAGGAAGGGACCACGGACAATGCGATCCGTAGCCGCCGCAGAAAGATGTTCGATCGCATCAGGGCTCTCTATGCCGAGGAGTTTGGGGATGCATAATCCCCGTTTTCTCCTTGGGGTACGGATTTCAGGTATTAGGCAGAGGATGTACACACGGGGTGATGCCACACCGAAACAGCCTCCGGGGAAACAACACCCCGTACAGCGATGGAGAAACACAATGAAACTTCAACACAGGGTCCAGATCAATGTGGCCCAAGGCGGGGAAGGAACCCAGGGAGTGCTGGGTAGTCGTGGACGAAAGTTACCCGCAAGGCTGCTGCGATTTCTGTTCGGCCAGTACAGCGAAGTGCTCGTACTTACACCGGGCAAAACGGTCAGGAGCGTCGAAATACATGAGATGCAAGAAGGAGTGAATGAAAATGGAAGATAAAGCCCAGTTGTTGCTTGATGGAGCCAAGGGATTCAGATCTCTTGCGGAGGCGCTCGAATTAGCCGCCGAAGTGCTTCGCACACAAGACCTGAAGAACCTGCTCGGACAGAAGGAGATCCAACCAGACCTTTTTGAAGCACAGGACTCCCAAGCGTTTCAAGAGCCCCCAAAGGATGAGAAGCCTTTGTCTCTGATCGATGTGCGCAAGATACTCGCAGAGAAGTCACGTGATGGTTACACGGACCAAGTGCGGCTGCTCCTGCAAAAGTATGGAGCTGACAAGCTCTCAGCGATCGATCCCTCCCATTTCAGAAATCTTGCCGATGAGGCCCTTTGTTTGGGAGCGACATTGGAAGATTTGAAGGCTGCCGTCAACGCAATCACCTCGAAGGACAAGGCCGATCAGCTGCCAGCCATCTTCGAACACCACTACGCCACCAGCCTTGAGGATCTGAAACCGGAATATTACCCGGGTTTCCTCAGGGATATCAGGAGGCTTGCCGATGAGTAGGCATGCCCTTCTTTCTCCCTCATCGGCCTCGCGATGGACAATGTGCCCGCCATCGGCACGCCTATGCGAACACATCGAGGAGAAATCAAGTGTGTTCGCCGAGGAAGGAACCGAAGCCCATACCCTATGCGAGTACAAGGTCAAGCTTGCCCTGGGAATCAAGATGGAGGACCCGAGACCCACCCTGCACTACCACAATGAGGAAATGGAAAGCTGTACCGATGAATATGCCGCATTCGTTCTCGAGGCATTGCAGCTTGAGAAGGATGCTCAAAAAGATCCGTTGATACTCCTTGAACAACGCCTGGATATCAGCACGTATGTACCTGAATGTTCTGGGACCGGAGACTGCATCATCATCGCCGACAGGAACCTGCATATCATCGACTTCAAGTACGGACAGGGGGTCGAAGTCTCTGCAGACCACAATACCCAGATGATGCTCTACTCCCTCGGAGCTCTTGATATGTTCGGCTCGTTGTATGAGGTGGAAGAGGTATCGATGACCGTATTCCAACCCCGCCTTGCAAACGTGAGCACGTTCACCATGACTGCCGATGACCTAACCAACTGGGCTGAATCCTATCTCAAACCAAGGGCTGAATTGGCATTCCGGGGCAAGGGTGAATTCTGCTCAGGTTCCCATTGCCGCTTCTGCAAGGTGAAAGCCACCTGCCGTAAGCGTGCCGAGGCAAACCTGGATCTCGCTCGCTACGAGTTCTCCGAGCCTGTACTCCTGGGAGATGACGAGATTGCAGAGATCCTGAAGCAAGCTGACGAGTTGGCTTCTTGGGTAAGCGATATCAAGGGGTACGCTCTTTCGGTATTGGGTAGAGGAGGAAAACTGGAAGGTTTCAAGCTGGTCGAAGGTAGATCGATACGCAAGTACACCGATGAGCAGGCTGTCGCCGAGGCAGTCAACTCTTCTGGATTCGATCCCTACGACCACAAGGTACTGGGAATCACAGCAATGACCGAATTGCTGGGAAGAACACGATTCAAAGAGATCTTGGGCCCATTCATCTACAAGCCCAAAGGCAAACCGACGCTCGTACCGGAAAGCGATAAAAGACCGGCTATCACAATCAACGACTTTGACGACATGGAGGAAAAGTAATGTCAACAATCGCAAATCCAATGAAGGTAATCACCGGAAAGAACACCAGATGGTCCTATGCAAATGTGTGGGAGCCCAAGTCCATCAATGGAGGGTCTCCGAAGTACTCGGTCTCCCTGATCATCCCCAAGAGCGACAAGGCAACTGTGCAGAAAATCAAGGCTGCCATCGAGGCTGCGTACAAGGAAGGTGAGGCAAAACTCAAGGGCAACGGAAGGACAGCCCCGTCGCTTGCATCGCTGAAGACTCCCTTGCGCGATGGGGATATCGACCGCCCGGATGACCCAGCCTACGAGAACGCATTCTTCATCAATGCCAACAGTGCCACCGCACCCGGTATCGTTGATGCGGATTGCAACCCCGTGCTGAACCGCAGTGATGTGTACTCGGGTGTCTACGGACGGGCCTCGATCACCTTCTATGCGTTCAACTCCAACGGCAACCGCGGCATCGCATGCGGCCTGCAGAATCTGCAGCTTATCCGCGATGGGGAACCCCTGGGCGGCAAGGCAAGTGCAGAGAGTGACTTCGCCACCGACGACGAGGATGATTTCCTTGCCTGATCTCTTCACAAGAGGACGGTGGCAATACGCTGCCGTCCTTTTAATATGTGCTTACTTGAAACCCAACTTCGTTACCAGGAGATCAGGATGAACTACCTTAGCATCGATATCGAGACATATTCCTCGATCAATCTAGCCAAGAGCGGAGTTTACCGTTACTGCGAGGCAGAGGACTTCGAGATCCTCCTGTTCGGTTACAGCGTGGACGGCGGAGAGGTGAAGATCGTCGATCTCGCCCGGGGAGAGAAAATCCCCAAAAACATAATCAGTGCTATCTACGATGATGGCATCATCAAATGGGCGTTCAATGCAACCTTCGAACGCATTTGTCTTTCCTGCCATTTGGGATTGCCGACAGGTACTTATCTGGATCCGTCCTCCTGGCGTTGCACGATGATCTGGTCGGCGTATCTGGGACTACCCCTATCGCTGATGGGTGTCGGTGCAGTGCTCGGTCTTCAGAGACAGAAGCTCTCCGAGGGCAAGGATCTGATCAGATACTTCTGCACACCATGCAATCCTACTATCACCAACGGCGGACGTACCAGGAATGAGGCTGATGATGCACCTGACAAATGGAAATTGTTCATCGAGTACAACAAGCGCGATGTCGAGGTTGAGATTGCCATCCATCAGCGCCTCTGTCGATTTCCGGTTCCCGATGCCATCTGGGATGAGTACCGCCTTGATCAAGGCATCAACGACCGGGGTGTGCTGGTCGACAAGAATCTCGTGGGTAATGCAATCAGGATGGACAAACGTGCCCGAGAAGAGTTGATTGCGAAGATGAAGGATCTCACTGACCTCGAGAATCCCAACTCGGTATCCCAGGTAAAGACCTGGCTATCAGAGAACGGTCTTGAAGTCGATTCTCTTGGCAAGAAGGATGTGAAGGCGGCTTTGCAGGATGCCCCGCGCCAGATCCAGGAAGTACTCGAGCTCAGGCTTCAGCTTGCCAAGTCGTCGGTGAAGAAGTACCAGGCGATGGAAAATGCAGTTTGCAGCGATGGCAGGACAAGGGGCATGTTCCAGTTCTACGGGGCAAACCGTACCGGGAGGTGGGCCGGAAGACTCGTGCAAATGCAAAATCTACCCCAGAACCATCTGGAGGATCTGGAGACTGCAAGAACCTTGGTGAATAGCGGTGGGTATGAAGCGGTGCAGATGTTGTATTCCGATGTTCCCAACACATTGTCGCAGTTGGTCCGTACCGCCTTCATTCCCAGGAAAGGATATCGGTTCATTGTATCGGACTTCTCTGCAATAGAAGCAAGGGTGCTCTCCTGGCTTGCAGGGGAAACCTGGCGCATGGAGGTCTTTGCGGGCAATGGCGACATCTACTGTGCATCCGCTTCTCAGATGTTCAAGGTCCCTGTAGAGAAGCATGGCCAGAATGCCCATCTAAGACAGAAAGGGAAAATTGCCGAATTGGCGCTCGGGTACGGCGGGTCGGTGGGAGCTCTGAAGGCGATGGGCGCTCTGGATATGGGCCTTGAAGAGAATGAGCTCAAGCCATTGGTAAATGTGTGGCGTCAATCCAATCCGAACATCGTCCAGTTTTGGTGGGATGTGGACAAGGTGGTTAAGGAAGCAGTCAAGGATAGGATCTCGACCAACACACATGGCATCAAGTTCTCGTATGAGAGTGGCTTCCTGTTCATCACCTTGCCATCAGGCAGACGGCTTGCCTACGTGAAGCCCCGTATGGGTACCAATGATTTTGGCAGCGATTGCGTAACCTATGAGGGTGTGGGAGCCACAAAGAAATGGGAACGCATCGAAACATATGGGCCCAAGGTGGTGGAAAACATCGTCCAGGCAATCAGCCGTGACATTCTCTGCTACTCGATGCAGCAACTCAAGGATCATCGGATCTGCATGCACATCCATGACGAGATCGTCATCGAGGCACCTGCTGAAGTGGAACTGAAAGACATCGAGGCTTCCATGGCGGCATCGCCATCATGGGCGAATGGATTGCTGCTCAATGCGGATGGCTTTGAGACCAAATTTTACAAGAAGGACTAAATATGAATATACGCAACAAGGAAGGATATATGGATAGGACCCCCTATGAGGCCATGAAGATTATTGAGAAACAAGCAAGACCACATTTTGATTATCATCCCATGGTCTATATCTGCTCTCCATATGCTGGGAATATCGAAGAGAATGTGTTCCATGCCAGGCGTTACAGCCGCTTTGCTGTCGAGAAAGGTTATCTTCCGATAACCCCTCACCTGCTCTATCCCCAGTTTCTTGATGACGGGCTTCAGAGCGAACGCGACCTGGGCATGTTCTTCGGCATCGTGCTCATGAGCAAATGTTCGGAAGTTTGGGTGTTTGGTGACCGGATCAGTACAGGAATGCAGATTGAGATTGATAGGGCTCGCTGCAAGGGATACAAGGTGAGATTTTTCGGCAGCGATTGCCTTGAGACCGAACCCAGGAACATTTGATCATTTCATTTCCTCCTCTGTGGTTTCCCTTTTCCCAAATTCAAAGGGTACGGTTTTTCGGCAATAAGAAGGAGGAATAATTATGAGTCGAAAAACCTTACCCTGTTATAGCCAAGACCGGTGCAACAATGATGTGTGCCATTCCAGTGAAAGAACATCCCCTTCATTAGATACGCTGATTCCCATCAACTATGAAACCCCAGTCCCTACTGTCAGTGCACGGGACCTACATCAGGCATTGCAGGTGTCTACCCGTTACAATGATTGGTTCTCTCGAATGTGTGACTTTGGATTCATCGGCGGAAAGGACTTTTACTCAAATCTGAGTAAAAGTATTGGGGGTCGCCCGGGCATCGACCATGAGATTACTATTGCTATGGCCAAGGAGCTGTGCATGCTCCAGCGCTCTGAAATGGGCCGAAAATTCCGACGGTACTTCATTGCTATAGAGGAAGCATGGAACTCTCCCGAACACATCATGGAACGCGCACTGCAGATCGCACACCAAAGAGCACTCGAGGCGCAACGACGGATCATGGATCTCACGGAAGAAAATGAAACCCTCGAGATCGCCTTGAATACCTCACTACAGTTCTACACCGTGGCGAAATACAACAAGGTTTTCGGGAAACACTGGAATCTTGCACAATCCCAGGCCATCGGCAAGCAGCTTTCGGCATTCTGCCGGTCACGAGCGATCGAGATACGTACATGTGAAACGAACGACGAACGCTTCGGTACGGTGAACAGTTATCCGATCACCGCATGGAACGACTTCCTGAAGGAGATACAATGAACGACCAACTCATCAAGGTTGCGCTCTGCAACCGAAAGACCGACCGGAAGTACAAGAATCAGGAAATGACCTGGCAAGCGATAAAGGATCGTAATGCCAATCCCATACGAACCTCGGAGACGGTACAGGAGTACCCTCGGCTACCACGTGTGCAACGTGATCAGCTGAAGGACCAGGGAGGCTTCGTCGGAGGATGGTTGAAGGAAGGCATCCGAAAAAATGGCCATGTGATTTGCAGGTTGGTGGGAACCCTGGATGCAGACCATATCGAAGGCGGAGAAGACTTCCCCAATAAGGTGAAGAATTCCCTGACGGGTATAACCTATTTCCTCTACTCAACACACAGCCATGCTCCTGAGAATCCCCGCTGCCGCATCGTATTCCCGTTCACCCGTGAAGTAGGTGAAGACGAGTACCCCGCACTCATGCGCATGGTGGCCAAACAGATCGGCATAGACCATTTCGACGACTCCACCTACCAAGCAAACCGTATGATGTACTGGGCGAGTTGTCCATCCAACGGGGAATTCATATTCGAGGCCCAGGACGGGGTTGCGCTTGATCCCGACAAGTACCTTGGCATGTACCACGACTGGAAGGATGCCTCCCAATGGCCGGTCAGCTCCCGTCAGTCCGAGGTCATCCAAACCTCGATGCGTAGCCAAAGCGATCCGCTGGCGAAAGAAGGAATTGTGGGGGTATTCTGTCGAGCCTACCACCCGATCGATGAGGCAATCGATGCGTTCCTTTCCGGTGTGTATGCTCCCTCCACTCAAGATGGAAGGTACGACTACATTCCCGCTGACTCGAGCGCCGGGGTGGTGATCTACGACGGCAAATTCGCCTACTCACATCACGCGTCCGATCCTGCATGCAACAAGACTCTCAATGCATTCGACTTGGTAAGAGTACATCGCTTCGGTGACGACGATCCGAAGAAATCATTCAACGCCATGGCAGATCTTGCCAGCAAGGACGAACGGGTGAAGTTGCTCATCCTTCATGAGCGCAGAATGGAAGCAGAGGCTGACTTTGTACCGGAGGATGACTGGAAAAAACGGTTGATATACGAGACCAGGAGCACCGTGCTCAAAAATTGCGTGTGGAACCTGAACCTGATCCTCGACAACGACCCGGATCTCGCGGGGTTTGCTTACAACGATCTTGCCGGGCGCATTCAAGTCACATCGAAGATGCCATGGGACAGGCCGGTGGGAAATAACTTCTGGCGCGATGCCGATACGGCACAGCTGAAATCCCTCATCGATATCCGCTATGGGTGTTTCTCAAGCCGCAATCATGATGTGTCGTTCACAAAAATCTCAGATGACCGCCATTTCCACCCCATCCGCGACTATCTGAATGGCTTGCCGCCATGGGATGGTGTACCAAGGGTCGAAGAGCTTTTCATCCAGTACCTGAAAGCCGACGATACCTCCTATGTCAGGGAGATAACCAAAAAGACCTTCGCTGCCGCGGTTGCCCGCATTTACCATCCGGGAACCAAGTTCGACAACGTGCTGGTGCTCGACGGCGAGCAAGGTATCGGCAAGAGTACGATCGTGAAGGACCTCGTTGGTAGTGAGTACTATTCTGAAACCCTCTCTTTGGCCGATATGGAGTCCAAGGCGGGTGCCGAGAAGCTGCAGGGGGTGTGGATCGCAGAGATCGGGGAACTGGCAGGAATAAAGAAAGCCGACATTGAGAAAGTGAAGGCGTTCTTCTCCACATCCGACGACCAATACCGCCCCAGCTATGGCAAGGTGGTCGAAAGCCACCCTCGCCAGTGCGTGATCATTGCGACGGTCAACGGAGAACACGGGTACCTTCGCGACATCACCGGCAACCGCCGGTACTGGATCATCAAGTCCAACCTGGCTCGGCATAAGATGACTTGGCAATATTCCGAGGCGTATCGGACCCAGTTTTGGGCAGAAGCGAAGGCCATCTGGCAAAACGGTGAAAAACTCTATCTCGAGGGAGGCTTTCTGGAGGAGGCGGAGGAGGTCCAGAGCGAAGCCATGGAGATCGATGTGCGCGAGGGATACGTCAGGAATTACCTCGATTTTCTGCTTCCCGAGAACTGGGAAGCGATGGACCTCTATGCACGACGTGCATTCCTTTCCGAGAAGGACAGCGGCATGACGGTGAGGGGAACCGTCAGGAGAACCGTGGTCTGCAATATGGAGATCTGGTGCGAATGCTACGGCAAGGACCCCGCAATGATCAGCAAGAACGACTCATATGGGATCACTGCCATCATGCAGAAGATCGAGGGATGGGGTAAATACCAAGGAACAAAAACAGGAACGCGATACTTCCCGATTTACGGAAAGCAACGCGCCTACGTTTTCCAAGGGACGGAACAATCATCGGAACGTTCCAAGCCTGTTCCAGAACTGGTTCCATTGGACTATGACGCAATCCCGTTCTGAGGAGCAGGTTTTGGGGCAACAGGAACAATGGAACAAGAATATCTACTACATAAGTGGAAGTAGATATACAGGGAATGAGAGTGGCGGCGAGGGCGTATATACGCACGTGGGACTTTATAGGACCCCCTGTTCCTTTCGTTCCACTCGTTCCTTCGTTCCAAAGGGAGATTTGGAATGCTTGAGAAAGAGATCGAGTTGCAGCTGGTGAAGGTTGTGAAGAAGATGGGAGGCCGGGCTGTGAAATTCATGAGTCCCGGCTTCGATGGAATGCCGGACCGATTGGTGCTGCTGCCCGGCGGACGGTGCGGCTTTGTGGAAGTGAAGGCCCCGGGCAAAAAGATAAGGGCACTCCAACGGGTAAGGCATGAAATGCTGAAGGCCCTGGGGTTCAAGGCATACGTGCTGGATGCAAAAGAGCAGATAGAGGAGATCATCAATGACATATGCACCGCATGACTACCAACAGTATGCGAGCGACTTTATTGAGCAGCACCCCGTGGCAGCGGTATTACTGCAAATGGGACTTGGCAAGACAGTCATCACATTGACCGCCCTTTCCAACCTCCTCTTCGATTCCTTTCTGGTTCGAAAAATACTGATCATCGCGCCCCTTCGGGTTGCACGGGATACCTGGCCTGCCGAAATCGGCAAGTGGGATCACCTTGGGGATTTGATTCCGTCAGTGGCCGTGGGAAGTACCGCCGAGCGCCTTACTGCCTTGGAGCGCAAAGCTGACCTATACATCATCAACCGTGAGAACATACAGTGGCTGATCGAGGAGACCACCCTGCCCTTCGACTTCGACATGGTGGTCGTCGACGAACTCTCGTCGTTCAAGAACCACCGCTCCAAGCGCTTCAGAGCGCTGATGAAACGCCGTCCCGTGGTAAAGCGCATCGTAGGCCTGACTGGCACCCCGGCAAGCAATGGCCTGATCGACCTCTGGGCGCAGTTCAAACTGCTGGACAAGGGTGTGCGCCTAGGCAGATTCATCGGAGCTTACCGTGATGCATACTTCAGGCCCGACAAGCGCAGCGGCCAGGTGGTGTTCAGTTACAAGCCCGCCCCCGGTGCCGAGGAAAGGATCTACCAAGCGATCGAGGACATCACCATCTCCATGAAGGCCCAGGACCATATCAGGATGCCCGAGCTCGTGACCAATGAATATAAGATTTCCCTCAGCGACGATGAGCGGATGGCCTATGAGAGACTACGGAAAGATCTGGTGCTCGACGCCTCCGGAGGACAGGTGACAGCAGCCAATGCGGCAAGCCTGTCGGGCAAGCTGCTGCAGCTGGCAAATGGGGCTGTGTACACCGACGACGGGAAGACCATTGCCCTTCACGATCGCAAGCTCGATGCGCTTGAGGACCTCATTGAGGCGGCCAACGGGAAAAGTGTGCTGGTGGCCTATTGGTTCAAGCACGACCTTCAGCGGATTGCGGGGAGGCTGGAGAAGCTTGGCGTGTCGTTTTCAACTCTGGATACGAGCGAAAGCCTCCAAAAGTGGAATGAGGGAAAACTCCCGGTCGGTTTGATTCACCCCGCATCCGCTGGGCATGGGCTGAACCTCCAAAGCGGTGGCAATTGCCTGATCTGGTTCGGACTGACCTGGAGCCTCGAACTCTACCAGCAGACGGTAGCGCGCCTGTGGCGCCAAGGGCAGCAGTCCGAGACGGTGGTGGTCCAACATCTCATCACCGAGAAGACCATCGATGAGCGCATCATAAAGGTTCTTTCAGGTAAGGCACTAACTCAGGATGCGTTGATCGAAGCGGTAAAGGCCGAACTTTCAGGGGGCACTCGATGACCGAGACGAGCATGAGACATCTGGCTGCTGCGATTGTGGATCGAGCTGTTAGTGATTGGCACAAGGCGGTATCGCAGTTAGAAGGCAATCCCGATTACGTATATGCATGGGCAGAAAAGGATGAGATCGAACGGTTCTTCGAAAGTGAGTGGTTCGAGCTCCTGTGCGATATCAGCCCCGACTTCACCAAGATTCACCTACAAGAGGCAAGAGCATGAAAGCAAAGGAATATCTGTCGCAGGCATGGTATCTGGACAAGCGCATCAAGACCAAGGAACGCCAGCTCGATTGGCTCAGAAGCCATGCCGTCTACGTCTCCCCCAACCTCACCGAGGTCCCCAAGGCTCCGTCGATCAGGCGCTCTCCCGTAGAGGAGGCGGTGGTGCGCATTACCGAGTTGGAGAATGAGATCAACACCAGCATCGCCCAGTTGATGCGGCTCAAGACCGAGATCGCCGAAGTGATCCGGAACGTGAACAGCATGGAGTGCGAGACGCTGCTGGAGATGCGCTACCTCGCCTTCCTTGCTTGGGACCAGGTGGCAGTGCAATTAGGATACAGCCAGGACTATATCTACCACCTGCATCGGAAGGCGCTGGCGCTGGTGAGGGTCCCTGTCAGTTGAAACACCCTTATCCCTGCAGCAACCACGAATAGGCGGGAACGATGTGGATGATCCTTCCCGTCTTCTCGTCCTTGAGCTCTTCTTCCTCGTACGCGGTGATGATCCACGACTCTTGCAGCCCAAGTTCCTCCATCCCATCAAGAAGCGGTGAAAGTTCCCGCTCCCTTATCTGCTCATCCTTGCCCAAACTCCAGCTGACCTGTATGAGCTGGATATCCGAATCGGGACCAACCGCAAAATCGATCTCATCACCTTGGGAAGTCTTGTAGTAGAAGATCTGCTCAGTAACACGTCGGAGTGCCATGAATACCATGTTCTCCAATACCAGCCCGCTGTTTTCCGAAGTGGAACGGGAATAGGCTTGGACCAACGCATGGTCGACACAGTACACTTTCTTTGGATTGACCGACTGGACAGCCGTGTTGTACGAACGAATGGGAACCGTGAAGATCAAGTAACAGTCCGCAAGCTTTTCGATGTAGTCGCTGATGAGTTCGGGTGAAAGCCTGTTCCGTTCACCCGCAAGCCGCTGTTTCAGCTTGTTGACCGTGATGAGCCGGGAATAACTGCTCATCAAGATATGCACGAGCCGTTTCAACTGGACAGGATGCTGGATATTGTATCTGAGCAGGATATCGCGACTGATCACATCGTTCACCAGATTCTGGAAATAGATCGGCGCCATGGAGCTTTTCGGAAGAACCAACCGCTCGGGCATGCCTCCCATCTCAACGTAAGAATCAAAGGCACGTATGACGGCATCCCTGCTCGCGATATCCGTGATCGCTTGGGGCTTCCCGGTTGCCCGCAGGAATTCCTTGAATGAGAACGGAAACATCTCCCAAGTGAAAGTCCTTCCCCCCAGCTCTGTCGCGATCTCCTTTGAAAGCAGTTTTGCTGAAGAACCGGTGATATACACCTCGCACAACTGTGTCGTCTGTATCCTGTTGACAAACTGTGCCCACCGGTTCACATACTGCAATTCGTCGAAGAAGAAATAGACCTGTTGCTCATGCTTCTGGGGATACATCCCATAGTAGGTATCCGTAATCACCGCAGGATCCGATCCTTCAAGTCTCAGGAAATCAAGGCGATCGTCAGAGAAGTCTATATAACAGATGTTTTCTGCGTCAAGGCCATCGTCAAGAAGGGACTCCATCTTCTCATGCTGCCAGGTGGATTTTCCGCAACGTCGGATTCCTATGATCACTGTCGCTTTTCGCGGAACCGGAAGTATCTGTGTATCCCTGGGGATGATGGGGAATTGGCTCCTCAGGTTTTTCTGTTGCTGGGCGATAATAAGGCGTAACATATCATTCATACGTGCATGATACCCACAAACAGAGTACAAGTCAAATAGTTTTCATGTTTTTGTAAACTTTTGCAGATTAGCTATCTATATTTTGGAAACTTTGGCATCATGTGCGGGTACCAACTTTGAAGCTTTGGTAAATCAGCAATTGCCCTGTATCTATTCTTACGTTCCTGAAATATCCAATGGCATGAATACCAGTAATATAAGGGGAGAATACCAGCGCGGCATGTAGCTCCACTGGTACCTCTCGACTGGTGAGTTGTTGCAAATCTATTGACTCCGGTTTGGATGAAATAGGAAGGACTACAAGAAAGGGAAGGGGTTACTCTGAATCTGTTTTATCCATACAGGTTTCTGCAGTGAGAATGCCATTGCATCTGAACAGTTGATAGACATTTTTCTTATGTTTTAATAGTTGATTTTATTATTGTGTTAAAGTCTTTAATCACTAAAATTGAAAAAATCGACCAAGGTATTAAGGATAATAATGCCATAGTCATTCCAATTATACCAGCTGTCGCTGGTACAGTCATAAGTATTCCGGATACAAGCCCGATATATGCTGTTATTTTTCGAAATTTATGATTCTTAATCATTGCTAAAAAGAAAAGAATTAACGCGATGCCATTAAAAACATAATATACAGCATAGGACGTGCCTCTCCAAATTGAATATAAAGTTTGACCAGATGCAAGCAGAATAGTTTTCTGTTGTTCGGTTACAGCCTGTGCATATTGTCTACTATTTGAAAGCATTTCGATTGATGTATTTGAAGGGAAATACAATGAGAGCCCAATCAGTCCTAATGTTAAAGCGAATATCGGCAATGATTTGTTTCTATCCTTAAGAGCGAAAAAGAGAGCAAGATAAAGGAAGATAGATGCAATCATACTTAGTAGATACAAAAAATCAAAACTAATGAGACCAATAAGCCAGTTATTCTGAAATAGGACAAACCAGTCAATAATAGTTGTTGGATGAGGCCAAATTACATAAAAAATTATTTGAACAGGAATCATGGTAAGCATAAAGGCAGCAGAAATTATCCCTGTTCGGTATATAGCTATTTTGAAACTAGTTTGCTGCTCAATGCTATTTTGTATTTCCATTGTCTTATTTCCTTTTTACTCAAATCAGTATGGGAAATAATAAATTAGTCTCTATTATTTATTAACTGCAGGGTCAATGGTTTTTTTACAGTATAGTACTATCCCTTTAACCTTTACAATAAATAACTCAATAATAAGCCCGAATAGGGTTTATTCGGTGCTTGAGAACGCATTCAAGAACAGGTGTATGGACTGATCATGAGTGCTCCCGATATCCTTGGAACCCAATCGTTAAAATATCAGAAAATAACAGTTGTGCTCAGTTCGTCTTGTACGCTACTGTACACTCAGACAAGTCCAATCGAGAGCTCGGGAATTCCTCCCGGGCTTTCTTTTTGCCCCAAGGAGTACCCCTCATGCCCTACAAGCCCAAGCGACCGTGCAGCCACCCAGGCTGTCCACATCTCACCGACGGTCGGTACTGCGAGGAGCATGCGAAAGAGGCTGCGAGCGCCTACGAACGCAACCAACGAGATCCCGGCACCCACAAGCGCTACGGATCCACTTGGAGGAAGGCCCGGAAAACATTCCTTGAAGGGCATCCCTTCTGCGAGCTGTGCAGGAGAGAGGGACGCCTTACACGAGCGACGGTTGCCCATCATATCACTGCCACTAGATATGGTGGTACGGATGACGAGGAGAACCTCATGGCACTATGCAACAGGTGCCACTCAGCCCTCCACGGGCGCCAGAGAGACCGATGGAACGTTAAAAGGTAACTATTAGTAGCGCCAACCCTAGGGGTATCTGAATCTCTACACCATATGTAGTGTACAACGGGCAGGGGCAATCACGCGGAAAAATTGGAATTCAAACGGGGGATTGACCCCCTCATCATACGAAGGCGGTGCGACATGGCAAAAGACGGTACCAACCGTGGCGGTGCCCGCGTCGGTGCAGGGAGGAAACCCAAGGCTCTCTCAGAGAAAATCCACGATGGCAGAGCGGCCCGCGTGGTGCAATTGCCCGAGGCTCCCGAGCTCGAGGGCGCGGACATGCCTGAGGTCAAATATTACATGACGGTCACCCAGAAGAGTGGCATCGAGCTCGATGCTGCAGAGGTCTTCCAGGAGACATGGGATTGGCTCAAGACCAGGCGCTGTGAGAATTTAGTCAGCAGCCAGATCATACACCAGTACGCGATGGCAGTGGCGCGATGGATCCAGTGCGAGATGGCAGTCAGCGAGTACGGCTTCCTCGCAAAGCACCCGACCACCGGTGCCGCGATCGCTTCTCCCTACGTTGCGATGAGCCGTGAATACATGAAACAGGTAAACCAGATCTGGTACCAGATCTTCCAGATTGTGAAGGAGAACAACGCCACCTCCTACCAAGGAGCGAACCCTCAGGATGACCTGATGGAACGACTGCTCACTGCACGCCGGTAACGCCAAACAATCAAACAACCAAAGGAATTCAAACATGAAGAACTACCTCACATCCGAGAGTGTCTGCCAAGGACATCCCGACAAGCTGTGCGACTACATCGCCGATTCGATACTCGATGCCTGCCTGAGCAGCGATGCATATTCACGCGTGGCCTGCGAGGTCATGTCGACCAAGGGCCGGATCATCGTCGCCGGTGAGATCACCAGCCGTACCAAGGTCAACATACGCCAAACCGTACGGACCGCCCTTGCAGAGTGTGGCTACAACCCCAAGGAATTCACCATCAGCGTGTTCCTCCACAACCAGAGTTCTGACATTGCAGGCGGCGTCGATACAGCCCTGGAGATCAGGGATGCCGAGGGTGACCGGGATGAATTGGGAGCCGGGGACCAGGGCACGGTGTACGGATATGCAACCGACGAGACACCCACCTGCATCCCCTTGCCTCTTGAACTCTCCCACCGCATCTGCAGCATCCTGGACAAGTGCAGGAAAAACGGCACCATCATGGGAATCCGCAGCGACGGCAAGGCCCAGGTTTCGGTGGAGTATGATGATGGCATTCCCGTCAGGGTTGCCGCCGTCATCGTCTCGGTCCAGCATGAGCGTGACAAGAATCTGGACACACTCAAGGGCGAGCTCATCGAAAAGGTGCTCGAGCCTGCCTTCATCCACTTCCCCCTCGATGCACACACCCGCATCCTCATCAACCCATCCGGTCGTTTCGTTGAGGGCGGACCTGGTGCCGACACCGGCCTGACAGGTCGCAAGATCATGGTGGACACCTACGGGGGTCTGGCACTCCACGGCGGGGGCGCCTTCAGCGGCAAGGATGCGACCAAGGTGGACCGAAGCGGAGCCTACATGGCGCGCATGATCGCCAAGAACATCGTCTCAGCCGGCCTTGCCAAACGCTGCGGGGTAGCAATCTCGTATGCCATCGGTAAGGCCGAACCTGTCGCAGTAAATGTACACACTTTCGCTACAGGAAATATCGACGATGAGCAGCTTGCGGATGCTGTCCGCACAGTCTTCAGCCTCAAGCCGAAGGACATCATCGAGGAGTTGGGGCTGCGCAGTCCCATATACAACCTTACCTCCTGCTACGGCCATTTCGGAAACTCCCTCTTTGCATGGGAACAGGTGAGCGAACGGTATATAGAGGCGCTCAAGGGAGAATTGGATCATGACCATTGAACAGAAACACATCGATGAGTTGCTGCCTGCTGACTACAACCCGCGCAAAGACCTCAAGAGCGGCGATGCCGAGTATGAGAAACTCAAGCGCTCGATCGAGCAGTTCGGCTATGTGGAGCCGGTGATCTGGAACAGGACCACCAGTCGGGTCGTAGGGGGCCACCAGAGGTTGAAGGTCCTCAGGGATGCCGGACACACCGAGCTCGAATGCGTGGTCGTGGATCTCTCCGAGGACAAGGAGAAGGCCCTCAACATTGCACTGAACAAGATCAGCGGTGAGTGGGACAAGGACAAGTTGGCTCTTCTCATCACCGATCTGCAGGGTCTGGACTTCGACGTATCGCTCACCGGCTTTGACCCGGCCGAGATCGACGACCTGTTCAAGGACTCGCTTGCCGACGGTGTGCATGATGATGACTTCGATTTGGAGGCGGAGCTGGAGAAGCCCACGATCACCAAGAGCGGGGACCTGTGGAAACTGGGAAGACACCGCCTGGTATGCGGGGATAGCACCAAGGCCGAGACCTTCGAGTTACTCATGGCGGGTGCCAAGGCGAACCTGGTGGTCACCGACCCGCCCTACAACGTCAACTACGAGGGACAGGCGGGCAAGATCAAGAACGACAATATGACAGGCGATGCTTTTCTGCAGTTCCTGCTCGATGCCTTCACCAACACTGCAGAGCATATGGCCGACGATGCCTCCATCTATGTCTTCCATGCCGATACCGAGGGGCTGAACTTCAGAAAGGCATTCAGCGAGGCGGGCTTCTACCTGTCGGGAACCTGCATCTGGAAGAAGCAGTCTCTGGTGCTCGGACGCTCGCCCTACC
Organism: Spirochaetae bacterium HGW-Spirochaetae-2; assembly: GCA_002839355.1. Classification (GTDB taxonomy): domain Bacteria; phylum Spirochaetota; class Spirochaetia; order Sphaerochaetales; family Sphaerochaetaceae; genus UBA8525. The sequence continues at coordinate 34,020 of PGXW01000031.1, forward strand.
AGTGGCAGCACGAGCCGGTGCTCTTCGGATGGAAGAAGAAGGGCAAGCACCTGTGGTACACCGGACGCAAGGAATCGACGATCTGGGAATTCGACAAACCCAAGAAGAATGGGGAGCATCCCACGATGAAACCGGTTGCTTTGATCGCCTACCCGATCATGAACTCGTCGATGAGCAACACGCTGGTGCTCGATCCGTTCGGCGGCAGCGGCAGCACGTTGGTTGCCTGTGAGCAGACCGAACGGAGCTGTGCCACCATCGAGCTGGATGAGAAGTATTGCGACGTCATCGTCAAACGCTACATCGAACTCACCGGATCCTCAGCTGACGTCATCGTGCAACGCGATGGATTGGATTACCCCTACGAGGAAGTCGCCTCCCAGGAGGCAAGTGATGGATGAGCTGACCCTGATCACTACTCTCGCGGTATGCCTGTTCGGTTCGGGAGGTATCGTATTGTGGCTGCTGAACCGACTGGCAAAGAAAAGTGATGACCGCCAGTGCTATGCGAAGGACCTGAGAGAGATCAAGACCACCATCACCAGAGTCCAGATGGGCTTGGTCATGGCACTGGAGAACGACAAGGTCATCTTCAAGTCGCTGAGGACCCATGAGATCAACGGGGAATCCGAGGAGCAGGAGAAGAAGATGGACGATTACTTTTTGTCACTACTTGGTAGCAAGGGGGAACGGGGATGACTCTGAGTGCAATATTGCTCGCATTCGCCGCGTTCCTAGGGCTGGTGATGGAACTGTACAAGAAAAGCCTTCGCCGTGACAGGGCAAGCGAGAACGAGATCAAGCTGGTCGCCCTCGCCTGCTCAGCGCTCCTGGGGTATGTGACATTCCGCATCGTTGCAGGAACAGGCGTCGATGGGGGGCTGAACAACACACCATACCTGGTAGTCCTGTACACCGTAGCGATCTACCTGCTGCAGCTTCCTGCGTGCATGGCGTTCTGGAAACCACTGGTCAAAAAGTTCATGGAGAGAAAAGTCGATGAATGAAATCATGCAGATGCTGATCCTCATCATCCTGGGATTGCTGGGGATCACACGATTGCAAGCACACAAGACCAAGGATCTGAAAAAGGATATCCAACAAGCCCAGGTTACGGTGAAGAAACGAGAACAGGAATTGGAGAAGATCGATGAAGTACACCAAAAGATCACCACCATCACAAAAGAGGCGGTACCTGAAAAGATCGAACCTCCTGAAAGCGGTGACTCTGCTGGCCGTCTTGATCGTCTCAACCGGCTGCACGAGCGTGCCAACAGTAGAGGAGAATGACCCGTATCGCCAGGTTCTGGTCTCGATGGCACCTAAGGCTCCAACATTCCCGACCTTCCCAACCCTGAACTGGACATACCAGAATGGATTGTACTGCATATCGGAGACGGATGCCGACAAGCTTCTGGACTACGGGGAGAACGCTCTACCGCTGTTTGCCCACCACTATGACCAATACCTGCGCCAGATGCGACTCATCCTGGATGCTTTGGCGAAACCCTGAAGCATAGGACTTGCTATTCATGCAAAGCTGAGCGATCAATGCACACTACACGGAGGATTTATATGGATGAAATGAACCGTAAGAGAGTCGAGGTCCTCAGGAAGCAATACCCACCCGGGTGTACCGTGGTGCTTGTCAGCATGGATGACGAGTTCGCACCTCCCAAGGGTACCAAGGGTAAAGTAATCCACGTGGATGACATCGGCAGCATCCACATTGCATGGGAAACCGGCTCGACTTTGGGAGTGGTACCGGGGGTCGACATGGTGAGAAAACTGGACGAAGAGATACCCAGAAAATAGTGTATCTTATTTGCATATATACACTTGCTATATATCCCTCTTTGAGTGATTACTACAGTACGAAGAAAAACACACCAAAGAGAGGTAGATGGCATGGAAAAGACAACACGGTTCGGAATCGAGATCGAGATGACAGGCATCACCCGCAAGGACGCAGCCCTGGCTGCCCAGACGGTCCTCGGTGGAGAGCTGCTCTACGGGGGTTCCTACTATGACACCTACGAACTGAAGACCTTCGATGGCCGCACATGGAAGTTCACATACGATGGTAGCATCCGATGCGAAACCAAGACACGAGGGATCAAAGAGAGTGCATCTCGCCTGTACAGCGTCGAACTGGTCAGCCCGATCCTCACCTACGAAGCGGACATCGAGAACCTGCAGGAGGTCATCAGGGCGCTGCGCAAAGCCGGAGCCTTCACCAACAGCTCCTGCGGCATCCACATCCACCTTGATGGCCAGCCGCACACACCACGCTTGAACATCATCTACGCCCGAAACGACCTGTTCTACAAGGCCCTGGGCATCGAGACCCAACGGGCACGGTACTGCAAGAAGATGGACGAGCACCTTGTGGCGACCATGAATCGCAAAAAGCCGACCACCTTCGCCAAGATCGAGAGCATCTGGTACGAAGGCTACCGGGGAAACCGGGATGCACACTACCACGAAAGCCGCTACCATTTCTTGAACCTGCACTCTTTCTTCCACGGCCACAAAACCGTCGAGCTACGCGGTTTCAACAGCACCCTCCATGCCGGAGAGGTCAGAAGCTACATCGTCCTTGCCCTTGCGCTGAACACCCAGGCGCTCACGCAGAGCTCGGCAAGCACCAAGAAGCCCCAGGCCGAGAACGAGAAGTTTGCGATGCGCACATACCTCAACCGCATCGGCTTCATCGGCGACGAGTTCCGCTCCTGCCGCGAGCACCTGACCAAGCGCCTCACCGGATCAGCGGCATGGCGCAGGCGGGTTGCCGCCTGAAGAGGCAACCTGACAAGGCTCTGAGGGCGGGACGACCGCCCTTGGGGTGGTAGAAGACCAAGTGAAGGAGCAAAGCAACGATGAAGAAAATTTATCTGGCCTATGGAAGCAACCTGAACCTCGAACAGATGGGATACCGATGCCCCGATGCCGCGGTCATCGGGACAACGATACTGCACGATTATCAGCTGTTGTTTCGGGGAGGCCGACATACTGGCGTGGCCACCATCGAGATGAAACGGGGTGCAAAGGTTCCGGTGCTCCTTTGGCAGATCACCGAGAAGTGCGAGAAGGCCTTGGACCGCTACGAGGGTCACCCCCACCTGTATCGCAAGAAGAAGCTGATGGTGAATCTGGACGGTGATGAGTTGGTGGCGATGGCCTACGTCATGAACGAAGGACCTCCGCTGGCTATGCCGGATGCATACTATTACTCGACCATCCTTGACGGTTACTACGACTGCGGCTTCGATGAGGGTATCCTCAAGCAGGCGGTTATGGAATCGATGGAGGCCGGCAATGACTGAGCAGATAAGGGACCAGATCCTCAAGGTACGTGACAGTGGTCTGACGAACATGTTCAACACGGGGGCGGTTCAGTGGATCGCTTCCCAGATGGGTCTTACGGAACTTGTCGACTACCTTGATGGGGACAACACAAGGGAATACGCTCACTTCATACTCACAGGCGATAGCTGACAGGAGCCTTCACAAGGTGGCATACTGGACTCTACATCAGCAGTGTGTTTATTCATATTATTGCGCTGTAACAAGTTGCTATAGTTTCCGAATTGAGGGATATATACACCAACAAAACGGACACGGAGGCAAGAGCATGTGGAGAGAAGGAACTTTGGAGATCGGGAAGAGCGTTTTCAGGTACTGCATCAAGGTGTACGGGGAGGGTTCGGAATACGGGATCGACGAGGGAAGGATCTCCAAGCTGATGATCAAGAGGAATGGCAACGTCGTATGCAACTACGACCGCGGCTGGGACATCAGGCCACGTGACACTGATACCAGGCAGGCCCTTGAGAGCCTGAAGAAAACATACAACTGACAACAAGTACCTACCACTTGAAGGGACCCACGCCGGGTCCTTTTTGTTTGCCCTGAGGAATGAAATAAGTTATGCCGAAACCGAAGAAATACACCCCTACATCCTTCATGGCAAAGGAATCAACCTACGACAAGACCCTGGCCGACCGTGCAGTTGGGTTCATCGAATGCCTCTGCCACACCAAGGGGGTTTGGGCGGGAAAGCCCTTCAAGCTGCTTCCCTGGCAGGAGAGAATCATCCGCGACCTGTTCGGTATCGTCAAGACCGATGGATATCGGCAGTTCAACACTGCCTACATCGAGATTCCCAAAAAGAACGGAAAGAGCGAGCTTGCCGCCGCGGTGGCACTGCTGCTGACCTGCGGAGACTTCGAGGAACGCGCCGAGGTCTATGGATGCGCTGCCGACCGCCAGCAGGCATCGATCGTATTCGAAGTGGCAGCGGACATGGTGCGCATGTGTCCCTCGCTGAACCGGCGCGTCAAGATCCTGGCCGCCACCAAGCGCATCGTGTACCTGCCGACCAACAGCTTTTATCAGGTGCTGAGCGCCGAAGCCTACTCCAAGCACGGATTCAATATCCATGGGGTGGTCTTTGATGAACTGCACACCCAACCGAATAGAAAGCTCTTTGACGTGATGACCAAGGGCTCGGGCGATGCGCGTGCCCAGCCGCTGTTCTTTCTGATCACCACCGCAGGCACCGACCAGCACTCCATCTGCTACGAGCAGCACCAGAAGGCCAAGGACATCATCGAAGGTCGCAAACACGACAAGACCTTCTACCCGGTGATCTACGGCTCGGAGGAGGACGACGACTGGACCGATACAAAGACGTGGAAGAAAGCCAACCCGTCGCTTGGGCATACCATCACCCTCGAGAAGGTGAAGGCGGCCTGCGACAGCGCAAGGCAGAACCCGGGCGAGGAGAACGTGTTCCGTCAGCTCAGGCTCAACCAATGGGTCAAGCAGGCGGTGCGCTGGATGCCGATGGAGAAATGGGACCTGTGCAACTTCCCCGTCGATGCCGAGGAGCTCGAAGGCAGGGTCTGCTACGGCGGACTGGACCTCTCGTCGACCACCGACATCACCGCCTTCGTGCTCGTATTCCCACCCAGGGATGAGCATGACAAATTCGTGATCCTCCCCTGGTTCTGGATACCCGAGGACAGCTTGGGCCTACGTGTGAGGCGTGATCATGTTCCTTACGACGTATGGGAACGAACCGGCCACGTACAGACCACCGAAGGCAACGTGGTCCACTACGGATTCATCGAGGCCTTCATCGGCGAGCTCGGCAAGAGATACAACATCCGAGAGATCGCGTTCGACCGTTGGGGAGCGGTGCAGATGGTGCAGAACCTTGAGGGCATGGGCTACACAGTGGTGCCCTTCGGACAGGGATTCAAAGATATGAGCCCCCCTACCAAGGAGCTGATGAAGCTGGTATTGGGGCAGAGCATAGCACATGCAGGCCATCCGGTGCTCCGCTGGATGATGGACAACATTTTCATCCGCACCGATCCGGCTGGGAACATCAAGCCCGACAAGCAGAAGTCCACCGAGAAGATCGACGGCGCGGTTGCCACAATCATGGCACTGGATCGGGCGATCAGGTGCGGCAACGAAGTGCGCGAATCGGTCTACGAGGACCGAGGCATCCTCTTCATCTAGGAATCAGGAGATACACATATGGGACTCTTATCCAAGCTTGTCACCAGAACGCGTGACAAGCCGCAAAACAGGACCAGCGGGTCCTCATACAGCTTCCTCTTCGGTGGTTCTACCAGTGGCAAGGCGGTGAACGAACGATCGTCGATGCAGATGACGGCAGTCTATGCCTGCGTGCGCATCCTGGCCGAGGCAATCGCAGGCCTACCGCTCCATCTGTACCATCACGACGATGACTCGAGCAAACACAAGGCCAAGGATCATCCGCTGTACACCCTGCTGCACAGCGAGCCCAATGCGGAGATGACCAGCTTCGTGTTCCGCGAGACGCTGATGACCCACCTGCTGCTCTGGGGCAATGCGTATGCGCAGATCATCCGAAACGGCAAGGGCCAGGTTGCCGCACTCTACCCGCTGATGCCCAACCGCATGCAGGTCGACCGCGACAAGAGTGGCAAGCTCTACTACCAATACACCACCAGCGCCGAGGACGCTCCCACCATGCAGGGAAACTCGGTGGTTCTGGACGCCTCAGAGGTGCTGCACATACCGGGACTCGGATTCGACGGGTTGGTTGGCTACTCGCCGATCGCGATGGCCAAGAACGCCATCGGCATGGCGATCGCCTGCGAGGAGTACGGGGCGAAGTTCTTCGCCAACGGGGCCGCCCCAAGCGGGGTGCTCGAGCATCCGGGAACGGTGAAGGACCCCACACGCCTCCGCGATACGTGGCAGGGCCAGTTCGGCGGCTCTGCGAACTCGCACAAGGTGGCCGTCCTCGAGGAGGGGATGAAATACACCCCGATTTCGATCTCGCCCGAGCAGGCGCAGTTCCTGCAGACACGCAAGTTCCAGATCAACGAGATCGCGCGGATCTTCCGGGTCCCGCCGCACATGGTGGGGGACCTGGAGAAGTCCTCGTTCAGCAACATCGAGCAGCAGTCGCTCGAGTTCGTCAAATACACCCTCGACCCGTGGGTGATCCGATGGGAGCAGGCGCTTTCGCGTGCGCTTTTGGGAACAGATGAGAAGCAGACGCACTTCTTCCGCTTCAACGTCGAGGGACTGCTGCGCGGTGATTACCAGAGCCGCATGGGCGGGTATGCCACCGCGCGCCAGAACGGATGGATGAGCGCCAACGATATCCGAACGCTGGAGGACATGGACCTCATAGACGACGAGGACGGGGGAAACCTCTACCTCGTCAACGGAAACATGCTCCCCCTTTCTCGGGCCGGGGCATTCGCAGACACGTATACGGACACATCCCAGGAGGAGAGTAATGAAGAACAGGAAGTTCTGGCAATGGAAAAACCAGGGCGAAGACGAAAGCACAGCGAGAATCCTTGAGCTTTCGGGCACGATCGCCGAGGAGAGCTGGTTCGATGATGATGTCACCCCCGAACAGTTCCGCGATGAGCTGTTCGCCGACAGCGGCGAGGTGACGGTGTGGATCAACAGCCCCGGAGGGGACTGCATCGCAGCGAGTCGCATCTACGCGATGCTCATGGAGTACCCGGGACATATCACCGTGAAGATCGACGGGATCGCCGCGAGCGCGGCCTCGGTCATCGCGATGGCGGGGACATCCGTCCTGATGGCACCCACCGCATTGATGATGATCCACAACCCCATGACGCTCGCCTACGGCAACCACGCCGACATGCAGAAGGCAATCGGCATGTTGGACGAGGTCAAACAAAGCATCGTGAACGCCTACGAGATCAAGACGAACCTCACACGGGCGAAGATCAGCCACCTGATGGACAACGAGACGTGGATGAACGCGAAGAAGGCCATCGAGCTTGGCTTCGCCGACGCGATCCTCGAGGATGCGAAGAAAACTTCAAATGAAGTCCCCTATTCGTTCTCCACCAAGAATTCGCAGCTCTCGCTGCTGAACAAGATCACCGACACCTATGCGCACATAGCGGACCAGGCGCCACCTGAAGCTGGCACAATCGGGCTTTGCGAGCTCGAGAAACGACTGAATCTCATCAAACCCCAATAGGAGAAGACACAATGGGAAAGATCAACGACATGCGCGCACAGCGCGCGAAGACCTGGGAACAGGCGAAGGCATTCCTCGACTCCAGGCGCAACGAGAAGGGCATCCTGGGCGCCGAGGATACCGCGACATACGAAAGGATGGAGGCCGAGATCGTGGATCTGGGCCACGAGATCGAGCGCCAGGAGCGCATCGAGGCATTCGAGCGCGAGCTGAACGCACATGTGGGCTCTCCCATCACCAGCCGCCCCGAGGGGGCCGCCAAGGCCGAGATGAAGGCAGGACGGGCCTCGGATGAGTACCGTAAGGCATTCTGGAACCACCTCAGGCGCCGGGAGAACGCACCCGATTTGCGCAACGCATTGCAGGTGGGAACCGACACCGAAGGCGGCTACTTGGTGCCCGACGAGTTCGAACGCACCCTCGTGACAGCTTTGGAGGATGAGAACCTGTTCCGCTCCATCGCCAAGATCATCCAGACCGCCAGTGGAGACCGCAAGATACCGATCAGTGCCTCCAAGGGCGAGGCGGCATGGATCGACGAGGAGGGAACCTATCCCGAGAGCGATGACAGCTTCGGGCAGGTGACCATCAGCGCCTACAAGCTGGGCACGATCATCAAGGTATCCGAGGAACTCATCAACGACAGCGTGTTCGACATCGAGTCCTACATCGCCACCGAATTCGCCCGTCGCATCGGGGCCAAGGAAGAGGCGGCGTTCTTCACCGGGGACGGATCGGGCAAGCCTTTGGGTATCCTCGCGGCCACCGGAGGGGCGCAAATCGGCGTCAACGCGGCATCCGCGACCGCCCTGAATGCCGATGAGGTCATCGACCTGTATTATGCGCTCCGTAGCCCGTACCGCAAGAACGCGGTGTGGGTGACCAACGATGCCACCGTCAAGGCGCTTCGCAAGCTCAAGGACGGCAACGGGCAGTACATCTGGCAGCCTTCGCTGACTGCTGGCACTCCCGACACCATCCTGTCCCGTCCGGTGAAGACCTCGGCCTACATGCCCGAGATCGCAGGCGGGGCCAAGACACTGGCCTTCGGGGACTTCTCGTACTACTGGATCGCCGACCGCCAGGGACGTACCTTCAAGCGCCTGGGCGAACTGTTCGCCCCGACCGGGCAGGTGGGGTTCCTCGGGTCCCAACGTGTGGATGGGCGACTGATCCTCGGCGAGGCCGTCAAGGTCCTGCAGCAGAAGGCGTAAGGGAGGTAATTGATGTCATATAACACCAAGAACTACCGCGAGCAAGGCGGTGAGAAAACTGTCATCGGCGGCGAGGTCATCCTCGCAGCGAATGCGAAGGTAACCATCGACCCTGCGGCACTCATCGAAGGGCTTCCCGGTGGGAGCCTCACCCCGGCGGCAAGCCAAGCGGACAGCACGGCGACCACCATCGAAGAGCTGGTGCTGGATTTCAATGCACTGCTGGCTAAGCTCAGGAGTGCAGGTCTCATGGCCAGCTGATAGTAAACGATTATGGGGGCATCCCGGTGAGAGCTGGGGTGTCCATCACCTTGATGATGGAGGAAGCGCATGATCGCCAGTATCGCCATGTTCAACACCTACAGCGGCAATTATGAGGACTCTCCCGAGGCCGTAGAGCTCAAGGGCGCTTTCCTCTCCACTGCCGAGGATATCGTGGCCTCGTATTTGGGCTTCGATCCGAAGCAGCGGGATTATGCCGATATCGTGTGCTCGGGGACCGGCTCGCGGCGCCTGTACCTACCCTGTCGCAATATCCAGACGGTCGAGTCTCTTATCATGGGAACGACGCCTATAGACACCACGCTGGTGGCACCGTGCGACGACCATATCCGTTTTGTGGATCACACCACCAAGTTCCCCATCGGGGAAGACAATATCCGCCTCAGCTACACCGCTGGATGGGAAATCGAGCAGATGCCTTCGGACAACAGCCGCACGTTCGTCAACTACAGCAACTACCGCAAGTACCTGCAGCCGCTGGACAGCTTGCGCATCCTGGGGTTCTGACATGTTTGAGAGACGAAAACGGTACAGCACCGAAAGCGTATCGGTCGAGACCGACCTGGCTGAAGCGCTCTCCTACCTCGAAAGTTTGGGGACGAACCGGCACAAGGCGATGCGTCGCATCCTGGGCGGCATTGGCACGGCCGCAAGAGCCCAGGTACGCAAGGCCTACAAGTCCCAGGGGCTCTCCAAAGGTAGTGGGGCGCTGTACAAGAGCATCAGCCGCCGTGTGATCCGTAGCGGCAAAGCGGTCATCGTCGAAGCCAAGGCTTCCTCACAAGAGACCAAAGTATTTTACGGCTACGCCCTGGCCAAGGGAGCTCGGATCACTGCCAAGGATGGGGGATACCTCACATTCCAGAAGGACGGAAAATGGGTGCGCGTGCACTCGGTGAAGCTTCCCGAGCGCGATTTCGTAGCCGCTCCGGTGAAGAAGTACCTGAGCTCTACCGCCTTCAAGACGAAACTCGATCAGCTGGTACAGCGGGAGGTGGCGCGCATCGAAAAGGAGAGTAAACGATGATAACTGAAATGCAGGTGCTTGAAAGGCTCAAGACAGTGATCGCCACTGATATGATCGGATTGCAGGAGAGCGAAGAGGGGATTTCCATCGAGCACTTCGATGATAAGAACATAGAGATCGATTTTCCCGATGTGGACAGCATGCGGCGCCCTGCGATGCTCTACATCCAGCCCGATTATGAGAACCTCGAGCCGCTAGGAATGCATAGCGACCTGGCCACCATGCGCGCCACCATCTTTCTCCTGTGCAAGAGTGCGCCCAACGCGATTCTGGTCAAACGTGTATTCGCACTGTATGGAGCCCTGTACCTGCTCCTACGAGGGGACCCCACGCTGGGAGGATTCATCGAGGACGCGCGCATCACCGACATGGACTACTACCCTGCCGTAACCGCAAGCACGACGGTCACCGCCATCGAGGCAAGCGAACGGGATCGCGGCTGCAGGCAGGCAAGGAAAGCTCCTTCGCCCAAGCTGCCAGTCCCACAACACTGGTCGATCTGACCAGTGAGAGCATCAAGGTGGCTGTCGAGAAAGGTGACGAGGGCTCGCTGCTGGGAAGCAAGACCGCATCAAGCAGGGATCTGTTGGCAGTGACGGTGGAGGGCTCGGTGAGCTTCATCCTCCGACCCGAATCGGCCGGTCTCATCCTGCACGCCGCCCTGGGGGGAGAAGACGCCTGCGCCCAGGTGGGAGACTCGGATTCGTACATCCACACCATCGGCCTTTGCGATGTGAACGAAGCGCTTCCCAGCCTCACCTTCACCATCGACCGCAAGGCGGCAATCAAGCGCTACGCGGGGTGCACCATCAGCGCCCTCAGCCTGGATTGCGCGGCCGGCGATTATGTAAAGGGCAGCATAGACATCAAGGGGACCACTGAAGAGAACGGAACCATTGAAGAGGCATTGAAGAGCTTCTCCATCCCCTCGTACCGGTGCACCAATGCGACCTTCACGGTCAACGGCACAACGTACGACATCACCAGCGCATCGCTGAAGATCGACAACGCGCTCGAAAGCTCCCCACGCACCTATGCCTCAGGCCTGTATGCAGGACAACCGCGGCATGGAAAGAGAGCTGTGACCATCAACTTCGAGATCCCCTACAGCGCCGAGGTTGAAACGCTCAAGAGCTCGTATCTGACCAGCGAGGAGAACGCTTCTGTAGAGCTGACCTTCTCATCCCCTGCCGCAGGGCACAGCATTACCATCACCCTCTCGCATGTGGCGATCAGCGAGGTGGATGCGAATGTCGGGGGCACCGGCATACTCAGCTCTACCGTTGCAGGCGAGGCACTCAGTGTGGGCACCGAAGAGCCCATCACCATCGTGATCACCGACAAGATTTCGACACCCTACGGAGGATAAGAACCATGTTCATCAAGACAAAACATTATGACAACTGCATCCAGAAAGTACGCATCGAAGTGGGAACACTGGTTGGCCTCAAGGCCGACGACGAGGCATACATCGTGCTCAAGGAGCTGCCCACCTTGGAGATGCTCAAACTGAAGGAAGCTTCCGAGCAGGGAGAGAACCAGACGCTCACCCTACTGCGCGACCTGCTTCCCTCAATCCTGGTTGACCACAACTTCTATGAGGATGCGGATGCCAAGCGCAAGATGGACAACCGGGAGGTGGCCTCATTGGTATTCGAGTCGCTGGATCTGACGGTGAAGGTTGTCAACGAATACACGCATGCCGCTTTTTTTTCCCGCACGGACACCAGCGGAGGCAGATCGCATCCCTCTGCACAGAAGTCTTCAACGGAAGGCGTAGCGCCGAGCTCTACGCCGAGTACGGCCACTGGCTCTTCTACATAACCGATATCTTCCTTCCCTGCTGCGATTCTGAGAGCGGGGACTTCAGGCACTTGCCGTTCGCTGGTTCTCTCATGGACCAGCCGTACATGAGCATGCAGATTCTCAAGCTGATTCAGCTCAACTACCGGCGGCATTTGCATGAGCAGGCTAAGAAAATGACACAGAAACACTAATCACAGGGCGTCCATGGGGCGCCTTTTTCATTGCATAAGGGGAACACGAGTATGGCAGCACAAGCGAAAGTCATCATCAAGGGCCAGAACGACATCGGTGGTGCGGTCAAATCAGCCGCAGCCGATCTCGGAAGCCTAAAGGGTGCTGCTACCAAACTGGGTGGAGTGCTTAAAGGCGCCTTCGCCGCCACCGCGATCATCGCTTCAGTGAAGGCTTTGGGAAGCGCGGTATCGGCAACATTCTCCGAGTTCTCCGCAGCCGAACGATCCTACAAGCAACTCGCACTTGCTCTGGGGGACAGCACCTCGTATGAGAAGGTTACCGCCGTGGTCGAGCGGCTGAGCAGTCAGACGCTCTCGGGCAAGGGCGATATCGAATCCATGGTCGCCCAGTTGGCCGCGCTGGGCAAGAGTGCCGACGAAATCGAAAGCATCTCCGAGGCGGCAGTGTACCTGTCCAACGTGACGGGCAAGGACC
>PGXW01000032.1 GCA_002839355.1 Spirochaetae bacterium HGW-Spirochaetae-2
TCTGTTCTGTGATACCAAAACAGTACCACAGCACTCCCAGAGTTTTCCACTATCACTTTGTCTCTTTAGGATTCTACCCACTCAAAACAGCGAAAGGCCGAAAAAAAGAGGTTTCAGCGTACTGCTTTGCTATCGGCGATTACCTTCCGCATTGCAATTTTCCCACCCTCCGAATTGGGTTTCCAGAAAGAACGTTGGGGTTTCCTTTGGTCAATTTTGAATCCAAGATCCTCATACATGCGAATAGCCCTGAAATTCATCTCCGCAACTTCAAGCAGGTATTCGCGATATGGGAGGCTCCGCAACAGGTGCCGTTGCATGGCACTCGATATTCCCATTCCACGGAACGCGGTATCGGTTGCCGCGGAGTCTATGTAACATTGCGACTCGGAAAGATCCAACGGGCGCTCAAGGACACCGCGTAATCTGAAGAATGCGACATGTCCCTTCACAAACCCCAGTCTCGAGACCAAGGCTTCCCGTTGGAACTTGTGCGAGCGCCCCTTGGCGGTTGAAATGGAAACGACCCCGACTACATTTCCATCGAGCAGGGCCACATAATGGTTCTTGGGAACAAAGGAATGTTCAAGGACGTCGGCAAGTACATCGAGGTCGGAGGATATGAAGGAAAGGGGCTCATAGAAACTCGCGGCAAATATTTCGACCGCTTGCCGCAAATGGATCTTCCCAAGCTCCGCGAGGTTCCTGAAAACCGGCTGTTCTGCCATGCGGATCCCTCCCTCTACAAGTATGGTACTACCATAAATGAATTTGGGAAAGAGAAAAGTTATAAAAATTGTATCAAGACTATAGGATTCCCATATAGAAGTTGAACCACTACAAAAAGGAGCCTAAAAATTCAACAATTCCAGGCTCCTTCATACGGTTCGTAAGAATTACGACCGGCGCTGTTTCTCTTCGAATTTCCCTAAGGCAAGGTAGCGTTCGTACAACTTGTCGTACACACCGGTGCGTTGCCTGTCGGGAGTGTGGACACGGCCCATACCTGCACACAAGGCCCTCTGTGCCGAAGGAATATCGGGGTACAGACCCGCTGCCACCGAAGCAAAGGCCGCCGCCCCGATTGCGGGAGCCTGGTCGTCGCTGGTCACATGGATATCACGTCCCGTGACATCGGCAAGAATCTGCATGCCGATGTGACTTTTGCGGGCAACACCCCCGATCGCGACGATCTTGTCGACCTTGACACCACCGGATTCGAAGCATTCGAGAATCGCACGGGCTCCGTATGCTGTGGATTCGAGCAACATTCGCATAATCGATGGAGCATCGGTGCCCAACGTAAGTCCCGACAAAGCGCCCTTGAGCGTCTGGTCGGCATTCGGGGTTCTCCTTCCGTTGATCCAGTCGAGCGCTATTGGAGCATTTTCGGAAGGTTCAAGGGTCTGTGCTTCCTTTTCCAGCGCCGCAAGAACCTTTTTCTCCATAGCCTTGGCTATCTCCGGTTCGATTGAAAGTCCCATGTTGTCGATCGGCCACATGAGCACATTGCGGAACCAAGCGTAAAAGTCACCGTACGCAGATTGCCCGGCTTCGTATCCAATGTATCCCGGAACTACCGACCCGTCGACTTGTCCCGCTATTCCTGCAACACGTTGTTCGGACTCCCCTGCCCCTGGCCGGGACCCGATTATGATATCACAGGTACTTGTCCCGATACTCTTTACCATGACACCCTCGGCAACATGCCCTCCAACTGCCCCGATATGCGCATCGTACGCACCTACACAGACGACCGTATCGGCGGGCAATCCCAGACGGGATGCCCACTCGGACGTAAGGGTGCCGGCCGCTATGTCGGAGGTATAGGTTTCCGTCCCAAGGCTCGTATGGATCTTCACCAGGAAGGGATGCAACTTTCCGAGGAATTCAGGTGATGGATATCCACCCCAAGAGGCGTGCCAAGCGATCTTGTGGCCTGCAGCACATCTGCTACGTTTCACCTTGTCATATGCCGTGGTTCCGGTCAGAAGTGCCGGAAACCAGTCGCAATGCTCCATGGCTCCCCCGGCAGCCTCGAGCACAGCCCCACCCTTTCTTGCCACGTGGAGCAGTTTTGACCAAAACCATTCTGACGAGTAGGTCCCCCCCATGTATTGGGTGAAATCCGTGCCACCCCAACTATGGGAGAGTGCATTGAAATCATCCGCTTCCTTCACGGCGGTGTGGTCTTTCCATAGAATGAACATGGCATCGGGATCGTCCGCGAAACGGGGATCCAGTGCCAGGGGATTTCCCTGTGCATCGCACAACGTGGGAGTCGAACCGGTGGTGTCCACGCATACGGCCCTGATATTCGCCATAGCTTCGGGACAGGTCAAGGCAGCTTCACGCACAGCCGCCTCGAAACTTTCGATATAATCCAATGGATGTTGTCTGAATTGGTTGTTCTTCGGATCGCAATACAGTCCCTTGCTCCACCGGCTATAGTTGGATACCGATGAACCGGCCATCTTCCCATTCGCCGCATCGATGACGACCACCCGTACAGAATCGGAACCAAAATCGGCTCCAAGCACATAGTTTTTTGCTGTTTCCATGCTACATCAAACTCCTTTTGCCTTACAGGGCCGTATGTTCAACGACCTACATATTGGCTCAATTATAGAGAGGCGGCGGGTTGGATGCAAGGTAAAATATCGACCTATTTGCATCAGAGGTGTTCGAGAGCGTCGTTCAGAAGCACAAAGTGGCAATGGCCTTCCCAGACACCCGCAACCTTCAGGTATCGGCTGCTGTACCCTTCCTGCACGAAACCCAATTTCTCGACCAGTCTGACCGATGCATGGTTGCCCGGCATGATATTCGCCTCGATCCGATGGAGCCGATAGCGCTCGAAAGCTATATGTATGACCTGCTCTACAGCTTCGGTCATATACCCATGGCTGGTTTCGCTTCGTGCCATCCGGTATCCAAGGAAGCAGGAACGGAATGCTCCATATATGATATTGCTCAACGACACCGACCCGATCACTTCATCCTCGCCGATCCGCTTGAGATACAGGTACAAGGCGGTTCCGTTGAGGTTTTCCACATCCTGACGGATAAGCATCGTCCGCACATGTTCCAGTTCATAGAAATCATCATCCCTAAGCGGTTCCCATGGTGCATGGAATACCTTGTTCTCAACAAAAAAGGCCTGTAGGGCGTGAGGATCGATCCCCGAGGGTTGCTCCAGGAGCAGCCGCCCGGTCATGACACGTTCCGACAGAAAGGAGTTTGTCGCGTCCATGGGTCCCTCCTCTTGCTCTACAGGTAGCGATCCGACAAAAACCCTTATCGACTACAGTTGGGATACATTGGTAATCGGAACCCACAACTTTGCGTATTGCTTATCCAATACTCTGATGCGGTAGTTTCTTGTCCCATGTGTCCGCTCAACTGTAAGCTGACTGTATTTCCCGTTTGGCTGTATAAAAAATTCCATGTCACCTGCAAACGTCTGCACATCATATACTTTCCGATTGATGAGTGTGGCAAACTCCAAAGATTTCAAACAAGAGGAAGAAGCAAGCGATTGCTCTGTGGAAAGAAAAAGATATACCTCACAACGGGCGATCCTGTTCTTGAGGTCACGCAGGGCATCGCGATTGAACTCATCGGTAAAATTTCCAGATTCCCAATCGAAGTAGGCTTCAATACCTGCTTTTTGCATCAATACGATGAATCCTTCTACCATACGGAACGATTCCAATGCATGCCCTATGAAAATTCTTCGTTTAGGAACAGGTACAAGGCTACTTCCAGGATAGAACTCTTGGTTTCTCTTTTCGTAATAGAATATTGATTCCTGAAGCAATAATGCCTGGTCAATTGCCATCCGAGCCCCTTTTCAGCATTGCTTGTGCCATGTTTTAAGTATATTCTCCAGGAGGCTTAATAATCTTCCCGAACTCCGAACTCCGCATGCTCGACCCAATTCTCGGGCCGCTCCACCATGACGATAATATCATCGATAAGATCATAATGCCGGCGCTCTTCTTCGATTATATTGGATAGTGCGCGTTTTTGCTTGACGTCCGTGACAAGATCATGTTGCTCGGAGTAGAACTCGATACTCTTCAGTTCGATCTCCAAGGCATCCTCATACAAAGCCAATTGGTTTTCCTCACCCAGAAAATCCGCTTTCGAGAATTTCTTGAAAATCTGGGCTGCCCGCACCGAAGCATCTGTAGTACTAGCAGGAATACTGGTATTGGCCTTCATTGCTTCAAATATCGCCTTGTGCCGGTCTTCGTCCTCGGCCAACATCTTGAATATGTTCTTGAATCCCTCCGATGTCGCCTTGTTCACCAAGTCCCTATAAAAGGCAGCTCCTTCAGTTTCCATTCGAATAGCAATGTCAAATAGTTCCATGACAACCTCCTCCTGCTCTATTGGAATAGTATCAAGGACTTGTCCTGTTGGCAAGGGAGAATACATAGGTCACAAGTTGTATCTATTGGTGAGATTCAATGATAGGTTCCTTCGGTCACCTCACGTTGCCTGCACTCGCTCGGGAGAGTGGCCATTGCATGGCCCCTTTCCACTCGCTACGTTTGGCATGAAAGGCTCCTTCGGTCACCTCACGTTACCTGCACTCGCTCGGGAGAGTGGCCATTGCATGGCCCCTTTCCACTCGCTACGTTTGGCATGAAAGGCTCCTTCGGTCACCTCACGTTGCCTGCACTCGCTCGGGAGAGTGGCCATTGCATGGCCCCTTTCCACTCGCTACGTTTGGCAATCAGATTTGGAAATATGGCACAGGAGTTGACACAATACTCATGTCCAATCGGGTAAATTATTGATTGATGTGAAATATTTATAAATATTTCGTTGGCGGAACATACATATTCTGATTTGTCAAGAAATTTCTCATCTATTTTATCCAAACCTATTGCATATCTTTCCAAAAGTATCGATACTATAAGTGTAGGTACAGAAAGTACCACCATGAACGACACATAAGGAGGGGTCACATGAAAAATGACACCAGCAACGCAAGGATGCAATATCTGAAGGCTAGCACTGGTTCCGTGTTCAACGATACAGATTACCAGGCCCTATCCAACCAGATAGAAGTGCACAAGTACCTGATCAACCAGACGATTCCATGGACTATCAGTTGGGACGACGCAGCGTTCTCTTGGGTGGAGAATGTTTTCCACCCCATCATGCAAGTAGTCGACCGTTGGGAAGTAAGCTCGGCATTCCCTACACTCGGTCGGTCACAACTGTTTTTCGACATCTCGAACCATTGGTATTACCTGTTGGAGAAAAATCAGCACGCATCGGCCCAGTACGCAGCAATCGAATACGCTGCACAGTACGGGAAAGGTCTCGGTAAGCTGTTCTCCAAAATCCAATTGCCACGTAATGTGGCCTAAGGAGCGATAGTGTTGACTCCAGTATGGAGGCTGGGGGACCCTCCCCCAACCTCTTGTTAGGGCATCCAAGGGCTTCCATTCCCAAGGAGACAAGGAAATGGCGTGGGTGCTGTAAGGATTATTGAAAAAGTCAGGGCAAGTTGCTTGCATGGAGAACATGCCTGGTATTCACCAATCTATCGTCATACCAATACGTAAAATATCATTTAGCGAAACCGCTCCAATTTTCTTCATCAAACGTGATTTGTAGGTGGTCACCGATTTGACGGATAGCCCAAGATCATATGCGATTTCCTTGCATGTTTGCCCCCCACACAAAGCATGAAACACCTCCCGCTCCCGAACTGAGAGTTTTTCCAGGAAACCAGATTCCATTGCATAAGCGATATCGGTACCTGGTGTCTGAATTTGCTTCCCGTTCTGATCCCCAATTCCCACAATTCTCCTTATCTCCGCAATCAGTTCTTCACGTGAACAATCCTTGGTCAAATATCCTTTTGCTCCAAGATCTCCGGCTTGTTTTCCATACAATCGACTGGGATAGATTGAAAGAACCAATACAGGAATGGTACAATTCCTTTTGCCCAATTCCTTTAGAACATCGAGACCACTCATACCCGGCATGGAAATATCCAAGATCAATAGTTGGGCATCCAATAATTTGCCATAGTGCAAAAAAAATTCCGATGGATTCGCAAATTCCGCAACAACCAACATATCCCCGCATTCATGAAGAATGGATCTCAATCCAACTCTAGCAATAATCTGATCCTCGAGTAGAACTACCTTGACCATCCAGATGCACTCCCTATGGCCTCCTTGTCAATTGACTTCTAAAATATCTTGGAAGGACAAACGAAAGCACATCCATCCTCTCGCGTGAATCCACAACACTTAGAGAACCATGCATGTATGTTAAAAAATATTTTGTTACATATAGACCAACCCTTGTTCTTACCATTAACTTCCCATTTGGTAATGTCCCGTCAGTTATACCATAGAATTTGGTTTTTTGTATTTTCCCACCAGGAGATATTGCACCTGTCCCCGAAATGGAAATCTTCAGAAATTGACCATCGATATCCGTACGAATCGCTATCTTGACACCAAAAGGATTCAATTCAATGATGAGTTCCACCAGGTTCCACAGTACGAGTGTCAGCAATTCCTGGTTGGCAACAACCAATACATCTTCACTATGGTCGTACTCGACTGTAGCAGAATGATAAATCTCGCTTGGCAGGATAGCCTTACGCGCGGCTGCCAACACCGAATCACTTGAAAGTGGATCACAGGGATATCCTGCCACATCTTCCTTTAGACTGGTGTAGGCAAAAACATTTCCTACCAACAAAGCTGCCTTGTTGTTCAGGTATTCCAGCTCTACAAGAAACCTGGCATCTGCTGAGGTGCTTTGTACGAAAGAGGTAGCTTTTAATATGTTGTTCAAGTTTCTCATGGCAATCAACGGAGACCGCAAATCGTGCGCCAACATCCCCAATACTTGATCCTTCACAATATTCATGTCCTGTAATTTTTCGTTGGCAATTTGCAGCGTCCTGGTCATTTCAACCATATCGCTGATATCGAGGATCATGATCAAGGCACCCTGCAAATGAGAACCGACAATCGGTGAATTTCTTATTCTAAACGATTGTACGCCCCTCTCGTGACGCCTTGTTATTGTTATCGTCCATTCTCCGGAACTGGAAAATCCTCCCTTCGCCAGGGGCCCGAATCCGTCGATCCGTGATAAGATCGGCGCAATCGGATCCCCAATTTTCAAATCCTTCATCGGAGCAAACCACTCCAATGCCTTTTTGTTGCATTCCAAGAAATTGTCAAGAGCATCGAGAAGCACATAGGCTTCGGAGAGAGCATCGACAATTGTCCGGGATGCTATTGGATTTTCTTGAAATGTAGTCGGACGGTTGTACGAAAGTCCGACAACAGGATCGCTACCAGTACCTCTTGATGTCGATTCGAAGGAGTGAAAAGAGGCGGAAAATCTCCATCTCAACTTGTAGTACAAACAGCTGGTTACAAGAATAAGCGAACAATTGAATATAACCAAGAATACGAGATATTCTCCATGCAATAAAAATGGAACATTCCGTACACCCGAGCCAGCAATATTGGAGATGAATATACTGGTGTATAAAGTAACCAATCCGATATATTTCCACGAATTTCTTGTTGCCACGTCATATCCATACCGAAATGTCAAGGCAACCATCCGGTAAATTCCGACTCCAACAATCAATACCAATGCAGCTAATACAGTGAAGTTGTACATGTAAATCCATCGTCCTTGCAACAAAATATATCATAATCTTGAATAATAGATTCCTATAGATTGTATATGAATCTATTATTGCTTCATATATCATCCCAGGAGAAACTGGACAAGCCGCCTCACTATACACAAAGCTGTGTAGACGGTTTTTCTCTTGGTTCACAAGAAAAAAAGAAAACAAGCCTGCTGTTATTCATCCTCATCGTTAATGTATAAATATTTACTTTCTCCCTTTTTCGGAAAATATAACACATCTTAATTTGAAAACAGCTTTACAAAAGCTTCCACATGAAAAAGTATCGACTTATGCAAAACACCGGAATTGACTTCTGGAAAAGGATCGACTCATTGGTTCCCCAAGACAGGACTCTCAAGGAAGTATTGACGGCCGTTGGCCTTGATTATGAAATCATCAAGGTTCAAAGGCATTTGAATCGAATACCAAGATCAGAAGAAGCTTGCCAAATTGCCACTGCACTGGATGTCCCGGTAGAATGGTTGGTGCTTGGCAGGACGGAGAACATCCTTTCTTCCGTTCGCATCGGTAAAACCGAAGACGAACAACGTCTCTGTCGTCTTTTTGAGGCAATTGCCACATCACCAACACAGGTATGGACCATGATTGAGAATATGCTGAAGCCTTCTATAGACAACTTTGATTCTCGTTATTAGTACTGCATTCCCCACATCCGATCCTTTGAGTTGACAAACCGTATTCGCTTATACAGGCGATATGGGATTCTCTGCTGTATTCAACCTTCTTCGATTCAAGTGCCATGATATCAATGTCAGTAAAATCCTACATGGCTCCCCCTCGTATAATTCCAATAAATAGACTATGCTGAAACATTAAACTTATAACAGCAATTATTTACTTATAACACATGTCATTCCACAGGTTAACATTTGTAAACGTCAGTTAGAAATATATTTATTAATATTTACGAATAAGAATTATTAATTTATAAATATTATCCGAATCAGTTGCCTTCTGACGCTTGTAGTTGTTTTTTGACAACTTGTGACATTTCCCATAGACAACTCAAAGTGAATACTATAATAATTAGGCTATGAACGACATCGAAGATGGCTACATGTTTTGGAAACGCGTTGATTCTGTCAGAGACCAGAAACGATCATTGAAAGAAATCGTATTGAAGTCCGGGTTGAATTACGAATTGGTCAAGGTTCAGAGATCGTTGAACCGGGTACCGAAAGCGTGCGATGTTTGCAAGCTTGCAAAAATACTTGATGTATCTACAGAATGGCTGGTAACGGGTGACCATCAAAAGAACCCCACTGCCCAGGAGTCGGTTGAGTTCGAAGAAAATGTCAGGTTGGCGAGAATCATCAATAAAATATTGAAGAACGATTATAGAAACCTACGGGAGGTCGAAGAATTTCTACATATTGGTCTTTAGAGATTCCAGGGATTGATCATGACTGGATAGGTGATTCCTGCTTCAGCTTGAATGTTGCCGATTGACCATAAGGATATTCATAGTTCCAGCCAGGTCTTCCACATGTGTCACACCGCTCATCCTATCGGGTGATTGAAGGGATCATGGGATTTCTATCATCAGGTATGGGTATATACACGAATTGTGGAGTAATTGGAATGGATATCGATTTATTGGAACACATTGTCAGTCTGGTACCATTCACTTATTTTCTTGTGAATACAGCCGATACATCTTCTCCCACAATCATGGATACGAATAGGAGCCATAAAGACCTTATTGGTATGACAATTTCCGGCCTACCCGATAGATTTCTCAATGAACACGAAATATTTAAGGTTGACCCCAAAATGTGGAGGGATATCCTCCAAAAGGCGATAACTGGCTGTCCTACCTCCGAATCTTTCCGATACCATGTCACAATCATCAACAGAACGTATAGGATAACGGCAAATCCATTACAACCACAGTATGAGGGGATGTTGATTATCATTGATGATATAACGCTTGATAAAAATGAATTGACAAGACTTACCGAATTTCGCCAAGGCACTTTCGACTATTCCCTGACTCCCGAAACGCAACCGGAAAGAGTTTCCCAGAGGAACGTCTCCCTTGAAAAAATCCTCTTCAGCCTCACTTCCGAACTTTTCAAGTCTGATATCTATGACATCGACACTATACTGGAACATACTTTGAAAACGCTTGGGAGGTTTAGTGGCTCGGACAGGGCATACATTTTTCTTTATGCAAACGACACCAAAACCATGAGTAATACCCACGAGTGGTGCATGCCAAGAATTCCAAGCGAGAAAAAAAGACTTCAGCATCTTCCTATGGAATTGTTTCCCAACTGTATACAATCTTTGAGGCAAGAGGAAGAAATATTCATACACTCTGGCTCCAAGTTGCAACATCCTTGGCTACAAGAATGGAAATTACTTCAATCTCAAGAGATAAAGTCGGTACTTGTGAAGCCAATCATCAAAAATGGAGTTCACTTTGGGTTCATTGGATTTGATTCTGTGATGCAATCGATGGAATGGAGCTCTGATGAACGACAACAACTTCGGATCTTTGTTGACACTATTGGCGAAGTCTTTGCAAGAAGCAATATTGATAAAAGAATAGATGGGACTGCGGAAAAAACTGAAACCCTTTCCAAGGAAAAGAATCAAACCAACAATAGAATGCATTTGTTCCATGCAAAAATGATTCACGATATACGAAATTCAATAAACTCAATCATGGGAATCGACAGGATATTACTTAGTACCGCTTTAAGTCCGCAACAGCTGCACTATGCGAAGATTATTTACGCTAGTAGTGAATTCTTGCTGAATTTGGTGCAAGATATGCTCGATTATTCTCGACTTGAACAGGGGAATATCAAAATCAAATATACGCGATTCTCTCTCAAACAGGTAATCAAGCAGTGTACGGATTTATTTTCCACACTGGCTGAAGACAAAGGTCTCGCTATCAGTGACGACAGTTCCCCGGCCCTACCGGAAAATCTCATGGGTGACCCTTTGCGAATCGCACAAATTTTATCAAACCTGCTATCCAACGCAGTCAAATATACCGATCAAGGCCGGATAGAGGTTAAAACGAGGATCCTAGAAATCAGTAACACTGGACTGGTGGTGAGAATTGCCGTAAACGATACGGGAAGAGGTATCGACTCGATTAACATCCAAAGAATCTTTTTGCCATACTTCAAACAAGAAGACTTGAATCCAACGGTTGCAGAGAGTACCGGTTTGGGATTATCCATTGTAAAATATCTCTGCGATGCAATGCACGGAAGCATCTCGGTTACCAGCAAGTTAGGAAACGGATCCTCCTTTATCTGTACCTTGCCCCTTTCTTTCCTACATGACCACACCCATTGTGATTTGGAATCGGCACTCATGTCGCTTCCCACCGATTCCCATATACTCATTGCCAATAGATCGGATACAAACGATCCACTCGTGCAATCCTTTATCTCTTCGGGTGCGTGTGTGACCATTTGTGAAACAAGAAACGAATTGAAGGATTTTGTCTATACCAAGACTGGACATGTTCCGGTTCCTGTTGTTTTTGTCAACGCACAGTTATACGAGGAGAAAAGCATAGCACTCTTGGTGCACAATCAACAGACAGTCTTCTCGAAGAAACCCTTGGTATTCATCATTGAAAAAAAGTTCACCAGAAGCATGTTGCTAAAATTCCAACAAAACGAGAATATTGATGGATTTTTCACATTACCGATAGCTATCCCCGTATTGCATGAGCAACTCTTAGCCAAACTGGACATATTGCCATTGCATTTGGAAGATGCAATGGTAGAGAATCTTGGAATCCTCAAGAACATGCATGTTCTGGTCGTAGAGGATATATTCGTCAATCAAGAAATAATTCTCCATCAATTGAAACGAATCGGAATCAAAACCCGAATAGCCGGAAATGGCAAAGAAGCGTTGGAAATACTGAAGAGCGAGGATTTTGACCTCATTCTCATGGATGTATGGATGCCGATCCTTGATGGCATTGAAACAACAAGACGAATTAGAGCACTGCCAGACAAAAAGAAGAGCAAGGTGCCCATCGTCGCAATGACAGCCAATACCTTGGAGACTGAGAAGGCGGTTTGTCTTGATGCTGGAGTTGATGAATTCATCACAAAACCCATCACACCGTGTGAATTAATCGGCGTCTTGATACAGTTTATCACACCACCTCAAGCGAGCAACAATACTATCGAACAATTGTCGGCACACTCTACGACGGTATACGATTCCGGTGATCGCTTTGCTATCGATACGGAAAAAGCGCTTTCGTTGCTGGGAGGAAACGAAAGACTTTTCCATACGATGATTGAACAGTTCAGTTCCGAATTCGGGACAATCCGAGAAGACTTCGCATCACAAGAAGACAATGTGAATAATTTGATAGTGCTCGTACATGGAATCAGATCCTTGGCGGGGAATCTTGGAGCCTTTGGATTGAATGCAATCGCATTACGATTGGAAATGGCATTGGAAGAAAAAGATACACCCGCATATGAATTGCTCAAACCGCAATTCTTCCACGCCATGGATGAAACGCTATCCGTATTTTCTCAACTCTTACAAAACCGATCCAAAAGAAAGACATTATCAGAAACCCTTGACTATCGACCAGTGCAAAATTTTCCGAATTTACTTGACGAACTGAAGAAGCAATTGGAAATCGGCAATGTGAATAAAATCCACACGCTTGCCGTACAGATCCAGAAAGACAATATACTGCAAAATCAACAGTTGATATTTCAAGCGTTGCTAGCTGCAATCGACTCGTTCGAATATGAAAGAGCATCTGTTCTCGTATCCGGACTCATTGGAACCGCGTCGAATAAGAAGAGCATACACCATGAAAAAAATCCTGATAATTGAGAGTTCCCCATCGCTCCTCACACTATTGACTGAGATTCTAGAACACATTTATGAGATTTATATCGCAACCACGGAAAATAAGGTTTTTAAGGTTCTCGAATCCGAGCGTCCCGATTTGATCCTGTTGGATACCCTGCTTAACGATACTGATGGATATGCAAGTTTGGCAACTGTAAGGATGGTGCATGAATACTCACAGATACCTATAATATTGATTACATCCTTGTCACAATCCGACAATCTTAAGAAAAAGGGATTTGAGTTGGGTGCAGTCGATTATATCTACAAACCTATCGATACTGAGGAATTGAAGAGAAGAGTCAACCTCCATATCGAACTCAATACCCACAAGCATGCGTTGGAATTGATTATTCAATCAAGGACGCGGGAATTGGAACAAACAAAAAAAGCACTGCTATATTCTATGGCACATCTTGCGGAAACCCGTGATCATCCGACCGGAGAGCATCTCTCACGAATTGAACACTACACTCGATTGCTTGCAACTGAAGTATCAAGATTATTTCCAGAGTCTCTACAAAAAGAGCAAATAGAAATTATTGCACAATCGGCAGTTCTTCACGATATTGGAAAAATTTCGACTCCCGATCATATTCTTCTAAAATCAAGTCCCCTTACGATAGAAGAAACACAGATAATACAAAAACATCCGTTGATAGGGGCGGATTCGATTAGGAAAACAATCATGTTGCTGGGAGAAAACCCACTCTTATCCGTTGCTGCCGAGATCGCCGAATCCCATCACGAGCGATATGACGGATCCGGTTATCCATACGGTTTGGTTGGGGAAGAAATCCCTTTAAGTGCAAGAATAGTCTCATTGGCGGATGTTTACGACGCATTGACAAGTGAACGTCCCTATAAAAAGGCCTACAGTCATGAGAAGGCTTTGTCCATCATCCTGCACGGTGATTTCAGGACAAAACCAGAACATTTCTGTCCCATTGTGCTTCAAGCCTTCATTTCCGTCAGCAAGAATCTCAAAGATTTCATGCAAACACCATAACCATATCCCAATATGTCACAATTGTAACAACATCACCGACACGATCGTACGAATTGGGTAGTGTGGGAGGAATATGTTGGAGGTGGATGTATGGCATCGGATGGAAAACGACGAAAACCAGGACTGGTTCCGAACCTGTACGCGATTACCCTGCTGTATTTTGCCCTGGGGTTCGTGTCTATCCATTTCGGCATGCTGGCACTGGCGTGCATGTCGATCCCGTTCATCCTACTGTCGGCCAGCGGAAAGAAGCTCTGGTGCCACCATTACTGCCCCCGTTCTTCCCTCACGACACGCACCGGCTCCAAACGGAAAAACTGGCGGCCCTTACCCAAATCGTTTACCGATGGATTTCTTCGCAAGATGATGTTGTGGTATTTCGGCATGAACCTGCTGTTCATCGCCGGTTCGACAATACAGGTAGCGATGGGAAGAATGTCGCCCATGCCGTATGTACGGCTATTCATAGCTGTTCCACTCTGGCCATTGCCACAATTGTTGGAAAACACCGGTCCTGCTTGGTTGCTGCACCTCTCCTACCGACTGTATTCCATGATGCTCAGCTCGACGATCCTTGGCATTGCATTTTCTCGGATATGGCGTCCCCGCGCATGGTGTGCGGTCTGTCCAGTAGGTACCCTATTGAACAAACACACACACCCTTAGAACATGTTATAGTGCCAGTTTCAAGATTTTCTCTACATCGGGTGCATACAACTTCTTGAAGTTTCCGATGTTGGAGCGCCCGATCATTGCCGACTCGGACATCTTGTGGATATGGTCGTTTCCGATTCCCGCATCGCTGAGCCGCACAGGCAGTCCCAACGCACGGTAGAATGCCTCCAACCGGTCGATCGCCGATTCGACCATGGCATCCTTGTCGTCGAAGGTCAAACTTACTCCCCACACCCGAACCGCATACTGTACAAATCGGTCGAGATTATCCCGGTACACATATTTCATCCAAGCGGGAAACACGATCGCAAGACCGGCACCATGGGCGATATCGTACAATCCGCTCAGTTCATGCTCAATATCATGGCTGGCCCAGTCCCCCACCCTTCCCTGGTTCAACAGATTGTTGTGGGCAATGGTACCGGTCCACATGAGTTCGGCACGATATCGGTAATCGTTCGGATGTTTCAATGCAAGTGATGCATAGGAAATGACATTCTTCATGGCGCTCTCGAGCAACCTGTCCGAAAGGTCGTTGTGCTTTTCCTGGGTAAAATACCGTTCCTGCAGATGGGCAAGGATATCGGAGGCACCACAAGCGGTCTGGTACGCAGGCAATGAAAAATTGGTCTGCGGATCCATGATCGCAAATTTCGGGATGATGGTTTCGCTGTTGACCGCGCGTTTGAGATTGTTGTCCCAATCGGTGATCACTGTCCCAGTCGAACTCTCCGAGCCCGCCGCGGGAATGGTCAAAACCACACCTACCGGTATCGTATCGTTCACTATGCAATCCTGGTTCATGTAATAGTTGTCCCACACATCTTCCTTATCGGAGAGTCGGGCGCCAAATCCTATGGCCTTGGCCGAGTCGATCACGCTTCCCCCGCCAACAGCAAGAATCATATCTATCTTTTCATCCCTGCACAACTTGATACCTTCCCGAACCAGGGAGAGGCGTGGATTGGGTACGACACCACCCAGTTCGACAACCTGCAACCCGGCTTTCTTCAGCGAACCGGTCACTTGCGTATACACACCGTTCTTCCGTATGGAACCGCCACCAAAATGGAGCAGCACCTTTTTTCCGTACGGGGCGGCCAATGCACCAACCTGATCGATGGTCCCTTTGCCGAATACGACTCTGGTCGGATTGTAATAATTGAAATTCAACATATGGAAAATCCTCCTCAAACCTATAATGTACTACTATTTATACGAAACGTCGAATTACACCAGGCGGCGGACCGAGTCCTGCTTGCGTAGCATCCAGGAGAGGGCTTGGACCGCAAGGTCATGGTCCTCCTCCTGCTTCAACCCGGAGATCGTGAGCGTACCTACGATTCCCGTACCACGCACGGCAATGGGGAAACACCCACCATGGAAGGCATAATCGGCCTCATCGACAAAATGCTTCTCGGCTGCAGTCTGGTTCAAATGGGCAAGAGTCCTTCCCAGATAATAGCTGGCATGCCCAAACCGCATGACACTGCGCTTCTTGCGTGCGATCCATGCCTCGTTGTCCAAGGTTGCCCCATTGGAGGACCAATGGAACAGGCACCGCTCTCCCATGGCGATATCGACGGCAATCGGCAACCCCTCCTTGCGGGCTTTGGAGACAATCCAGGAACCCAAGCGCCAGGCCAATTCCGAATCGAAACGATTGAACTGCAATTCACGTTCCTGTTCCAACAACACATCCAAAATACCCGACATATCCACCATCTGCGACTCCTTGATTATCCAATTTTATGCCTCCAGTATACCATACGCTATTGACAGCGGATACCGAGGTGCGGAGAATTGGATTCAGGCACCATATGTCAAAGAAACCCCCGATTGTGATAATCCATAACGAAGTCGCCCCTGATGCTCCCGAGGATGTTCTCGATATCCTTCGCCAGTCGGCATGGATCGCCGACGTATTGCGGGAGCAGGGCTACGAGGTTCGCTCCTTGCCATTCTCGATCGCATCGATCGCCACGCAGGCACCGGCGCTCCAACAGGACCATAGCATCATCATGAACCTGGTGGACGCAAGTCCCCTCCACGAGGACCTCGCCTACCTGGTTCCCGGCATTCTGGCATCACTGCAACTTCCCTATACGGGATGTTCGTTGGAATCGTTGTTCTTGACCACAGACAAGATCCTTACCAAGCGGCATCTGCATGCCTATGGCATTGCGACACCACGATGGTTGCAGATGCATACGCCAACAAGCAACCAGGAATTCACTGCAGGTCCCTGGCTGGTGAAACCGAGCAGCGACGATGCTTCACAAGGTATCGACGAAAAGTCTTTGGTACACGCAACCGAAATCGAGCAGGTCCTGACAGAAATGGAATCACGCCAGAAACGGACCGGACGCCCCCATTTTGCGGAACAGTTCATCGATGGGAGGGAATTCACCGTGTGCCTGTATGGAGCTGCCGACAACCCGGTGGCCATGGCTCCCTATGAATGGGTATTCGAGGGATTCGAGGAACGACACCTTCCCAAAATGTTCACATTCGCAGCAAAGTGGGACGATTCATGTTATGCGTTCGACCATATCGTGTCCAAGCACGCCTTCGCGGAGGAGGACAAGCCCCTCTTGGCCACCCTGCAGGAACTGGCTGCGAGCTGCTGGCATGCCTGCAAGCTGTCGGGTTATGCACGGATCGATTTCCGTATCGACGGGTCGGGTAAGGCATGGGTGCTCGAAGCCAATGGGAATCCGTCGTTCTATGGATTTTTCCACAGCGCCGCCGCTATGGGAATTCCTTTTGGGGAGGTCGTCGAGACCATCGTCACCGTGGCCGACAGGCACAAGTCATAGGTAGGTGTCGACCCATTGCAACTGCTCGATCTCCATACCGTTCTCCCTATACAAGGCCAGGGCAGATGTATTACCAGGATGTGTGACCAAAGCCAGGTAGACACATCCGTTCTCCTTGGCCCACCCTTTGATGAAATCCAACAGCAACGAACCGAGTCCAGTCTTTCGGAAAGCCGTAGCCACGAACAGTTCATTGAGCCAGAAGTAATCGCCCCCGCATTCGAGCCCGCTGCAGATATTGCCGAAAGCAAAGGCCTGCACATGCATGTCCACCCCATATCCGACGAACAGCACTGCCCGGCTTCCAGGACGCAATGCATGCGCCAATACAGCCTGGGCCTCGTCCTGGGCATGGGAGTACCCGATAAAATGCAATTGTTCGACCACCAATGAAACCAATCCGGTAAGATCGGCGACTTCGTCCAGGCTGCGAAACACCACGACACGCATCGATTGCCTCCTGTACACATCATAGCGTGACGAAGCGGTGTTGGTGAATAGCAGCGGGTGGAAACTATCGGCAACCCGTGGTACCATGCCGGTATACCGACAATTCGGACATGGAGAATGTGATGGACATCCATATCCAGCCCAAAAGTACCTCCGGGCTGTACGAAACCCCCTTGCTGCACCAAAGTTCCTTCTGGTCCACAGTCAAGAGCGAGCAGGGAATCCCCTCGAAAGCCTACGACATACGGGTACGTGCCAACGATATAGGGGTGATTGGCGGCGACACGTATATCCAGGACGACGTACTGGTCCTGTTCCAACAGGTAGCCAAGGACCAGACGATCGGATACGTGCCCTACGGACCGGCCATACGACCAGACGACGAGCATATCGGAAACTTCCTCGAGGAGCTTTCCGAATCGTTGCGCACCTGCCTGCCGGAAAGTTGCATGTTCCTGCGTTACGACCTGCCTTGGGAGTCGCCATGGGCCCACGATAGCGATGTGTTCGACGACACCGGGCAATGGCTGGGTCCCCCCGAACCCGACTTGCAGGAACTGCGG
This sequence comes from Spirochaetae bacterium HGW-Spirochaetae-2, assembly GCA_002839355.1. Classification (GTDB taxonomy): domain Bacteria; phylum Spirochaetota; class Spirochaetia; order Sphaerochaetales; family Sphaerochaetaceae; genus UBA8525. The sequence goes on from PGXW01000032.1 coordinate 18,097, forward strand.
TTCAACTGGGGAACGAACATGCGGAACCTGCATAAGGCAAAGACAGACATCCTGCCCTCCGACACCATGCTTATCCATCTGACTCCCGATGAAGAAGCCATACTGGAACAGATGAAACCGAAGACCCGCTACAACATTCGCCTCGCGCAACGACATGGGGTCACTGTCAGGGCAGGATCGTTTAGCGACATGGATATCTTCTACGACCTGTATGCCCAGACCTGTCGCCGCAATGGCATCACACTCCACCAGCGGACTTTCTTCGATGCCATGTTCGCCTCGCACGACCGACCCGAAGCCCTGGACATCTCCACCGATTTCGATCTGCTGGTCGCCGAAGACGACACCGTTCCCCTCGCTGCCCTCTTTGTAGTCTACTCAAGCACCCAGGCCACCTACCTGTTCGGCGCGTCGTCCTCCCAGAGACGCAATCTCATGGGAACCTATGCGTTGCAATGGGAGGCGATCCGGCGGGCGAAAAGGCGCGGTTGCACCCTCTACGATCTATTCGGAACCGCACCCAACGGGGATCCTTCCCACCCGATGCATGGATTGTACCGGTTCAAGACGGGCTTCGGAGGTGACGAATTCCATCGCATGGGATGTTGGGATTACCCGTTCAAACAAAAACCATATGACCGCTTCATGGCCCAGGAAATGGTCGCGCAGGGGTATCACCTTTCCAGGTGAGGGTCCGAATGCCCCGACAACGGTAGACGAATCGCCTCTATCGGCGATATCGGAATCTCCCCGTGTGCCCCATACTTCTTCATGGAGAACAAACCATGGAGAAAACAACACGAAGGGACCTGACGATAATTCTCGGGGCAATACTGCTCGCACTACTGTCATTGACACTGCTCGGCAACTTGACCATTGACAGCTCGACCGATGCCTTCATGCCGACCAGCTCCCCGGTGATAGCGGTCAATAGGGAAATCGAACGCCAATTCGGATCGATGGATGCGCTCGTACTCGGTGTTTCGGTTCCAGACGGTTCGATCCTGAATACGAACTCGCTGGAACTCATCGATCTGCTGACACAACGGATCGCACTACTCGACTCGATCGATACGGTAACCAGCATCACCAACACCGACCACATGCAAGCGGGAACCCACGGATTCGAGGCGGTTCCACTTTTTGCGGGAACATCGCCACTACAGCTCGACGAGCTGACGTCGCGTCTGGCCGAATGGCCCGAGATATACGACGGCAACCTGGTCTCAGCCGACCGGAGTATGGCGGCGATCATCATCCAGACAACAACCGGCACCGGACAAGACGAGTTGGGCAGCCTGTTGGACCAACTCGGCGAATTAGTCGACACGGTGGGGCATGACCAGGAAAGCTTCTCGATCATAGGTCTTCCGGTGGTCAAGCAACAAATCAACCGAAGTCTCATGAGCGACATGTCGATCCTTGTCCCGATTGTCGGACTGCTGATAATCCTGGTACTGTTCTTTTCCTTCCGCAGGGTGGCGGGAATCTTCCTTCCCCTGGTGGGACTGGTACTTTCGGCTGCGACAACCATCGGAATCATGGCAGTGCTCGACATCACCTTCACCATGGCGACCATGCTGGTCCCGGTGTTGCTTTTGATTGTCGGCAGTGCCTACGCAATCCATGTCATGAGCCACTTCTATGAGGAGGTAGCCCTGCTGAACAGGAATCTGGGTCCCTCCGAGACACGCATAATCATAGGGGAGGTCCTCCACCGCAACCGGCTCCCGATCATCATGGCGGGAGCGACTACAGCCGCAGGGTTCATCGCACAATTCACCAGTCCCCTCGCTCCGTTCAGGACCTTCGGTCTGCTCAGTGCGATCGGAGTGGTCCTGTCCCAACTCTCATCACTCTATCTTCTGCCTGCCATGTTGCGTATTACCTATCGGAAAGGAATCGATCCGATCAAGTTGCATACCCAACGGGAAATGGAGCGCGAATTCAAGGGACATTCGATCCTTGGGCTTTTGGAACGGATCGCCACAAAGGGGGGGATACCCCTGACCGTCATCTCCCTCGTTCTGGTGGGAGCCACCATCGTCTCGATTCCGACCATCAAGACAGGGACGAACATGCTCGACTTCTTCCAACCAAAGAGCGCCGTGGTACGGGATACCAAGAAGTTCAATGAAACCATGGGTGGCAGCGGAATCCTCACGGTCATGGTCGATGGCAAGAAAGCCTCGTCGATATTGGATCCCAGCTTCCTACGGACCCTCGATATCTTCGCGAATACCATGGAAGCGACCGATGGTGTCGGAAAGGTCCAGACGATCACCCCCTATATCAAGCGGATGAACCTCCTTATGAACCAGGACAGCATCCCCTATGCCCTTCCGTTGCAAGAGCAGACCGATTTCGATTTCTTCAGCGGGACCTTCGGTGTGACCGGGGATGCAAAACCGGAGTTGTTACCCGATACGGCCGATGTTGCCGCTGCATGGGATGCCGGAACGTACGATGAGATACCGACCGAACCAGCCAAGTACGGACTGGAGACCACCAGCGACTTACAGAATCTCATATCGCAGTATCTTTTGCTCTATTCGGGCAACCTGGGGTCGTTTATCAACGACACCTTGGAACCGAACGCGACACTGGTGACGATCCAGTTGCAGAAATCCGACACGACGACCCTGCGTGAGGTGCATTCCGCCGTCACGGCCTTCTGGGATGCCAATGTGCCTGAAGGATGGGATTACGCCCTCGGTGGTGGCGAGGCTATCAGCCTGGCGTTGACCGACCTCATCACCCGCTCCCAGATCTATTCGCTGGCGGGAGCCCTCCTTATTGTATGGCTATTGGTGAGTATCATCTTCCGTTCACCACTTGCCGGGTTGATCGCCTTGATACCCGTGGCATTCGCCCTCATGGGAATCTTTATCTTCATGGCGTTGTTGGGTATCAATCTCGATGTTATCACCAGCTTGTTGGCCGCCTTGGCTATCGGTATCGGAGTCGACTATGCGATCCATTTCCTCTCCGCATGCAGACGCCTTTCCTGTTCCACCGGACCGAACAAGGGACTGGGAGTAGTCATGCGCACCACCGGACGTGCGATCGTGATCAACGCCGCATCGGTCACCATCGGTTTCTCGGGGTTGTTGTTCAGCCGCTTCATTCCCATTCAACAGATGGGTATCCTGTTTTGTGTATCGATGGTCTTCGCAGGGCTATCGAGCTTGACGGTACTGCCGATGGTCCTCAACCGTTGGCAACCGAAATTCCTACTCGAGCGTTCCGCTCCTGCACTGCAGGTGGAACCGGACGATCTACCTGAAAGGAGAATCTCACCATGAAAAAGACAAGCCATGCATTAGGCATCACCCTCATCCTTATCCTCCTGCTCCCGTGGTTGCTTGCGGCCGAGGAAACGGGAAATTCGATCATGCAAAAAGTCATGGATACCCAGGCAGCGACAAGTTCCGCCATGGATATCCGCTTGACGCTGATCGATTCGAACGGCGAGGCCCGCGAGCGCCGTATACAGACACTTTCCATCACCGAGAATGGTCTGACCAACACGATCACGGTGTTCCTCTCGCCGGCCAGCGTAAAGAACACCCGGTTCCTGACACGTGAACGGTCCGACGGTAACGACGACCAATGGATATACCTTCCGGCTTTGGGGAGGGTCAAGCGGATTGCGGCGAGTGAGGGCAACGGGTCCTTCATGGGAAGCGATTTCACTTACGCCGACATGGCTTCGACCACCTACGATACGCAAGAAGCCGACCATACGTTGTCGGGTGATGCGGTACTGCTGGACAGGCAAGCCTATATCGTGCAATCCGTTCCCCGCATCGTATCGCCGTATGTGAAGACCATCACCTGGGTCGACAAGGAGTCCTTCCTTCCCCTTCGGGTCGAATTCTACGACAAGGATACAGCGGATCCAAGCAAGGTGCTTACGACCGAGGAGGTCGCGCTTGTCGACGGACGATGGCTTACCCGCAGCATCACCATGAGGACGTTGGCCAACAACCACAGCACCAGGATAGAGATACTGCAAGCCAAATACGACATTCCCATGAACAGCGGGTATTTCACCACGACGTTCCTGGAAACCGGGAGGACACAGTGAAAAGACATTCTTTGCGCTCGCATCGGTGGGAAACGAAAGGTTTTGTGTCGATTCTGTTGGTCTTGCTGTTGGCAAGCCTCCCTCTTTCGGCATTCGATGGGTTCACCGATATCTTCGGTCCTGCAGATGAAGTCGCTGCCACCGGGGTTTCCCCGCAAACACCATTCGCTCCATCCTTCGGTATCAACGGTACTGTCGGGTTCTCCATCGAAGGTATGCGGGCGTTGGATGATTCGCGGGAAATCGAGACCGCGGTTGGCGGTGGCCTGGAAATCGATTTGTCCTGGAGAGGGTCGATTGTCGATGCACAGGCCAAGCTGGCCTTGCAGCCCACCATCGACACCCCACTGCAGTGGGTCGATATCTTCAAGGGACTATCGGTCACCTCCTATTTCGAAGGAGGCCGTATCGAAGCCGGCCTATTGAAGAAGGAGTGGGGTTCTGGGGATGCCGTCCATGTCGTCGATGTTCTCAATGCTCCCGACTACCGCAACGGCATAGTGGACGACGCCTTGGCCATGAAGGTGGCCGAACCGATGGTTCTCACCACGGCAACTTGGAAAGATGCGGCCTTGGAGGTTGTATACAAACCCATGTTGGTTCCCATGCTTACTGCCGAGGATCCCGAGCACCGCTGGTCCATGTTGACCGATGCTCAGGCAGAACTCTTCTCGGTTGCGACCGTGAACCAGGTCACAGCTGCCGAACTGTCGAGATTCACCAACGGGCAATACGGAGCCCGTCTGGTCGGCACCTTCGGACCGGCTGACCTGGGTCTTATCTACTACAATGGATTCTACACGCAGCCGGCTTACGATTTGCGGGCATATTACACCAGCGGTGGTGCCATAGATATCGGATTCACCAGGGCACAATTGTTCGCCACCGAAGCAACCGTTGTCACCGGTGCGTTCACGTTCATGTTCGAGGGAGGATTTTGGCTCAGCGAGGATGCCTCGGCATCGGAGACGGAAACGTACAACAGCAAATGGGTATACCTGGGGGCAGTGGGCATGCTTATTCCGGGAACCGGCGCGTATGCGAGTGTGACATACCATGGCCAGTATATCCTTGGCTTCGATGAAACGAATCCCATCGATGTGGATACTATCCAAGCCAACCAGTCCTCGGACGGCAAGGCATATATGAATACCCTGACAGCGGCGGTGGACATCCCGCTCGCCCGGGAGAAGGTTACCGTCCGGTTGGCCGGAACCTACCAGATCGAGACAAAGGGCTATGCATTGCTGCCTTCAGTCTCATGGAGTATTTCCGATGATCTGGTGCTCAAGGTTGCAGGAAGACTCTTCGGTGCAGTCGGCGACGCCCCGGACAGCCTGTTCAAGACATGGGCAGCAAACGATTCGCTCGCGGTAGGTATTGCCTACCTGTTCTGACAACCCCAAGGGAGGATTTCCCATGTGCCGATGCACACCAATTATCGTTATGGTCGCATTCGCCTCACTGATTGTCCCCTTGTCGGCAACTATTTCCGACGATGTGCTCGGTTTTTGGAAAAGTACCGATGCGAAGCAGGGTTTCACCACCTCGGTCATCGCCGTTTATTGCTACGGGGAAAACCTGTACGGTCGGGTTGTCGTCAGTTACGACGAAAGAACGGGCGCATTGCTTGAAACCATGTACCATCCCCTGCAACGGGTGGAAAAACTAACTTCCAAACCGAAATTGCTTGCTATAGACATCTTTTGGAACATGAAGAGCGATAACGGGAAATGGCGTGGAGGCAAGGTACTCGATCCCCGCTCGGGACATGTGTACGCCAGTGAATGCTGGGTGCGCAACGGACTGCTTGTCCTACGGGGCAAGATCGGGCCGTTCGGCATGAACTCCATATTCTACCCTGTGGTGGATTCCGATTTCCCCACCGGTTTCGTCCGACCGGAGCTGACCAGTCTGGTCCCCTCGATTCCCCAGATCTGACCGTCCCCCGACCGCACCCGGGAACTCCCACCGACGGACATGACCGTAAGGCGGAATTGTGATAGACTGGATGCAGTCGGATTGGGAAGGAGAAGGGACTGTGTTCATCATTGGAGACCTGTTGCTTTTCGCCACAACGGCACTCGTGCTTTCCATCACGTGCCTTTGCATCCTGTTGCATGTCAGAGCCCGCGACGCCTACACCCTGGAATTCCTGGTTGTCCTTGTCCCGTTGTGCCTGCAAGTCTGCCTCTCCATGTTCATGACATACCTCCATCGTGTGTTCCCACCGGAACAACTGGTCGGGAACGCATACGAGACCTTTTGCCTATGGGCTACCTTGATATCCATCCTGTTGACCTCGACTCTGCTCTATACCATGAGCCGCTATTTGATCGGATTGTTGCCGATCACTACAGGACAGAAGAAACTCGGATACAGGTTGGCTATGGCGATTGTCACCATCTTCCTGATCCTCAGCCTCTTCTTCATCATCTCCAATAGCGACGGCAACTGGGTCCTGGCGATGAACCTCACCTTCGACTACCATTTCTTCAGCGGGAGCATGCTCATGGTTGCCCATGGAATCACCTCGCTGTGGTACAGGAAGCAGGCGTCGGGACGCGAGCAGGAAAGCCTGCTTACCGGAATCAGCGCCACATTCCTCCCCCTGATCGTTACGTTTCCCCTCGACCTCATCTTCTTCAGGGCCCACACGTTCAAGATCGCATACCTGAGTTTTTCGGTCTTTGTCGTATACATCTATCTGTTCATAAGCCGCCGGTACTTCCAGGACTACGAAATTCCCTGCCCGCAGGAGAGTATCCCACATGCATTTCTGACCCAGCAGGGCATTTCCTCACGGGAAGAGGAGATTATAGAACTGCTGGTGCTGGGAAGGACGAATAGGGAGATAGCGGAGAAACTGTTCATCTCGAACAACACGGTGAAGACGCATATAAAGAACGTCTATGGAAAACTCGACGTATCGAACCGGGTCCAGTTGTTCTCGTTGCTACGAGGAAAGACTCGGCACAATTCACGCCAATCGTGAGCAACCGGGTCCGGCGATCCGGCTCATGCCGCCAGCAACCGGAGTAACGGAAATCTGTACGGGAATCCGTTCCTGCAACGCACCCACATGGGAAATGATACCCACCAGCTTCCCCTGGTTTCGCAATGATGCGAGCGCACCGAGGGCGGTCTCCAGCGTCTCTTCATCCAATGTGCCGAAGCCCTCGTCCAAGAAGAGCGAATCGACCTGCACCTTCTTGCTGGCGATGGTGGACAGTCCCAAGGAGAGGGCAAGGCTGACCAGGAAGCTCTCTCCGCCCGACAAATTTCGTGCGGAACGCACCTCCCCCGCTTGATACAGGTCCATCACGGCGATATCCAGGGGTTTGGATGCATCGGGTGTAAGCAGGTACCGGTCGGACAATTCCCTCAGGTGTTCGTTGGCGTGTGCAATCAACAATTCGAAGGTAAGCCCCTGGGCAAAATTCCTGAAGCTCTTTCCATTATGCGATCCGATCAGGGAGTTCAGACGATCCCAGAGGGCACACACCTTCTGTTGCGCCGCAATCTTTTCCCTGTGGGAGGCATGGGTTCTTCTCCGATGGGCATCGGCATCCATCGTCTGCCGGATCGCACCCAACCGTTGGTCGTAGGAGCTGCATTGGCTTTCGGATTCCTGCCGCTCATCCCGCAGTTCCTCCATGGTCCATCCGGAGGGTTCCAGTTCTTCAAGGTTCGCAAGCTGGCGGGTACTTTCCTGGGAGCGTTCCCGGTTGCGCACCACACGCACGTCCAAATCGTCGAGAGCTCCCTTCAACACCGACCGCTCTTGTGCTCCCAACCGACTGTCCAGGAACTCCTGTTCGTTGGAAAAGCCCTGTGCGAGCAACAAGGAGGCAAATTCCGGCTCGTCCAGCGCCAAGGTCCCTTCAGTGGCTGAAATTCGCTTCTTCAGGGTCTTGAGGGAATGTTGGATCGTGTCGACCAAGGCTGTTGCCGCGACCACCCGGTTCCGAACGGCCTCGTACAGGTTCTCGGATGCTGCAAGGTCCTCGACAAGACGTTGCTCCACTTCGTCGGCGTCGGCAGAGCCAAACAGCTTCCGGCGATCCGAGAGCTCCTTGGCAAGCTTTCCCTTATCCTTTCCAGCACGAAGGCGGTCTGTTGCGACTTCGGTTTCGTGTTTGGCCAGTTCTTTATGCAACCGGGCAAGTTCCTGACGGGTGCCTTCCACACGATTGACAAGCGTCCCACGCAACTCCTGCTGTTCCAACCAAGACTTTCGCCGCCGTTCCAATTGTGTAGACAACGATTCGAGCGGTTCTTCTCCAATAGGATCGGGAAAATAGGGCTGGATTTCCGCGTAGATCGACTGTTCGCATTCGTGGAGGGCTTGCTCGGATTCCTCCACAGCGTCATCGCACAGTTTCCTGGAAGCCACCAATTGCTCGCGCTGGGCATTCAGCGAATCGATTGAGGTTTGCAGGGCAACAATCGACAGGTTATGTTCGGACAGTTGTGCCTGCACCTGTTCCCGTTTTTCCCGCAGCTGCGCCAACTGTGCCAGGATAGAATCGATTTCTTGGAGGCGTCGGGAAATTCCACTGTCGACAGGAGGCGTGTTGGTACTATACGGGTGGTCGGTGGAGCCGCAGAGCGGACAGGGCTTACCGTTTTCCAGGTGGGCACGATGCTCCTCCAACGATGCTATGGTAGCCATCAGCATCTGCTTATCCCTCAAGTGGTCCTTCTCTGTCTCGTATTCCCGAGGCACCTTCCCGGCAAGCACGGTCTCTTCCTGCATGTGGATTGCCGAGATCGTCTCCAAAAGGCTTTCCTTGGCTTTGTTCAATACTTGCAGATCCTGTCCATGATGCGCAATCTGGGTTTCCATCTGCTGCAATTGCTGTCGGATATCATTTTGTTGCTTCCCGTGGCGGACCACCTGTGCCCGATTCTCCTGCAACTGTTGCATATATGACTGGAATCCCGATTGCCATTCCACCAAGGTCGCGTCGATGGTATGCCCATCGATCCATCCTTCGAGATCGGACAACTGGCGCTCCTGGGCGTGCAGAGATTCTGTTGTAACAGCGATTTCACGCAAACTGGTGCGGCGAACTGCAATGGATTCGAACAGACTCCGACGGATTTCGTCGGCATGGCTGGAGGTATGGACAATGAGCAGATCGAGTGCCCTCACCTTCTTGAGCGTTTCCCGAGTCGTTTCCAACACTGCCTTGGCTTTCTCGTGGTGTCTCTCCGCATTGGTGGCCTGAATCCGTATTTCGGCCAGATTGCCCTGTGCCTCCTGCAGCTTTTGCAGGTTCTGCTCCACTTCTTGGGTATCGGCTTCTAGCGAAGCACGTTTGGCGGCGACACCGGAATAGGGGGTATCCAGTTCCATCGCTTGCATCGCCCGTTGCAACCTGCAGCGATCGGAAGATCTTTCCACCAACTCGGTTTCCAACAACAGTCGCTCGGCGACAAGTTCCCTCACTTGAACCCTCAGTGCACCTATACCTTCGACTACTGTGATTGCTGCCGAACATGCGGCGGCACGTCTGCGGGCAGTTGCGATCCACCGATGGAATAGCTGTCGCTGTCCATCCAATCGACCCAAGGTCTCTTCGTCCAAGGGTTGTTGCTGTTGCGATACCATCTGCAGATTCGCCAACACGCTCTTCTGCTCGGCATTGGAGCGGTGAACCTGCATGGAGATACGGGTATAGATTTCAGTGCCGGTGATCTGTTCGAGAATCGGGGACCGTTGGTCTGCCTCCGCATTGAGAAATGCGGCGAATTGGCCTTGGGCAAGCAACATGGAGCGGGTAAACCGATCGAACGTCATACCGGTGTATTCTTCGACCGCTTGGGCAACTTCACGTTTCTTGGTGAAAAGCACCTTTTTAGTCAACGCATCGGATATCTCATGATGCGAATCGACCAGGTTGCCATCGACTTTGTTACGCGCTTTATGCTGGCCCCAATGACAGCAGAATGTGCCAGAGCGGGTTTCGAATGTGACCTCGGCAAAACACTGTGCCCGTTGGCGGCTCATGATTTCGTTCGATTGCAATCCGATCGAATCCAAGCGAGGGGTCCTGCCATACAGTCCAAGGCAGATGGCGTCGAGAATTGTCGATTTGCCGGCCCCGGTCGGTCCGGTAATGGCGAAAATCCCATCGTGGATATACTGGCCGACAGTGAAATCGATCATCCATTCACCATAGAGGGAATTGAGGTTGGCGAACCGGACGTTGAGGATCCTCATACCGAATCCTCCTCGTACAATGAAAACAGGACCTGATCGTAGAGCCCGGCAAGTTCCTGGCGTTCGGTCTCCTGGACATCGGAAAGGGCAAGCCGACGACGGAACACTTCATGCTCATCCAAATCATCCAGCGTCTGCTGCCACCCCGTTTGGTGCAACACCTGATCCATGAGGCTGGTATTGCGCAACCTGAGTATCTCCACCGAGGTATTCTCCACCAACGCATCGAGTTGCTGCCGGAGCGCCGTGGCCGAAAGGGTCCCGCTGTATTCGACTTCGACCCAAATCGATTCCTGGTGGGCAACCAATCCCAGCAGCGCTTCCTCGATTTCCCCGATCGTCCCGGAAATTCTCCGCAATTGTTGGAAACGAGGAACTCCAAGCGTTTGGACCACAGGAAACAACGCATCTCCGGAAACGTCCACGATGACCACTTCCTTGTCATGCGTTGCCTCCCCGAATCCCATGGGTATGGGAGAACCGCAATAACGGATGGTATCGGATGCGCCAACCTTTTGCGCTACATGCAGGTGTCCCAATGCCACATAGTCGGCGTTGGCGGGGAATACGTCGGTACCGATGCGGGCGATGGTGCCGACATACAAGTCCCTCACACCATCCCCTTCGGCGGTCTTGCCTCCTGCGGCGAACAGGTGTCCGGTTACAACCAACGGTGCCGGCACTTTCATACGGGACCGCAACGTTTGCGCAGCTTCCGCCACCGCCTGGTAATGCGAGGCGATTCCCGCGATGAGACGGTTGCTCTTGTCCTCCATGCTCTCTTGTTGGGAAACCTCGCGTACATCCCGGTCCCGCAGGAAGGGAACCGCACAGACGACCAGTTCCGGCTCACCGTCCATACCGGTCAGGACAACCACCTCGTCCCCGACTTCTTTCGCGGCGCCACCGACGACATGCACGCCGATCGATTCGAGCACCTCTTTGGGAGCATCGAGCAGGGAGGGGGAATCGTGGTTGCCACCCGTTATCACGACATGCCGGCATCCACTGTCGATTATGCGGCGCAAGAACGAGTAGTAGAGTCCGAGGCTCCGGTTCGAGGGCGCGATGGTATCGAAAATATCTCCACACACCAACAACACGTCCACCTTCCGTTCCACGATAGTTTGGTGCAACCATTCGAGAAAGGCCTCGTGCTCCCGATGCCGACGCTTGTCATAGAGCGTTCTGCCGATATGCCAATCGGAGGTGTGCAGTATCCTCACCCTTTGGGTACCTCCTCACCTTCGGCTAGATCGATGACATTCACGCTCAGGTTCATGCGCCTTTCGGTTCCCGCGAACATGAATCCGACGACTACCCGCTTGTGGTGACGGTCGAGTTTGATGATCCGGCCTTCCATATCGCGCATGGGACCGTCGAGGACCTTTACCAGACTGCCTTCCTTATAGACTACCGTGCTGGGCTTCAGTTCACCACCATGGTTGTATATCCACATGGCATACTGGGCATCTCCTGCATGCAGTTCCATGGAACCGTCGGAGTACCGGAGTATCTTGTAGGCATCCCGCTCCTGCTTGATGATGAACAGCGGAAGCGGTACCTCGTCATCGAGATACAGGAAAAGATAACCAGGGAGCAACGGTTGTGTCACTTTGCTCCATTGACCGCGCTTGCGTTGGTTCATGACACGGGTGGGAAACAACACCTCCAGATCCATGTCCAGATAGTCGCGCATGTCTTTCTTCAGCAAATAGACCAATTTGTCTTCCGCACCGGTCTTGCAATAGAGGCAATACGATTTCATGTTCCGCTTTCCAATGATGCAGGACCTTGATAGGAGAACTCGGGCACCAGTTCACGGAGTATCCGAACCAGTTGGGATGGCTCCATGGTATAGACGAACTGTATGAATTTCGCGAACTCCTCCGGTTGCAGGGTTCCATTCACGATTGCCTTGAATACTTTCGGATTGTCGGTCGGCAACGTCTTGTCCTTGTCGCTCAGCTTCTCTTCGAAAAGCTTCTCACCGGGGCGCAAACCGGTGATCACAACCTCGCTTCGTCCATCGCCGAAGTATTTGACCAACCTGGTGGCAAAATCGTAGATATTGACCTGCTCACCCATATCGAGGACCATGACTTCTCCACCGGCGGCCAGCGTTCCCGCCAAGAATACCAGGCTCACCGCTTCGGGAATAGTCATGAAATAGCGGATGATCCGCTTATCGGTGACGGTTATGGGGACTCCGGCACGCATCTGCTCGAGAAACAGCGGCAACATCGATCCACGGCTTCCCAAGACATTGCCGAATCGGACGCAGACGATCTTCGTGATATCGTTGCTCAACATGCTGGCGACCATTTCGGCCACCCGTTTTGTGGCTCCCATGACATTGGTGGGGTTCACCGCCTTGTCGGTCGAGACCAGGATACACCTGGCGACGTTATAGCGGACGGCTGCGCTGAACACATTGTAGGTTCCCCCGATATTCGTCCTGATCGCCTCCTCTGGATAGTACTCCATCATGGGTACGTGCTTGTAGGCGGCGGCATGGAACACAATCTCGGGTTTGTATTTTTCGAAGACGCGATCAACCTTGGGCACATTCCGCACATCGCACACGATCGGCATGATATCTTGCGAGAATTCGGCCTGGTATTGGTGCAACCTCAGTGACAGGTCGTGCAAATCGGTCTCATCGATATCCAGCAACAGCAGTTGCGAGGGTTCATAGGACAATAGTTGCCGGGATATCTCACTACCGATCGAACCTCCAGCACCAGTTACCAGCACCCGTCTTCCATAGACCATTTCCCTGATCGGTGTCTTGTCGAACGTGACAGGACTGCGGCCAAGCAAGTCGTCGAAATTGATCGAACGGATATCCGCGACCGTCTTTCGCCCCTGTTCCATTTCGAACAGGGAAGGGACGATCTTGGTATCTATGCCGAACCGTTCCGCAGTATCGAGCGCAGTGCGCATCTTGTCGCTGGACAGGTTGGTGATCGCCAGGATCAAGGTTTCCGCCTGGGTCGTCCGAAGCACCTCGCTCAAACTGTCGATGCTTCCGAGGACAGTGACTCCACCCACAATCGAATGCTGTTTGGCAGGATCGTCATCGAGGAACCCGAGTATGTTGAACGGCAATTTCTTCTTGTAGAACTGGCGGGCAAGCTGCAATCCTATCTCACCGGCTCCATACACCAACGTCTTCGGATAGCCGTTTCCGGAGGACCCCCGTACATGGTAGGAGAAGGCCACCCGGTAGACAATCCTGTATCCCAGGAGCAAGAGCACGTTGAACGAGGCGTAGACACTGGTCAGTCGGAAGGCGAAGGCGAAGTCCTTCGTGCCGGTCAAGGTCAATACCAAGACGATCAGGCCCGATAGGAGCAGAGAGCCGGCACCACGGATAGCCAGATCCAACGAACTGTCGACCAACCGGATGTTGTAGAGGCGGAACGCCATGAGAATCGCTACTTGAAGGATGATTATTCCCGCGATTGGAAGGGTATTCGCATATACCACTTGAAGATTGGCGGAGACCGCGTAGGAGGCGAACAGTGCGCAACAGTAGAGGATCACAATATCGGCCAAGACCAATATCCCCCGCCGCAACAATCGTCTCAGTCGATTCTTCATGTACCACCCCTTCCGATTCCCGGTATTCGGCCTCCTGCGGGAATTCCACAGTCATGCCATATGCAACAGGTTTGATTCTATCATAACCGGACTACCGGTGATATTCAATCACAGGAGAGTTATTGAATATCGACCGGTGGGGTCATTATAATAACAAGTACAGGGGAGTTTTGGAAAAATTCTCAATGACGCTTGGTTCCCGGATAGGAATCAAGCGCTGCTTTCAGGCATGCCATGGCATGTTTCAGGTCGGTGGTGTTCAATACGTATGCGATACGCACCTCGTCGCGACCCAAGCCGGGTGTCACATAGAACCCTTCTGCCGGAGCCAACATGACCGTCTGTCCGTTCAGGCTGAAATCGCGCAGGAGATAGATGCAGAAATCCTCGGCATTCTCCACCGGCAACTTTGCCACCAGGTAGAAGGCTCCCTTCGGTTCGCTGCAGAGGACGCCCGGAATATTGTGCAATTCGTTCACAATAAAATCCCGACGCTTCTCGTATTCGGCCTTCACCCGATCCAGATATTCCTGGGGTGTCTTGACCGCCGCGAGTGCCGCCACCTGCTCGATATCGGGAGGACACAGACGCGCTTGGGCCAGTTTCATGGCACCGTCGAGTACCGCATGGTTGCGGCTTACGAGTGCACCGATGCGTGCACCACACATGCTGTACCGCTTCGAGAAGGAGTCGACGACGACCACCCTGTCGGCGTATTCGGGATAGCTGAGGACACTGGTGAATCCTTTGCCATCGTAACAGAACTCCCGGTAGACTTCATCGACGATAAGGAAAATATCAAGCCGTTTCACCAGTTCGAGAATTTGCTTGAACTCCTCGTCGGTATAGATGTGTCCAGTGGGGTTGTTCGGGCTGCAGAGCATGATTGCGCGCGTCCTCGATGTCACCATGGCTTCGAAATGGGCGATATCGGGTAACGTGAATCCGTCTTCGATCCGTGAAGTCACCGGTTTCAGGACCACGCTGGCTCCTCGTGCGAAGGATCCGACGTTCGTGTAGTAGGGTTCGGGTACGATTATCTCATCACCGGGATCGCAGAGTGTCATGAATGCGAACTGGATCGCTTCGCTGCCACCGGTGGTGATCATGATGTCCTCGCTGTCGATATCGACACCGAAGGTCTTGTAATAGCCGGGAAGCGCTTCGCGCAATTCGGGTTCACCTTCGCTCTGGCCATAGGCAATGATCTGTCGCGAATAATCCCGTATGGCTTCTATGACTTGGGGTGGAGTCTTGATATCGGGTTGTCCGATATTGAGGTGGAATACATGGATTCCGCGTCGTTTCGCTTCGTTCGCATAGGGGACGAGTCTTCGTATCGGGGAAGCTTGAAATCCTGAAATTCTTTCTGACATGTGCATGGTGCGTTCTCCTGATCGGGTTGGTTGGCACGCGACTCCGTCACGTGTTGGCGGGGCTTGGCGACCAGCCGAGGAGAAGGGAAACCGCCTGACCGTCAATCCCGGTCCCGGTATGCTTCCTTGCTCCCCGGCAATGGAGCCTGTGGATTTGCCTGGCTCATATCTACCAACCGGTGGATGAACTGGCGGTTGTCCAACAATGGGCTCAACGGTCGCCCATGGTGCAATCTGCTGATTACCCGGGCGAACAGTTCAGTCACATCCGCTTGGACAAACCATTCCTTATCGGTAAGGGTCTTGTCGTGGAACACGGCATTTGTTCCGATGATCCTGAAGAATACTTCCTCTTGGTACGCTTGTTCGAATTCTTCCCGCGCATTCCCATTGAAGAACGGGAGGCTGACCAGACAGATGATCCGCTTGGCGCCGAGGCTTTTCAATTCCCGCATGGCGATCAACAACGTGCCTCCGGTACCGATCATGTCGTCGGCCATGAGGACAGTCTTTCCCTTGACATCTCCCAGCAGGCTGATGCTACGGATATTGGACCGCTTGGCATCTTTGCTAACGACCGAGTAATCACGCTCCTTGTAGAGCATGGCCAGGGGTCTGTGCAATGCCTCGGCATAGAACTTGTTGCGTTGGACAGCTCCGGTATCCGGACTGACGACAACCAGATCGGGATCGCTGAAATCTATGACCTTATGCAGTTTTATCAGGGCCTGGTAACTCGCATGGAGATTCTCCAGATGGGTCTGGTTGAAACAGTTCTCGATTTCCCGCGAATGGATGTCCAAGGTGATGATGCGTTCGACGCCCATATTCTCGCACATCCGGCCGAAGACCGCCGCAGTAAGGGCCTCGCGTCCACTCTTCTTGTGCTGGCGCGAATAGGGATAGGTGGGAAGCACCAGGGTGACGCTCTCCACACCGGCATTCTTCAAGGCATTGACTGTGGTGAACAGGAACATGAGGTGGTCGTTGATGCTGATGACCACCGGCTCGTCACTACCAGCAATCTTGGTGGGGTACTGGTTGGAGACATCGTAGATGATAAACATGCGCAATCCGCGAACGGCTTGCAGTATCTCTGCCTTGACCTCACCATTCGCAAAACGGGTATATTTGACCGGAATCTCGAAATCGGGGCACGTATAGGCTTTTGGTTTGCGCCCACGGGGTATTTTCTTGCTGAGAAGGTCATCGTTGAGAGTGACCATGTCCAGCAACTCTTCCGGTGACATATTGTGTCGTTTTACCAATGACGCACTCAATTTCTGATACCGGTCAAGGTAGAGTCTTCTCAGATGCTTTACTACTTTTCCGGCAAAATATTCTGAGCCAGGACCTGCGATTATTCCCAGCTTGTGCGGCTTGACGGGCCGTACTCTAACACAATTGTCCGGAATGATTCAACTGCAACATCGCAAGAGCTCCCAATCGATCTGACTGGGAAAATACAAGAATTCAGCATATTCTAACACACTTTTATTACATAAATTATTCATAATTTTTGTCAATCTTTATGCTATTAATGATTTTTATATTCATATTGTATTTGTATTTTACAAGAGTGCAAGAGGTGGATCAATGAGACTTCACCTCTCAATTGTCCCGAAGGGTTTTGTATTTCGCCTTTCATCGGTTTCTTCCCAACCACGTACTCTCGTCACACACTTCGCCCCACCGCACGGGTGGGACTTGGGTGTTGTTTGCAACCTTTTGCTCTTTTCCTTGTTTTACATTTGTACTATCAGTATATTTCATGACAAGGAGGAGAGAGACAATGAGAAGATATATGCAACTTTCGGTGATCCTGGCGATTCTCATCTTACTGGCTGCACCACTCGCAGCACGACCCAACCAAGGTCCGGCGATTGGTGTACAAGCAGGATTCCTCGCAACCGGCATAGTGGTGGACATACCGCTGGGGGGTATCTCGCTCAATGCAGGTGTGAACTATCCCCTGGGATTCAAGTATATCGAGTGGGCGGCCGGTGAAACCGATGGCGATTTCTTCATGCCCTACTTCACCGTTACTGGAGATATCACCGTACCGTTCGCCCTGGGCGAGAATTTCGACCTCAAGGTTGGCCTGAGCACTTTGGCGTTCACCGACTTCGAGACCGGCATGTTCGGAGTGGCCGGAGGAGCCGTCAAGGGTGAATATTGGATTCCCAACAAGGACATGGGACTATTTGTGAATCTGAACGTACCTGTTGCTGTCTACATCCTGACCGAGGACCAACAATGGGGTATGGTGAATGCCTTCATACCGTTGGTAGGTTTGTTCACCACGACAGCTGGAGTCTTGTGGACTTTCTAGAAACTACCACGTGACCAGGCTGGCGGACTTCTTGGACAACTTCAGATAGGAACCGAGAAGTTTCGTCAGCTTGGAGTCACACGACATCTGAAGCGTCTTTACCTGGGCACGTTGTGTTTCGAGGCCTAGGTTTCCTGTGGTCCCCTCGCTGCTTCGGTTCCGTATCGTCTCATCCGCATCGTACGCGGCAACGGAATCGAGATCCATACCAACCTCTTTGTAGACATCGCGGAACGACCCGCCATGAGCCAAACGCCGCAACACCTCGTCGGTGGCGTAGAGCTCACTCGCGCACCCGGCACGCAGAGCTGTTTCATTGACCTGCAACCGCTGGACCATAAGTCGCATGACCCGAACGACCAGGAGCGCAGTCTTGGTACCGGTGAACAACGGTTCCTTGGTGTCCTGGAAATCACGGTTGTATCCGGAAGGGAGACTGCGGATTATCGACTTCACCCGTTGTGAACAGGAGGAAACCACTGCACTGCGGCTTCTGGTCAACTCGAGGCCATCGGGATTCCGCTTCTGCGGCATGATGCTGCTACCGGTGCACAACTCCTTGAGTGTCAACGTTATGTAATCACATCCATCAAGCAATATGGCTTCGAACTTCCCCCTACTGTTGTTGGCGTACAACACATTGTTCTGCACCTTCGCGAATCCCATCTGATCGGCGGCAAATGAACGGTCCAGTGGCAGCGGTGTCCCATACGATGCGGCGGAACCAAGCGGAGACTGGTCGAACAAGGGAAACAGGTGCAACAACTGATTCGCTTCATCGGACAACTCTTCGGCAAAAGAAGCTGCCCACATACCTACCGAGGAAGGCATGGCCAATTGCATATGCGTCCTGCCCGGCATGGGGATGAACTCATGCTTCTTGGCGAGAGTGAACAAATCATCGGCCAATTGGTTGGTTTCCGCCACCATATGGACAATAAATTCACGCATCCACAGGCGCAATGCAGTCTGGACCTGGTCGTTCCTCGATCGTCCGGTATGGATCTTCTTGCCTGCATCTCCAATACGACGAGTCAGGTAGGCTTCGATGGCGGTGTGGCAATCTTCATCGGAAATGGTAATTGCGAACTCCCCCCTGCTGTCGAGGTCCAGCACTTCCGCAAGGGCTGCTTCTAGGGAGATCAACTCGTCATCGGAAAGGATGTTGGCTTTGTGCAACGTACGGGCATGCGCTATCGACGCGAGACAATCGGCCGCTATCAGATTGCGGTCGAGCACGTAATCGTTGCCGACGGTAAAATCTTCCATCAACGCATCCAATGTATAGCCTTTCTGCCATAATTTACCCATTCGCACGCCTCCTCCAACGCCCAAAGTGTAGAGGAACAACGAAGGCAGGTCAATCAATTCAAGGACAATCGAGGTAGGTTATATAAGGAGGATGTATGAGAAGACATAGCTATCATCTACTACTGATTATCCTGTACATCTTGATTGCAAGCGCGTGTGATGCCCAAGCCCAACGGGAACTGTTCAACGTCCTGGCAGGAACAGACCACCAGGGGCCAGTCCTCATGGAAACCAAGGCAACCGGAACGCATACCGCTACCTATCGATTCGACGAGATGGTCTTCTGTTCCTCGGAAGATTTCCGTATAGGTGCAGACGACAATTCCATACGGTCGGTCACCACCTTCGAAGAGGAAGTCAAGCTAATATTCACCCGTCCCCTCAGACCCGGTTTCCGAATCATGGTGGAAGGAAGGGTCTCCGACCAATTCGGCAATACACTGACCTTCAGCTCCGGTGTCTGGGGATTCAACGATAGGTTACCCGCAGTCCGGATCAACGAGTTCACGACCAAGGGAAGCCCAACAAATCCGGACCGGGTTGAATTGCTGGCCTTTACGGATGGGAATCTGGCCGGTTTGACTCTATATGACGGACTTTCGGAATCCTTCGACAGCGAATGCATCCTGCCATCGTATGAAGTCAAGAAAGGTGATCACGTGGTCATCGAGTACAGCGAAGGTCTACGCCAGAAACACCCGATCGAGTTCTATGGAGGCCCTGTCGGCCTCGGAGCCAATAATGGAGTGATAAGCCTGTACGATTCTCCGGACGGTGCGATGATCGATGCCGTCCTGTACAGCAACAGGACCAGTTCCTCTGACAACGATTATGGGGGATTCGGTACCAGCAAAGTGCACCAGCGGGCCTTGCTCCTTGAGGAATCGGGTCAATGGGATGCCTACCCGATCGTACCGGAAGCTGGAGTCGACAGCACCTACAGTACGGCTACCCGATCAATCTGCAGGACCGAGGACGCACCCGATACCGATACGCGCAGCGATTGGCACATCGTACCCACAAGCAAGGCCAGTTTCGGCTCTCCCAACAGTCCCGATATCCATGAACCGTAGGAAATATGGAAAAGCCGGACATGGTGATGATGTCCGGCCCATTTTCCAAAGGAATGCTTCGTTCGAATCGTTAGATATACTCTGCCACGAACGACTCGAGCGCTGCTAGGGAAACTGCCCCGATACGCTGGTTCACGACCTTACCGTCCTTGAAAAGCGCCAGGGTGGGAATGCTGGAAATATTGAACTTTTCGGCCAGTTCAGGCTGTTCATCAACATTCACTTTACCGACCTTCAGTTTGCCGACATGATTTTCGGCAAGTTTGGCGACCGCAGGGGCGACCATCTTGCAAGGACCACACCATACAGCCCAAAAGTCTACCAGAACCGGTACATTCGATTTCAAAACTTCAGCGTCAAAGTTGGCATTGGTCAACGTTACTTCACTCATTGGGATCCTCCTCAATTCAACAACAACAACCCAAGTATACTATGGTGATTCATAAAAGGAAAGTGACTTTGTGACACACTATCGCCATCGAGAACCTTGCGAAGGGCAGTTGTCCGTCACCGTTGCAAACCGACCAGATATGTTGCCAAGGCAATAACAAAGATGATGACGAAGCACGCTATCATGATGCCGAGTGTGCGGGAATAGCCGTGAGGGGTAATCTGTCCAGCTTGATCCATACTCCTGATACCGGGGTACAATCGAGAGAAGAACGTCAGGATCGAGAAGATCAAGGCAATGGCGCTGAAGACTTTTGTCGCTGCATTTCCGGTGATGACAATACCGATAAGAAGGACAATAAAGATCAGCTTGGTACCTGCAACCCAATTGATGAGATAGGTGACAAGCGCATGGATTTCCGGGTCCGATTTTGACTTTGCATACGCATTGAAGAAGCCAACGCTATTCCCTCTCTTTGATCCTGGCGACAGGTACAGCACAAGGACATTCAATAGTTCCAAGGTACCGAATACTATCAAAGCAACCGATATCGCATCCATGACAGCCTCCCGTTCATGCGAACCCCCGTGCCCCGCAACTTGTTGCAGTTTGCAGTCTACAAATTGCCACATCCCATTTCCGGTATTTTACCCTATGTTGTTCTTTGCGCACAAGATATTTGCGTTCGATACAAGAAGACTCCCATGGGAATAGTACTTTGCCTTGCAATAGTATGCTTTTCAAGCATAATGGATGGGGGTCGAACGTTCCACGTCAGACTTTCGGGAGCCATGCGTGGAAAATATTGACACGAGGGGATATGGCGATGTCAAAAGGTAGCCGGGAAAGCAGCCGATTGGTCAAATATATGGGAACCGGACTTGGCATTGCAGCAGTTCTGTTCGTCGTGACTTCGCTCGTTGCCACCAAGATTGTATATGACAAGCAATTCCCGCGCTATGACAGTGGTCAGCGTATCCGGGGTGAATACCGCCATCGATATGATAATGGAACAGGGTGAAGCACTGATGGGCGGTTTCATCCACACCCAATTCCCATTCCTTTGGCTCTATCAACGGTTGCTGTTTGGTAAAGTCGCGTCGTTCGATGCGGTCTCGGCAATACATGTGACCGGTGTCAAGGGAGGATAATCTCTTGAAACTAGTGGGATTCCTTCAGAATCCGTTCCAACCCATCCAGGATGATCTTTAGGCCGAATGAAAAATCCGCTTCGATATCATAACCGGATTGCATTGAATTCATGGCCATCCGGTATAGATTAGGATACTTGTCGGCCGGAATGGACTCCAGCATGGCTGCGGCCATCTCCTCGGCTGTGGCCTCTCCGTCAGCCGAGGCATTCGACTGTTGTATGCTGAAACCATAGATATAGCTGTCCAGCAAAGAGAAGGCACGCCCGGCACCGTCTATGGAAAATCCGGCCTTGAAGAGCGTGCCCAACACCCATTCGAAGTAATGCAGCCTTGACGGTCCACTTGACTTGCGGGAATCCAGCAAGGAGGGCACCCATGGATGAAGTTGAAATAGGCGATGGGCAGAGACAGCACGGCGGTGCATCGCCTCACGCCAGTTGCCGGTATCCTCGGGCAAATCGAATTGGTCAATTACCAAATCCACCATACCATCCAGAATATCATCCTTGTTGGCAACATGATTGTACAGAGACATAGCTTCCACATGTAGCCGTGAAGAAACCTCACGCATGGTGACCGCGCCCACTCCGCGCTCGTCGGCGATCTCCATCGCCGCGGTGAATATCCTATCCCGATTCAATGGAAGGCGTGGTCGGTTCTTTTTATCGTTTCCGAAAATTTCTTTAGCCATTCGTCCTCCCGGATATTGACAAACTTACATTGTAAGTATCATCATGTCTACACATACATACTTAGTAAGTATACCATCAACCACCCGACACACACTAGTGTCGGGATATATCAAGGGGACTAAAATGGAAAAATTCAATCGAAAAGGCGTCATCCAACAGAAAGTCGGAGGCGTGGCGGCTCTGTATCTTGCACTTGCCTATCTCGCGGCAATGCCCTACTTCCTTGTAGTAGTCGACTATCTTGGTGCGACCACCCCAAAGGACAAGGTCGTTCTCATCCTCGAAAACTTCCCCAGCATGTATGCCATGTACCTTGTCACCTACGTCCTGTTTGGAATACTACTTGGGGTTCTGGCTCTTACCTTATACGACAGATTGCGGATGCATGCACCAATCGTGATGCGGATTGCCACTGCCATCGGTCTTCTTTGGGCTTCCACCCTGGTGGCTAGCGGAATGGTATTCAACTATGGCATGGGCGTCATCGTAACCCTGGCCGAAATCGACCTCTTGCAAGCCCAACAAACCTGGCAAGCGATAGAACCGATCGCGATGGGACTAGGCGGAGCCGGTGGCGAATTGCTCGGCGGTTTATGGGTGTTGTTGGTCAGTGCGGTGGCATTAACGAGCGGTTCGTTGCCAAAATTACTCAGCTGGCTTGGTATGGTCATAGGATTCGCTGGACTGGTCTCGGTCATCCCGGTCCTGCACGATGTCTCAATGGTGTTTGGGATTCTACAAATCCTGTGGCTGGTGTGGCTTGGTGGTGTGCTTCTGAACACAAAGCAAGCAAATTAAAGGAATGCTTACATGCCAAGGGAATCGTTGATTGATGTAAACATTAATGGCGTTTTTCATGATATCTGTTAATTGGCAATGGCAATTCATCCGCAAACTCCGTCTGACTGGTAAGCTAGGAAATGGGGGAATTTTCGATACTCTACCATTCTTTGGATCAGTAAGGATTCTGGAGCAATGATTACTGGAACAATCTATTTGACGTACATACTAATAGCGATTATCATGATATATGTTAATTAGAGGTGGCGATAAATATGAAAAGTGACCCATACATCAAACGTACATTGAAGTTGAAGGAAAAACTAGAAAAGAAATCACAATTTCTCCTTGGCCCCCGTATGACAGGAAAGACTTCTTATATTCGCAATGAGCTGCAAGACATGGTGAGCCTTAGCTGGAACCTGCTTGATGGGAGACTACGGATGAGAGCCGTCTCCGATCCTGGCTTACTGAAAGAAGAAGTTGAAGCACTTGACTTGCATGATTGTGTAGTGGTAATCGACGAGATTCAGAAAGCACCCCAACTGTTGGAGGAAGTTCACCTTCTCATTGAGGAGAGGAACATCCGGTTCCTGCTCACTGGGTCAAGTGCAAGAAAACTTCGTTCGGGTGGAGTCAATCTCTTGGGTGGCAGGGCTGGTCATATCACCATGCATCCCTTCGTCTATCCGGAAATACAAGGTACCGGGTATAGCTTGGAAAGGATATTCAAGTCTGGTCTGCTGCCATCGGCATACTGTTCTGAAAATCCTGATGAATCGCTTGGTGACTATGTGGCCCTGTACCTAAACGAAGAGATCCAGGCCGAAGGTGTGACCAGAAAGCTTCCACAGTTCTCTAGATTTCTAGAAGTTGCTGCATTATCGAACACAGAAATACTCAACTTTACCAATATTGCCAGTGATGTCGGTGTATCAAGACAGGCCGTCACAGGCTGGTACCAGGTGCTCGTCGACACACTCATCGGGTATGAACTTGTTTCATTCACCAAGGGCATAAAAAGAAAAACCTTCGGAATGCCGAAGTTTTATTTCTTTGATCTCGGAGTTGCGAGAGCCTTGCAAAATGCAACCGTACCGACCACAACCCAGTCCGAATATGGAAAATTCTTCGAACACTATATGTTTATGGAGCTCCGTTCCTATCTCGATTATATCCAGAGTAAAGATGTTCTGAGTTATTGGAGGACAACAAGTGGTTTTGAAGTCGATTTTGTGCTGGGAGAAAGAGTTGCGATAGAGACAAAAACAACAAGAAAGGCGGATACAAGGGATTTTACTGGACTCAAGGCCTTTATGGAGGAAAACATATGCCAACGGCACATTCTTGTATGCTGTGAAGATCGGCCAAGAAAGCTGGAAAATGGTATTGAGGTTATGCCTTGGAGGTATTTCCTGGAACTTCTCTGGAGTGGGAAAATCCTGTAGAATACCAATCGCCCATACGCAAACTGTTATTCAGGAGGGTGTCGCATGGCATCACATCGTATCTTTTCCATGAGCTTTGCGAGTATCTATCCCATGTATATCGCAAAGGCTGAGAAGAAAGGCCGGACGAAAGCCGAAGTGGATGAGATCATCCATTGGCTATTCGGATACAATCAGGAAGAACTGGCATTCCACCTGGAAAAGGAAACGGATTTCGAGTCGTTCATCAAAGGAAGTCCCCGCTTGAATCCTTCCAGGGAAAAAATCACTGGCGTAGTCTGTGGTGTTCGTGTGGAGCATATCGAAGACCCCATCATGAAGGAGATCCGATACCTCGACAAGCTCATTGACGAATTGGCCAAGGGGAAAGCAATGGAGAAGATTTTACGGATATGATGTTAAAATCCCGAACGAATGACTGGAACGTAAGGTCCAATACGTGAGCCTCTCAGGGTGGCAAGAGAAGCGAAACCTCCTGGGTCCGACTCTTGCTCTGGGGTATTGATGCCTTTCATTCAGATCACTAGAACGATACTGTGAAGGTGGGTTCCTTATCCTCGAATAACGGAGCGCAGTCATGGAAATTGCGGTATACATACCCCTTGAACCTCTCGACCGACTCCCCGCTGTATATGACACCACCAACTTGTGCGATATCATCGGGATACTTGGAAATGAACTTCTTTAGGTTCAGTGTGTGCTTGCTATCCATGGTCCTGCCGCTCTTCACCTCGTAGGGAATGAGCTTCCTCTGTTGCCCGACCAAGAGGTCCACTTCCAATCCGTTGCTATTCCTGAAAAAGTACAGCTTGTCGCTCTTCCCTGCGTTATAGCGTGCTTTCACCGCCTCCATAACAATCATATTCTCAAAAAGATTGCCCATGAGAGGATCCCGATTCATCTGGGAAGGGGTACCGATCCCGAGCAGATGCGCAGCCAACCCGACATCACAGAAATAGATTTTTGGAGTTTTGACCACCTGGCTGGTACGGGATGTGTACCATGGCCTGAGGATGTACACCAGATGTGATGCCTCAAGGATGGAGAGCCAGGAACCTATCGTCGTGCTGCTGACACCTACTTCGCCACTCAAGGCCGAGTTGTTGACCAACTGGCAACACCTCCCCGCGAGAAGAGTAAGAAAAGTCAGGAAACGCGAGAGATCATGGACAGCTCCCACCGACGCTACATCCCTCTCCACGTACGTGGTAAGGTAGCTCCGATAGTAGTCGGATGGGGTTCGACCGGTAGTTTGGAAAAGATAGGGCATGAATCCAGAGACCAATTGCTGATCCCGGTCCAAGACAATGCCTGCATTTGACAACTCATCCAGCGACAAGGGTAGCAAGTTGACTACGGCAGTACGCCCGGCAAGAGATTGCGACACCGTATTCTGCAATCGGATTTGCTGACTTCCCGTAATAATATACTGTCCCATCTCCTTGTGTTCATCAATTCTGACCTGGACAAGACTTAGCAACGACGGGACCCTCTGGATCTCATCGATCACGACAGGTTCCGGATACCGTATGAAAAATTCGTAGGGATCCTCTTCAGCAAGTTTCCGTGTCTGCAGATCCTCGAGGTTCGCATGGGAAAAACTGGGATACAGGGAAAGAGCCAAGGTGGTCTTGCCACATTGGCGGGGACCGAATATGGTCACAGCAGGATACTCTTTCATCAAACGCTTTATCACAGGTTCGATTTTTCGCGTAATCATACGAAGATTGTATCCCACGATTACGGAGATTTCAAGTGTCGATATAAATCTCCGTAAAAAAGAATGGAAATGCAAGGTACCAATACCCCGATTTATGCGCCAATGGATTGGGCGACTAACCTGTACCACTGATTGGGATTCCATACTGCGAAAAATATCCACTACCAGAAAAACTGTTCCAATAGGTATTTTTATGTATACGACAACGCCTATGACGCGAGAAACGAATCCATCGGTGCTGTCGGCCTCTTCCAATAGTAGGTTCGACGGGGTTGCTGGCGGTGACCCCGATTTGCTAATTTATTTTAAAGTATTATATTAAGAGAATACAAAACGGAATTGGAGCCAGATCGGCATTCTGTTAAGGAATAATTTTTTATAAGAAAGGAGTTCATCATGGCATACGAGATTGCATATCAATTTCCGAATGAAATCATGTATCAAGAGGAAGGTCCTTTTGTATCACTCTATCAACCGACCCACAGGCATTTTCCCGAAAACAAACAAGACCCTATTGTCTTCAAGAATCTGCTTCGGGTGATTGAACAATCATTGGGCAAGAAATACGAGAAGGATTTGATCGGTTCGATCATGAAACCGTTTTTTGAACTCGAAGAGGATACGAATTTCTGGAATACCACTGCCGACGGGTTGGCTGTCTTGGCAAGCCGGAACAAGTGCGTCCTCTACAACCTTCAAATCCCTGTGAAGGAATTTGCCACCGTAGCCGAAAGTTTCCATATCAAACCTCTGATAAAGGCTTTCCAATCATTGGAGAGTTACCAGTTGCTGGGGTTGAGCCGTACCGGATTCACCCTCTATCAAGGCAATAGGTATGGGTTTACAGAAATTGTGCTCCCCCCGGATACTCCAAGAACACAGGAGGAAGTCTTGGGAAAACAGCTGACGGATCCCTACCTGTCGCACGGCTCCTATGGCGGGGCTGGAGGCCACCCGATGTACCATGGACATGGGGATGTCAAGCAGGAGATAGACAACGATACCGAGAAATTCTTCAGGTATGTGGATCGGTTTGTGTTGGACAACTATTCCAAACACTCAAAATTACCGCTCATATTGGTTTCGCTGAAAGAATACCATGCTCAGTTCAAGCATGTAAGCAACAATCCTTATCTACTCGAAGAGGGTATACAGAGTGCCTACGACTCCTTGAAGATGGACGAACTTACCCGTAAAGCATTGGAAATAATCAAACCTATCAATTTGGAAAAGATACGAACCCTAGTCGAATCCTATAAAAAGGCAGAGGCCGAATCATTGGGGTCCTCGGATCTGGCACAGATTGCCAAAGCCGCATTCGACAGTCGGATCGAAACATTGTTGATCGAGGAAAACAAGATACTACCCGGAAAAATCGACAATGCCACAGGCGAACCGGAATTTTGTGCAATCGATGATCCCGATTGTGGTGATATCCTGGATGATATCGCGGAATTGACGTTGATGCGCAAAGGTGATGTATTGATCCTCCCCAAGGAGATGATGCCCGGAACCACAGGCATTTCAGCCATATATAGATTTTAACCGTCTGGAAACTACAGATTGTCCAACAAACGGCATGGTGATACACCACGAGGGTGCCACCATGCCGGGATAACCGGGAATCTTCCCACGTGATTATTTTTTCTTTTTCTTGGGTTCCTCAGGCTGTTCGAAGACCATATCGTTGTCGTTGGTCTCCGTCTCGATCGCAACCTCTTCGGCCTGCGAGGTGTCATTCCTGTTCGGATCGGGATGGAACTCCACATGCTCGGCGACCACGACATAGCGCTCGCGCATCTTCTCATCCTCGCCTTGCCACCGGTCCTGTTTCAATCTCCCCACTACCCTGACACCTCGCCCCTTGCGCAAATACTTTCCGCAGCTTTCCGCCAGTGCTCCCCAGGTATCGATATTCACATACGAGACCTCGTTGATCAGCGCCTTCTCGGCATTCCGATAATACCGGTTCGACGCGATCGAGAACCGGCAGATACTTCGCCCGCTGGGAATCGCACCCAATTCGGGATCCTGGGTCAAGTTCCCTTCAATGACAACCAGCCCATGATACAAGATTACCCTATGCAAGTGTTTGTTTAGTAAACACTTATTTTTCTGGAATTTTACCAGTTTTTCATCATTTTTTGATATTTTAGACTACTCAATTTCGTCAATTTTTACCAAAGACACGCACACACGCATTTTCAACAATACCGTTGATTAATATGCCATTTAGTTTTGGGGTTTGGTGGTTTTGTTTACTTTTTTCACAGCCTTCTTGGAGCTGTAATGGGTGCTCTTTCTGACCTTGTTCCCGTGCTCATCGATCTCAATGTTGGAGCGCTTTGCCTTCAGCTTCTGCACGCGTTTGAACTGTCGTTCATGGATGATGGGGATGTGATGGTTGCGTGACCGATGGACCTCGAACGGGTCACGCGCTTTTCTCTTGGTGGAAGGAAAATCATCGGACTCTGTTTCTCCATAGACGGAGGTTCCAGTGTACTTCTCATTGGTGAGGATGTTCTCGATCGTCTTTACCGGCCATTTGCTCTTGCCCGTTGGTGTAGGAACCTTCAGCGCTTCCAGTTCCTTCTTGATCCTCACGATGCTCCAGCCTTGCTCATACCAATCAAAGATCTTCAGGACTATTCTGGCTTCAGCAATGTTGAGGATGAGGCCTTCCTCCTCATTACGATCATATCCATAGCACCTTCGGGAGAATGCCGGGGAGTCGGGATCCATGGTACTTCTTCTCAGGCCCCACTTGATGTTCTCGCTCTTGTTCTCACTCTCAGCCTGGGCTATGCCGGCATGAAGAGTAAGGAGCAACTCCCCTGCTTGGCTGAGGAGATGTATCTGCTCATTGTAGAAAAAGACATCCACCTTCAGTTCCTTGAGCCTCCGAAGCGTCACCAGAAAATCAACACAGTTGCGTCCGAACCGGCTGATGGACTTGGTATAGATCATATCGATCTTGCCCGCCTCACAGTCGGCCAGGAGGCTCTGGAACCCTGGTCTGGAACTGATGGTCCGTCCTGATTTGATGTCGGTATAGGTACCGACATATTCCCAAGCGGGGTTCTCCAGGATGTCCTCCTTCTCGAAATCCATCTGGGCCGAGAGGCTTTGCAGCTGTCGCTCCATCTGCGTGCTCACACGACAGTACAAGGCAACCCGGAGACGCTTGAAATGCCGTCTGGCTGGGATGACATGTATGATGGGTTTTCTTTTCTCGTCCGGCATGGTTTTTTATAACACGAATGGAAAGGGATCAAAATTGAAAATATCATATATCCAGGCCAAGGACAGACAAGGGTATATATTCAGTAACTTCGCGGTCATCCCAAGGTTTGAGCAGATAGGGATAGCGTCATTACAATTTGACTAAAACTACCTCCAAGGTACACCGCATGGGGATAAAATGGTTCGGGGTCACGTCAATACAAACCTCAGGTTCTTCGTACTCTCGTTTCTTCAACATTAATATTGATGCTTAAAACATCTATTATTGGGGTTTAGTTATTTTACTTAACCCTATTCACAGCCTTCTTGAAACTGCAATGAGGGCTCTTCCTGGAAATGTTCTCGTGCTTCAATAGATAATCTTACATTTACATCTTCCACTAGCCCGGAGTAACAGCAGTGGGAAAGACATTTCATTTATATGGTGGTCATACGCTTGACAGATATACCCCCTAGGGGTATATTGTGTATATGGATGAACGCACCAGAAAGAAAACAGATTCCCGCCTTGCCCGCATCGAAGGACAAGTGAAAGGCATCAGGAAAATGGTCGAAGTCGACCGGTACTGTATCGATATCCTCACCCAGATATCCGCCGTGATCTCAGCGCTCAAGGGAGTGGAGGAGATCGTGATGGAGCATCATCTCCACACCTGTGTGGCCCATGCCATGCAGCAGGAGGACCCAGAGGAGAAGCAACTGAAGATCATCGAGGTGATGGATGCATTCAAACGATTTCGCTAACCGAGGAGGTGTGCCGATGAAATTTTTCAAGAACATCAAGGTTCGTTGGAATGATTATCTGAAAAGAATGGCGGAAGCCAATGATCGTAACTTTGGGGACCAACGGTTGGACTGTTGTTCGCTCAATAGGAAATCTGCAGATATGGATCCGACGGGGGACATCATCAATAAGTACAACAGATCCTGATCTCACCCTTTTTCCCACGATGATTGTCAAACATTCTGGTTTCCATACTGGAAAACCATTTTAAGGAGGAGCCTATGAGCAATTTAAAAGATCTCGCAAAACACTATGATGGTCATAGCAACCATGCGGACCATAGCAACCATGCGGACCATGGCAACCATGCGGACCATGGCAACCATTCGGACCATGGCAACCATTCGGACCATGGCAACCATGCGGACCATGGCAACCATTCGGACCATGGCAACCATGCGGACCATGGCAACCATGCGGACCATGGCAATCATTCGGACCATGGCAATCATTCGGACCATGGCAATCATTCGGACCATGGCAATCATGCGGACCATAGCAACCATGCGGACCACCATCGAATGATGATAAAGGACTTTCGAAACAGGTTCTATTTCAGCTTGTTACTCACGTTACCCATCCTTGCGCTTACGCCGTTGATCAAGGACCTCACTGGTTTTGGATGGACGTTCCCGAGGGCAGACTATGTCGTATTCCTTTTGGCTACGATTCTGTATTTCGTAGGAGGTTGGCCTTTCCTTTCCGGTTTGGTGAAGGAGTTGAAGGAAAAATCTCCGGGGATGATGACACTAATAGGCATGGCTATCACAGTAGCCTACGGATATAGTACTGCTGTTACCTTCGGTCTTCCAGGGATGCCCTTCTACTGGGAACTTGCAACCTTGATCGCCATCATGCTTGCGGGACACTGGATAGAAATGACCAGCGTCGTAGGCGCATCGGCGGCATTGGAAAAACTGGCCCGCCTCATGCCATCGGAAGCCCACAGGAAAGAAGGGGAAACAATCAAGGACATACCACTCAGTCTTGTTGAGAATGGCGATCTCCTTATAGTAAAACCTGGGGAGAAAATTCCCGCCGACGGCCGGATCCACGAAGGTGCCGGGTATGTCGATGAATCAATGCTCACAGGGGAATCGCGTCCGGTCCGACGCGAGAAGGGAGACAGGCTCATTGGCGGGTCGATCAATGGTGATTCCAGCATCACCATCAAGGTTGATGGAGTCGGGGAGCATGCATATCTGTCGAAGATAATTACCATGGTCCGCGAGGCACAACAAGTCAAATCGAAGACACAGAAGTTGAGCGACCGGGCAGCCCGTTACCTGACCATAGCAGCAATCACCATTGGAATTGCCACCTTGGTCAGCTGGCTGCTGGTCGGCTACGACCTGCAGTTCGCCATCACACGAATGGCCACCGTTATGATCATCGCCTGCCCCCACGCACTTGGATTGGCCATTCCCCTTGTGGTTTCTGTCTCAACTGCCAAATCTGCACAACACGGATTGCTCATCCGAAATCGGACAGCATTTGAGCAGGCTCGAAAAATCGATACCATTGTGTTCGATAAGACGGGCACGCTCACAAAGGGTACTTTCACGGTGACCGATGTGACATCGACCGACACGGGGACCTATTCGAAAATGGAGGTGTTGCGATTGGCAGCATCTGTTGAAGCACATTCGGAGCATCCTATCGGGAAAAGCATCGTTGGACATGCAACCGCCCAAGGCCTTGAATTGTCCTCTGTGGACGAAGTCTCGGCAATCAAGGGGAAGGGCATCGGCGGGAACGTCGATGGTTCGGCAATTCTGGTTACCAGCCCTTCCCATGCACGTCAACTCGGCATCGACATCCCTTCTGCCAAGGACGAACAGGCTGTAACCCGTGTTTTTGTCCTGGTGGAAAAGCGGTTGATTGGCTCTATCACCCTCAGTGATACGGTGCGTCCAGAGTCCCATGGCGCCATCAAGACGCTGCAATCAATGGGCATAGCCTGCTGGATGCTCACTGGAGACAACGAAGCGACCGCCCGTGCCGTTTCCGAGGAATTGGGCATGAATGGCTACTTTGCCGAGGTGTTGCCCGATGAGAAGCAACAGAAGATCAAGGAACTGCAGAAGAAGGGCTCATTCGTGGCGATGACAGGAGACGGCGTGAATGATTCTCCTGCCCTGGCGCAAGCCGATGTCGGGATTGCCATCGGGTCGGGAACCGATGTGGCGGCGTCCACCGCCGATATCGTGTTGGTGGATTCAAATCCACAGGATATCGTGACGCTCATCAGGTTCGGAAAAGCCACCTATCGCAAGATGATCCAGAACCTGGTGTGGGCTACTGCATACAATGTGTTTGCCATTCCTCTTGCCGCGGGAGTTCTGCACTTCACCGGGTTCATCCTGCAACCGGAGGTGGGTGCCGTCCTGATGACCTTGTCCACGGTGGTGGTTGCAATCAACGCCCGGTTGCTAAAAGTACCGAAGCAAGCGGGCTGATCCTTTCCTGATCTCGCTCAACCTTGCCGCTGGGACGGGCAACGGTGAAGATCAGGTAAAGAATTCAGGGGAACTCTTTGCAGATACGCGGCATTGCTTTACATTGACTACACACCCCCTCGGGGGTGTGGGAGGTTAAAAATGATGATATTTGGAATCCTTGGGACCCTCTTGATAATGTATCTGTTGTTCAGAACGGATATGTTCGGTAGAAAAGATGATTCCTTCCGTAAAGGAACCGATGAGGCGCTCGAAGCGCTCAGTAAGCGATATGCACAAGGGACCCTCTCACGGGAGGAATACCTCAGCATGAGAGAAGACATCTCGAATTGATGATGGAGGAATGGTATGCACGGCTTATATTACGGTCTTGGCAATGTCGGCGGATGCGGTTGGTTCGGGTCCGACTGGTGGTCCCGGGGGATGATGATCGGATTGTTGCTCATTGGGGTGACGGTCGTCGTGCTTCTTGCGGTGCATCTCTCACATCGGAACAGGTCCAATTCTGGCAGTTTGGAGGCAATCGCGCTACTTAAAAACAGATATGCCGATGGTGAGATCGATCGCGAGCTGTTTGAGAAGATGAAGAAAGACCTTCGTTGAAGAGGATCTTGCCAATTTGGAAATTGTATTTGAGATGATCAAGAAGAGATATGCCCCACGTGATATCACCTGGGAAGAGTTCGACTCGATGAAGAGAAATCTTTCGTAGAAGGAGACAACAAATTGAAGAAAATATTCGTAATAACCTTGAGTATCATGTTCCTGATCGTGGGAACAACACTCTGGGCGCAGGAAGAAGAAGGACACGGCAGAACTGCCGACGTGATCCTCAACGAAATCAAACAGGTGCAAGGCGTGACAAGTATCACGCTCATCGATCCCGACCTGATACGTCCGGCTCTACTTGAGGAACTGGGTGATGCGGTCATGGATCTCATGATCGCCGATGAAGAGCGACACGGATGGATGGATGAGATGATGGGAGGAGAAGGATCCGAGCAACTAGCATCGACCCACCGTTGGATTGCCTACAACTACCTCCAGAACGACGGGAAGCTCGACACGTGGGGACCCGGCATGGGCGGATACGGCTTTATGGGACCGGGAATGATGGGAGGTTGGAGCCGTAACGCGCGTTACAACCCCACCTCATCCAACTATGGATGGGGCTATGGTCCCGGTAGCATGATGGGCTGGTCAGGCAATTGGTGGAGCTGGATCGCGATTATCGTGATACTTGTTGTCATTGCAGTTGTTGTAGTCGCTCTCGTACGGTCTCGCCGAAGTGGCCCCGACAGTTCCAGCGATGTCCTGGAAATTCTTCGCAGCCGCTACGCCGAAGGCAAGATTACCCGCGGCATGGGTGCCGCCAATCGGATATTTTTTTCTGCAAAAGCCTTTATTCCGATGGATATCTCCCATATACTGGAAGGCGAGAAATAATCGGGAGGTCCTGTATGAACAGTTCTCAAAAGAATGGGGACAGTATCCATGTATCCGTCTGTACCGGTACCAACTGCGCGTTCCGAGGAGCTTCCCAGCTTGTGGAAGCTTTACGCGCCGAGAAGGATATCCAGGAACATTGCATCATCGACGAGATGTCCTGTCCCAATAAAGTCTGCGATCACTCGAGGAGATCTCCTGTTGTGAAAATCGATGGCGATTATATTCTCGAGGCGAAACTGGAAGCGATCATGGACGATGTGCATACCCGAATAGAGAAGAAGCGGGAGGCAAAGCCATGAGTGAGATCGGCGTAAAACGGGTATTTGAACGGATGCGGGGAATCTATACTCCTGTGACCGATCTCCGTAGGCGGTTGCTCATGGAGACAGTACGATTCATACTTGACGGAAAGAAACCCTCGGAAATAGAGTCCCTCCCATTCAGTATCATCGAAATGGGAAACCCGATGTACCGTTGCTGTTCATACCGGGAACTTTCCATCGTGAAGCAACGTCTCAGGTTGGCCTTCGGCCTGCCGCTTGTGGAGGAACGGGAGCATATTCCGGTCTCCAGCGGAATCGAAAAGGCCTTCACCAGTGAAAAGATCATCGAGACTCCCCTGGTCAACGTCATCCGCGCCGCATGCGAGAAATGTCCCGAGGATCAGGTTATCGTCACCGAC
>PGXW01000063.1 GCA_002839355.1 Spirochaetae bacterium HGW-Spirochaetae-2
TAAGGGCTACTTCAAATCGATAAAAGTGAAAACCGACGCTAACTCCATGCAATTCATTCAGTTATTCGTGGTCCTCATAAAGTTAACCGGACAGTAGTGTTTTTGCATACAAAATTATAGAATGGGGGGTACGGTATGTTTTGCCAATTGGGGGAAAAAGCAGTATATTTGGATAAAATACAAAAAGGCACCTTCTTGTGCCGATGGAGAATGTGAAATGTTGCAGAAAAGCGTAGTGGAACTATTGAACGCACAGATCAACAAGGAGTTGTTTTCGGCGTACCTATACTTGGATATGGCCGATTTTTATGCGAGCGCCGGTCTTGAGGGCTTCGAGAATTGGTTCAAGATCCAAGCCCAAGAGGAACGTGACCATGCCCTGTTGTTCCGCCAGTATATATTGAACAATGGCCACAAGGTCTCCCTAGGTGCGATTGCCGATCCTTCACGAGAGTACAAAGACTACAAGGCTCCGCTTGAAGGTGCGCTCGAGCATGAGCGTTTCGTGACCGAATCGATCAACACGATCTATACCGAAGCCTTGAAGGTCAAGGATTACCGGACCGTGCAATTCCTCGATTGGTTCGTGAAGGAACAGGGCGAGGAGGAGAAGAACGCCGAGGACAATATCCGCAAATACGAATTGTTTGGCGATGGCAAGGGGCTGTTCATGCTCGACCAGAGCTTCATGGCCCGTGTATACGCGGCACCCTCGCTTATCCTCGACTAATCGAATTCTCGGGAGCAGACCAGAACGCCGGCAAGTGTTTCCACTGGTCGGCGTTTTCACTGTCTGGTGGAGGGAGCCTAGAGATCCACTTTCCAGAGGCCGTGCAGATTGCAATACTCGTAGAACGCGATCACCTTGCCAAGGCAGGAGAAGGTAACCTCAGGCTTGTCCCCAGGCTTCAGGGCTTTCCGATAGATTCCGCTGTCGGTGACTGCGGCGATCCATTGGATGTAGTGCTCCTCGGTCATCGGATGGGCCACCGAACCGACCTTCACCACCATGTTGTCGCCTTTCTTCTCAACAACCGGCACGTGTTTTTCCGTTGCGGCATCGGTCGTATTGGCTTTCAACTCAACCATGGGTTTGCCACAGCAGACCAGTTCTCCGCCACCGTTGTGGACCAACTCCACAATGTTTCCGCATTCTTTGCATCGATAGAATTTTACACTCATGAAACAACACCTCCTGATATTCTTTGGATTCGTTTCAAGTATAGTCTATCCAATCTTTGCCCAAATTGAAAGGCCAAATGCAATTTCCCGAGGTGTGGTGAACAGAAAGGCATGCTATACTGGCCGAAACGGAGGCTAGCATGAGTATACGAACTGTACGCAAGATAGTCGGTGGCGCGGTCCAGTATGATGGTGCTGGAGTCAAGCTGGTACGGGTGGTCGGCCATTCGGACGTAGATGATTTCGATCCGTTTCTCTTGTTGGACGCATTCGATTCGACCGATCCCGCCGACTACGTGAAAGGGTTCCCTTGGCATCCCCATAGGGGAATCGAGACGGTGACGTACCTGATCCATGGCGATATCGAGCATGGCGACTCCTTGGGAAACCAAGGGAGCATCCTCGACGGGAGCTGCCAATGGATGACAGCCGGCCGTGGGATCATACACCAGGAGATGCCACAGGCGGTGGACCGTATCCTCGGTGCCCAACTGTGGATCAACTTGCCTGCCAAGGACAAGATGACCGAACCGGCATACCGTGACATTACCAACGATATGATACCCGAGGTTTCCGACAGCACAGCTACGGTACGTGTCATCAGCGGGCGGTATCGTGAAAAGGTGGGTCCGGTGCAAGGCGACTATGTGAAGACCCTCTACCTCGATGTCCAGGTGAATCCGAATTCCGAATGGCGTCTGCCGGTCGATCCTGAGGCGACGGTGTTCTGCTATCTTGTTGCGGGATCCGGGATGTTCGACGAGACTTCGGAAAGTATCCCCTCGCACCGAGCCGCATTGTTGGCCGATGGCGATGAAGTGATGGTGAATACTGCCAAGGACGGAGTGCGGTTCCTGTTGATCGCAGGTCGACCATTGAAGGAACCGATAGCGTGGGGTGGTCCGATTGTCATGAATACCCGTGCAGAATTGCACCAGGCCTTCAAGGAACTGGATGAAGGGACATTCATCAAATGATGCCCGTATTGTTTGTTGGCCATGGTTCTCCCATGAATGCCCTCGGAAAGAACAGCATAACCCAAGGGTGGCGATCGATGGTCGCGTCGTGCGATACGCCCATTGCGATCCTCTGCATTTCCGCACATTGGTACACCAAGGGGACGCGGGTGCTTTCATCGGAGCGTCCGAGGACTATCCACGACTTCTATGGATTTCCGCATGAATTGTACGCCATATCCTATCCAGCTCCCGGGGATGTGGAACTGGCAAAACGCATCGGGGATCTGTTGGGACCGTCGGTGACAGCCGACGATTCGTGGGGATTGGACCATGGTACCTGGAGCGTCTTGCGGCACATGTATCCCAAAGCCGATATCCCGGTGGTCCAACTCTCCATCGATGCCCATGCCTCCGCACAGGTACTGTACGACCAGGGGGTGAAGCTGGAAGCGTTGCGAAAAGAGGGCGTGCTGATTGTCGGTTCGGGAAATATCGTGCACAACCTTGCGTTGGTGGATATGGACATGGATGGTGGTTTTCCCTGGGCTATCGAGTTCGATGCCTATATCCACGACAACATCTTGGCAGATCGCCACGAGGGAGTGATCGACTACCGTCAGGCTGGTGCGTGTGCCGAGGATGCCTTCTGGACGAGGGAGCACTACGATCCGCTCCTGGTCGCCTTGGGTGCCGCCGGCCGCGATGGTCCGGTCGCCATCTACAACGAGGTGTTCTTCGCAGGTTCGGTGTCCATGACCTCCTACAGGTTCGGATAGTCGATTCTACTAGCTTTAAAAATAAAGCATAGTATATTTGTACCGGCTATTCTCCCAATACGAAAACAGCCCCGCTGGTCAATTCATGCCATTGTTTTTCCCTGTGGTCTTGCCTAAGCTTTATCCAACCTGGAGGGAAAGTTGCCATGAATAGGGAAATACGGAAGATACGGGTATTCGGAGATTCAATCTTGAAAGGCGTGGTGTATCGGGAGGACGACGACAGGTATGTTTCCCTCGAGCACAATGGGTTCGACCGGTTGGGGCGATATCTCGGTATCGAGTTCCAGAACAATGCCATGTTCGGTTGTACGGTCACCAAGGGGCTGCAGATGCTTCAGAAAGCAATTGCCAAAGGCATAGGATGCGACAGTGTCCTGCTGGAATATGGCGGCAACGATTGTGATTTCCTATGGGATGAAGTCGCTGCCCAGCCCGATATCGACCATTTGCCCAAGACTCCCTTGGAGAGCTTCGAAAGCACCTTGAAAGATATGATCGCACAACTCAAGTCGATCCATGTAATTCCCGTACTCATGACCCTTCCCCCGATCGATTCGGTCCGCTACCTCTACCATATTTGCCGGAAGGGGTTGGACCGTGCCAATATCGTCAAATGGTTGGAGGATATCCACAATATCGAGCGGCGTCAGGAACTCTACTCCCTGCGGGTCGCGACAGTCGCTTTGGAGACACACACCCAGTTG
This sequence comes from Spirochaetae bacterium HGW-Spirochaetae-2, assembly GCA_002839355.1. Taxonomy (GTDB): domain Bacteria; phylum Spirochaetota; class Spirochaetia; order Sphaerochaetales; family Sphaerochaetaceae; genus UBA8525. The sequence continues at coordinate 3,625 of PGXW01000063.1, forward strand.
ATTGATATCCGTAGCGGCTTCCTTGCCAGAAAGGATTGTTCCTCACTCATAGGTGCGGATGGTATCCATCCGAACGAGAAGGGGCATGCATTGATCATGGAACTGCTGGCAGACCACCATGTGGTGAAGATTCCGGCGTAGTGCATCACCCGCCGACGAACTGGTTCCTTCCGTTTTGTTTCGCGGTATAGAGATTCAAGTCCACCTCACGAAGTATATCCCTGATCGATTCCTTCCCGTTGCCGAAGGCATACCCGCTTGAAATGCAGACCTTGAGGTCCGCTGCTCCCAATTTGGTCGCCCAGTCATACGTTGCCACGGCAGTATGGATCCGTTGGATAAGCTTGGCTGCCTCCTCGGGCGATACATTCCGTACAATGAAGAAGAATTCGTCGCCACCCCACCTGCCCACCTTGTCGTGTTCACGGATCATGGCGGAAAATATATTCGCAAGGTGGATAAGCACCGAATCTCCCGTTTCATGGCCGTAGGTATCGTTGATGCTTTTAAAATTATCTATATCCACCATGTTCACCATACAGCGGAGAGGTTCTTCCAATTGGACCAATTCTGTTTCCAGATATTTGTTCATGGTACCTCTGTTGAAAATGCCGGTGAGTCCGTCATGCTCGGCGAGAACCTTGAACTCCCCCATCACCCTGTCCTTATCCCGACTATCCTTGTCCAGGTCGCTGAGCAGTTTGTTGTTTATCAGCATCAGGATACTGAAGTTGACACCTATAAGGATTCCGAGAGTAAGGAATTGGCTTATCCGCAACAACGGTGAATCCAAAGTTTGGAGCAGGTCTCCCTTGACCAGGGAAGTAAGGTCGGAGGCAATCCTGAGACAGTAGAAAAGTGTCAGGAAGCTGTAAAGGACCAAGAGCAGACGAAAGGGCCGGACAAACCAGGGATTCAGATTGCGATGCTTCCACAATAGCGAAAGATACCTGATGGAAATGAACAGGACGGCGAGGGCATATACGAGGGAGCGAATATTGGCATTAGCGGCGAAATTTACACTCCAGACGATGACAATGCCCATTATCGCCAGTAGGATATAATAGAATTTCCTGTGTATGGCGGTATGTGTGAAAGCAGCCAGTCCAAAGTAGAAGAAGATGGCGCCCATGCTGGATAAAAGATATCCCATACTGGTGGCAAACTGGTCATTTTGGACTATTTCCGATATCGCGATACCCTTTCCCACGACTTGCAACACGAGGTTGATGGTCCAATACCCCAATCCAGCGACATGGTCACGGTTTCCTAGCCAGAGGGTGAAAAAGAATAGTGCGAACATTCCGTAGAAAAACAGACTGAAGAAGGAAATAGTCGATTGATCGTAGGGAAACGTCATAAACGGAGCCCCTCTCTAAAGGCAATGCTTACCGTTAATATATGTGATTCCCGTTACCGAGTAAAGCCTGCCGTAGGGACGAGAACTTTTTTGGCTCAACTCATTTTCTTGTGGGATTGGTATCTTGCCTTTGGCCTTCTGCTAGCCTCCATGATCTTGAGAAAGAAGTATTGGGTATCCTGGAAGCCGTA
>PGXW01000033.1 GCA_002839355.1 Spirochaetae bacterium HGW-Spirochaetae-2
ATGGCGAAGAAACCGATCGGAACTCCAATGCGCAGGACGGATGCCTTAACCAAGGCCTCTGGCGCGGAGAAGTACTTATCCGACATGCATTTCGATGGCATGCTCTATGCACGTATGGTGCGTTCGGGCATCCCCAGGGGGACTATCACCGATATTTCCCTCCCACCATTGCCAGACGGCTACCGATTCATCACCTATAAGGATATCCCTGCCGGTGGCAACAATGAATTGGTCATGATAAAGAAGGACTACCGCTGCTTCGCGGAAAAAGACGTACGGTATGTCGGTGAGACTATCGGACTGCTTGTCGGTCCGGACCGGTCGGTCCTGGTGGACCTGCTGGAACAGATTTCCATTTCATATGAGGAGCAGGTTCCCGCCGTTACCATCGACGAAGGACTTGCCTGCAAAGGCGGTGCGTTCGTTGGGGAGAACAACCTCTTCTGCGATTTCACCATCCACAAGGGTGATATCGATTCTGTCCTCGCCGATGCACACCGTATTTTCGAGGATGAGATCATAACCGGGTGGCAGGAACATGTGCACCTGGAGACCAACGCGGCACTCGTGATGCCCGACGGCGACAAGTTCGTGGTGTATGCCAGTGCCCAGTGTCCGTTCTACGTTCGCAAATCGATCGCAGGATTGTTGAACAGGCCATACGAGGACATTGTCGTTCGCCAGACCACCACAGGTGGAGCCTTCGGTGGAAAGGAACACTTTCCCGATGTCTTGGCCGGACCCCTTCTGGTTGCGGCGAACGTCATTAAAAAACCCATCCAACTGGTGTTCGACCGGCATGAGGACGGAGCCTACAGTGTGAAACGGCACCCCAGCCGGACCCGTTTCAAGACAGCCCTCGATGCCCAAGGCAATATCCTGGGAATGGATATCGATGTCGTATACAACGCCGGCGGGTACGAAAGCTGTTCGTATGTCGTATTGCAGCGTGGTGTCTTCCACGCGACCGGCGTGTACAACATACCCGCCTCCCGGGTACGGGGACGCGCCGTGGCGACCAATACCTTCCCCAGCGATGCATTCCGTGGATTCGGGGCTCCGCAGACCTTGTTTGCGGTCGAGACCCACCTGTGCCATATCGCAGCTGCACTTGGAGTGGATCCCTTGGCATTGAAGAGCAAATACTTCTTGCGCCAGGGGGATCCGACCGTGACGAACGGCCATGTGTTCGAGAAGGTGGTCCTTCCCGAAATGGTGGACCAAGTGTTGCAGGCGAGCGGATACAAGCAGAAGGCGGCCGAATACACGCGTGGAAGTGGCAAAGGTATCGGAATCTCCATCTACAACCATGGTGGTGCGTTCACCGGAAACGGCGAGCAGATGATCATCAAGGCCAAGGCACGCTTGCATAAGCGCGCCGATGGTTTTGTCGAGATCCTGGTCGGAAGCACCGAAATGGGTCAGGGGCTGCAGACGGCATTCACCAAGATTGTCGCCGAGAGTTTGGGAATCGGAGAGGACAGGGTGCTCTACCCGAATCCCGATACCGCCAATGTCGCCGACAGCGGGCCTACGGTGGCCAGCCGTTCGACCATGATTGTCGGCAAGATATTGGAAGGCGCCGCATTGAAGATGAAGGAGCGCTGGAACGAGTCCGAGGACTTCTTCACAGAGGACGAATACAAGCATCCCGAGGGACATCCTTGGGACCAAACCACATTCCAGGGTGATGCATATATCGCGTACGGGTGGGGTGTCTGTGCCGTTGAAGTCGAGGTCGACCCCCTTACACATGAAGTTGTCACCAAGGGAATCTGGTCGAGCCACGATATTGGTGTCCCCATCGACGAGTTGGTCGTCCATGGCCAGATAAACGGGGGAATCATCCAAAGCCTCGGCTATGCCGCGATGGAGAAACTCGACTTCCATCCCAAGAAGGGGTTCAAGCAGGTCGGGTTGTCCGACTACATCATACCGACCAGTATGGATTTCCCCTCCCAGGGAGCATCCCTGGTCCACAATCCGTATCCTTATGGCCCATCGGGAGCAAAGGGAATGGGTGAATTGGTATTCAATGGAGCTTCGGCGGCATTTATCGATGCTGTCTCGCGAGCTGTCGACAAAGATATCCGGGCGATTCCCATTCCGCCCGAAACCCTGACGGAGCTGATGGCATGACACGTGATATACAGTTTGTGTTGAATGGCAAGGATGTCGCGATCACCTGTGATCCCTTGAAACGGTTGCTGGATGTATTGCGCGATGATTTTGGTCTTTTCGGTACCAAGGAAGCCTGCGGAGAAGGTGAATGCGGTGCGTGCTCGGTACTCAAGGACAGCAAGATAATCACGACATGCATGGTCCCCATGGGGTCTGTGCAGGGGTGTGAGATCATGACGATCGAAGGATTGCGGGAAACGGCACGTGGAAAATGCATCATCGAGGCATTCGCCGACGGAGGGGCTGTCCAGTGCGGATTCTGCATCCCGGGTATGGTGGTCGCAGCCGAAAGCCTTCTCGCCTCGAATCCGGATCCATCCGAAGAGGATATCCGTCTGGGGATCTCCGGGAACCTGTGTCGGTGTACCGGTTACGATTTGATCGTGGAGAGCATCAGGCTCGCCGCAAAGCGGGGGAAGGGATTATGGTAGAGACTTGTTACATACCGAAAGATTTGGCCGAAGCCTTGCGGATCAGGAAGGAGACCGGTGCGCATCCGATAGCGGGAGGCACCGATCTGATGGTATCCCACCGGAGAGGTACCGGTGTCGTTCCGAAATTCCCCTGGCCTGTGATAATCATCACCCAGTTGAAGGAGTTGCAGAAGATCGAAGTGGAAGATGGGGAAGTGAGCATCTATGCCGGCTCCACCTGCCACGAGATCGAGGTTTCGGAATTGGTACCGTATCAGGTACGGAAAGCGGCGAGTCTCATGGGAGCCCAATCGCTGCGTAACCTGGCTACTATCGGAGGAAACATCTGCAATGCTTCCCCAAAGGGAGACTTGCCGGTCCCACTCATCATGCTCGATGCCCGTGTGGAGCTTGTAAGTGCCACCGGCAAACGGCAGATGTTGCTCGACGAGTTCATCGACGGGCCTAAAAGGACCAAGTTGCAGGATGACGAGCTGCTGGCCCGCATCATCATTCCACAGCCGAAGGCTCCCTTCACGTACCTGTGGTACCGCAAGATCGGAACACGGCGGGCGAACGCGATCAGCAAATTGAGCATGAGTGCGGCCGCTACTGTCGATACCCATGGGATTATCGTAGATTTCAGAAGTGCCAACGGTGCCTCGGGTCCGAAAGTCGCCCGTAGCCGCGCTGTCGAGGAGACAATCATCGGATTGTCGGTCGATGTGTTGGCCGAGCGGTTGCCGGCATTTCTCGATGCCTACGATGCGATCCTTTCTCCGCAGGCAATGCCGCAATACCGGCGTTCATCGACTCGGAAGATGCTGGAACACTTCTTGTCCGAGGTCTCCAGGAGACCCGACACGACGATTATCGAATAAGGGGTACGCATGCACGAACACGCAGTACTATTGAAAAACATCTTTTGCCTCATGACCGATCCGGCCAAACCGACCTTGTCGGGAGCCGACGTGTTGCTTACCGGGGGCATCGTGTCACATATCGCGCCGAAGGGGGGCCTGCAGGCTCCCACGGGAGCACGGGTGATCGATTGCTCCTCCCATGTGGTGGTTCCCGGTTTAGTGAACACCCACCACCATTTCTACCAGACCCTGACCAGGAACCATCCGGCTGTGCAGAATGCGGAGCTGTTCGATTGGTTGCGATTCCTCTACAACGTATGGAAGTATGTCGATTCCGATGGCATCTACTATTCCTCGCTGCTCGCCATGGGTGAACTGTTGAAGACCGGTTGCACCACCTCCACCGACCACCATTACCTCTATCCGAGGGGGTTTGTCGGAGACCTCATGGGTGTGCAGTTCTCGGCTGCCGATACGCTGGGTATGCGTTTCAGTCCGACCCGCGGGTCCATGTCGCTGAGCCAGAAGGACGGCGGTTTGCCCCCGGATTCGGTCGTACAGACCGCGGACGAGATTCTCGAGGATAGCGAACGGGTGATCAACCAATATCACGATGCGTCCCCGACAGCCATGCACAAGATCGTGCTGGCACCATGCAGTCCGTTCAGCGTGACAAAGGAACTCATGCGCGACAGCGCACGTCTGGCGAGAGTCCACGGAGTCCGCTTGCACACACACTTGGCCGAAACCAGGGATGAAAACGACTTCTGCATCCAGATGTACGGGAAACGGCCGGTCGCGCTCATGCAGGAGTGCGAGTTGATCGGTCCCGATGTGTTTTATGCCCACGGGATCCATTTCAACGACGACGAGTTGCGTATCCTTGCTGAGACCGGGACCCATATCGCACACTGTCCATCTTCGAATATGCGCCTCGGGTCCGGAATCTGCCGGGTCAAGGAGATGTTGGAGATGGGAATCAATGTCGGCATCGCCGTGGACGGTTCCGCATCCAACGATTCCTCCGACATGTTGGGAGAGGTCCGCAACGCTCTGCTGCTGCAACGGGTCGAGAAGGGTGCGGCCGCACTTAGTGCACGCCAAGCCTTCACCATGGCAAGCGAAAATGGAGCCAAGCTCCTCAACTTCTCGAATGTCGGGCGGTTGGAGGAGGGATGGGCCGCGGATGCCGCCATATTCAATGTCCACACCTTGCCGTATGCTGGATCGCTTTCCGATCCTGTGGCGGCGTTGTTGTTCTGTGGTGACGACCACACGACCGATTATACCATTGTGAACGGCCAGGTTGTCGTAGACAAGCGTCGGCTGGTCGGTATCGATGAAGAGGAGTTGGTCTGCAAAGCCAACGCGATTAGTATGGAAATGCTCGCTCAGGCAGAGCGTAAGGAGAAGGTATGATTACCGAATTCATACAAGCTACATCACCCCTTGAGGCCCTGGTAGCAATCCAGAAGCATGGAGAAGGCACAGTGTTTCTCGCCGGTGGTACCGAGATACACCGGTTGGGATCTTCGGTCTCCTGTTCGAAGGTCGTTTCCTTGAAGGGCTTGGCCCTCGACGCCATTACGGAGAAGAACGGTATCGTCACCATCGGTTCCATGGTGACTTTCCAACAGGCATTGGATAGTGCCTTGGTGCCATCCTACCTGAAGGAATCCTTGCGGTACTGCGCTTCCAGGACGAGACGGAACATGGCTACGATCGGAGGCAATATCACCCTCAGTCGGGACGATTCCTACCTGTTGCCGACCTTGATCGCAGCGAAAGCCCGCCTGATCCTTGGAGATATCTCCAACGATGGCTCGTATGCCGAGGAAAATATTCCCATACGTGAATACCACTCGTTCCGTGAACATTTCACCGGGAGCTTGATTCTTGGCATCGTATTGAACAAGCCCCAGCGGTTCGTGGCTTCCAAGCGGTTTTCGCGTACCGCCCAAAGTCCCGGTGCCGTCACTGTATCGTTCGGAGCAGATATTTCCAGCGGAGCTGCCCATGATGTGCGCATATGCGCTGCGGTCAAGGGTAGTGGGCTCATGCGGTTGCTGCAGGTGGAGGAGGGTGTGTCCAGCGGACAATACCAGAGTCCCGAGGATGCGGCCACCCAAGCTGGAACAGATATTGCATTTGTCGATGATATCACCGGAGGAGCCGCCTACAAGCGGTACATCCTTGGAACGGCGGTATCGGAACTGTACCGCTCCTGTCTTGGAGCAATGAATAAAGGAAGTGCTGTATGATTGTACGTTGCACCATAGAGGGAAGACCCGTGTCGGCTACCGTCGAACCGGGTGATTCGTTACGCACCATGTTGGTGGGACTTGGACATTTCGCTGTCCGTGATAGCGACGATGCCGAAGGTTTCGCCGGAAGCGATACGGTTCTCGTCGACGATGTGCCGGTTTTTGCCAACCTGATGTTGGCGGCACAGGTCGAGGGTAGTCTTGTGAGGACCTCGGATTCCCTGGCGAATGGAGGACAACTCTCGGCGGTCCAGGAGGCGATGATAGACGCCGGTATCGTACAGTCCGCCTACAATGCGCCGGCCGCCGCACTGCTGTTGACCTGGTTGCTTGAACACAATCCGAATCCTTCGAGGGAAGAGATCAAGGATGTGCTTTCCGGCATATTCGTCCGGGACACAGGCTATGAACATTACTTCCTGGCAGTGCAATTGGCACGCGAGCGGATGCAAAAAGGTTTGTACTCCAGTCGGATCGCACCAGAATTCCGTGAGGAGCTTTCCTATGTCGGAAAGGTCAAACCGAAGGTCGATGGCCGTCAACTGGTCGCCGGATGGAAATCCTTCGTCGAGGATAGGGTCGAGCCCGGTGCCTGTGCATTGGTCATGTTGCGAAGTCCGTATGCCCATGCATACATAACCAGCATCGATACGAAGGAAGCCGAGGCGTCCGAAGGTGTCGTTACCATCATTACCGCGGAGAATTGTCCCGATGTGTTCTACATGTCGGCGGGCCAGGGAAATCCGGAGCCCTCTCCGTACGACCGCAGGTTGTTCAACCGCAAGGTCCGGCATGTGGGCGATCGGGTCGCCGCTATCGTCGCCGAGACAGAGGAGTTGGCCAAGGCCGCGCGTGCCAAGATCAAGGTGGAGTACGAAGTGCTCAAACCTATCTTCACGGTCGAACAGGCCATGGCTCCCGATGCTCCGGTAGTCCAGAATGGTGCGGCTGTGTATTTGAGCGGCGCTCCAGCGAATCTTGACGAATACAACAAGGATGTGGATCCGAGGGAAGGGCAGGTAGTCTATCCGTTCCCGTTGCATGCAGACATTCGGCACAATGTGGCCGCGGCTGCCCATGGGGCGATCGGTGATGTCGAGAGGGGCTTCGCCGAGGCCGATATGGTGTTGGAACGGACGTACCAGAGCTCGCAGATCCAATGTACGCCACTGGAACCGCATATCGTCTTTTCCAAGATCGACAACGACCGGTTGGTGATCCATGCCTCGACCCAAGTTCCGTTCCACCTCCGGCGTATCGTGGCGAAGGTGTGTGGCATCGAAGAGAACAAGATCCACGTGATCAAGGAGAAGGTCGGTGGCGGCTATGGCTCGAAGCAGGATATCCTGGTCGAGGACGTCGCCGGGTACGCCACATGGCTGACCCGTCGTCCGATCGTCTACCGCAATACCCGTGAGGAAGAGTTTATCGCGAACAGTACGCGCCACCCCATGCGTGTCACCGTAAAGATGGGAGCGAGCAAGGACGGTACGCTCAGTGCGGTCTACATGGATGTCAGGGCCAACACCGGTCCGTACGGAAACCACTGTCTGACCGTACCCATGAATGCCTGTTCCAAGACCTTGCCTTTGCTCAACTGTCCGAACATGAAGTTCGATGTGACAACCTACTATACCAACATACCACCTACCGGCGCGTACCAGGGCTATGGCGCACCGAAAGGTTCGTATGCATTGATGACCTGTCTGGCCGAAATGGCGGATGCTTTGGGAATCGATGCGCTCGAGATGGCCAAGAAAAACCACGTGGAGCGGGGATTCATGCTTGAGATCCTCAAGAGTCTCGGGGAAGGCCGGGAAGGAACAGTGGTTCCTGTCGGTAGTTGCGGACTGCGCAAGGCGCTCGATGAAGGGGCTGCGATGATCGGGTGGGGCACCAAGGAAACTTCCGAGGATGCCGACTGGCGCATAGGAAAAGGGTTTGCCATGATCCAACAGGGTTCGGGTCTGCCGGGTCTCGACCATGCGACATGCGATGTCGTGCTCAATACGGACGGAACCTTCATGGTCCACAGCGGTGGAAGCGATTTGGGAACCGGTTTGGATACTATCAGCGTCAAGTGTGTCAGCGAGGTCATGCGGGTCGCCATGGACAAGGTCTCGATCCTTTCGGGCGATACCGACAACACGATGTTCGATACCGGTGCCTATGCATCGAGTGGAACCTACTTCTCGGGCAACGCCACGCTGAAGGCTGCGTTGCATCTCAAGGAGAAGGTTCTTGCCGAGGCAGCACTCCAGATGGGAGAGGATGTTTTGGTACTCGAGTTGCGTTCTCCGGGTGAAGTCCATTCCACAAAGAGTGGGAAGACCCTGTCCTACGCGACACTCAGCCACGATGCCCTCACCGGTGTCGGAAGGGGACAACTGGTCGGATACGGTTCGTTTGTCACCAACAATGCCGCGATTCCCTATGGCGCGCACTTCGCGCAAGTCGCAGTCAATGTGAAGACCGGAGAGGTGAAGGTTCAGAAATTCTACGCATTGCAGGATGCGGGTACTCCGATCAACCCCGAGCTTGCACTTTGCCAGATGTACGGTGCGGCGTTCAAGTCCATCGGCCATTCGTTGTACGAGGATATGGTGTTGGATGCGGACGGCGTTTGCCTGGCTTCCGACTTCACGCGGTATGGTGTTCCCATGACCAGCGAACTGCCCGATGACTTCAAGGCGGTGTTGATCGACGAGGATGACGAGTATGGACCGTACGGTGCAAAATCGATCAGCGAGATAGCCACCAACGGTGCTGCTCCGGCGATAGCGAACGCTATCCACGATGCGGTCGGCGTGTGGATCCGCTCCTGGCCGTTTACACCGGAAAAGATACTCAGGGAGATGGGAAAGATATCCTGACCGTAGATTTCGCAATGATTTGGGCTCTCCCGCGAGGGGAGCCCGTGTTGTTTGTTAGTTGCAACAAACTGCAACAAAATCTCTAGACAGCAAACGTGCCCCGTGTTATACTGCAGGCCATCTGTACGAAACAACTGGCAAAACCATATGGAGGTTTTATGAAAGACACTGCCACCATCAAGAAAATGATTGAGGAGTTGAAGGGTCTGAAGACCAAAGACATGTACCTCAACGATTTCTTCCACACCTGGAAGGAGAGCGACGACGAGATCGCCGCAACCTTCGCTGTAGCCGAGATTCTCCGTTCCATGCGTGAACAGAACATTTCCAGCAAGGTGTTCGACAGCGGACTTGGGATCTCCATATTCCGCGACAATTCGACCCGGACCCGTTTCAGCTTCGCCAGCGCATGCAACATGCTTGGACTCGAAGTGCAGGACCTGGACGAGAAGACCAGCCAGATCGCCCACGGCGAGACGGTGCGCGAGACCGCGAACATGGTCTCCTTCATGGCCGACGTCATCGGTATCCGTGACGACATGTATATCGGCAAGGGCCACACCTACATGAAGGAAGTCGCCGAGGCAGTCCAGGAAGGGTATGAGGACGGCGTGCTCGAACAAAGACCCACCTTGGTGAACCTACAGTGCGATATCGACCACCCGACCCAGTCGATGGCAGACATGTTGCATGTCATCAACCATTTCGGTGGTGTCGAGAATCTCAAGGGCAAGAAAGTAGCCATGACCTGGGCATACAGCCCCTCCTATGGCAAGCCGCTCTCGGTTCCCCAGGGAATCATCGGTTTGTTCACCCGCTTCGGCATGGACGTTGTCCTGGCCCATCCGGAAGGATACAATGTCATGGCAGAGGTCGAGGAAGTCGCGAAGGACAACGCGGCGAAGTCCGGCGGTTCCTACAAGCGTGTGAACAGCATGGCAGAAGCATTCAAGGATGCCGATATCGTGTATCCGAAGAGCTGGGCTCCGTTCGCCGTCATGGAAGAGCGGACACAGATGGTCAGCGACGGAAAGTTCGACGAATTGAAGGACCTCGAGAAACGCTGTCTTCTCAACAATGCCAAATTCAAGGATTGGGAATGCACCGAAGAGCTCATGGCTACCACCAAGGCCGGCAAGGCGCTCTACATGCACTGCCTTCCTGCCGACATCACCGGTGTCAGCTGCAAGGAGGGTGAAGTCGAGGCTTCGGTATTCGAACGCTATCGGGTTCCCTTGTACAAGGAAGCATCGTTCAAACCCTATATCATCGCCGCAATGATTTTCCTTGCGAAATTCTCCGATCCCGCCGCCAAGCTTGCGGAATTGGTCGAAGCCGATACCAAGAGAATCAAGTAATCATTTGGTACCTGTAGTTTGGAGGGTCCTGGTTGAAAAGCCGGGGCCTTTTTGTTGCGACATGTTGCAAATTTGCTTGTAACCCTGAAATAGCGATGGTATGGTAAAACCTAAGGAGTCTTTCATGGGAAAAGATGGGAAAAAGCGTCTGATAGATGTCGCGGCCGGAAGGATCACGGCGGATCTTGTCATCACTGGAGCCCGTGTCGTGGATGTCTGCAACGGAAGGATAATCGAAGGGGATGTCGCGATAGTCGACGGCTTGATCGCAGGAATCGGTCCGTACCGGGGCAAGGAGACTGTCGATGCGAAAGGCAAGTACCTGTTGCCGGGTTTCATCGACGGACATGTCCATATCGAATCGTCGCTGGTCGACCCCGCATCCTTTTCCAATCTTGTGGTGCCCCATGGTACCACCACAGTCGTTGCGGATCCGCACGAGATATGCAATGTGGGTGGACTCGATGCGCTCGACTATATGTTGGAGAGCTCGGAGGGACTCCCGTTGTCCGTATTCTTCATGATACCTTCCTGCGTCCCGGCTACCTCGTTTGAACACTCCGGCGCGATTCTCGATGCCGACGAGCTTGCGAAACGGATTGGACATCCCCGGGTTCTCGGTCTGGGGGAAATGATGGATGTGATGGGGACTGTCTCGGCGGAAGATTCGATTCTCGATAAGCTGCTGGTCGCCGAAGACGCTGAAAAACTGGTCGATGGGCACGCCCCCGACTTGCATGGTCTGCAGCTGAACGCGTACGCGGCGGCGCGGATCCATACGGACCACGAATGTGCTACCGCCGAAGAGTTGCAGGAACGGATAGGGCGGGGCATGTATGTATTGCTGAGGGAAGGATCGGCGTGCCATGACCTGCGCAATCTCCTCGCCGGTGTAACTGAACACAATAGCCGCATGTGCCTGTTCTGTACCGATGACCGCCAACCAAGGTCCATCTTGGCCGAAGGCCATATCGACAACCACTTGCGCATCGCGATCCAGGAAGGTCTCGATCCCCTGACTGCGATCCGGATGGCGACATTGAATGCCGCCGAATGTTACCGGTTGCATGACCGGGGGGCGATTGTTCCCGGTCGTCGGGCCGATCTGGTTCTTGTGGATGATTTGAGCGACTTCAATATTGCCCAAGTCTGGTGCATGGGGAAACCGTTTGTGGAGCATATTTCGTCCATCGTGGATACCATTGCCCCTGCTGTTGCGGGCCGCATGGATATCGGGGACTTTGCACCTGAAAAACTGGCGCTCCACTTGCGCTCGCCACAGGTGCGGGTCATCCGGATGTTCGCCGAATCGGTTGTCACCGAAGCAGGCACAGCCACCGTGACTCTCGACCCGGCTGGTACCTATGTGAATGATCCGACACAAGATATCGTCAAACTGGCTGTGATCGAACGCCACAAGGGGACTGGAAACGTTGGGTTGGCTCTGCTTGGAGGTTACGGCTTGCATGACGGGGCAATCGCAACAACGATAGCCCATGATTCGCACAATGTGATTGTCGCGGGAGACAACGATTCCGATATGGTCAAGGCTATCGAAGTCCTCATCGAGCTTGGCGGTGGCATCGTCATGGTGCGGCAGGGAGAGGTCCTCGACGTATTGCCGTTGCCGATCGCGGGTCTTATGACAAACCTGGGAGGAACACACGTGGACGGAAAGTTCGAGCGGATGCACACGGTTGCTCTGCAGGAACTGGGCATACATGCGGGCCTCGATCCGTTTATGAGCCTGAGCTTCATGGCACTGCCGGTGATTCCCCACTTGAAAGTCACCGACATGGGGCTGTTCGATGTCGATACGTTCTCATTTGTCCCATTGGAAATTTGAGCCACCGATCCAAGAGCACAAACAAAGCCGCCCCATGTGGAGCGGCTTTTCCATGATTGGAAATACGGGATTAACCGAGCAGCAGCTTGAGCAACAACAACACGGCGATGATCACCATGGTCGGGCTGATTTGCTTTGCCTTTCCGGTGAAGATTTTCAGAAGGATCCAGCTGAGGGCACCATACATGATTCCGTTTGCGATCGAATAGGACGTGACCATGAGTAGGATTGTCAGGAACGCCGGAAGGGCCTCCGTTGTATCTTCGAAGTCGATATCCTTTACCGGAGAAATCATGAACAGCCCTACCAGAATCAGGGTAGGCGCTGTTGCGGCACCGGGAATGGAGATGAACAGCGGTGACAGGAACAGTGAGACGAGGAACAGGACAGCGACAGTGAGGCTGGTCAAACCAGTCTTTCCGCCTTCGGTCACACCGGCCGAGCTTTCGACGTAGGTGGTGACGGTCGAGGTTCCGAGCATGGCGCCGACTGTGGTGCCGATCGCATCCGCGAACAACGCTTCCTTGCACTTGGGAATCGATCCATCCTTCTCGAGGATGTCGGCCTTGGTTGCACAACCGATCAGGGTACCGACTGTGTCGAACATGTCGACGAAGAGGAAGGTGAACACGATCACGATCATATCGACGCTGAAGATGTCTTTGAACGAGAAGGCGAGGAATGTGGGCGCCAAGGAGGGTGGCAGGAAACTGCCGCCGGCCCAAGAGGTAACACCCATCGGAATACCAACGATGGTGGTTGCAACGATACCGAGCAGCAATGCGCCACGTACCTTGAAGGCGACCAGGATGCCGGTGATGACCAATCCGATCATGGCAACCAATGCGGTTCCATGGGTGACATCGCCCAGTTCGACCAAGGTCGCGCCACCGACAATGATTCCCGCATTCTGCAGACCGATGAAGGCGATGAACAGGCCGATACCGACACTGATCGCTTTCTTCATGTTGTTGGGAATCGAGTTGACAATCGCTTCACGGATGTTGAATGCGGTCAATAGGATGAAAATGATTCCTTCGATGAACACAGCTGCCAGGGCCTGTTGCCAAGAATACCCCATGGTGATGACGACCGTATAGGCGAAGAATGCATTCAAACCCATTCCGGGAGCCAAGGCGAAGGGCAGATTGGCCAGGAACGCCATGACCAACGTGGCAATCGCCGCAGAAAGCGCGGTGGCAGTGAAAACTGCACCAAAATCCATACCCGCGTCAGCCAAAATCAATGGGTTGACAATAAGGATGTAGGCCATCGTAAGAAACGTGGTCGCACCCGCGAGCAGCTCGGTCCGCACGGTTGTCTTGTGCGCGGTTAGCTTGAAAATTTTTTCCATCTGAATTACTCCTTTGCAGTGGATACTTCAATGCCAACATTCTATCTGCACCCATGCAATTTGTACAGAAAAAAATGCGGTAAGTCACCCTTGAACGCTGCTTTTTTGCTCTTTTCCCAAACGAAGCGATCAGTGTACCCGGGTGACCATGAGACGGTCTCCGTGTCGGAAGGTTTCCATCGGAGTTCCGTAGAGCTCCGAGAGCAACGGGGGGGTGAGCGCATCCGTAGCCGGACCGCTGAACAACAGTTCGCTATGTGAAATCATGGCCACATGGTGCGCGCAGTCGGCGGCAACGGTAGGGTCGTGGGTGGTGAAGAACAGGGTGATACCTTGTTCCGAGAGTTGCCGCAGGATACGGATGACTTTCGCGGTGTTGCCCGGATCGAGACTGCTGGTAGGTTCGTCCAACAGCAAAACCCTCGGTTGTTGTGCCAACGCACGGGCGAGGAGGACCAACTGGTGTTCGCCTCCACTGAGTGTGGTAATGGGACGGTGGGCTATTTCCTGGATCCCCACCTGTGTGATCGCGGCCTGGGCGATCTCGACATCCGCATGTGTCGGCGACGCCAACTCGTGCAGATAGGGGGAGCGGCCGAACAGCACATATTCCAACACGGTGAAGGAAAACCGCGCACCCTCCTCTTGGGGCACCAGGCTTACCGTACGTCCCAGACTACGTTTGGTATACGATGCGAGCGGTGCGTCGAACAGATGGATACAGCCATGGTCCGGTTTTCTCCACCGCAGCAATAGGTCCATGAGGGTTGATTTTCCAGCACCGTTCGGACCGAGCAGCACCGTGGTCCGGCCCTCGGGAATACACAGGTCCAAATTCGATACCGCTGGATTCTCACGCAAAGGATAGGTATAGGTGACCTGCTCGAGACGATAGGCACATTTCATAATTTTGCCTCCGTTTGCGGGCGAGTCAGTATGATGATGAACAATACGGCTCCAATCAAGCTTGTCAACACGCCAAGGGGGATCTCGCTGGAAAGCAGTGTCCTGCCGACGGTATCGCAAGCGAGCAGGAACAAAGCTCCCAGCAACATGGAACCGGGAAGGGCGAATCGGGCATCGGCACCGAAAAGGCGGCGGGCGAGGTGGGGGATGATGAGTCCGACCCACCCGATCAGGCCTGCGACGGAGATTATTGCCGTGGTCGCGATAGTTGCGACAAACAGGACCAGTGATTTTTCCCGGCTTACCGAGATACCGATCGCATGTGCGGTGCGCTCGTCGAGCGAAAGGAGGTTGATCCGCCAGCGTATGGCGAAAAGCACCACAAGGGCTGTCCACATGACCGGCATGACACTCCACGCCGTCTTCCATGTGCTGTTCCATAATCCCCCCATCATCCAAAAGGTGATATCCTGCAAACTCGTGGTGGGGTCGGCTACCAGCTTAATGATGGAAAGTCCTGCTGAAAACATGGCTCCCACTGCTATTCCCGAGAGCACCAGGCGCAATATCCAGCCGCCGAATCGGAACCGTTTCGCCAACCAGTAGGACGTTGCCAATGCCAAAAGTCCGAATAGCGAGGCACTTACCTGTACTGCGAGGGCTGAAAACCCAAAGAGGGTGATGGCTGCGGCAGCTCCGAACGCCGCACCTTGCGAGACACCGAGGAACCCCGGTTCGACCAATGGATTGGCAAACAGCATCTGGAATACGAATCCTGCGGCTGCAAGGGAGGCTCCTCCCGTTATCGCAAGGAGGATACGTGGGAGCCTGACGTTCAGGACAACCTTTGCGAACAGGGCATCCTCCAACAGGTGCAGGGGATTGGCAATTCCCGCACTGGGATACCGTCCGGTAAGCAATGCGACGGTTGCCAAGACAACGAGAAGCAAGGCGAAGGCCAGCAACCGGTACCGGTAGAGGGTGATGCGACTTGCATAGCGGTGTGTTTCTCCCGTTCCAGGTTTCTGTTTCATCGTCATCGGCTTACCGAAGAGCGGTACGCATGCACCAATGCCTCGAGTATCTCCTCGGATTCGAGGCCATAGAAATCGGTGTAGAACGAGCGGATCTCCGCTTCCATATCGAAATCGGGAAACAGGTTCGGATGCAGTTCGGCGGCTAACCATTGCAAGGCCAATATCCACCGGCTATCCGACTGGAAGTAGTTCATGACATCGGCGGGAGTCGAGCCGATGGTTCCTGTCCGGGTCGCCGCCAGTTGTTGCCATTGGGGGCTCGCACCGATTGCCTGCAGGAACGCCGATGCAGGAGACTTGTAACTGATAAGGAACATGGTGCTGGGATTCCATGCGGCTATCTGTTCGAACGACACTTTTCGCCAGGAATTGGCGGCCAGATTCGCATCCATCCACACCGGACTGCCTCCTGCGCGGAGGGTGATGCTTGTCTGTATCCAATCCTTGGGAGAAACGCTGAACGCTGTCACGCCATCGGAGGCTGCGGCTTGCATCATCAATACACTCGGACGTTGCGATTCGTCCAAGGTCGCAATAGCTGCATCGACCGCTTGTTCTCGTTCTTCGAACGCCTCGATTATGCGCCGTGGCGTTTCGGCATCATCCAACAGCCTTCCCAACTCGACAATTTCCGATTTCCAGGCTTGGGGAGTCTCCAGGTCCATGACGAATACGGGTATCCCGAACGGTTCCAATAGGGCGACCACCGAATCGTAGTTGCTCGATTTGGTGAGCACGAGGTCGGGACCATGCGCTATGATCTCCTCCGCTCCGACTTGCTGCCCCAGGCGGCCGGTTATCTTGTATTCGGGTCTGATCAGGTCGAAATAGTCGCCCAACCCCTGGTCCGTCTTGGCCAACACGATCTCCATGTTCTTCGCAGCGGGAAACAGGAACAAGGCATCGGCGGGCATCACCGCGGCCCTTCCCACCACCAGGACCCGTCCCAGATCTCCCGAGACAGTTACTTTCCGTCCCAGGGCGTCGATTGCCGTTCGGGTTTCGGGTGGTGTCGACGTCTCGATCGCACCCCGGGCAACAAGTGGCTGGGATACCAAAAACACACACATTAGGACCAGTAGGATCCTGGACAACTTCGGTTTCATGACAGACTCCTCGGATTGATGGGAAAATTAGTGTCCTGTAAACTGTAATCCTTTAATTTCCTTCGGTCTAAGCGGTGTGTGGCGGCGTTCGCGTCGAATCAGATATGATAATATCTTCTTCTCCTTGGCCTAGCCACGCTCCGCTTTCACTCGAAGTCAATTGACAAGTATTAAGCTTTACAGGACACTTGCCGTTAGTCTACCATTATATTTATAAAAATACAACGGAAAGTTCAAGACAATCGGGTACAACCGACGCTATATCGGTATCTACCCGTAATGCCTCATTAGAAAATCTAACTTTAGGGAAGTTTCCTCAGAATCAAAAAACCTAACCCAAAGGGAATCGAATCCTTCATGCTGGGAGTGTGGAGGAACTGGGTATGGGGTTGACGATGGACGAGAGGAAATCCTTGGTACGGGAGACCGCGAAGCGGTATCGGCAGGCAGGCAAGAGGCAGAAGGGCCTCATCCTTGACGAGTTTGTCCAGAGCACCGGCTACAACCGCAAGTACGCCATCCACATCCTTGCGAACGAGGGGAAGGTGAGCTGGTCCAAGGCGCCCGGACAAGTGGTGGGGGTGCGCATGAAGGCCACCTACCGGGGCGGGCGGCGGCAGAAGTCGGGCCGCAAGCGGGTGTACGGCGCGGAGGTGTGCGGCTCGGTCCTGAAGATATGGCGGCATTTCGACCACATGTGCTCCAAGCTGTTGAAGGAGTTCATCCGGGTGAACATCGACGACCTGTACCGCAGCAAATGGCTGCGCCTCGATGCGGCGCACCGGCAACCGCTGCTGGATATCAGCGCCGCCACGATAGACCGGGCCGTGGCGGCGGAGCGCAGGCAGTACCGGCAGATGCGCGGGAGTTGCACAACCAGGGCGGGCAGCATGCTGCGCAACCAGATCCCCATCCGGGTCTACTTCGATTGGGACGAGCGGGCTCCCGGGTTTTTCGAGATGGACACGGTGAGCCATGACGGCGGGTTCGAGGCCAGGGAATGCTGCCACACGCTGACGATCACGGATGTGGGGGTGGGATGGATCGAGCTGGCCTCGGTGATGAACAACGCCTCCAGGTGGGTCGCCGAGCAGCTGGAGCGGATGAGGCGGACGGTCCCCTATCCGGTGCTCGGCCTGGACAGCGACAACGGCAGCGAGTTCATCAACCACCTGGTGTCAGCCTGGACGGAGGGCCACGGGATCATGTTCACGCGTGGCAGGGCGTACCGGAAGAACGACAACTGCTTCGTCGAGCAGCAGAACTTCCACGCGGTGCGCAAGGTCGTCGGCTATGGGCGGTACGAGGGGCGGGAGGCCCACGAGGCGCTGGAAGAGGTCTACCGGCACCTGTGTCCCCTGCGCAACTACTTTTTTCCTTGCGTGCGCCTGGTTTCCAAGCAACGGATCGATGGGAAGACGAGGAAGGTCTACGATCCGCCGCAAACCCCGTACTCCCGGCTGATGCGGGACCCGCGGTTGAGCGACCAGCAGAAAGGCATCATAGCGGCGCAAAGGGAAAAGTATGATATGATCGAGTTGAAGAGGGGCTTGGACCATGCGGTGAAGCGGCTGCTTGAGCTGCAGTACCGGTACCGGAGGACCTGAGGTGTCGGGCAACGGCTTGGGTTAGGTTTTGATTATGAGGATTTCTCCTTTTACGGTTAGATTAATATTGAGGCAATGCGCTACCTTGCATCACCACCAAATTCAGAGTAATCTGTGACCAATCGTACGTTAAGCGAGGCCCGTTTTGGAAGACCGTGGAATCATGGAACAGCTCACGCGAGTACCTGCGCACCAGCGGGTGTTGGGCGCGTTGGCATCGAAGGACAGGAATGGCATGTTGCTGGCTATGGCGACTGCCTTGGAACAGCATGCACAGCGGCTTTTCGCCGCCAATAGGAAAGATATCGCAGCTGCGGACCAGGCTGCTCTCGCCACCCCATTGCGCAAGCGGCTGGTGTTTGACGAGAAGAAGTTGGCCGGTGTGTGTGACGGGATCCGACAGGTCGCATCGTTGCGTGACCCCATTGGACGGATCCGGGAACGCCGGTTGCTGGATGACCAATTGCTTCTGGAACGTGTGGATGTTCCCATCGGTGTGATTGGTATGGTATTCGAGTCGAGACCCGACGCCTTGGTCCAGATCATCTCCCTTTGCCTGAAAAGTGGAAATGCGATCATCCTCAAGGGGGGACGGGAGGCTTTGAACACCAACAGGGAGTTGGTTGCGGTTATCGGGGAATCGCTGCAGCCCTTTGCCGCGGGAAGCGCCTGGATAGTCCACTTGGAGAGTCGCGAGGACGTGAGGTTCCTGCTGGAACTCGATGATATCGTGGATCTGCTCATCCCCCGTGGCTCGAATGAATTCGTCCGCTATATCATGGACAATACCAAGATACCGGTATTGGGTCATGCCGATGGAATTTGCGCGTTGTATGTGGATTCCGAGGCTCCGATCGATCTCGCCGTCACGGTCGCCGTCGACTCCAAGTGCCAGTATCCGGCAGTGTGCAATGCGGTCGAGACAGTACTTGTCCATGCTGCGGTCGCTCCCACCTTCCTTCCCCGGTTCAAGGAAGCGCTCGCACCATGGTCGGTGATCATCCACGGCGATCGTAGGGTCGGTGCGATTATCGAGTGTATCGAGGCTGTCGAAGACGATTGGGATACCGAATATCTCGGGTACGAGATCGCCATCCGTATCGTCGACTCGCTTCAGGAGGCTATGGACCATATCGCCGCACATGGCTCGGGACATACCGATTGCATTGTCACCTCCCACGAGGCGAATGCCCGCAAGTTCATGCGCGAGGTCGATTCGGCCGATGTGTTCTGGAATTGCAGCACCCGTTTCGCAGACGGTTTCAGGTATGGCCTGGGTGCCGAGGTAGGTGTCAGCACCCAGAAGATCCACGCTCGTGGCCCGGTTGGGCTCGATGGTCTGGTTATAGGAAAATGGTTGCTTTCGGGCAATGGCCATATTGTCGATACCTACGAGAAGGGGCGGGCCTTCAAACATGAGGAGTTGCCCCTCGAAGGTGTCGGGCTGCTCGGGGAGGTAGAATGATGGACCGCGATTTTTCTTCCGTGAAGAGAATCGTGGTGAAAGTAGGTACCAACCTGCTTTCGGACCATCAGGGAATTGATTCGCATCGGATCGAGAAGGTAGTCGCGGATATCGTGGCGTTGAGGCAGCAGGGATTGCAGGTTCTGTTGGTCTCTTCAGGTGCGATCGGACTCGGTGCGAAGGAATTGGGCAGGTCGACGGCGGTCAAGCGGACCGCCTTGCGCCAAGCCTGTGCCTCGATCGGTCAACCGATACTCATGAGCCACTATCGTGCGGCCTTCAAGCGGCATGGGGTCGTTTGTTCGCAGGTGTTGATTACCCGGAGCGAATTGAACGACCGCAAGACCTATGTGAACTTGAAGAACTCGGTGCAGACGCTGTTGGATCTTGGGGTGGTTCCGATTTTCAATGAGAACGATGTGGTCAGTACGGCCGAAATCGGTACCGCGATCGGGGACAATGACCGGATGAGCGCATTCGTTGCAAGCAAGGTCGATGCGGACCTGCTCGTGATCCTCTCGGATATCGCGGGACTGTACACCAAGGATCCCCGCAAGGATGCCGATGCCGAACTCCTTTCGGATATACCGAAAGTCGACGACAAGATATTCTCGTATGCCGGCAGTGCGGGCAGTGTGTTCTCGACCGGTGGGATGAAGACAAAACTGGTTGCGGCGAGAATCGCCGCCACCGCCGGTTGCGCGACGGTGATAGCAAGCGGTTATGAGCCGGATATCCTCTGCCGGATACATCGGGGTGAACCTATCGGCAGCCATATCCATGCGGACAAGCGAATGGGCCAACGGTTCCGTTGGATACTCAACAGCAATCCGACCGGGACCATCTGGATAGATGAAGGTGCACTCAAGGCACTCCGTTCCCATAAAAGCCTGTTGCCTTCGGGAGTTGTCAAGGTCGACGGCATTTTCCAGGCCGGGGACGTGGTCATGGTCAACAATATTGCCAAGGCTGTTCCGTATTACAATAGTTCGGAGATATTGGAGATGGCCGGGTGTCAGAGCAAGGACATGCCCCGTCGTCTGGGCAAGGGAAAGGCGGATGTGCTGTTCCGACCAGAGGATATTGTGTTTTTGGATTATGCAGACTAATTATCATATATTCCACAGGAAACAGGACATCGGCAAGCGGATCAGCCTGCTGCACCGCGAGGAGACCATGTCGATCGGATTGATGGCAGTCGATGCCGGGGAGTCCCTGGCCGGTGCGATCGAGGCGATCCTCCAGTATTCCTCCTGGTCCGTGCATGTGTTGATGCATGAGGAGCAGGGGAGGATTCCTGAATTGCGCTCCCGTTTTCCACAAGCGACGTTCATCGTGTTCGCCCAAAGCGTTCCCTTCGGGACCATGGCCAATGCCATGGCCAACGAATGCTACACCACCTTCTTCTTCCTTACCAGAAGCGATCTGCGTTGCAGCCGGTTCGATTCGGAGGAGGCGATAGCGCTTCTGCATAGGAGCGACAAACCTGCCGCAATCACCCCCGTCCTGTCGAACAGGCTCGGTGAGCTTATTCCGGTGATCCAAGCTCCGATGCTCAGGGATGGCATGGTCGATCCAGTCTCTTTCTTGCCAGGCAGTGCCATCTTGCCCACCCTCTATCCATTTTTGGGTATGGGGTTGTATGAGCGGGCACTGTTCCAGCGTCTGCGGGGTTTCGATGAAGCGGTTGAGAGCGAATACTGGCAAGTGCTCGATTTCGGGCTGCGCGCCTGGTTGTACGGATATCCGATCCTCAACTCCCCCTGCATCTCGTGTACATTCCTCAACCGCCAGTTCATCATCGAGGACCGGTCCGAGCGGGACGGAATCAAACGCGTCCACACCAAAGCTCTCGGGGTCAGGCAAATGAACGGGAAGAACTATCCGAAACGTCCGGGCAAGTATTCCGATGCCCATGTGCATGCCGAGGTGAAGAAACGGTTGGCGCTGTACAAGACCGATTTCCAGCAACTGGTGGAACAGTGGAAGGCTCCTGGAGATACCCTATGAGTGGTAGAGCACCCGTCATTGCCCTCTGTATGGTGGCCATCCTGGTCGGCAGCTCCCTCTATGGTACCGTATCGAAGGTTTCCCCATTTTCATTGCCGATAGGAACGGTCGTGCTCGATGCCGGGCATGGTGGGCACGATCCCGGTGCGACGGCCTCTTGGCAGTGGGATGAGCCGGTCTATCTGCAGGAAAAGGCAATCACCTTGGATCTGGTCCGAAGGACTTCCGATATCCTCCGTACCGCCCGTGCGGATATCGATGTTGTATTGACCCGCGATTCCGACACCTATATGGCCTTGCAGGATCGTGCCGATGTGGCGGCAAAATTGAATCCCGGAGTTGGGAAATCGATCGTATTCGTTTCGGTCCATGCGAACTCCTCACCGTCGGAAGAACCGTCCGGGTTCGAGGTCCTGGTGAAGCAAACCGACAAGCGCCTTCGTTTTCTCGATGCACAAGTTCCCGATTGGGCGATAGCGCGGTTCGCGAACCAGACGGCAAGCGAGTTGAACCGGTTGTTGAACCGTGAGAACCTGTTGTTCGCCACCGCAATGCGGGAGCAGATGGCCAAAAGTTTTCCCCAGGCACGTGACCGGGGAGTCAAGGAACAGGATGTCTGGGTACTCAATGCCAGCAAGGTGCCTTCCGTGTTGGTGGAGGTCGGTTTTATCAGCAATAGCGACGATGCCTATCTGATGACCCAACAGACATGGCTTGACCGGATGGCGAACACGCTGGCCGCGGGAATCCTGGCATACATCAATCCCTATTGAGCTTGCTTCTTCCTTCGATTGCCAACTGGGTCTTCAGCGTCTTCAATTCCTTGGACAACGAGACCTTGTAGAAGTGTGGGTTTATCATACGCTTATAGCTGCCGTGGAAGGTCGCCAGGCTTTCCTTGACATGCCGTTGTATATGCACCAGTTTCGGTGCATTCGCGATTCTCGTTCCATCGGTCATGACAAGACGGAGTAGAGGCGCGACCGAAGCATAACGCGATTGCTTGAGCGTGAAGTAATCGGCTTCGTTGAACGGGTGGTAGAGGATGATATCCGATTTCGTGGTGATCTCTTCATGGTCCAGTGCTATCAGGTCTCCCAAGGAGGATCCCTCCGAATCGACAAAGCGCCAGACTTGCTTGCGTCCGGGATTGGTGGCCTTCTCAAAACTGTTGCTGATCTTCATGGTCGGCAACCATGTGCCGTCGGACAGTTGCCGGGCTGCCAGCTTGTAGACGCCATTGAGAGAACTTTGCGATCCTCCGGTCACCAGATGGGTGCCGATTCCCCACGAGTCGATCGGGACGGCATCGTGCACCAACGTCTCGATAATCTCTTCGGTCAGGTCGTTCGAAACGTATATCCGGCAACCCTCCAGTCCCGCGCGATCAAGCTTCTTCCTGATTTCCCGGGACAGGTAGCTCAAGTCTCCGCTGTCTATGCGGACACCGATCTGCTTCCCTTTCGCTTGCATCTCCTTACCCACGACAATCGCATTCTCGATACCGGAACCGAGCGTATCGTACGTATCGATCAGCAGCACGGAGTTGTCCGGGTAGATATCTGCGAAAGCCCTGAAGGAATCGAGTTCGGACTCGAAGGACATGACCCAGGAATGGGCCATGGTTCCTGCGACCGGAATGCCGAATATCTTGCCGGCGAGCGTGTTGCTGGTCGCGGCGCACCCCCCGATGAAAGCTGCACGGGAAGCGGAGATCGCACCGTCGGGACCCTGTGCCCGGCGCAGACCGAATTCCATGATCTGCCCACCTCCGGTAGCCTGGTACATGCGCGAGGCCTTGGTCGCGATCAGCGATTGGTAGTTGATCGTATTCAAGAGCATCCCCTCGATCAACTGGGCCTCCATCATGGTGGCCTCGACACGAATCAAGGGTTCTCCGGGAAATGCCACCGTTCCCTCGGCCATGGCATGGATTGTCCCGGCGAAACGGAAATCGGTTAGGTACGATAGGAACGCTTCATCGAACTTGTGCAATGAGCGCAGGTAATCGATATCCCCTTTGCTGAACGAGAAGAGTTCTATGCGCTTGAGCAGATCGTTGAGGCCGGCGAAGACCACATAGCCACCATTGAACGGGTTTGTCCGGTAGAACATGTCGAATACCACACGGGGGTTGTTCCTGGTGAGGAAATACCCCTGCATCATGGTCAGTTCATAGAAATCGGTGGAAAGGGCAGATACGGTCATATCGACCTCCTTGGTGTTATCGGCGGATCTCCGAGAGGCCCATGTACGGTACCAGTGCCTTCGGCAAACCCACCGAACCGTCTTTCCGTTGGAAATTCTCAAGAATAGCGACGATAGCCCGTGATATGGCAATAGCAGTTCCATTCAACAGGTGGACGTGTTGGATCTGTCCCGCCGAATCCTTGTATCGGATATTCAACCTGCGTGCCTGGTAGTCGGTGCAGTTGCTGGTGCTCGTCACTTCACCATATTCGCCTTGTTCTCCGCGGCCCGGCATCCACGCCTCGATATCGAACTTCCTGTATGCGGGAGCGCCAAGGTCTCCGGTACAGGTGTCCACGACATGGTAGGGGATCTCGAGGCCTTGGAATATCTCTTCCTCGATCGCCAGCAACTGGTCGTGTATCTGTTCCGACTGGGTCGGCAGGCAATAGATGAACATTTCAACCTTCGAGAACTGGTGGACACGGTACAACCCCTTGGAATACTGTCCCGCCCCTCCCGCTTCCCTGCGGAAACAGTGCGAGAGCCCCGCCATGCGGATGGGCAAGTCGTTCTCTGACAGTATCTTGCCGGCATGGTAGCCGCCCAGGGTGATCTCTGCGGTTCCCACCAGGCATGTACCGGTTCCCTCTATGGTGTAGATGTTGCTCTCCTCGCCACGGGGGTTGAATCCGATACCTTCCAGGACTTCCTCGCGTGCGATATCGGGGGTAATGGTGAGGGTGAACCCATGTTTGCGCAGGATGTCGAGGGCATACCGCTCCAATGCCAACTCGAGCAATACTGCTTCGTTCTTCAAATAGTAGAACTTCGGGCCCGAGACACGTGTGGCGGTGTCGAAGTCGATCAAGTCCAATGTCTCGCCCAATTGGACATGGTCCTTAGGTGCGAAGGGGAATCGGGTTGGCTCTCCCCACTTCCGAATCTCCAGGTTCTCCGTATCGAGGCTACCGACAGGTGCCTGCGGATGGGCATAGTTCGGAATGGTCTTCGCAAGGGTAAGGTAATTGGATTCGATTTCGCCCAAGGTCGATTCCTTGGTCGCGATCTCCTCTTTCAGGGCTTTGCCTTCGGCGATGAGTGCCGAGCGGGCATCGGCATCCAGTTTTCCCTTCATCTTGGACGCATTCTCGTTCCTGCGCGAACGGAGTGCCTCGGTCTCCTGCAACAAAACCGAACGCTGTTCCTGCAACGCTATGATAGCGTCGATATCCACATGCATGCCCCTGTTGGCGATATTCGCTGCGATCTCATCCCGTCTGGTTTTCAGCTCTTTCAGATCTATCATATGTTTCCCCGTTGGTATTTCAATTGCCTGTCTTGGCTTTCAGTTCCAATTCCAATGCCTTCTGGCTTGCCGCTTCAACCGATTCCATGAGAATGCCCATGAATCCATTCTCATACAGTACCTGCATCGTCTCGATTGTCAGGCCGCCTGGAGAACACACCTGTGTCAGCAATTCCTCGGGATGCTTCTTCGATTCCCGGACAAGGGAGGTGGCACTCTCCACCGTATCCCGTATGAGAGCGAGCGCGGTGGTATACGGCAATCCTTCATGGACCCCACCCATCGCAATGCCGTGCAGAAAGGAGAACGTGGTGGCGATCGCGGATCCGGATACCCCGATAAAGGCCGCGAAATGCTTCTCGTCAATCCTATGGGCCGCACCGAACAGGTTGGCGAATTCCATGGTGGTGTCTATCAGGGTCTTGTCGGCATTCGGATGAGGGGTGACGGCTGTGACCGCCTTTTTCACCGAGGCCGCGATATTCGGCATGATCCGCACCACTTGCTCCGTGTGCAGTTGGGCAGCCAGGGTTTCGAGCGAGATGCCCGCAGCCATGGATATCCACTGCTTGCCGGCGTGTTTACGCAAGGTGGCATACAGGTCGGGAAGTATCTGGGGTTTCACCGCAAGCACCACGATATCGGAGGTTTTCAACAACTCGTCCAGGGGAGCGTATTCGGCACCGGTTTCACTGGCCAAGGCCCGGGCGGTTTCTTCCAATACATCATGGACCAATACTTGCCACTTCTTCGCGGGAGCGACACTGCGGATAATCGCTCCACCCATGTTTCCGCATCCGATAAACCCCATTGTCTTCATGTGATACTCCTTATTGTGCCTGGGTTGCCGATGGCCAGACGAGGCGATGCAAGTCGCCTTCGGCCGAAAGGCCCGAGAACTGTTGTTGCCGTTCGAACTCATATGCACCCACAGCGACACTGTTGGATAGATTCAATGACCGGGCTTCGTGCCGCATGGGAATTCGGATGCATCGGGAAGGGTATTCGACCAGAATCGATTCGTCGATGCCTGCCGATTCCCTGCCGAAGACCAGGTATGCCGTATCGCCATAGGTGACGTCGGCATAGGTGTGTTTGGCTTTGGTGGTGAAGAACCACAACGGAGCGTCGGTATGGGCATCGAGGAATGCGGCGATGCTGTCATGATGGCGTATGTCCAGCATGTGCCAATAATCGAGCCCGGCCCGTTTCAGCTGCCTGTCCGTGATGGTGAATCCGAGGGGGTGGACGAGATGCAGGGTTGCCCCCAATGCAGCACATGTGCGGGCGATATTGCCGGTATTCTGAGGAATTTCGGGTTCGAAAAGTACAATGTGCAGCCCCATGGTGGAACATCCTCCCCACATTTGATCACTCGGTACTTTAGCACCATTGGGCACCCCCTGCAAGGGGAGTAGGGGATTTGGAATGCTACTGTTGCCCCGGTTCGTGCGTATCGAGGAGGCTGGCCTTCTGCAACGCCCGGCCTTTCGAGCGCAAGGTCAGGATCGTCCTCTCCAAGTCGCGTTTCCGCTTGAAGGGATTGTCGAACAACTCCTGCTGCTGTGGGGCGGTACTTGTCGAGGACACGTTGTGCAACCCGACACCGAGCAGGCGAACCGGTTGGAACGGTTTCCACCGGTCATGCAACAGTTCCTTGGCCAACGAGTAGACCTGCTCCGCCGAATAGATCGGTTTGTTGGGAGTCGTCTGGGCACTAATAGTGGAAAAATCGCTGAAACGCAGTTTGATTGCGACAGTTGGAGCGGTCACCTGCTCCTCGATAGCCCGGAACATGACCTCATGGCTCATTCCAAGCAGGTTCTGCTCGAGGATATCGACATCGGTTATATCGACAGGAAAGGTCATTTCGGTGCTGATCGAACGCGATTTTGTGACTCCTGTGTGTATTCCCGGGTCGATGCCATGGCTTACCTTGTGCAAGTACGATCCGGCCGCCTCCCCAAACAGCCGTTGGAGATGTTCCACCGAATATTCCCGCAGTTGGGCGACAGTCGTAATCGAATGTTTCGCCAAGGCAGAGAGTGTGCTGTCTCCGATTCCCCAGAGCTTGCGCAGGCCGACCGCATCGACAAAGGCAATCTCCTTGCCTGGGGAGACCCGGCATAGTCCATCGGGCTTGTCGAAGTCGCTTGCCATTTTCGCGATGAAACGGGTCGGTCCGATTCCCACACTGATCACCAGGGCCGTCTCATTCCTCACGCGGTTCTTCAACAGGATCGCCGCTTGGCGGGGTTTCCCGAATAGACGTTCGGTTCCCGTCATATCCAGGAATGCCTCATCAATGGAAATCTGTTGTACGACAGGGCTGAAACTCTGGAGAATGGCGACGATTTGTCGGCTCACCTCACTATACCGTTCCATGCGTCCGGGCACGAACTGTGCTTGCGGACAGAGCCGTTTCGCCTGATACATGGGCATTGC
Source organism: Spirochaetae bacterium HGW-Spirochaetae-2 (assembly GCA_002839355.1). Taxonomy (GTDB): domain Bacteria; phylum Spirochaetota; class Spirochaetia; order Sphaerochaetales; family Sphaerochaetaceae; genus UBA8525. The sequence continues at coordinate 27,228 of PGXW01000033.1, forward strand.
CGAATGGACGCCGAATACCCTCGCCTCATAGGAACAGGCAGAGACAACCCCACGGTTTCCCAGACCACCTACAATCACCGGTTTTCCTTGGAATTCGGGATTGTCACGTTGTTCTACCGATGCGTAGAAGGCATCCATGTCGACGTGGAACCATACCGGTTGCATCGGCTACTCCACCGCCGTGAACGCCAGGGAGGACCGTTTGCGTTGCCGTTCGAATCCCGCTGTCAACAAGGTATCGACCAAAGCTGGCCAATCGTATCCTATCGACGCAACCAAAATCGGGAAATGGCTCTGTGCGGTCATTCCAGGTAGGGTATTGATCTCATTGAACCATATCCGGCCGGTTTCGGCGCAGTAGAGGAAATCCACCCGGGCATATCCTTCCACTCCGATCGCCTGTCCGATGGCAAGCGCCATGTGTTTGATCCGGTTTGCCAATTCGGGTGCGATTGGGGCCGGCAACTGCATGTAGGCGCAATTGGTTCCAAGGTATTTCTGTTCATAGGTGAGAAACCGGTTATGGGTCTCCGTCGGATCCATCACCAGGCCCGGAAGACTTGACTCGAGAATACCATTGCGCTCGACAAGGGCACATTCGAGTTCCAGGGGATCCTTCACCAAGGGTTCCGCCAACACCGTCCTGGTGAATCGGGACGACGAACGCAGCGCATCGAGCAAGACCGTCGGATCCAATGGATCCACCACCTGTACCCCCACTGAGGACCCTCCATCTTCCGGTTTCAATATGATCGACATCCCCAAATCCGTTGTGATCCGTGTATACAAGGTAGTGAACTCTTGCCCACCGATGGATGTGATGCGGTCGATACATTCCTTTGCGATCCGGATCGACGGCAATGCCGGAACGCCATGGTCCCGTGCGAAAAGCTTCGCGGTGTATTTGTGCATACCGATCGAAGATGCTGCCGGATCGCATCCCACATAGGGCAGATGTGCCAGCTCAAGAAGGCTTTGCAATAGTCCGTCCTCACCACCGGTCCCGTGTGTGACCGGAAAGCAGATATCGACGGGCAATGCGGTGCGTTGCCTCACGTGGTACAGACCATTACCCGGTATGACAACGATTTCCCGATCTTCCAGAAACTCGGCGGAAAGGGGGTGCCCCGCATCCTCAGGTCGGTATGTGTGCAACGACCAACGCCCCTCCCGGCTTATACCGATCGGGACCACGGTATGTCCACAAGCCGCAAGCTGTTCGCACATGGTCGCACCCGACCTGCACGAGACGACATGCTCGACCGATTGTCCACCGAATAGTACCGCAACCCGTCGTGACTCATGCATTGGCGGGACTCCTCTGTGCAAGCAATTCCTCTACGACCTTGCGTTCATTCCACGGTTGCGGTCCATCGGGATATTGGATACTGCTTTCATGGCCTTTGCCCAGCAACAGCAAGACATCCTCCACACGGTCGCAGAGGTCCAACGCCGATCGGATGGCGCATCTTCGGTCATGTATGCGGATGATGCGTGTGGAGGTTTGCGCCGACTCGATTCCCTGCTGCAAATCGGCGAGGATCTGTGCGGCGTTTTCCTTCCGTGGATCCTCGTCTGTCAAAAAAACCACGTCGCACCAACGTCCGGCAGCCCTGCCCATGGGTAGCCGTTTGCTGCTGTCACGTTCTCCCGCTGCCCCGAACACCGCGACCAGGCGTCCTTCGGGGTGACTCGAGCGTACATGGGAGAACAGACGTTCGAAGGCATCCGCCGTATGGGCAAAGTCTATCAGGATCGTACACGGTTCGTTGGTGCGAACGATTTCGAATCTTCCGGGAACACGTCCGAACGTATTCGCGACCGCGGCGATATTCGCCAACGGTTGTCTTGTCACCAGGTGTGCCGCCAACATGGCGCCAAGTGCGTTTTCAGAAAAACAGGAGGGCCCATAGGGAAGGCGGACCGTGGCGGGATCATCGGTCGGGGTTGAAACCGTGATGCTCCGGCTTTCCAACGAAGACTCCAATGTGGCGGCACAGAGTGCTGTCCCGTCATGGTCCTCGTCGAGGGCGTGGAGGTATAGGGGAACGTCGGAAGGGGAGGCCGAAGCCACCCACCCCCGGTACGGAAATGTCTTGGGAAGTACGATCCATCCGCCGGCGGCCACTTGCCGGGCAAGATTCATCTTTGCCTCGATGTACTGCTCCAGGCTCTTGTGGAACTCCAAGTGCTCGCTGGTGAGACTCGTATATACCGCGCCTGCAAAGGATATGTCCGCAAGACGAGCTCCCGTATCGGACAGTCCATGGCTGGTTGCCTCCAAGACTACCGTGGAAAGGCCGTTTTCACTACATGCACGGAGAAATGCATACAACTCGGGGACTTCCGGGGTACTTTGTCGATAGGGGCTTATTCGATGTCCAGTACCGTCATCGAATGAAACGGTCGACAACAGACCGCACCGGATTCCGAGATCGTTCAGCAGTTTCCAAAGGAATTCGCACGTGGTCGATTTGCCGTCGGTACCGGTCACCCCGAGTATGGATTGTGGCAACGGCAAGGCCAATGCATGGGCGAACAACGAGGCGATCCTTCTCGGATTGGGGTGCCGTATGTAGAGGATATCGCTTTGGTAACGGGCGAGTCGAGCCGAGTGGACCACAACCACAGCTCCGCGTTCGATCGCCTCGGGTATGTACGCGTGTCCATCCGCATGCAGTCCCTCGACAGCGATAAAGATGGATCCTTCGGTACAAGTTGTCGAGGAAAAGGATACAATTGCGACCAAAGGATCGGAATTTCCATGGAACCTGCATTCAGAACGAACCTTGTCTTTTGTCCATAACACTGATAGTCTTTTCATGGGGTACCCTTTTCATCAGTATGGTACCAATGTTCATGTAGTTTTACAAGGCGGGATACGACAAGGAGCGGTGGTGTGGCACTCGCATTTCCAAAGTACGAAACAGACCAGTTGATCTCGATGATCGGCAGCAAGCGTCCAATTGCCGAACAGTTGCGTATACTCCTGTCGTCGCTGGTCCCGAAGCGGGGAAATGCGGTGTTCGTCGATCCTTTTTGCGGTTCCGGAACCGTGTCCCGCATAGCCCGGAGCATGGGCATGGAGGTGTTTGCCAGCGATCTCGAACCGTTTTCCTACATCACCAACCGCGTGTATCTCGGCTTGGGCTCGGATGACCTGCTGCCAATGTTTGTCGAAATGGGTGGAATCGACGCCTATCTGTCCCTGCTCAACCTGCAGGGTTTGTACGCCGCCAAGACTGGGGGAGGACTCTCCAGGGCGTTCCTCAGCCGGCATTACGCCCCTGTGGACGACAACTCATATGATGGCGACAGGGAACGATTGTTCTTTACCGGCGCGAACGCTCGGTTTCTCGATGCGGTGAGGGAAGAAATCGAGGAAAGCTGGATCCATAGGAAAATCTCTGCCACGGAGAAGGCGGTTATCCTCGTCTCAATCCTGTACGAAGCTTCCAGGAAAGCGAATACCTTGGGATCGTTCACAGCGTACCACAAGCGATTCTCCTCCCCTGGAGGGGGCGGACGAGCCCGGATTTTCGACAGTTGCATGCTTCGGGCTCCAGTATTGCCCGATGCCGATCTTCCTAAGGGTGAGATGCATCTGTGCGAGGCTTCCGAATTCGTGAAACGGTATCGTGCCGATATCTGCTTTCTCGATCCTCCGGCGACAGTCCACCAATACGGCAGTACCTACCATTTGCTCAACTCGATAACCGTGTGGGACGATATCCTGCCCTCGGATGCACGCGACCAAGCGGGAAACCTGCTGGACAAGGCGGGTATCCGGACTGACTGGAAGCGCACCCACAGTCCATACTGCTCGCTGAAGCATGCCGATGCGGCTTTCATCCACCTCTTCGCAAATATCGATGCGCGCCATATCGTGGTGACCTACCCAAGTTCCGGAATTGTCGATGCGAACAGGATCCATGAATTGCTGCGTGCCAGGCATGATCCTGTCACGGTCATACCGGTTGCGAAGCGGAACCAAGGTGGTCGTCAGGGCTCTGGGGGCAAGCGGAACATCGAACAGGTCTTCATCACCGGCAAACCGGCATCCTTGCATCTTCCCGTTGGGGAAGGTTTGGACCGGTTGCCCTGGATGGAGCGTCTCGATGCGCTGACCTCGGTGGTGTTCAAGGAGCCGCAACATGTGGAGCCGTTCCGGTTCATTGGCGGTGTTGTGCTGGACCGGTTGCCCCAAGCCGATATCCTGTTGGGCCAGAGCCTGCATCTGTTGCAGGAACAAGTCGAAACCTTGGAAGCCGCCGTTTGCTCGACTGTCGAGGAAACGCTGCAGGTTCTCGTTTCGGTTTGTATGGCTCCCCTTCCGAATGTCGATGGAGTTGCGCGCGCCAAATTGGAAAAACGGTTGTTCTCGCTGCTGAGGAGTCTTCGGGAGAATCGGGGGAAGGAAGGGTTCCGCTCCATCGGATCCTTTGTCGAGGATTTGGCCAAGAACCTGGAACATTCGACTTCTGTTGCCCAGAAGGTGGGCGAGCGATTGGATTGTTTCCTTGCAATAGCGTATGATGAATCGTAGGAGGTCTCCATTGGGAAAGTTGCACCGGATCCGATATACGATACTCCTTTTGAGCGGCCTATGCCTTGCTTCTCCCTTGTTCGCCGCGATCGACGATACCGATACGATCGCACGGTATTCAGACTTGCGCTCGTTGGCGATGGGTTCGGCCGGTATCGCCTTGTCGGAGGTGAACGGGTCCTTCCACAGAAACCCTGCGGCGCTGTTTCGGCGGGAGGAGCCGTTGTTCAGGATCGGTGCGCGCTATGGCGAGCTGATTGTCGGGAGTCCCGAGGCAAACGATCCGATACCATGGATCCAGCGGCCTGCGACTGCATTCGAGATGTTGTTCAGCAACCGATATGTCGCCTTGTCCCTGGGTTTGGGCAATGTATTGGATCAGGAGCCCCTGGAGCTGAACGAAGCGAATTCCAAGGCATTCACCGCGTACAACGATTCGCGTATCCAAATGACCGCGGCGTACGGATGGGAGCACATATCGGTCGGTTTGTTCGCGCGGGGAGGCAACAGGACCCAACGGGATGTGGTTATCCGCGAAGGCAGTGCGGTCGCCGACTATATCACCAGGACGTACTTGGAGCGATATGACCGCAAAAGTTCCGACGGACAATTCTTCTCCTCGGGTGTGGGATTGCTGCTGTCCTACCAATGGGTATCGATCGGATTACTCACCAATTCACTGTTCAACCTGGACTACGAGACGAATGAATTGATCCTTGATGGTGCAGATGTGTTCAACGGCGCCGCGATCGGCCTCGCGTTCACATCTCCTGTGTTCGACAGGAACAACGAATTGAACAGGTTGGTGGTCAATGGTGTCTTCGATGTCACCGACCTGGGGGATTCCGACAAGCGGGCCGTTCGTTTCGGCCTAGAAGGCAAGGTGCAGTTCCTCAGCAACTTGTGGGCCGCGTTGAGAACCGGCTATGCGGAGCACAGGCCAGCCGGCCAGGCCCTTTTCGGATTGTCCGGAACCGGAAGCCTGACCTTCGGAGCCGGCGGTCGAATCGGGAATATGGGAATAGATCTCGGTGTCGAGATTCCCTTGGATACCGAGGCTGTCGCAATTTCCGCAGGATTGACTTGGGGTATGTAACGCTTGACAATCTTTTCCTTGCTCACTATAGTCATACCGTATCGATTTTCATTCGCAAGGAGAGGTTCATGGCTAAAGCACATAGAGGAGCCGGGAGATTGTCCGGTTTGTAAAAGGACTGCGATCAAGGTTATGTACGAGCAATCGCTTGACGGAGCCAAGACAATGGTTTGTAAGCAGTGTAACGCGGCTCTCAAGCACGCAAAATAACAACATATACACGCTTGAAAGAGACTGTCATTCCAAGGCAGTCTTTTTTTTAGCCAGCGGAGAGGTTCATGGGTTTTTTCACCCGGTTGCGGGGTAAAGAGATATTCCTTGTCGGCATCAAGGGCACCGGAATGGCGTCCCTCGCGTGCCTGCTCTCGCAATTCGGTGCCCATATCCACGGGTCCGATGTTCCTGAACAATTCTCCACCGATGTGGTCCTCGCCGCGGCAGGTATCGGGTGGGTCGCGACCTTTTCAGCCGATGCGTTGCCAAGCGATACCGATTTGGTCATCCATTCGGCAGCCTATGATACCACCGGTTGTCCACAGCTGGCACGTGCGGTCGGTTTGGGGTTGCCGGTCTACAGTTATCCCGCTTTCTTGTCGGAGATCAGCAAAAACGTCGGCACATTCGGTGTGGCGGGAACCCACGGCAAGACGACCACTTCGGGATGCCTCGACTGGATTCTCCGAAAAACGGGATTGCCATACTTCGCGATCTACGGATCCCGAATCCAAGGCGAGCCGATCGGTCGCATGCCGAATGGAGACGAGATCGCAATCCTCGAATCCTGCGAGTATCGGGACCATTTCCTGACATATCGGTTCCGGGGAGTCCTGATCACAACTATCGAGCATGATCACCCCGACTGGTTTGCCGACGTGCGACAGACACTCGATTCCTTCAAACACCTGGTCATGGGCCTACCGCAGGACGCCTTCGTCGTGTGCGGGATCGATTCCGAGTATTCCCGTAACCTGGCAAGTTGGATACGGACGGCCCGACCGAAATTGTCGTTTACAACCTTCGGCACAAATCCTTCGAGCATGTTCAGGATTTCCAGCCATGAGGATGGTCCACAGGAAAGCTCCTATTCCTTGGAGCCCTTGGATGGCCATTTCCACTGTCGGTTGGCTTCGGTTCCCCTCTGTCTCGATATCGTCGGAGCGGCGATTTTCGGCGCGTCACTTGTTTTGCGTGAAATGGGGCTTCCCGTCGATATGGAAACATTGGCCTCCGATCCCGTATTGCCTGCACTACTTGGTGAGGCCTCCACCTTTCCCGGTTGCGCAGGACGTCTGGAGACGATCCTGCAGGAACGTGGTGTGGTGTACGTCGACGACTATGCGCATCATCCGACGGAAATTTCCACATCGTTCGCGAGCCTGCGTGCCACCTATCCCGAACGCCGGCTGGTTACCATCTTCTTTCCCCATACGGTGTCACGCACCCGAACTTTTTTCGATGGATTCGCGGATGCGTTGCGACAATCCGATGTGTTGGTTGTCCGACCGGTGTACGCTTCGGCGCGGCATGACGGGAATATGGAAGATGGGCAAGCCATAGCCGGTGAACTTGCCGCTGCCGCTGGTGGTCGGCTTTATGGAGACGAGGAGACCTTGGTATCGGATGTCGCCAAGTTGTTGCGTCCGGGGGATGTCTGCATTACGATGGGAGCAGGAAACAATAGCGGTTTGGCGAGACGGATCGCCGACGTGAGAAGGAGTTGAAGATGTTGAGCATGACAGGGTATGGGTATGCGGAAGAGTTGACCGACAATTTTCTCATGGGTGTGGAGGTGAAGTCCTACAACAACCGCTATCTCGAGATCAACCATGCGATTCCGAACAGTCTTTCACGTTTTGAGCAGGAAATCGATGCGAGGATCAAGCAAGTCGTTTCCCGCGGGCATGTGGAGTTGGGTATCAGGTTCAAGCAGATGAGCACCGACTTGGCCTTGCATGTCGATGTCGCCGCGGTCGAACGGTATCGGATGGCATTCGAACAGATCGGTGACGCGGCACAATTGGTGGCCGCCCCGACACTGGGGGATTACCTGAATGCGGAGGGAGTGTTGGTCGCATTGCGGGAGACCGACGTCTCCAAGTACGAGGAACCACTCTTTTCACTGTTGGACAAGGCTTTGGTCGATTATCGGAGCTCCAAGGAACGTGAAGGTGAGGCGACACGCCAAGACCTCTTGCGGTTGGGTGCCCGGTTGGCTGAAGGTTTGGATGCCGTGGAGGCGAATGCGGGAACGCTGGAGACGAAACTCAAGGAGAACCTGCTCAACCGGTTCGATGAATTGTTGGGGAACAAGGGGTACGACGAGAACAGGTTTCTCCAGGAAGTGGCGATGCTGCTCTCCAAATA
>PGXW01000034.1 GCA_002839355.1 Spirochaetae bacterium HGW-Spirochaetae-2
GGCTACTTCAAATCGATAAAAGTGAAAACCGACGCTAACTCCATGCAATTCATTCAGTTATTCGTGGTCCTCATAAAGTTAACCGGACAGTAGTGATTTTGCATACAAAATTGAAATTTGGTACCAGGTTCATACGTGGTATTTTCGCATCCTGCCGGACCCCTGTATTTTCAGAAGGCCTTCCGAAACCATGCGGTTGAGGTCTCGGCTGGCGGTCGCGGTGGAAATCCCCTTGCACAGCTCCATGTAGGTTTTTCTATCGAACCATGTGTCCAAGTGGGCAATCAGGTGGTTTTTCCTCTGTTGGTAATCGTTTGGCACAGCTTTGGTGTCATCGACAAGATCTGCTAGGGTGGTTTGGATGATCGACAACATGAATTCTATGAACGGTGTTGACTCTCCGCTCCGGTCTGATGCCACCAATGCATCATAATACGACTGTTGGCGTTCGAGGATCATCGATTCGATTGGTACATAAGCGAAGATCGGATCGACTTTCATCAACAACAACGTCTGCCACAATCTTCCCATTCTCCCATTCCCATCCTCAAAAGGATGGATGAATTCGATTTCATAGTGAAAAACGCAACTCTTGATAATCGGCAGATCGTCGTCGTGTAAAAGATACTCGAAGAGATCGTGCATCAGTTGGGGAACACGTTCGGCTGGAGGAGCGATATGGGTTATTGTGTTTCCGTTTGCTATGCCGACTTGTGAATTTCGAAAAATGCCCGGTTGGTCAGCCAAGCCATGGAGCATACGCGCATGTGCCTTCAGCAAATCGGAAGAGTTATAAGGATCATACGACCATACATGTTCATAGACTTTTATGGCATTTTCGACCTCAGTAATGTCGTTCTTAGGCCCAATAACCCTTTTATTGTTGATAATTGCCGTAACTTGGTCGCGAGTGAGTTGGTTGCCTTCTATTGCCAAGGTCGCTTGGATCGTCTTTATGCGATTCTGCCTTCGTAGCTTGGTATCGGGTTCGGCAAGGAGCAATCCTTTGCACACGCCGAGACTCTCCTTGATTTTTCCGTACAGGTCCAACATGTGGCTTGTAATCCGATATGGCGGTTTCATACCTTCATGATAGCATCAAATGATACTATCAACAAGCAATATAAACGGTATCTATGCTCGGTAATCCTTACGCATCGTCTTTTTCCTTAGCGAGAGAAAACGGTTGATTGCCTTGTCGGCGATACACTTTTCCCGCATGGAAAGGAGAAACTCATTGCGGTACCACTTCAGTTCCGGCGGGCAGTTGCCCGAACGGATGAAATCTTGCATGGCACCGGACAACCGGTGGTCATTGCAGTACCGTTCGAACTCTTCGTGCAGAATCTGGGTTGGTGTCCTGAGCTGTTCATCCTTCGCAAGACAGCCCCTCCAGTCGTAGCGCGACGTCTTTTCCTGCAATTTGAACGCGTAATTGGCCAACGCGGTGTTCCTGTCGGAACCGATCAAATCGAACAGGGTATCGAAATCGGTGATTCCGTGGGCATCGCGGGATAGGAATTCATGATGCGAAGACCACCGGTATTCGTGTGGCCGTATACACAACCCGGCCTTCACGGGATTCCATGCAATGTATCCGATGATATTCATGAGATACTGTTGGTCACATACCTCAAACCACTTGTATCGACCATCGTAGATGGTGCCGGTACGTTCATACTTGCGGTTGTAGTATCTTGAGAACTTGACATTCGCCGCCATGAAAAAATGCGATATCGGCTGATTGCCCGTTTCGACCAAGAGGTGGTAGTGGTTGTTGAGGATCGTATAATACAGGATACGGACATCGAACTCTTTGGCATATTTCCCCAATATCTGGGTCAGGAGCGTTTTCTCCGCATCTGTCTGGTAGATGTCATTGCGATTGTTTCCCCGTTGGGTTACGTGGAACAACAGTCCCGGTCGTTGGTGGTTGCGGTTTCTTCCCATGGTTTTTTAACCCTCCATGAGAAACACGCTGCGAAATCCGATTTTGCTTCACCTAACGTGCCTGGCACCATTATTCAATTTTGCATACAAAAACCAAAGTTGGTGCCAGGTACCTACTTTTCGTACCTGGTACTTGGAATTCGCATCACAACACAGGTGCCGAGCCCTTCGTGGCTGTGCACCTGCAAGCCGTAGGCGCTACCATATTGCAGCTGCAAGCGCTTGCTGGTGTTGGCAAGACCGATATGGTTGGCCTTTTCCACAGGAGGATTCTTCAGCTCCTTACGCAATTGTTGGAGCCGGATCGCATCCATCCCCCGACCATTGTCGATTACCGCTATCCTGATATGGGAATCCCGTTCCTTCACCTGTATGGTGATCTGTGCAGGACGCTCCAAACCGCGTATCCCATGGTATATGCTGTTCTCCACAATCGGTTGCAGCAACAACTTCATGACCCGGACATGCTCGACCGTAGATGGAATCTGCCAGACCACGGTGAAGGCATCTTTGTAGCGGAACCGTTGTATATCCAAGTACGAGCGGGTAATTACGACTTCTTCTTGAAAAGGAACCAGCGACTCCTCGGAATCCAACGCATAACGGAGGATGTCGGAGAGGTTTTCAATCATCGATGTCGCTTCGTTGGGCTTTCCCGTGAGTGCCATGGTACGCCAGTAGATGGTTTCCATGGTGTTGAACAAAAAGTGGGGATTGAGCTGCGATTGCAAGGCAAGCAACTCGAGCGTGCGCATATGATATCGCCGTTCGGAAAGCTGCACACTCAGGTAATCGTTGCGTAGGAATGAGGCAATCAGGTTGCGGACGATGAACCCATACACATCCCTGTGCTCGGAGGGGAGTTTGGGAAGATCCTTGCCAGCCTTCGCATTATCTATCGTCTCCACAATACTCCGGATCTCACCATAATTGCGGTTGGCTACATAGTATGAGATCATCAGCCCGACCAACAGTGTTACCAGCACCAGTATTAACGTCAGACGGGACAACACATTCGGGACGACATACACATCGCTTTGGGGTATTAGCAGGTGGTATTCCCACGGTTGCAGTTCGCTCGGTACCGCATATGATCGGAACTGGATGCCATCGACCGTCGCTATGTTTCCATCCCACACGATTTTCACCGGTTCCTTGGAACTGTGGAAAATCAGCTGCCCGTCCGAGCCGGCAACCAACAACAACTCCCGCTCGTTGGCTACAAGATCGGCTAGGGAGCGATTGATTTGTTGTGCATGGACATTCAACACCAAGACCCCATCAGAATCCGATTTTCCAGAAGAGAAAATCTTCCGATAAATGGTCAACACCCGGATCGGATCTTCTTGGAAACTGAAGGGGCGAATATTACGGAATTCGGTCCACACAAGTTCCGGCTTGTCCTTGTGTTCGAGGTAACTGTCGTACCAGTCGATGTCTTGGAAGAAGGAAAGGCTACTGAATCTGTTGGTACTCGATATGAATTGTCCGCTGCTATTGGTGAGATACACATACAGGGAGGCAACGTTCACATTATAGTTGGTAGAGCTGTACAGCAGGTCGATGATTGCGTTCACAATTTCATAATCGGCTCCCGATATGCCCTTGCTGGAACGGGACAAGACGCTCTTGAGGCGTACGGTTATGGTGGGATTATGGCTCAAGCTGACATTGATCTGTTCCAGATCGCTAATAAGAGCTTCGGTTTTCAAGGCATACGAGCTTACCTTCTCGATATTTCGCAAGTCGATTTCCTGCCGTACCTGCCGATTCATGATGTATCCCGAAAGGATTCCGAGTAAAAGGACTGGAATCATCACCGGAACCATGAAGAGCAGGAGGTGATGCAGAAAGAACCTTTTCCTCATTGCTTCAATCCATTCCGTACACGCCATTCTTTCGGGCTGATGCCATGCTGGAGGCGAAAGGCCCGTGAAAAGCTCGTGGCATTAGAATATCCGACAGCCTCGGCGATTTCGTTGATACGCATTGACGTATCCAATAGAAGTCGCCGGGCTTCCGACATCCGCCTTGTAGCCAGATACTCGCCAAACAATTGTTTCGTATGAGTATGGAAATACGTGCTCAAGTAATTTGGATTGAGCCTGACGGAATCTGCTGCACGTTCCAAAGTCGCCTCGGCCAGATGGGTATCTATATAGCGTTTGACTGCACCGATTATCAGGGATTGTTCTTCGGTACCCGATCGAACTTCATCTTTGGGGGATCCCGGCTGCGAATCCGATGGAGAATATGGCTGCTGCGGTACGGATGGATCTTCCCTTGCCAATAATTCGGCGCCGACCGATGTGAAGATTTCAGCCAATTGTCCATATTTTGTTGGCTTGACGATAAAATGCCGCACACCGAGGTCGATTCCCTGTCGGGCATATTCGAAATCCTTATGTCCACTGAGGATAAGGCAAATAGTCCTAGAAGAAATCTGTCTGATTCTCCTGATGAGTTCGAGTCCGTCCATGCTTGGCATGCGTATGTCGGTCAACAGCACATCGACAGGAGTGTACGATATATGGTCTATAGCAGACTCTCCATCTGCGAACACACCAGAGACATGGAATCCCAGCTCTTCCCACGGAAAGTAGTTGTTCAATCCGTTGCGGATCTCGAATTCATCATCGACAATCACCAATGAATGCATGACACCGCCCTCCCTCCGTCACACAACAGTATCATACGCCATGATTCCAGACAATCGGACCAAATTTCTGGTAATATGAAGGATTGGCAACTATGTGAACTGTTCGATGTATACATGAACAAATGTTACCTTTCTTCACTTGTGCACAATATGGTTCCGTACACTTGCATGCTTTCCAATATCTTTGTCGGTACCGTTCGCTATATTCCAATGTTACCATGAGATAGGAAATTCTAATAAGGAGGATTTTTATGAAACAACATCGAATCTTTTCGATACTGGCCGTTTCGCTTCTTGTGCTGGTAATCAGCATGCCGGCAATTTTTGCCGCAGGTGGCAAGGAAGCCCAACCGGCAGCCGACAAACCCATAGCATTACGGTTCTCTTGGTGGGGAGCCGACACCCGACACCAGGCGACTTTGGAAGCGATCGAATTGTACCAGCAGCGCAATCCGAACATCACCATCGAAGGTGAGTATGGGGCTTTCAGCAATTTCTACCAGAAGTTGTTGACCCAATTGGCCGGAAGGACCGCTCCCGATATCATCACTGTCGACTACAAGTGGGTGAGCGATCTCATGAACCAGGGTGCACCGTTTGTGAATATGAATACCCTCACCGGGGCAATCGACCAAAGTGGATTCGACCTTACCTTCGCCAATATCTATGGTGGTAAGGACGATTACTTGATTGGGCTTCCGGTAGGACTGAATGGCATGGGGTATCTGTACAACACACGGTTCCTGGAAAAATATGGCGTCAAGTCCAGCGATGAATGGACATGGGAGACCGTCATAGAGATGGGGAAAAAGGTCCAGGCAGCCGATAAGACAAAGTATCTCATGTACAACAACGCGGAACACTGGGTATATCTGATCAAGACGATGCTCAAGCAAATCAATGGCAATACTCTGCTCTTGGACAACTACGAATTGGGATTCTCCAGAAACGAGATGTTGCAGATATTCGCATATATCGACACCATGGTCAAAACCGGTACCGTACCCCCGTTCAACGAAGGTGTATTGTACGAAACCGTATATGCGGACCAGAATCCGAATTGGCTGAACGAGAACTTCGGTATTTTCCCGACCAGTTCATCCTTGATTCCGGGAATTGCTAAAGCCAGCAATTTCACCGTTGCCTCGATGCGTTATCCGGTGGCTAAAAATGCCAAGGACCCCGGGATCCTCGTCACACCATCCATGTTCCTCACCGTCTACAAGCAAAGTCCCAACAAGGAAGCGGCAGCTGAATTCATCAACTTCTTCCTGAATGACGAGGAGGCGATCCGAATACTGAAGGATACCAGGGGAATCCCGACAAATTCCAAGGCAAAGAACATCCTTGTTGCGGACAATGTCATTCCACAGGTGGTTTCCGATATGGTTTCGCAAGCACTTACTGGAGTTGGGGCCGCCGAGAACGGACCGAGTTTGAATCCGGAAGTGATTGCCTTGACAAAGGACTTTGTACAGCAGGTGGGCTATGCGAAAATGACACCCGCACAAGCAACCGATGCATACATGCGGGAGCTTTCGGCTTTGGCCAAGACTATCCAATAGTATTGTTTCGTTCATTCACAGTCGGGCAGAGGACATGAAAACCTGCCCGACTTTATAAAAGGGATTGCCATGAGACATCGCCGACCCACACGACAGCTGAAATACCGTGCGGATGACCAGAGGGCAGGATACCTGTACATTCTGCCTTGGATCATCGGGTTCCTTGCATTCCAGCTCTATCCATTCCTGGCTTCGTTCGTCTATTCGTTCACCGACTTCTCCATTCTGCGTCCGATGAAGTTCGTGGGTTTGGACAACTACAAGCGCATGTTCACCAGCGACAGACTCTTCTGGACATCGCTGAAAGCGACAGTTTTGTATGTGTTGATGGCAGTTCCCGGCAAGTTGATCTTCGCGTTGTTCATTGCGATGGTGCTCAACATGAAGCTCAAGTTCATCAATTTTTTCAGGACCATCTATTACCTTCCCTCCATTTTAGGTGGATCGGTAGCCATCAGCATACTCTGGCGGTTTCTGTTCAGCCGAAATGGAACGGTCAACTCCTTCCTCAATTCGATAGGTATCGGGTCCTTGGATTGGTTGGGAAGTCCAAACCTCGCCCTGGGAACCATGGGACTGCTTGTTGTATGGCAGTTCGGATCTTCCATGGTTCTGTTCCTCGCAGGTCTGAAAAATATCCCGCAAGAGTTGTATGAAGCGGCACGGGTCGATGGAGCCGGTCGCATCAAGACATTCACAAAAATCACCCTTCCCATGCTCTCGCCGGTGATTTTCTTCAACCTGATCATGCAGATGATCAACGCCTTCAAGGAATTCAACGCACCGTACCTCATAACCCAGGGCGGCCCGCTGAACAGTACGTATCTGTATGGGGTGATGCTGTACGAGAATGCGTTCACTTATTTGAAGATGGGATATGCATCGGCACAATCCTGGGTTCTATTTTCCATCATCATGGGCTTCACCGCGCTGACATTTAAATCGTCGCCGTACTGGACCTATTATGAGGATGGAGGTGAATTCTAATGCACATGGCAAGATTCAAGAAAACGACAAAAATAACCATCAGCTACATTTTCCTTGCGATAATCGGAATCCTCATGGTCTATCCGCTCTTATGGATGATCAGCGCCTCCTTCAAGACAAACAACGAGATATTCAGCTCGATCGGACTGTTGCCCAAAGAGATCATGTGGAACGGATATGCCGACGGATGGCGCGGAAGCGGCCAGTACTCGTTCAGCCTGTATTTCTCCAATACGTTCATGTTGGTAGTGCCAACGGTTGTATTCACCGTCATCTCCAGCCTGCTGGTGGCTTATGGATTCGCCCGGTTCAGGTTCCGGGGTAAGAAGGTCCTCTTCGCATTGGTGATCGCCTCCTTGATGTTGCCTAACGAGGTCGTCATCATCCCCCGGTACATGGTGTTCAACTCCCTGGGTTGGCTCAACACCTACCTGCCGTTCATAATCCCAGCGGCTTTCGCGACCTACTCGTTCTTCATCTTCATGTTGGTCCAGTACGTCCGTTCGATTCCACGTGAATTGGATGAATCGGCGCGTATCGACGGATGCAACAGTTTTCGCATCCTCTATGAAATCATCCTACCGTTGACTAAACCGGCTATCATCTCGGTGATCATCTTCCAGTTCGTGTGGCGTTGGAACGATTTCCTCAATGCACTGATCTATATCAGCAGCGTACGTAAGTATCCGGTCTCGTTGGCCTTGCGAATGTCGCTCGATGTGACCGATACGATCAGTTGGAACCAGACGATGGCCATGTCGGTACTTTCGATGCTGCCACCGGTACTGCTGTTCTTCATGGCACAAAAATATTTTGTGGAGGGAATCTCCACGACCGGATTGAAGGGGTGATGCATGGCTACTGCCGATTTCTCTGTCCGCGGGCTCGAACTGCATAGTCTCTATGCATGGGATTACGAATGGATTGTCAAGTGTCTCGATTTCATGCAAAGCGAGGATTTGAACGCCCTCATGTTGCATCGAAACGACTTCATAGACCTCATCGTCTATCCAGGAACCTATTTCGGTTGTGACGATAGCCCCTGTGAATCGATCTTCGACCGATACCGGCAAATATTCAGGACACTATACAAGTACACCCCGACCCGACGTTCGGGTCCCTACCAACGGCGAGCGTTTCTCAAACGGGTTCTTCAGCAAGCTGCGAAACGCGGAATCTCCGTCTACGTCGAGAACAAGGAACTCTACTTCCCCGAGATAATCCTCGAGTTTTACCCGCACCTGGTCAAGGAGGGAAAGATTTGTGCGAGCGATCCGTTCTGGTGGGATTTCATTAAAATCAAATACACCGAGTTCTTCGAGGAGTTTCCCGAAATAGCGGGGATCATCACAGCTCCCGCAACCGGTGAGAGCAAGGTTTCGATCACCAGCAACCGGTGCACCTGTGAACGTTGCCAGTCGACCACCCGGGCCGAGTGGTTCGATACGTTACTGCGCGCCATGTATGGTCCCATCAAGGCAGCGGGAAAGAAGCTGATCGTCCGGGACTTCGTATTCGACCCGGAAGCCCATCATGAGATTGCCTCGGCCATGGAACAGTTGCCAGAGGATGTGGTGATTTCATTGAAGAACACACCACACGACTACTATCCCACCTTTCCTGCCAACTCACGCATAGGCAATGTAGGAAATCACGCCCAGTGGATCGAGTTCGATGCGATGGGCCAGTACTTCGGCTGGGGGGTAGGCATGGCCGATTTGAGCAACGACTATCGTACCCGGATGCGCCAAGCGAAGGAGAAGGGGGCCGAAGGAATCTTTTTCCGTACGGACTGGGAGAGTCTCGACGGCCATACGGTATTCCGGAGTGCCAACCTCGTGAATCTGTATGCGGGTTCGGCCCTGGCACGGGACCTCGGAACCGAAAATCGGGTGATCCACGAACGCTACATGGCCAAAAGCGGATGGTTCGCCGAGGGTATCACTGCCGCTCAGCGTGCCGCGGCTGTCGCTTGGTTCTCATCGATTTCCGAAAAGACCTGGGAGGTGACTCGCCGGACGCCGTTTGTCGATGACAATGTGTTCAGCGATTCCAGCCTCATGCCGGTCAGTTACGAGCATGCCTTCTGGTTGGCCGAAGAAAAGAATTCTCTGAAAGCATGGGTTCCACAGAAGGCCGAGTCACTGCAGCCGACCTGGACAGCCGTGCTCAATGCTATAGCCGAAAAGGATGATGCGCTCTCGATGGTCGATGCCCTGGTGCGACTAAGCGAATATCCTCCGATAGGTATCGATGTGCAAAAAGCGCGTGAATACCACGGGTTGCTGAAGGTGAACCGCAGCTATGTCCAGTTGTTCCAATCGGTTGTCACGGCATTGTTCCTTGTGCGTTATGTGATTGAGACCGAAGAAGACCGAACGGGTGAACACTACCGGCAAGCACTCGGTACCGACCTTCCCGAAAGCTTGCGCAGGCTACAGGAGTCGATTCCTGCATTGCTGGACTTCCAGACGGCAACCGACTATCATCCCCACACCATCTACACATTGCTCGATCCCGACCGCGTCTCCTGTCTCTACCGGGATTTGCTGAGAAAATTGGAAAGCCATGAATTGACCAAGGAGTTGTTCGATGAGTGAGATGCGCAGGTCTTCCATCAAGCGGCTGTTCGACCTGGACGGCATGCGGGCACTGGTGATAGGTGGAGCTGAGGGCATAGGGTTCGCGATCGCACGGGCCTTTGGAGCGTTCGGTGCGCAGGTTGTCTTGGCGGATAGGAATGAACCGCTCATGCGACAGAGCCGGGATCGACTGACTGCGGAAGGTTGCGAGGCCGAATGCCATCCTGTCGATGTCGCAAAAATGGAATCCGTGCAGATGCTGGCTGATTTCTGCATACAAGGTGGTGGTATCGATATCGTGGTGAACAGCGCTGCGATAACAAGACGCCAGGAAGTCCTGGATATGGATGAACAGGCATGGCGGAGCATTGTGGATGTGAATTTGCATGGAGCGTACCATGTGGGCAAGACCTTTGCCGAAGTTATGAAGAGCCAGAATCGTGGTGGACGGATGATTTTCCTTGTTTCCACCGGAGCGTATAGGGCAGCGGCGAATTTTGGCGCCTATAGTGCCAGCAAGGCAGGTGTGGTCATGCTGACCAAAACGTTGGCGTTGGAGTTGGCACCATATGGGATACTGGTAAATGCCCTGGCACCGACGGCTACCGACACGAGTTTCACCGCCGACTACTATGCCGCAAACCCATCGAAACGCGATGCAGTGGCCGCGAACCACCCCTTGGGACGGATTGCGGTTGCCGATGACTACATGGGGGCGGCAGTATATTTGGCAAGCGAAGCGTCATCGTTCGTAACCGGATCGATGTTGGTTGTCGACGGTGGCAAGACAGCAAAATAGGAGCAATATTGTGGACTTTTCATTCAGGGGTGTAGAACTGCATTCGAATCGGATGTGGCAATTGTCTCATGTGGAACGCACATTGGATTTCATGCGGCGGTATGATATGAACGCCTTGATATTCCACCAGAACGACCTGGTGGACCAGCTGGTGTTTCCCCATGCGATATTTTCCGATTCCCTCATGTGGAAGCGCTGGCCGGTCAGGATGCATACCATCTACAACAATCGGAAATATATAAATAAGATCATAGCCGATTCAGCGAAGGTCGGAGTTGGCCTCTACCTTGAGATCAAGGAGCTCTCCTTTCCCGAAATGATCTTCGAGACAGTCCCGGGTCTGCTCAATGCCGACGGTACGGCCTGTCCACAGAATCCGTTCTGGTTTGAATTGCTGCGGATACGATTCGTCGAACTATGCGAAGCCGTTCCTGGTTTGGCTGGAGTGATCGTGAGCATCGGGAGCAGGGAAAGCCGGTTGTCCCTTGCCTCTGGTGGTTGCGGATGTGAAAAGTGCAAGCATGCCAAACGGGAAGATTGGTATCTGCAAGTGACCCAGGTGATGCATGACGTACTGTCGACCCATGGCAAACGCCTGATCATGCGGGATTTCTCCTACACGGCTGATGAACAGGGTATCATCATCGATTCTGTACAGGCCTGTTCGTCGGAAATCGGTGTTGCCATGAAGGTGACGCCCCACGATTTCTACCCAACTTTTCCAACCAATCCGAAGATCGGCTTGGTTCCGCAGAACCCCCAATTCGTCGAGTTCGACACCTGGGGGCAATTCTTCGGGCTGGGCGTCTTCCCCTCTTCAATAGTTGGAGACATCGCCGCGCGCATGGCCGAGTGCAAGGAAAAAAATGTGTACGGAGTATGGTTCAGGACCGACTGGGAGGTGATGTACGAATGCAGCACGGCCAATTCCCTGAACGTCGTGAACCTGTATGCTGGTGCGCTCTTGTCGAAAGATACCACCACGGCCTTGGATGATGTTTTTCGCAAGTGGGTGGGTGATGGTTTGGTCTCGTCCTTGGTTTCCGGATCGTACAACCAGATTCCACAGAAGACGAACAATCCCGATGCGTGGCGCAGCTTGAGAGTGTTGATGGAGGCCGGTTGGGAAGTCATGCGGACTTCATCGTATGTTCGTGGCCATGTATTCATGGAGGATGACCAGATCCCCGATTCCGTGGAACGTGCCTACGACATGATGGTCCGCATCCATGGACGCGATGCATGGGATCCCGGAGCCTCGGCCCTGGTGGCTCCGACAGAAGAGAACCTTGAGGCGATTCGGGCAGAGAAGCAGGCATCCCAAGAACTGGTGCGAAAACTCTCCACCCTTTGCCCTCCGGACTCGTTGGGACTAGCACCCGAAGTGACTCGACAGCTGGAAACCCTGCTCAACCTGTATATCATCTATGTGGACATGATAGCGGCTGCCAGTGACGCGGTGTTCACCACAGCGATCGCACAGAATACCAAGAGGCAAGCGGATATCCTCCGGGCCCGGGAATCGCTGGCTCCACTACTTGCGATACGGGGAATTATCGAACAGGTGTTCGCCGAAGGTTCATACCCCCACTACATACACTGGCTGCTCGATGAATTGCGCATTGACAAGTTGTACCAGGAGTGTGCGATCGCACTTGCGTACTGAGCGTGCCTGGCACCATTTTTCAATTTTGTATACAAAAACCAAAGTTGGTGCCAGGTACCAGCAACGCTTTCATTCCGGCTGCTTTTGCCCCCGCCACGTTGGTTTCCATATCGTCGAAGAACAAGATCGAACCGGCGGGCACACCCGATACCGAGACCGCGTGTTCGAATATCCTCGGATCGGGCTTGTTGATCCCCAATTGCCCCGAAATGACGAGGTGGTCGAAGTGGCGGGTCCAATCTTGGCCCTCGACAATCGTATGGTAGGTGGCCGTCGACATGTTGGAAACCATCATGGTCACCATACCCGAGGCATGCAATTCCTCCACCCACCGCAGCATGAAGGGCCGCATATGGGAAAATCCCTCGGTGTCGATCTGTTGCAAGCGGGGAATCGCCGAGGAGCGGGGAACCGAACTGCCGCAGGAATCGAGGACCAAGGACCAGTATTCGGTGACAGTCACCTCATCGGAGTCCAGCTGGTTGCGAAAACGCGCCCAGGCTGCCTTGAATGGTTCGGGCGGGACATGGGCGACCTCGGCAAGCCGAAGCATGCCGCTCGGATCGATGAAATCCGCCAATACTCCGCCAAAGTCGAATGCGAACGCTTGGATACCCGGTGTCGGTGTGTGCATGTGTGTACCGTTCCTTTGTGTATAGGGAAATTGCTCCCACAATTGTACCATTTTCCCCAGGTGTCCGCTATCGAAAAACCCATGCTTGAAGGTAAATAGTGCGGTAAATTGAAGCAAAAAAACCATGATATGGGGTGGGTGGAGAATTCGATTCTTGCCCCCTATTGCACCCCAACCTTTGCCAGGTCATCTCCTAACGTTGCCCAAATATGACAAAGCTGCCCCCGGCACCGCGCAACCATATACCGAAGGTCAAAAAATGTATGATTTGACTGTAACAATTGGCCGCGACAGGCTAAAATGAAACGGGAAGTGGCACCAACGCCGAATGCAAAGAGACCGTATGCAAAGAAAACGGCACAAGCACACCCGAACCAAGGAGGATCGATGGCGACTATCAAGGACATCGCCCATCTTGCCGGCGTCTCGCAGGGAACAGTATCGAACGTGCTGAACGGGAAAGGCATCGTGAGCAGCGAAAAGATCCGCCTGGTGGAAGAAGCGGCGGCACAACTGGGCTATACGATCAACGAACGGGCAAAGATCCTGCGCAAGGGGAAAAGCAAACTTTTCGCAGTGATCCTGCCGAACCTGCGGTTCCGCCAATACGTCGACTTCTACGTCTCGTTCTCCAACTTCGCGGAGAACCACGGCTACTCGATCCTGCTGTTCATCTCCAACAACAACCCGGAAACCGAACTGACCATCCTCTCGAGGATCCGTTCGGCCATGGCGACAGGAGTGGCGACCTTCTCCTGCCTTCCCGCAGACTCGAGCGCCTACACCGACATCGGCTTCGCCGAGCATGAAGTGCTGTATGTGGAACGCGACCGCTCCTACGCGTGCAACTACATCGGCTTCGATTACCGTGCATGCGGCGAAGCGTTGGCACGTCTGGCATTGAAACGGCACATGAAATCGGTGGCCGTTCTCACCGACGACCCGTCGTTCTCGCATGAGGCACAGTTCATCGAAGCCTTCGACAAGACCATCGCCACGAACAACCGCTGCGTGGTCACCCATCTGCACACCGACCTGTTCCGTCGCCATTCGAGTGCATTCCAGGTGTTCTCATCCACAATTCCCGACGGGATCTGTATCTCGACCTATGGATTTGCCCAGGCGGTGCGGGAAGTGTGGTTGAACTTCTACCAAGGATCGGAAACCTCCATCTGCACCGTCTCTCCCATCTTCACCATGCCGGAGAGCAACTACACCAAGTACGAGTTGAACTACAGTCTGCTCGGGCGGATTGCCGCCGAAACATTGGCGGACACCACCAGGACCAAGGCATCACCCAGAAAACAACAACTAGAGAACAGCGGATTCCGCAATTGGGACGACGTGCATGTGGCCAGCGGACACCAAGGGGCCAAGAAGTTGCATGTGCTGACCATCGACAGCCCCGCCGCCGTGGCTATGCAAAGCCTCTCGCGCATCTACACCCAGACGACCGGAACGGAGGTGAACATCTCGGTATTCTCCTACGAGGAGATCCACGAAGTACTCACCAGCATGGATGCCTCCAGCATGTACGACATCATACGCCTCGACGTCACCTGGCTCTCCTGGTTCGCCGAGAAACTCCTGGTTCCATTGGAACAGATATATCCGGACGCCCACAAGCTCCTCGACCGGTTCGTGGAAGGACTGGGGACACGGTATTCGCATGTCGGGGAGACCTTGTACGCAATACCGGTATCGCCGAGCAACCAACTGCTGTTCTACCGCAAGGACCTGTTCGACAGTACCGCCTTGAAACGGCTGTACCACGAGACCTACAAGAGCAGCCTGCGACCGCCAAAGACCTTCGCCGAATTCAACCAGATCGCCGAATTCTTCACCAGGACCACGAACATGCAGTCACCGGTCGAATATGGCACCACCACCACCTTGGGTTCCACCGGCGTGGCGGCCACCGAATACCTCACGCGGTACTTCGCCCGGACCGAATCGCTGTTCACGTCCGAAGGCAAGCTGCTGCTGGACAGTGAAGAAGCCTTATTGGCTTTGGAAGACCTGATCGCCGTCAAACCCTCGGCCCCCGAACGGTATTGCACCTGGTGGACCAACGCCGCGCAGAGTTTCGCACAAGGCAACGTGGCCATGACGATCCTGTACAGCAACTTCGCCTCCGAGATCATCGGAAGGGATTCGAAGGTCATCAACAAGATCGGCTTTGCGGTGGTACCGGGAGCGAACCCGATCATCGGGGGTGGCTCGCTGGGCGTCAGCCGCTACAGCAAGCATCCGCAGCAGGCCTTCGACTACATCAACTGGCTGTGCAACGAACCGCTCTCCTCGGCCATGACCCTGCTCGGCAGCGTTCCCGCATGCAAGCAATCATATGAGAACTACGAGATCGTGAACACCTATCCGTGGTTGGAGTTGGCCAAGGATTCCTTCTCGCTGTCGCATTACCAGCGCACACCACAGCCGAACAAGGGTCGCTTCGACGAACGGCGGTTTCTGAGTATCCTCGGTATGGCGGTGAAGAACGCATTCAGCGGGGTCGTCTCACCCCAGGAAGCCCTGCAGTCGGCCCAGACCCAGTACGACGCGATTGCCCGGGAGATCACCGCATCGAGGTGAAAGGCGATGGAATGGGGGTGATGCCTTGGCGCTTCACACCGATTTGGGCAACAAGGGCACCAGACCGAATCCCTTCTCCTCCAGCACGGAGCGGAAATCGGAATCGAGGTGGATGCAGAAGACCCGGCTCCGCTCGGATTTGACAAACAACTTCTCCAACTCTTCCAGCGTACCGTGGGTAGGGTGGTCGCTCACCTGCAGGCTCGTGTCCTGGTAGATGCGTTCGATCTTGTGTTCCAAGAATTGTTGCAGCACGGAATCCGGAATGCCCGTCGAGTCTCCACTGTAGTAGAAGCTGCTGTCGCCGGTGTGTACGATATAGCCGAAACACCGCATGTTCTCGACATGCTCGACCTCGATCGGCTCGAAGGAGATGCCGTCGTGCTGCGGATACAGCGGCAGGTATTCGTAGTTCGACCGCTCGATGCCCATGAGATCGAGCAGCTGGACCACCGTATCCAACGGATGGACGATGCGGATGGGTTTGTCCAACACATACCGGCAATAGGATACCAGCGATCCGAGGCTTCCCACATGGTCGCAATGCAGGTGTGTCACGATAACCGAAACCCGGTTCGCTGAAAGCAGTTCGGGAAGGTTCCATATCCGGCCGAAGGTGCTCTCCCCGCAATCGAGGAGGAAAAACTCCCCGTTTTGGGAGAAGCATGCGTTTGAATTGTCCATGGCGGGGTTGAAAGCAGCCCCAGTACCTAAGAATGTGAGATCCATGATGGTGGTTCCTCTATTTTATGCCTGAACTGACGAAACTGTTTATGAATCGTTTTTGGAATATGAAGAATGCGATGACCAGGGGCGCGCTGATGATAAAGGTGGCCGCGCACACGTTCGCCCATTGCATGACCGCCTCCTTCGATTTCGCGAACAACGCGAGTCCTACGGTGAGCGTGCGGTTTTCAGGAGAGTTGGTCACGATCAATGGCCACAGGAAGTTGTTCCAGTGGTAACTGACCGACACCAGGGCGAAGGAGAGGTAGGCGGCCTTGGACGAGGGGACATACACATGCCGGATGATCTGGATGAGGTTGCACCCGTCGATCGTCGCAGCCTCGCTGAGGGCCAACGGAACGGTCTTGAACATCTGCCTGAGCAGGAATATGCCGAAGGCGCTGCCGAAGAAGGGGAGCATGATGCCCAACTTCGTATCGGTCAGACCCAGGTCGGCGAGCATCATGTAGTTGGGGCTGATCAGGACATCGTTGGGGATGATGATCTGGATGAAGATGATGATGAATATGAGTTTTTCGCCCTTGAACTTCAGCACCGCCAAGGCATAGGCCGCCAAGGTCACCGTGACGAACTGCACCGAATAGGTGGCTACGACGACAATCAGCGTATTGAGGTAGTATCGTCCGAAGGGCACGGCGTTCCAGACATACTTGAGATTGTCCAGCGTCGGTTTCGTCTTCGGGAGAATCGACATGGTGTACGAGGCTTCGGTGAACGCGGTGCCGACCATCCAGATGAGGGGAATGAGCCAGATGATGCCGAGGGCCATGCCACCGATAGTGAAGGCCGGGTGAAAGTGCTTGTGTCCGGTTTTCATATGCAGGTCCCTCCTAGTTGTAGTGGATCTTCCGATCGCTCTTGACGAATTGCAACATGGCTATCGCAAGCATGATCACCAGCATGATCACCGTCAGTGCCGATGCCTTGGCCTGGTCGAACCATGCGAAGCCCTGCTGGTAGATATAGAACAGCAGCATCGTGCTGGCATTGTTCGGTGCCCCCTCGGTCATGATCACAATGTGGTCGACCAGCTTGATGCTATTGGTCAACGCGATGGTGGAGACGAACAGCAATGTCGGTCCCAACAACGGCAGGGTGATCTTCTTGAATGCTGTCCAGCCGGTGGCTCCGTCGATCCGCGCCGCCTCGTACAGTTCACCCGAAATGTTCTGCAATCCGGAGAGGAAGAAGATCATGAGGTAGCCCGCCTCTTTCCAGACATACATGAACGCCATGGCCGGTTTGACGCTTTCCTTGTAGGAGAGTACGTTCATGGGTTGCATGCCGAGCTTGAGCAGGAACTGGTCGAGCATGCCGCTGTCGGCCATATAGATGAACATCCAGATGCTGGCAATGGCTATCATGGGCATGACCACCGGGTAGAAGAACGAGGTGCGCAGGAATCCGACCCCCTTGCGCTTGTGGTTCACCAGCGATGCGAGCGCCAAGCCCAACACCATGCTGGGGATGACGGTCATGAGGGAGAAGGCGACCGTATTGCCGATGATCTTCCAGAAAATCGCCGAACCGAACAGGTCCACGTAGTTCTTCAGCCCGATGAATTCGGGTTTCATCATGCCCAGCTCATACCGGGTGAATCCGAGGTATATGCTGCGGAAGATGGGAAATACGGTAAATGTGAGCAAGAATACCAGCGATGGAGCCAAGAGGGCCCATGCGGTAAGGTTGGTCTTTACGGTCCGTTTCATCTTTTTCATTGGTTTAGTATCCCATACGGTCGTGGCGAACACCAGTAGACTTCGGAAAAGGTTGCCGGAACCAAAGGTATGGTTCCGGCAGTAAGGCAATACAGGTGCCTATTGGTACTTCTTCAAAACTTCGTCGGCTTGGGCTTGCGCGTTGCGCATGGCCTGGGCTGCGGTTGCTTCACCGGTCACGGCGCTCTGGATGTTGTCGTTCAGGATTCTCCACATGCGCGAGGCTTCATAGGTGGTGAGTTCGGGTTTGGCATAGGGAATCTGTTCGAAGGCGACTTTGGCCTGGGGCATGCGTGCCCAGTAGTCCTTCATCAGCTGCGTGTCGAACGACGATGCGCGTGGTGCGACATAGCCGGTGTCGATATTCCATTGGGCCAACCGTTCGGGCGATGTCGCGAACTTGATGAATTCCCAAGCGGCCTTCTGGCGTTCCGGGGAGATGCCGGCACTGATGTAGAAGTTTCCACCGCCAGTGGGGGCACCGAGCTGCTTGTTGCCCGGCAGGAATGCGGTGCCGAATGCAAACTTGGCATTGTTGCTGATGTTGGTCAGGTTGCCGGTGGTGTGGTAGATCATGGCCACCTTGCCGCCAAGGAATTGGGTCGGCAAATCGGTCCACTGGACGATTCCGCCCTGCATGACCTTATACTTGTTCTGCAAGTCCAACCAGAACTGGAGTGCCTCCACATTCTCCGGTGTGTCGAAGTAGGCTTTCTTGCCGTCTTCGCTCATGAGGTTCTTGCCGCCGATGCTGTTCTGCAAGGCGAATCCGGTGAATCCCCATTGTGCGCTGCCGGAGTTCAAGGCCAAGCCGACACCATAGCGTTCGACGTTGCCCGCCGCATCGCGCTTGGTCAGCTTGGTGGCGTAGTCGACCAGTTCAGCCCAGGTCGTTGGTGGCTTGTTGGGGTCCAATCCGACTTCCTTGAAGGCATCCTTGTTGTAGAACATGACCATGGTGCTTCTCTGGAAGGGGATGCTGTAGATCTTGCCGTCGACAAAGGAGTCCTCCATGAATCCTGGGAGGAAGTCCTCGATATAGGCCTTGCCTTGGGCACCATCGGCTGCGATGAAACCGTCCAAGGGGATTGCGACACCGGTCGAGGCCATGCTGAACCGCTGGGTCGCCAGGTTGATGAAGAAATCGGGCGGGTTCTTGCCCTGGATGGCGGTCTGGATCTTCACGACCGTGTCATCGTAGTTGCCGGTATAGACCGGTTTGACGGTCACGTTCGGGTTGACCGCCTGGTAGTCGAGGCTCAGTTGGTCGATCAGTTTTGTCAACGGACCTCCTACCATGACCGGGTAGAAGAAGGTCAGTTCCATCTTCTCGGATGTTTTCGCTTCCTGGCCGCCGGCTGCTCCGATCGTAGCCATGGTGATGATGCCCAGGATAAGCACCAGTGCTATCAGTTTGTTTCTCATGGGTTCCTCCTTGTGGTACCTTCGTGTCCACATCCCAATTATATGACCATGAATTGAAACGTGTCAATTATTATTTTCAACGAACGTGCCTGGCACCATTTTTCAATTTTGTATACAAAAACGAAAACGCGTGCCAGGTACATGCTTTGGTAACAATTGCTAGTTAGGCCAAATTACTTGGTTGAAGGATAGCTCGTTCCTTCCGCTTGATAGCCAAATGGCTTTGGCGTCATCTCTTGATAAATCGATTTGATCCTTCGTTGCAAAATTTTTCAAGATCTCCGGGATCCCAACACACTGGATGTTGAAACCTCCTATTCCGGTATTGAGAATTCTGTCGACTTTTGGTTGCAGCTTTTGTTCATCGGTCGCAAAAATTGGTATTGATCGAGCTTTCGCCATGGCCAAGGAGTGGATCTCTCCACGATGCCTAAGTGGAAATTTGGGATGAATCATTATCGCTTCAAGTTTGGCGACACTTTGCCGGTAAAGAATCGACTCGATCGGATCAAGTGCATGTTGATCAATCATTAGCAGAGTTCCCTTGGATATCAAACGATGAATTTGATCCTTCACCTCTTGTGGCCAAACGATCTCTTCGTATACGTACCGGTGAATGTATATTTTTTCTGCCAGGAAGGGAACCAGCAGTTCAAGGAAATTTTGGTGTTCAACTTTGCCAATTTTCAGGCAGATGTCGGTATCTACAATGATTTCCTGAAATATCACTACTCGGATTCCTCCTGGTTCCCTTTAACCCCATCGGGAGGGAAGAGATACTGTTCAACATCTGCAGATAGTCCCAACTGGTTCGGCTCGATTCCAACCATTTCCAGCAGGTAGTCGAGCTTGTCCCTTGTGATCAAATCGCTTTCGAATGCCTGCATGGCAAGATCAAGAAGATTCCCCAATTTCTTTTTCTTAGTCGGATGAGGGAGCCCATAACCAAGACGTTGGCGCCAATGGTCAATGAATTGCTCAGGTTGTCCCAGCAGTTCGATTGCTTGTTTTCGAGTGATGATTTCTATTTCAAACAAGCGCTTTACCATGCTTCGGTACGGGACAGTGAACGAGTTTGCAAGTTGTAGGACGGTCTTAATCCCAATTTTCTCAGGCTTGATTGAAAACATGGTGATTTCAGCTTTGAGCAATGTCGCTTGAACAAGAAATTCCGCTGCGAATCTATTTGCCTTCTGTTCGTTCAATTGAGTTCCACTGATCTCTGTCCCCTCGATATCTTTGGAAAGGATCAATTCTTCATGCCCATTGAACCAAATATGATACAGCTCGTGCGCTGCAACAAACACCTGCTCTTCAAGTGGTATGGAGGTATTTATGCAACTGAAAACCTTGTTTTCATATTTTCCAACGAATCCCCAAATATCGGTTCGGCTAAACGGGAATAGCAGAACATTGCTGTGCTGTTCCAAGATTGTAACTATGTAGGTTCCGATGATATCACTCGCCTTGTTGCATTCCATGAGCTTCTGTGTGGCACTCAAGGAAATATCCCGGGCAATTTTGGCATCCAATCTGGGTAATACCTTCGTCGAATCATGCATCCAGCAATTCCTCCAACAACAGTATTTCCTTTATGGCTGCGTTGAGGTGATTGAATTCCTCTTGTGTTTCTTCGTTTGTTATCTGTCCCATGAATCCGAAAGCCAATTGTGTCGGAGCGTATGGGGTTGGGGATTTCAACAGGTTGTCTATACCAACATGCAAGGATTTGGCTATTGCCTGCAACTCCATTGCATTTATGGCTTTTGCACCGTTGATTATCTTGCTCATGACTTGTTTTGAAATATGCAGGTCATCAGCAAGACTTTGTTGTGAACGATCCTGCTCTTCAAGCAATCTGGCAATATTTGCTCCTATTTGCTTAAATATATCATGATCCATTTCGTTTCTCCTTGAACATATGATGTTCGGTAATCGAGAAAAAGTCAATGAAATAGTAGAGGAATTATATATATACATCAAGTGGTCAACAAAACGTTAACCTGTATCAGGTCGAAGGAGGCGAAAGTACCAGGTACCATTTTAAAATTTTGCATACAAAAACGAAAACGCGTGCCAGGTTCCTTGTCATGACAACGATTCCATCGTAGAATATGGCAATCGGAGGCGCTTTATGATCGACAAGCGGGTGTATGGGAATACTTCAGGGTATGGCGACCAGGTGATGCTCTACACGCTGCAAGCGGGCGAATACACCATGAACGTATCGACCTACGGCGGCATCATCGTCAATCTGATCGCACCGGACAAGCACGGCCGGAAAGCCGATATCGTACTGGGATATTCGACCCTGGGCGAATACGAACGGAGCACAACCTACTTCGGCGCCCTGATCGGCCGCTTCGCCAACCGCATCAAAGACGGCAAGTTCAACATCGACGGCAGGAACTACCACGTCCCCGTCAACAACGGACCGAACGCCCTGCACGGCGGCCCGGAAGGCCTGCACACCAAGATATGGAACGTCCTGACCAGCGAAGTGGACGGCGCCCCGGCACTGCACCTCTCCTACATCAGCGAAGAGGGCGAGATGGGCTTCCCCGGAACCCTGAAAGTCCACGTCGATTACATCCTCTTCCCCGAAGGCAAGCTGGAGATCACCTACGCGGCCATCTGCGACCGGGTGACCCCGGTTAACCTCACCAACCACGCCTACTTCAACCTGGCCGGCGACGGCAACGACGTGCTGGACCACGAGATCCAACTCTACTGCGACAAGTACCTGCCGGTGGACGACACGCTGATACCGACCGGAGAGATCCGATCGGTGGCCGGCACCCCGTTCGACTTCACCGCCGGCAAGCGCATCGGCAAGGATATCGACGAAGCAGGCGGCTACGACCACTGCATGGTACTCACCGATACGGGCGACCACCTCAAGAAGTGCGCGTATGTGGCCGAACGCAAAACCGGCCGTACCATGCGCGTCTCGACCACCATGGAAGGGGTGCAATTTTACAGCGGCAACTTCCTCAACGGTACCGATATCGCCCGCGACGGCAATCCGTACTACCAATACGCCGGTTTCTGCCTGGAAACCCAGCACTTTCCCGACGCGATGAACCACGACAACTTCCCCAGCTGCCTGCTGCATCCCGGCGAGACCTACAAGCACACGACCCTGTTCGAATTCAACGTCTAAGTTTTAGATGAAAAATACGGTATCGGTACATGTCTTTGCCTATGGTTTCCGTAACATGTACCTAATCGGTAGAAATGCTTAGGTGATTAAAATTGCTTAGGTTGTGGGGCGTTACATTTTAATATAGGTCATATTCAAGACGCTGAGTCGATGTAAAAGATTTTGCCGAGCATCTTTTATGTGATTGTGCATTATTGTCTTTGCTTTTTCGGTGTTTCCATCAGAAATTGCTACAAGTAGTGCCTTGTGTTCCTCAAGACTCTTATGGTGTTCATTGAGTAAGCCAATGCGATTACTCACCATGATTATGTCAAAATTGACCACCATGTTGTAGAGGAAACTGTTTTTGCTAAATTTCATTATACTGGAATGGAAGAGAGCATCTAGTTGGATAATTCTTAATACATTATCAATTTTAACAGCCTCTTCATATTCGTTGAGGATATTGGAGAGTTCCTGAATCATCTGACCATCCACATGTTCAGCTGCCTTCTGGGCTCCTAAAGGTTCAAGCTGCAATCTAATATCATAGAGATCGGCGATTTCCATAAGGCTCAACTGTTTTACGTATACTCCACGATTCGGAGTGGATTCCAGCAGATTCTCCTGTATAAGTTTATTGAATGCTGCGAGCAGAGGAGTACGCGATACTCCAAGCTTGTCCGCAAGTTCCTTTTGGTTCAACCGATTTCCAGGAATCAAATCACCGGATACTATCATTTTTTTCAAATCGTCATACACTCGTTGGCTTAAGGCAGCAGTATCCTGGTTGGGTTGTGGTTTCATATTGCTCTTCTTCAATCTTTCGGCTCCTACTATAGCTCATGACCTCGTTGATCGACCCATACTTAGACTGCTGACCACAAGAATCGGTCTTCAATCTTTGCCGATCGTATGATACCCTCATTTCCCATTGCCCCTTAGGCACTGTCGCATCTAACGTACGGGCGGCAATAGTGCATGAACTTCACGGCAATATACCATCTTTTTTAAATCAGAATACAGTATTGTATGCAAATTATTCAATAGAAATATACATTGGATAATCAAATTGTTCACCAATTAAGCAAAATTTCCAAAAAGCAACCTATAAAAAACAAAAATCGTCACAAATAAAGCCAAAAAAATAAATAAATATAATAATTATAGGTCTTAAATACAAAGGTATATATAAAAAAATACAAAAGTATATAAAAATGAATTTAAAAGGTTGACAAATGGTATTTTTGTTTTATGCTGGACGAACAGTGTTTATTCGCAGAGGGAGAGAGAGCATGGATAAGATAAGAGAAAAATATGCGATGAGGGTTGAAAGACTTGAGCAGGTTGCTCGGGAGTTGCGCAAGAGGATCGTCACCATGGTCTATCATGCCCAATCTGGACATCCCGGAGGATCCCTTTCGGCGGCTGATATCGTGACAGCATTGTACTTCGATATCATGCGAGTCGATCCTGAAAAACCGAAAGACCCGAATAGAGATCGTTTTATCATGTCAAAGGGTCATGCTTGTCCTGCATGGTATGCAAGCCTGGCTATGAAGGGATATTTCGATGAAGAACATCTGAAGACTTTAAGAAGATTTGGAAGTATTTTACAAGGTCATCCGGATATGAAGAAGACTCCTGGTTTGGATATGAGTACCGGTTCGTTGGGGCAAGGAGCCGCCGCATCGGTGGGGATGGCTCTTGATGGAAAACAAAGGAAGAATGACTACCATGTCTACACGATTCTCGGAGATGGCGAACTTGATGAAGGTATAGTTTGGGAGTCTCTGTTGGTAGCCAATAAATACAAGTTGGATAATCTCACTTATATCATCGATTACAACAAACTCCAGCTCGATGGAACCCTCGAACAGGTGATGCCGCTGGAACCGCTCATCGATAAGTTCAAGGCATTCGGTTGGCATGTGATCACTATCGATGGTCACGACATGATGGCAATTCTGCAAGCTTTCGAAACAGCCAAGGAAGTCAAGGGAAGACCAACAGTAATCATTGCACACACTATAAAAGGTAAAGGTGTTTCGTTTATGGAAAATGACAAGAATTGGCATGGGCAAGCTCCCAATACACTGCAGTATGAACAGGCAATGGTTGAATTGGAGGGAGCACGGAATGAGTAGTATCCAAATGCAAAAGGCAAGCAAGCCGACAAGAAGAAGCGCTGCGGAAAGAATGGTAGAGTATGGAGCAATCGATAATGAGTTTACTGTGATGGAAGCGGATATTGGCAAATCGACGAATTCATATCTATTTGGAGAAGTCTATCCGGATCGGTATTTCCAAATGGGAATCGCAGAATTGAACATGATGTCTGCTGCTGCAGGCATGGCCGCAGGAGGCCGTCCCGTTGTGGTATGCGGCTATGGTGTGTTCCTCTCTATGAGAGCGCTGGAGTCGGTACGGAGCATGATTTGTTATCCAAATCTAAACGTGAAACTTTTTGCTTCCCATGGCGGTATTACTGCCGCTATTGACGGCGTTAGCCATCAATCGACAGAAGATATTTCACATTTGGGTACTCTTCCGAACATGCGGATACTGGTTCCTTGCGATACGATTTCAACCCAAGCATGTTTTGATCTTGCTATGGAAAATCCGGGGCCGTTCTATATGCGTTATATTAGGGACGCGATGTATGAGGTCTATGGTGGGGAGCAGGATTTCAGGATTGGTGGATCGAATATTATCAAGAAAGGTTCCGATATCACTATTGTTTCATATGGAGATTTGTTGTTCCAAGCAGTCGAGGCTAGCAATGAGCTGTTCAAGATGGGGATTGATACTGAAATCATCGACGCCTACAGCGTTAAGCCGATAGATTGGGTATCGATTAAAAAATCGATTCAGAAGACTAATCGGCTCATAGTCCTGGAAAACCATCAACGTCGGAATGGAATTGGCTACGAATTGGCTTACCGTGCAATGAGTGAGGGAATGGTTTGTAATTTTATATCGATGGGACTTGATGATACCTTCGCCGAGACAGGAGATTATCCAAGTTTACTGAATGCATATGGGCTTTCAGCTTTTCATGTAGTTGCCAATGCGAAGAAAATGATGGGAAAAGCCAGATGAAAGTATTGAAATTCACAAAAGTTGGGGCTTATGCATATGAAGAATTGGATATGCCTTCCATGCAGGATGACCAACTGCTGATTAAGGTAGAATGTGCAGGGATTTGCCATAGTGATATCGTCAGCTTCACGGGAATGCATCCGTACAGGATTCCTCCTGTGGTGACAGGTCATGAGTTTAGTGGTGTTGTGGTTAAAGCTGGTGTGAAGGCTGGTAAAGGGTTTTCCATCGGAACACGGGTAGCCGTCGAACCTCATATTGGATGTGGTGTCTGCCAATACTGTAGAGAAGGTCATTATAATATTTGTCAGAATAAAAGATTGATTGGTGTAGATGATTGGAGTGGCAGTTTTAGCGAATATGTGGTGGCATACCCTTCAATGTGCATCAAGATGCCCGACTCAATGACATTTGACGAAGGGGCATTGCTGGAACCTTTTTGTGTCGGGGCACATGCTGCCCGTTTGACTCAGCTTTCTGAGAAATCCTCCGTAGCTGTTCTAGGATGCGGTACAATCGGTATTATGACGATTGTAAGCTTGAAACAGCTTGGTGTAGGGACAATTATCGGTTCGGATATTTCCGAAATCAAGGGATCTTTCGCTACAAGCCAAGGTGCGACACATATGCTGAATCCCATGAGGATGAACATTGTCGATAGTATTCTCTCAATCACCAATGGTGAGGGAGTCGATGCAGTATTCATCGCATCCAGTTTTCCAGGTGTATTTGAACAGGCATACGGAATTTCCAAGAGGAAGGGTAGGGTCATTATCATTGCATTGTTTGAAAAGCCCGTAGTATCGGATATTACTCCTGTACAACAAGGGGAACGGGTTATCCTGGGAAGCAATATGTATACAATGGACGACTATCGCTGGGCTATTTCCAAATATGAGACAGGAAAGCTCGACCTCGCACCGTTGGTAACTAGAAGAATTCCATTTCTAGAAGCTGGAGAAGTGATTCGAGAACTTTCGCAAGGAAAGCATGGAGACGAAGTCAAGATCATGATTTCAATCTGATATCCATATCGTGTAATAATGCCCGGAAAGGGTATTAAAATAAAAAGTGAGGAAAGGAAAATGAGGAAATCTGTAATCGTTCTTTTAATGGTTTGCGTGTTGTCCGGTTCATTGTTTGCCGCTGGACAAACTGACACAGCAACTGCCAGGCCTATGGTGATTAACGCGGCACACTCAATGCCAACCACGTATCACTACCATGATGGTATGATGAAGTTTGCGGAAGAGGTGGCAAGTCGATCGAATGGTACTATTGAAATTGAAATCTATCCCGCTGCTCAACTTGGGGAAGAAGTGTCCACCATGGAACAATGTAAGATGGGTGCTATTCCTATCGTCCTGACTGGTGTTTTTGATTCCTATGTTTCACGTGCAGGTGTATTCAATCTCCCGTTCTTGTTCCGTGATGGTGAACATGCCAATGCAGTATTGAATGGTCCAATCGGTCAAGAAGTTTTCAGCGATTTCTCAAAACACGGCATGAAGGTTATTTCAGTTTGGGAGAATGGTTTCAGGCAAATAACAAACAACCGTCGCCCAATCAATTCTGTCAATGATATGGTAGGCTTAAAGATTAGAACACCCCAGAGCCCAGTGTGGATGAAGGCAGTTGAGTCTTTTGGCGCAACCCCTACTCCCATGCCGTTTGCGGATGTTGCGACCGCTATCGTTCAAGGACTGGTTGATGGTCAGGAAAATGCAATCCTTCATATCCTTGCAAATAAAACCTATGAAGTGCAGAAATATCTTGCTGTAGTGAATTATATGTACGGTTCCGCACCTTTGTTGGTAAATGAAGCGTGGTTCAAAGGCCTTACAGAAACACAGAGGACTATTATTGTCGAGTCTGCTGCTGTGGCCAATACCTACATGCGGGATGTTGCCAAGAAGGCGGATCAGGATGCTATCAAATTCTTCGAGAGTCAGGGGCTGAAAGTTACGTACCCTGAACTGGATGGTTTCCGTGCAAAAGTCGAACCATTGTATAAGAGCGAATGGTCCAAGCAATATGGAGCCGATTTAATTGACAGTATCAGAAACATGAAATAGCCTGTTCACGGGTGTGAAAGAAGCCTACCAGAATCACAATTTGTTGGTTCTGGAGGCTGTTAATTAAAAGGTGGTAGAGATGAAGAAGAGAAAAGGTGATTACCTGAAGAGGTTCAATGAATATGTGCTCATGGGAGTATTCTTAGCTATGATTATTGTAATCGGTTTACAAGTTGTAGCCAGAACCTTTTTTAGCAATGCCTTTGCTTGGGTAGAAGAAGTGGCTCGATACTTGTTTGTAATTTTGGTTTTAGGCGGAGCTGCGCTAGCATATGAAAATGGGCTTTGGGTCAATGTCGATATCTTTAGCAATAAGCTTTCGAAAAAGGGAAGAATAATCATGGATTTGATCATCAACTGTATTTCCCTATTTTTCTTCGTAATGATTTCTTACCTAAGCTACATACTATTTACGAAGAGCGCAGGGCAATTGACACCAGCTCTGATGATCGAGGTGCGATATGTTTATCTCGCTGTTCCTGTTTTCTTTACTCAGATGGTATTTTTCTCATTGAGAAAGATATACAAGGATATCAAAGCATAGCGTAGGAACGGCTTAAGTATCTTCACAATACTGGTCCATGCGGCCAAAGAAAGCAAGAAGGTGATTATTATGGTAACTGCAGTATTATTGATATTTTTCTTTGGCACAATTTTTACCAAGCTTCCAGTAGCCATCGTGTTGGGATTCTCGGCACTTGCATCGATTATGGTTCAAGGGACTATTCCGATGACAGTAATCGTATCGAGAATGTTTGCAGGGCTTGATTCATATACGCTTATTGCAATTCCGATGTTTATATTGGCAGGGAACCTATTGAATGAATCTGGCGCTACGACTCGGCTATTCGATTTTGCCGATACGTTGGTAGGTCGATTCCGCGGGGGTCTCGGGCATACGAATATTCTTGCAAGTGTTCTTTTTGCCGGATTGTCGGGTTCTGCAGTTGCCGATAGTGCCGGACTTGGTCGAATTGAAATTGAATCGATGGAAGGGAAGGGGTATCCAATCGATTATGCGGCAGCCATTACTGTATCATCTGCTGTGATTGGCCCAATAATCCCACCAAGTATTCCTATGATCGTATTTGGAGCTATGGCAGGAGAATCTGTCATAAAACTATTTGCTGGAGGGATTATTCCCGGTCTCCTTACTGCTTTTATGCTGATGATAGCCGTATTTATAACATCAAAGTGGATTCCCAATTTTCCTGCACCATTTCATGCGAGTCTTGGCCAAATCTGGCATGCTTTCAAACGTGGGATTCTGGCACTTATTGCACCTATAATTATCTTGGGAGGAATTTTCTCCGGGCTCTATACTCCGACAGAAGCTTCAGTCATGACTGTCTTCTATGTGCTCGCTATCGAGGTTTTCGTCTATAGGCAAATGAAGATTGCCGATTACAAACGTATCATGCTACAAACGATTATCGACACAGGTGCAGTGGTTCTTATCATATCTATGGCAAATGCTTTCGGTTGGGTACTTGCGATTCAAAGGATTCCCAACATGCTCACCGTTGGATTGGAATCATTGAATGTACATCCATATGTTATCCTGATGCTCATCAATATTATTTTATTATTCCTTGGATGTTTTGTTGAAGGTCTTGCCGTGATGGCGATACTTATTCCGGTTCTGGTGCCGCTTATTCAGCAGCTTGGACTGTCAACTGTCCACTTTGGTGTCCTCATGGTGTTTAACTTAATGTTGGGTACGGTAACGCCACCATTGGGGATGAGTTTATTTGTTATTAGTAATATAACCAAGTTGAGTGTGGGAAAAATTGCACGTGCGACAGTGCCCTTCTTTATTCCATTGATCATTACCTTGGTCATTATCACATTGTTCCCACAACTGGTGCTATTCATTCCTAATCTGTTGTAACGTGTTGAAGAAGAATAAGGCTCATCAAAAGATGTATGTTAATTCGAACGTATCGAAGAATACTATCAAGATGAGTCTTATTGCTTTAGACTTTGCCGTATAGCCCCTGCGTTATCGCCCGGAATTTGGATGATGCCTTCTCGCCGGCCACCGTGTCGCAATATCGTCTCAACCGATCTCAGGAAGTCTCGACAGAAAAAACCGCGATTACCGGCCAATGGTCGCTTATCGCCGCACGTTGATAATAGAAGTGGGGGACACAGGCGAGCAGAGGGCGGAACTCCCCCTTGCAGACAATCTTGTCGATTGACTCGTTCATATGGATTTCTTCTGTCATGGTAGCGCAGGGGAATGTCGATTCCTGGACTGTCCCCAACAACCCGAAGACATCCTGGAACCCTTGCTGCCCCAACTGGCGGACAGGATGTACCGGATCGTTGAAATCACCGCAGAGTATCGCCATCTCACCGTCATGGACCAATTCTTGAAGGGCTTGCCCCATGCGGATCACCTCGTGGTGCCGATAGGAACATCCCGTGGCACATTCGTCCGCATTCTCCTGGTGTGTCAAATGAACTGTCGCAATGAAGAGGGTACGGTCACAACCTGGAATCCGAAGGCGGACCCAGAACATCCTTCGGTCGACTTCGGGCATCTCCAGGTCAACCGCGCCATGCCCGATTTTTTCGAATAGGGAGCTATCGTAATAGATGTTTCCCTCGCGATGCCACCCGGGTAGGGTGTCTTCGATCCGCTTGTGGTGTGGCATAAAACCATCGAGCTCACGCAATGTCGAGTCCCTTACTTCCTGGAAGCAGCAGATATCGGGTCGATACATATCCAGGAATTTTCCGACTGCCGGGGAACGGATATCCCATAGCTCGGTGTTCCAAAGGTTCGCTGTCAACAGGGAGAATCGGAATGGGTACATGATCGTCTCCTAGTCTGAGAATATATCCGGATACCGTCTTTCAATCTTCTGATAGGCGCCAAGCCCCAAAACGGTGACCCATGCTATGTCGATATCGAAACTTCCATGCTTATGGGAGGTCCGGTCGAAATAATCCCAGTCGGTGTGGTTGATCTGTTCCGGTTGCCAACCGATATCTTCGGGACCCCGGCCCAACAAGTCGTCTTCGGTGGCGATCAGCTGGCGGCAGGCGTCGAGCATCAACCGGCCTTGGTCCCTGAAGAATTCTTCTCCCGAATGTTCCCAAAGCCGAAGGTATCCATAGGCGATCAACATGCCGTAGAAATCGAGATGGTGATGCGCCACAGACACGCTGGTCATCCCCGTGGTCGCGAAATTCTTCTCGGCAAGTGGTGCGGATTCGGGAAATTCGCGGTCGTATTGCCATATCCACGTGGCGACGAATTCAGCTGACTTGCGGGCATACTCGAGCCATTTGGTGTTCCCCTTCCGCTCGTACAAGTCGAGGAACATGTTCATCAACGTGACCCCCGCTTCCTTGTCGCACGAGTCGGCGTCCAAGGTATCCCCGAAATACTCGCCTGAATCAACCAGTTGTCCGTAGTAGCGGGTCGCGCGCTGCAAAGCCTGCGCAACTCCATCGCCCGGTGCCATGTAGGGTTCGATCGCACACAGGAATGAGACGATGTAGGCACCGTTGGTACCCAAGCTGTTCACCGCTCTGCCTTCGGGTGACCACCACCTGCCGAAGGATCCGTCCCGACGACCTGTGAACTGATGTTTGATATAAAAACGTGCGACACGTTTCGGCAATTCGATGAATTCCGTGCGAGTGTGGCCTGCTTTCTTCAGGATTTCATACAGCGAAATATAACTTGTCATGACCTCGCCATTACAGCGGGCATTGATAAGGTGGCGGAAATCATCATGCTCGGATATTCCCAGATACCCACCCCAAATCTTGCGTTTCCGATCATAGCAATCCTGGTGGACACCGGGAGCCCGTTCACCTTGGAGAAAGAAGTTGCCGATCATAATCGACAAGTCGATCGGTGAGCAGGTGGGAGTTCCCATTCGTCCGCACACGGCTTGCAACATCTTTTCCTCGGCTTGTGTCAAAGGAGATGCCTCTGCACGTGCAAGGATTACCG
The DNA here is from genome assembly GCA_002839355.1 of Spirochaetae bacterium HGW-Spirochaetae-2. Lineage (GTDB taxonomy): Bacteria > Spirochaetota > Spirochaetia > Sphaerochaetales > Sphaerochaetaceae > UBA8525. The sequence continues at coordinate 31,617 of PGXW01000034.1, forward strand.
CGGCTTCCAGACTCTTTACGAGAAATGATCCCGCCGTGTACTCATAGACATCCTGGAGGCTCCCATTACCTCTTCCCATTACGAGACAGGCGGTTTTACCAGATTCGATCGGTTCGACGAGCGACAGGAGGTGCAGGAATTTCAGCTCCCGGTACTTCTGCCAGGAAACCGGCGCCAATTCGCGTGAATCTGAAGGAGCCGACCGGCGGTATGCGTTCACAAACTCTCGATACAAGCCGAAGGGACCATTGTCGCCAAGCGATCCCTCTAAAATATGGAAGGTGATGGTAAGCCGCAGCGGTTCCATCCCCTCCGCCTGGTGGTACCATGTGCTACTTTCGGAACAAGTGGCAGCATCGAGTGTCTTTTTGCCAGTGTACCGTTTCGGAGATTCGTAGCCGGGTTCCCAGACGGTTGTTTCGGCTCCGGCAGATGAAGTTCTGGTAGAAGCGGAGATGGGGAGCCTAGGACTGCGCGAAGGATCGCAACACATGGCGAAGCCGCGGTCGCCGGCAGTGAGTATGGTTGCTGCCGGTAGTGGTGTCCGTGACTCGATGAATGCCCACTCGTTCTCCAGGGGTGTCTTGCGGGGAAAGGCCCCCTTGCCCGCAAGATTGCCCTTGTAGAGTACCGCGGGTACAAACAACGTAGGTTCGTGGGGAAAGGGCGCCGAAAAGGTATGAGCGATTCGATAGTCTGCGGATGCGTGAAGGACAGTCTCCCGGGTAATGGTGATACAACCGTTCAAGGTATCCAGGGAATCTTCGATGGTGGCGGCAAGCGTTTCGTGATGCGAGAACGTCGCGAGGATACCCCGTTCTGTTGCAACGAGCCGATCGGGCTCCAAGGCGATGGAATCCACGATCAGGCGATATTCCAGCGAGCACACGACGTTCCCGTTTTCCCGGTGTCGCAATACCACGTGATTGTTCTTGGTTTCGTACAGCATGATTACCCTTTGATTCCCGACATCGCAATTCCCGCAATAATTTTCTTTCTAAAGAATGCATAGAATATAAACTGTGGGATGGAAGCTATCAATGCCCGGTGTCGTTGATCACGATCAACGGCCAGAGAAAGTCGTTCCAGGCGTTGATGAAGGAGAGGATGATGACGGTCGCCATGGCGGCTTTTCCCAACGGGACGATTATTGTGGCGAATATGCGATACCGGTTGGCGCCATCGATAAAAGCGGCCTCCTCGAGTGCCGAAGGTATTCCCTCGAAGAATTGTTTGAGAATGAAGATGCCGACGGGCATTGCCAACCGTGGAAGCATCGCTCCCGCAAGCGTGTCGACGAGACCAAACGCATTGAATTGCTGGTACAGAGGGATGATCAACACCTGGAATGGGACCATCATGCCGGCCATGACTGCCCAGAAGAGGATTTCCTTTCCCCTGAACTTGATCTTGGCAAAGGCGTAGGCAATAGGTGCATCGACCAACAGGGTCAGAAACATGGTTGAGAATGAAATCGTCATCGAGTTGGCCATCCAGTGCATGATCTGCGTGGATCCGAATGCCTTCCGATAGTTCTCGAGCGTCGGGTTCCGTGGCCACAGGCGGAGGGTGGACGATATCACATCGCTCTCGAGCTGGATCGACGTGATAACCAGCCAAACCAATGGGAATATCCAGATAAGGAGGATAAGGACTTCAAAGGAGCGAAAAAGGATTTTCTTCATGATCGCTCCTTGCCCAGCGCCGCGTACTGGATGACCGAAATGACCAAAATGATAAGGAACAGCATATAGGCCATGGCCGCGGAGTAGCCCATCTTGAAGTACCGGAAGCCTGCTTCGTAGATATATTGGGTCAAGACCCTGGTTCGACCGTGGGGGCCTCCGCCAGTCATGACATACACTTGGCCGAATACATTGAACGAGGCGATCACCTGGAGGATCAGACACAGTGCGGCGGTAGGTTTCACCAGTGGAATAGTGATCCTGAAGAGGGTTTGGAAGTAGTTGGCTCCATCTATCTGCGAGGATTCGTATATCTCTTTTGATATCTGCTTGATTCCCGCCGAGAAGAGGATCATGTTGAATCCAGCTGTCCACCAATAGGTGGCGATTCCCACCGACCACATCGCCTGTTTCGGATTGGTCAGCCAGCCCACCGGTTCTCCACCGAGTTGTCGCACAATCTGGTTGAGCAATCCGTAGTCGCGTTGCATCAACCAGGCCCAAAGGGTTCCCACAACGGTCATCGAGAGGATATAGGGGATGAAGAAGACATTTTCAGATACTTTGCGGAGTGGGGAATTGCCGGTGACCAGCAGTGCCATGGAGAATCCGAGCACCATCAGGACCGGAGTGGTGATGAGTACGAATTCGACCGTATGCCAAAGGGAGCTGAAAAAGAGTTCATCTTGGAACAGTCGACGATAGTTCGCCCATCCGGCGAAAGCTCCCGAGGACAGGATGTCCCAATTGAAGAAGCTGATGAACAAGCCGAACCCGAGGGGGAAGACCATGAACACCAGGTAGACCAAGAGGAATGGCAGCGCGAATATGATTCCGTCCCTCGTATCCTTGTTTCCTGGAATTGCCATACAAAACATCCTTTATGTCGATGTTGGGCAGAGGATAGACCCTCTGCCCAACTGCAGTATACACGTAGTTCAATAGGAAGCGATGATGCTGTTGATTTTGGTTTCCATCGCTTGTAGGGCGGTCTTGACGTTCTGGTTTTTGGCGACCGCATACTCGAGCATATCGGAGGTTGTGGAATAGACTTCTTCCCAAGCCGGAGTGGCAGGAGGTGCGAACGCGAACGATGCGGCATCGGCATAATCCTTCCTGTGTGGCAACGAGGTGAATGATTCCTTTTCGTACACAGAATGTCGGGTGGGGATATGGCCGGCTTTCGCCCACATGTCGCCATGTTCTGTCATCCACAGGATGAAAGTGAGCGCGGCGTCGAGCTTCGCGGGGTCTTGCGTGCGTTGCACAGGAATCGCCAAGGTGTGCGAACCCGACCATGCCGCCGGTTTGCCCAACATCGGTGGAAGGCCTACTGCCTTGAAGTTCAGGCCCGTCTGCTTCTCGAATGAACCGGTTGCCCATACGCCGTTGAAATGGATCGCTGCCTTTCCCAGACGGAATGCATTGACAGCACCGTCGTAGTCAAGTCCTGCGGGGGTTGTCTTGTGCACCTGCACCATGTCGACAAGTGCCTTGAGCGCCTTCTCTCCGGCGACGTTGTTGAAATTGGCCTTGGAGTTGTCGGCGTTCAGGAAACTGGTTCCCTGCTGTTCAAGCATCGACATGAACAATCTGGTGAGGGTGTACGCCTTGTAGGTTGCTGTGGTGTTGTCTACAGCCAATCCCATCGCCCCGGTCTTCGCTTGGACTGCCTGGGCAGCGGCGATGACTTCGGCATAGGTTTGGGGGACTTTGGTGATGCCGGCTTCGGCGAACAAATCCATGTTGTAGTACATGATCAATGCATGCACATCAAGTGGCAACGCATATGTCTTGCCGTCGTATTTCACCGCCTCGAGTGGTGCTGCGACAAAATCATCCAACGGTGCGTTGTTCTTTGCGAGCAGGTCGTCCAATGACAAGAACACTCCCCGTGGTACATAACCGAGCAGGTTGCTCTGGTGTACGACCACCACATCGGGAGCATTCTTGGCCGACAGGGCGGTGGTGAGCTTGGTGTAATAGTTGTCGAATTTCACCGTATCCGTCTTGGCGACGATATCGGTATGGGTTCTGTTGAACTCGTCGACCATGGCATCGAAGAATTCGCCGTCACCACCGGTGAAAAGCGACCAGAAGGTCACCTCGATCGGGCCCTCCTGCTTTTTCTGTTCCTGGGATCCTGCGGCCCAGAGCGTGGATAGCATCATCAGTCCAATCAGAGCAATTGCGATGAACGCCCGTTTGCGATTATGTGTTCTCATAATCTCCTCCTTAGTGTGTGGCATTGTTGTCCATATGATTAGCCAAGGTGGACTCCCGAAGGATCAATCTTGGTTTCATATTCACTGTAGTGTAGGGGTAGGCGGGATCTTCGATGTGGCGAACCAATTCCTCCACCGCCTTTTGTCCGAGCCGGTTCTTGGGAACCTCGACCGTCGTAAGCCGTGGTTGCATGAATTGGCTCATAGCCAGATTGTCAAAGCCGAACACCTCGACATCATCGGGAACCGAAAGCGAATTCTCATGCAATGACTTGAGTGCTCCGATAGCGAGCAGGTCGTTGAAGCAGACTACCGCGGTAAACGACAGGCCCCTGTTGAGGGCTTGGTTGACCCGGGCATAGCCATCCTCCATATGTCCCGAGGAGGACAGGATGTAGGATTCGTCGATTTCCAGGTTGTGCGCATGGTATGCCTGCGTGAGGCCTTGTAGCCGGTCTATGGTATTGCTGATATTCTTGGGGCCGGCGATATAGAGGATTTTCCTATGGCCGTGTCGCAGCAGATGGTCGACCGCCAGGGCTTGTCCCTCCACGTCCCCGTGCAGTATGGAGTGATCCTGCATGCCATCGACATACCGTCCCACAAATATGTAGGGGATGGTCAGCTCGCGGTAGAGGGCAAGGTTTTCCTCATCGTTGTATACCGGGGCGATAACCAGGCCATCGACCTGGCGACCCAACAGCAGGCGTATCGCATCCCGTTCATTCGCCGCCTGTTCTTCGGTGTTGATGAGCAGGATGCTGTAGTTCGCTTTCCTGGCCTTCTCCTCAATACCTTGGATGACTTCGGCGAAGAAGGGGTTGGCGGAATCGGCGGAGATTATGCCGATGGTCCTCGAGCGGTTCGACCGCATGCTGCCTGCGACCACGTTGGGGATATAGCCCATTTCGTTGGCAATCCGACGGATGGTGACGCGGGTTGCTTCGCTAATCCGACTGTCCTCACGCAGGGCCCTGGAGACAGTGTTGATCGAGAACCCGGTTCTATCGGCGATATCTTTTAATTTCACGTTCATGGATTAACGTTAACACAACATTTGGGTGCACGCAACAAAAATATGCTAAAAATGCTTGATAATTGGAATATATACCATGAATATCCAGTTTAACGTTAATCCGAAAGTGATTATTTGTCTGTTTTTAGAAGTATGTACAATGAAAAATGCACAACTGTCCGAGCTGGAGATGAAAAAAAAGATAGGGGGATGGTTTCACAAGGGAACGGTGGATGCGAGCACGTGCGACTTATGGAATGTGGAAGATCCGCGCGAGTCGATCCGGTGATGGCATTTCATCGCACAGCCCGGATATCCTATCCTTTGTCACCAGTTGGGTAATATGTGCTGCATAATCGGGAAAACGGTGGATCTTATGCCATAAGTGCAGCACTATTTTGCATAATTTCATAGAAATTACTACTATATTGTACACATAAGTTGTGTTACTATCATGACACCCCTTTGGCAAGCCGCAAGCTTGCACCACACACGAACACCTCGACGAATCGCCGGACCTTCGGAAAAACTACCGGAGCACCAGTTGTCATGACCGTTCAAACAGTCGGTCAGCACAACTGGCGCCACGGTATAGAATGACTATATAAATATATACAATAAAACAAATTAAAATAAATTTTCATTGACAAACAGCCCCGCGTACCCAACAATAGGGGAGTGTCCTGATCAGGAGGTGCAACGTATATTTAAGGAGGCTACCAATGCAACAACGAGTTCTACTTGCACTCTTGCTGATCTTATTTCTGGTACTTATCGGCTGTACCGGGTGCGACCCCAACCAAACGGGAACAATCGACCTTACCCGGGATGCGAGTGTGCTCACCACACCGCTGGGGTGGATTCCCCAAGACAGCTATACCATCGATGCCCCGCCCATGGGCTCCTTCGAAATCGCACGTCTCGACGTCATTTCCCTGGACAACAGTGATTTTTCAGTGAATTTCTACGATGCCGAAGACAACACCATTGAACATGGCATATTCACATTCGAAGCGAATTCGGTGGTCTACCAGGGCTACTTCCTGGATGACCAGACACTGCTGATCACCGCGACAGAGGAAACGGAACCGGTACTGTCCCTGACCGACCGAACCACCGGCGAGAAGATGTTCTTCTCGATGGGGGGAAGCGAATAGCACCCCAAGAATTACCGGAACCGAAACAACATACCTGGGGCTGGCTGCCGTATCCGAATTAAATGAGGCTACAATGTGTTCAAAGGGTGAGATTTTTTGGCAGCCAGCCTTTTTTTCCAAACGTACCTGGCACCGATATTGAAAAATGTATACAAAATTTTTACGTATATTCGCAACATGTTGCAAGAACGTAAATATCTTGTACGTTACGTTTCCAGAACTAGTTCGGAAATCAAATTGACTCATCGGAGCCCATGCCGTACTCTTATATTAAACGTAGGAGGACAAGCACATGAACATAGCAATTCTGGGAGCTGGAACAATCGCACGGAAAATGGCACAAGCAATCAATGGAATGGATAGTGCCAAGTTGTACGCGGTGGCATCGCGTTCGCTGGATAAGGCAAAAGCCTTTGCCGCGGAATTCGGCATTCCCCATGCCTACGGCTCCTATGAGGACATGGCCTCCGATCCGAACGTGGAACTGGTGTATATCGCGACTCCCCACTCGCACCACTTCGAGCACATGAAGCTGGTGTTGGAGCACGACAAGCCGGTGCTGTGTGAAAAACCGTTCACCGTGAACGCCAAACAGGCACGGGAGATCATGGAACTTGCCAAGCAGCGCAAGCTGTTGGTCGCCGAAGCCATGTGGACACGCTATCTGCCGATGCGGTCGATGCTCGACGATATATTGAAATCGAAAACCATTGGTGATGTCCAATCGCTGACGGCTAACCTGGGCTACGAGATGACCCAGAAGGTTCGCCTGACGGAACCGGCCCTAGCCGGTGGTGCGTTGCTGGATGTGGGTGTCTATACGGTAAACTTCGCATTGATGGTCCTGGGTGATGCTATCAAGCGCATCGATTCGTCCGTGCTGCTCACTAAAACCGGTGTGGATGCCCAAAGCAGCACAACCCTGGTCTACGACAAGGTCCTGGCCATGCTGAACTCTAGTATGATGGCAAACACCGACCGCCGCGGGATGATCTATGGTCCCAAAGGCTACATTGAAGTGCAGAACATCAACAACCCCGAATATATCCGCGTCTTCGACCCCGTGCACAAGTTGCTGAAGGAACTCAAGCAACCACAGCAGATCAACGGATTCGAGTACCAGGTCCAAGCCTGCATCGACGCCATAGAAACCGGGAAGACCGAATGCCCGCAGCACCCGCATGCGGCGATCCTTGCAGTCATGGACATCATGGACGAGCTGCGCCGCCAGTGGAACCTGCGCTACCCGTTCGAATGACGTACCAAGAAGCGTATGAGGGGACGTAGGAACCGTAGCAGCAATTGGGGAAAAGCCGGCCGGTTAAATTTTGCATACAAAAAACAAAGTTGGTACCAGGTACCTACGAAGTAAACGCCTTGACGACCTCCGGATCGAAATGCGTCCCGGCACAGGCGCGAATCTCGTCCATGGCGACAGCGACATCCATTGGCGGCTTGTAGGAACGCTCGCTGGTCATGGCATCGAACGCATCGGCGACATGGATGATACGCGCCTGGATGGAAATCGCCTCGCCGGCGAGCCCGCGGGGATAGCCCAAGCCGTCCCAACGCTCGTGGTGCTCGAGGATGATGGTGGAGATATCGATGAATTCACTCGCAGTCGAAAGGATGCGGTATCCCGTTTCGGGATGGCGGCGCACCTCCTCCCATTCCTCGGAGGTGAGGGCACCGGTCTTGTTGAGGATATGCTCGGGAATACCGATTTTACCGATATCGTGCATGAGACCGGCGATCCTGATCCGATTGACCTCCCGCGAGGAGAAGCCCATCTTGCGCGCGATCGTCTCGCTGAGCTCGCTGACACGCTTGGAATGCTGCGACTCCCTGTCGCTCTTGGCGAATAGGGAATTGATCACCAACCCGATGGTCTTGTTCTTGGCACTTGAACTCTCGTAGAGCTTGTGGCGGTACATCATGTCCTCGGCCTTCTTGAAGACGGACATGAAATCGTCGCCCATGGTCTTGCGCGTCTGGCAGCCGAAGGAGATGGTGAGTTGGAACGAGTCGATGCGCACATCCTTGGCACGCGACTCGATCTCCCCCATGATACGCTCGCTCTCGGCGGCATCGGTGTGGGGGAGTAGCAGGACGAACTCGTCGCCACCGTAGCGGGCCACGATATCGCCTGGACGGGCGATATGGCTGAGCAACCCGGCAGCCTGGCGCAACACCATGTCCCCGGCTTCGTGGCCGAAGGAATCGTTGACCAGCTTCAGCCCGTTGGTATCGGCGATGATGATGGAGACGGGAAGGTAGGATGCGTCGTCGAAGCGTTTGAGGGCATTCTCGAGATACCCGCGGTTGTACACACCGGTAAGGTAATCGTGGTTGCGTTGGAAGACCAACCGCTCGGAGGCCCGTTTGGTGTCGGTGATATCGCGGCAGACGACGACCGAACCGACAATCGCCCGGTGCTGGTCGCGAATCGGTGAGAAGCTGTAGCTGCCTATCCACGATTCTCCGGTATCCTTGCGCCGCAGGGTGAACTCGGCATGGGTGACACACTCGCCGGCGAGGGCACGCGAGACAGCCCATTGCTCGATGGGGGCGGCACTGCCGTCCGAAAGGTATATGTCGAAGATGGCGGGGTATTCGGCCAAGGTTTTCTTGCAATCGGCCTCGTCGGCGAAGCGGTGGTAGGTGACGAATGCCTGGTTGAACATGATGAACCGCCCGTCCGTATCCGAAATGAAGACGGCATCGGTCATGCTGTCTATGGCGGCATGGAGGGTGGCGTTGCTCGCCGCCAGGGATTCGCGCATCTTCTGTTGGTCCTCGAGTGCGAGCAGCACGATCCTGCGGGACTCCTCGGCCTCCAACAGCAACCTGCGGATCTCATCCTCGGCAGCCTTGCGCTCCGTGACATCGAAGAAGATCGCGAGGGTATCGCCTCCGCCAAAGTCGGTGCCGGTGATTTCCATGGTCCTGATATCGCCGTTCTTGCAGGTCACCTGGTAATCGGCGTGGGGCCCCAGGCGGGTAGCGGGACCACGTCCGACCTCCTCCTGCTCCCACCGGGTCCTGACGAGACGGCGGTATTCGGGATCGGGATAGGCCAGGTGGTACCACCTGTCGAGCGTGTGGATCTCCTTAAGGGTATAGCCGAATACCGACTGCCACCTGTGGTTGACCGCCACGATCTCTCGCTTGGCGTCAAAGATTCCCATGGGCAGCGGAGCGCATTCGAACAGTTCGGTGAACCGTTTCTCGCTTTCGGCCGATGCCGTCTCCGCACGCTTGCGTCGTGCGATCTCCCGCTTCAATACCCATATCCAAGACGCCAACCCGAAGAGCACCACCACAAGCACACCGGCGGCCTGCCACAATCGGGAATAATCGACACCGTATTCATAGCGGATAGGCAACCAGCGCCGGTAGATCTCATCGCGTTCGGCTGAGCTGATCGTGGCCAGTGCCTTGTCGAGGATTCCCGCCAGGATCTCCCAATCCTTGCGCACGGCCATGGACTGCGCATTGACATACGGCGTGGTCCCGGCGATTTTCAAGGTGGTGGACAACTTGAGTTGGGTGAGGTAGTGGCCGACCACTAGCATGTTCTCGATATAGGCGAACACCTCGCCCTTCTGCAACCGGTCCAATCCCTGCCGCACATCCTGCACCGGTACGAGCTGGATATCCGGGTAATCGCGGGGAATCCAATCGAAGACCGCATAGTTCTCCACCACAGCGACACGCTTGCCCGCCAATTCGTCCATATCGTTGATATAGGCGACATTCGTCCGGGTCACGATCACAATGGGGATATCCATATACGGCTTGGTGAACGCCCAGAAGAACTCCCGGTTGGGTGTGGCGGCCACAGACGGGGTCATATCGATCTCCCACGACTTCAAGCGCCGAAACGATTCCTGCCAACTCAAGCCGCTCACCGTGAGGAACGTGATACCCAACCGTTGCTCCAACAGCTGTAGGTAATCGGACGTCATTCCGGACGGCTCACCCTGGTCATCGACGAACTCGATTGGTGGCCATCCGGGATCCTGGGCCACACTGACAAACGGATGCTTTTCGAGCCACGCGACCTCATCGGGTGTGAGCATGGTGCGGAAGCCGATGCTGTCGGTACCATCTTGCCCGAAAGCCATGGATACGGCAACCAGCAGGAACACACCGACGAGCACCACCATGCGTCTGTAATGAGCTGTAGTCCCTTGTGTTGCTAGCCTGTACATGTGCTGCTCCCCATTGTATATCCCTGTGACCGCTTCCCCTCGCGAATAGCCATCCACGGTCTACCACGATGTAACACACTACCACACATGGGAGTAAGTATCCAGTTTGTCCGCCGGAGGCGCCTGGGAGGAAGATGTTAGGTGTTGGGGAAAAGGGAGCTTGTGACGACGTGAAAAGTTTGAGTTCTTGGGTTCTTTTTCGATTGCTAGGAAAGTATATGTGGGGAAAAGTCTTTCCCCACGCACCTGGTGGCGGGTGGTTTCACCACCGGACGCCGTTTCTCTTCTTGCTCCCATACTGTCCGCAAGGAAACGGCGGCCAATGCGGTGCTCCCCTTTCAAAGAAAGACTCCCTAAGTGTGAGAGCGCCAAACGGTGCCAGGGATGCAACGCTTGAAGGAGCTAGGCTCCTTCATGCCTGGCACCGCCTTTGGCTACTTGAAAGGGGAGTCTACGGGTGCGAGACCTCTCGGATTACGTCGAAGAGGGAGCCAGGTGCGGGGCACCTAGCACCCTATTACCCGGCATCGTCTTCTTGACCACTCTTCAAGCGCGTTGCATCCACCGATATCCTTCAGTATCGACAATATTGGTGCCAGACACCAGAAAGGAATTACAATTATAGAATAGACTCGATCGCATTTTTGAACATCGAAAAGCTATGGGAGGTGTTATGGTGAATATCCATATGTTGGGCAATTTCCCGTGCGCATTCGGATTTTCGGAGGCCAGTCGAGAAATAGCCAGCTCGCTGTAAAATACGTTCCAAAGCCTCCCAAGTCCCTCCCTTGATCGCATCAGGATTGCGATATTTCGCTTGTTTGGGTATGGTGGCAGGTACTCTCGGATACGCTGTACGGACAGCATTCCAATCACCAAAGAACCATGCTTCAAGCTCCTCGATTACGATACGATTGATCACCTCGAATTTCCGACCTTCCGACGAACTTGATCTTGTGATCAACCCAGCCGAATGAGCGTGTATTTCCAATTGCTGTTTTAGTTCGATACAATTGTCATCATCCCGATCGACGAGTACAATAATCGACCAAGCCTCTGGTATCCAAGATCTGAATCCACGCAATCTGATTGGGAGTTCTTTCAACAGTTCATCTTTACATTGAAAAGGGAAAACCTGGTAATTAATTTCTCCTAGCATCTGCGGAAGAATTTGCTCCAACGTAACTTGCATCGAATATTCTTCTACGAATACGAGTAGTTTTTCCAGCATCCTCACGCACCCTTGATAGTGGTTTTAGGCGCGCCTGAATTGACCATAGGATCTCCGAATCCAAAATGCCCTTCCATCCAGAGATGCCCGAGCGAGGACCCCGCCTGTATTAATTCTGGTATTCCTGTGATATCCGATGCTCTTACCGCCTGTGTGAAGCCATGTTCGTCCCGGTAGAGCACACGAACTTCCTCAGCCCTCATGGCATTGAGCAGAAATGGGGAATGGCTGGTAATGAGCAGTTGGGAATTTTCCGATGCGGCCCGACACTCCTCGGCCAATTCGGGTAAAAGTCGCGGGTGGAGGAAATTTTCCGGCTCCTCGATACCAACAAATCTTGGTGGTTCAGGATCATACAGCACCGTAAGGTACGCCAGCATTTTCATGGTCCCATCCGAAGCGAATTTGGAGAGTACCGGTTTCTCGAACGGTGCATCCTTGATTTGCAGCAACAGTCGACCATCCGGCATTGGCTCTGCATCCACGCGTTCCAAGTGTGGAATACGTTTGCGAAGAACAGTAAAAATCTTCTCCAATCGATGTGGGTGCATTTCCTTCAAGTATTGGATTACATTGGGCAGGTTGTCTCCACTCTTGCTCAATCGTTCCTGTGGTCCCGCCTCGGGCTGGTTCTTGGTTTGATCGATAGACAAATACGAGACATACCAAGTAGTGATGAATTCACGCAACGCCGCAACCCGGGGATGGTCTGTCAGCTGCCCAAGCGTGTTGACTGCAATGAGATCTGGGGAACGCAGGTTTGACTCTGTACGAATATCATCTGCCTCTGGGACTTCTCCGCTAATCGCACGGCCGATTCCTCTCTTGAATTCGAGAAACCGAAAAGGTTGTCCCTTGCTTGCGCGACGCCACTGCAACCATTCCTCAACCACTTCAGGTCCTTTGATTCCCTCGTCGATAGCCAGATGGTAGGTGATTTTCGGAGTTTTTGGTGATTCCCTATACGTGAGTTCAAATACTATCGGTCCGTCCTCTCCACGTGTCTTGAGTTCCTTACCTTTTCCCCGGCGATCCCAAGCATGCCTGAGTCCAAACTGGAAACACTCGGAGAGGAAGTTGAATACATCGAATATCGTTGACTTTCCGCTCCCGTTTGGACCTAAAAGAACAGTCAAAGGAGTCAGTTTGTCCAATGTGACGTCCTGTAAGGACCGGAAATTCTGGACTTTCAACGATTCGATTCTTGGAATGCCATTTTCTTTCGACGACATCGATTCCATTTTTTCATCCCTTGTACATCATACTAATCGCAATATACAGTTTTTCCCGATGATCCGATTTGACTTCCACGGTGGAATATCTTGAAGCCGTAAGCCCGAACACCTTGAATATCATACTCTAGCAGAAACAGTTAATTGCCACAAGAATAACCTTTTCCCATGAGAAGTTACGACTGCAAATCATTCGAATTGACCTCGTGGGTTAATTATGCAATTATCAACACGATGGAATCGGCTTTGGCATAACGGTAAGGAGAGTACGAGGAGTATCATATGAGCTTATTGTCAAGCATTCCCACGGGGAAGATAATCAAAGACTATCTTGACGAACATACCATAACACAGAAGGAATTGTCTGCAAGAACCGGTATCAGCGAAAAGCACCTGTCCCATCTGCTCAATGGAACGAGCCGTTTGACCGAGGATGTAGCATTGAAACTTGAAATGGTCTTAACTGGTATCCCCGCCTCATATTGGCTGAATTATGAAGCCAAATACCGTGAAGCAGTTGCAAGGGAGAGGGCAGGGATGAAGCGCGCTTAAAGAGTGGTCAAGAAAACGATGTTGGGTGATGGGGTGCCAGGTTTCCTATACCTGGCTCCCTCTTCAACTTAATCCGGGAGGTTTCGCATCCTTAGGTTGTAACCAAATTCCTTCGAGAGGTTTACCTTTGCAGGACATTTCTAAATAAGAATGAAGGTTCTACCTGACTCTCTCTTTGAGGATTGTCCATGAGGGGAAAAGGGAAGGCTGCGCCAGATGAGCCTCCCATCCCCACGCACCTGGTGGCTTATTGCCGTTTCTCTTCTTGCTCCCATACTGTCCGCAAGGAAACGGCGGCCAATGCGGTGCTCCCCTTTCGGAACCTATTCCAATAATCAATTTTGCATATAAAACGTAAGTCGGTACGAGGTAGCAAAATTACTTCAAGCGCATTACTGAGTCCCGAATCACCAACTCGGGTCTGATAGAAAGCGCTACTCCGTAGGTTTCTTCTTGGTTCACCATTGCATCAACCATAAGTTGACAAGCCTTTTGCCCAAGATTGTATGAGGGCATGTGGACAGTGGTAAGAGCGGGAGTAATCATGGACGACAGTGGAATGTCATCCAGTCCAATCACGGAAATATCTTCAGGAACACGGATATTCATTTTCTTTAGTTCGTTTATGATTCCACAGGCGATAAGATCGTTCACTGCTAGAATTGCGGTGTATTTTTTCTTTCGGTCCAGCAGAATTCTAACCAGATCTTGTCCCACCTCGAATTCGTACAATCCATCTTCAAACTCATATTCATACGGTGCTATGATGATATCCTCGTCGGTGAATTCGTGATGATACTCATCCATTGCCAGCCGACAGCCTTTTATAGTGCTGCTACGTGATTGTTTACTCAAGGGTGTGGTAATTATTGCGATATTTTCATGTCCCATAGAAATAAGATGTTTCATCGCTACCCGGCCTGATTCAATCATATCCGTTTTTGCCACAATAAATGTGTTTTGATCCTTAAAGTTTGATTCAAATACACATACTCTACCACCGTTTGAAATAAATTGGGTCAGTGATGTCGCAGAATCATCAACGGAGGCAATCATGAGTCCCATGATTCTTTTCTGCAAAAGTTGTTTGATCAGGTTGCGTTCCATAAGGGCATTTCGCTGTGAACTGAAGGTGGAAATCGTGTATCCCAAAGTGGCTGCTTTTTGTGATATGCCATGGATCAGTTGGATATAGAAAGGATTCTGGTACGATGGGATGACTATGCCGATAGTTGGATTGAATTTCGTTTTCAACATTTTACCTAAAAGGTTTGGCGTGTATCCGACCGTCTCTACAGCGAGTTGTATCTTTTTTCTGGTCGCCATACTCACTGGATAGTTACCACCACTTAAAGCTCTGGATACGGTCGCAACAGAGGTTCCCGCAACTCGTGCCACGTCTACAATCGTTGATTTTTCTCTCTTTACGTTTGATTCATTCTCTTCCACTGTCTCACTCTCCATATATCGTACGATAATATTCTAGAACAACATGTTTGGTATATCAATTCATTATAGAAAAAAATAGAAAGAAATATAGAAAATTAATAGAAAATATAATTTACGAACCTAATCAATCTTGAATTTTCTTAAACCCAAATAAATTGATTATAACATTAAAAAAACATTAATGTTTATAAGTAAAGATTTAAATGGAATTAAAATTTCTATTGATTATTAATAAGAAAAAAATAACTTGACAGTAAACGTTTGCAATGATAATCCTAATACAGGGTGTGTTGAAACTAGCATACCCTCATCGCATCAATCTGATCCGCGTATCGTGGAAAAGAAAAAGGGAGGTTTTTTATGAAAAAACTGATGGCGATTTTTCTCGTGATTTTAGTGGCGACAAGTATTTTCGCCGCGGCTCAGGCAGAAAAAGCTTCTTCAGTCGGCAAAATAGTCGAATTGAAGTGGTACCAACCTGAACCTGATGGGCATCCATGGACTGATGTTGGGTACATGATTGCCGAGGAGATTGAAAAGAATTCAAATGGAACATTGAAAGTGACGATGTATCCAAGTGGAGTCTTGGGAACACAAGCTGAAGCCATCGATATGTTACGTACAGGTTCATTGGCCCTTCTGACTTCAGGTCCCAGTATCCTTGCATCGTTTTATGACCCCGTCCAGATAATGTCCCTTCCGTACGCATTCGATAATGCGGCTCAGGGGTATGCCTTTTTCGAATCACCAGCCGGCCAGAAGATATTTACTGATATTCAAGCAAAGAGTGGAGTGCGTACCCTTGATGTCTGGTATTTCGGAGACCGTAATCTGACTATCAATAAAGTCAATGTGAGAACACCCGCTGATCTTACAGGGAAAGCCGTCCGTTGTATGGATACACCGGTTGCAAAAACTGTTGTCGGTTCACTCGGTGCCAGCCCTGTGCCTATCAATTTCAGTGAGTTGTACATGGCTCTTCAGACAGGTGTTGTTGTTGGTCAGGAGAACCCTGTCCCTACAATCATTGCGCAGAAGTTTTACGAAGTTCAAGATACTTTGGTGTTGACCAGGCACTCGGTCCATTTGGGTACCGTCCATGCTTCAGAGATGATATGGAAGAGTCTCACAGACGATCAGCGTAGTGTGATTGCAACAGTGTTGGCAAAATATCGTCCAGTCATTGAAGAAAGAATCAACAAAAACACCAAGGAAGGACTCGACTTCCTTCGAAGCAAAGGTATGACGATTCTTGAACCTGATTTGACTCCTTTCCGAGCGAACGCAAAGAAAATCATAGCCTCCACCTTCGGTAACGATAAAGAGTGGATGTCAGTGATTAACGGTCTTGAGACTTTTAAAGCTTCTTACAAGTAGACAAGAAGACTCCGACAAGTGGCCGTCGCAATAAATGCCCGGTCACTTGTTTCGGATTTAAACTCAAGATCATCAAGGAGTCTTTTGTGAAGAAACTATTGGCGATTCTCAACTCTTTCGAAGATTACGTAGCCCCCGCGTTTTTCGCTATCATGTGTGTTGCCGTGGCTGCTCAGATTTTCTTCAGGATGGTGTTGAAGAGACCGCTTCTCTATACTGAAGAAATCGCAAGATTCTCATATGTTTGGTGCGTATATATTTGTATAGCAATGGGAGAAAAATACCAGGATCATTTCGCAGTCGATGTCTTCGTAAAATTTCTCAAAGGAAGACCCAATTTGTTGCTACATGTAATAGAAAAGGCTCTCGGTAGCTACATGTTCGCCGTCATGTTTTTCTGGTCAGTAAAATTCTTCTCGTTTCAAAAGATTTTACAATCCCCTGCCTTCGGAATTTCCATGAGTGTCGTCGCCGCCTCAATGTGTGTTGGTTTTTTTCTGGCTTTCATCCGACGAGGGTTCCATCTTGTTGTGGCTGTCAAACTTCTCTTTAAGAAAACAGTGTCCGAACAATCTGTCGACACGGTAAAGGAGTGAGCGTATATGGAACCTGTGACTCTGTTCTTCCTGGCATTTGTTGTTCTTTTGGTTATACGCACCCCTTTGTACCTATGTCTGCTCGGTTCATCCTTGGTGTATTTCAATTTCAACACCGACCTTTCACTAATGACAGGTATGAGCAAAATGATGAACGCGCCCAACTCTTTCACTTTGTTGGCTGTACCCTTTTTCATCCTTGCTGCCCAGATTATGAACAACGGGGGTGTGACCGATAGGATTTTCGGATTCTCGAAACAACTTTTCGGTCATTTTAGGGGAGGGTTAGCCTATGTAAACGTCTTTTCCAGCCTCATTTTCAGTGGTATTAGTGGATCGGCCCTCGCCGACGTCGGAGGCTTGGGAGTCATCGAGATGAAGGCAATGCGTGATGAGAATTACGATGACGATATAATCCTTGGTGTAACTGGAGCCAGCAGTACTGTCGGTCCGATCATACCACCGAGCATTCCCTTCGTCATTTACGCCTCTATGGCGGGAGTTTCTGTCGGAGGCATGTTCTTGGCGGGCATAGGTCCTGGGATTCTTCTAAGTATTGTACTGTGCATTTATATTTATTTCATTGTGAAAAAACGGAATTATCCCAAGCATAAGAGAGCTACCCTCAAAGAGATAGTTACCTCATTCTGGGGAGCCTTACCCGCGTTGTTGTTTCCTGTGATTATGCTCGGCGGAATCTGGGGAGGAATGTTCACCCCGACCGAGGCTGCCCTTATCTCAATCACGTATGGACTCATCGTATCCTGCCTGGTGTACCGAGACATGAAGATCTCGAGCTTACCGAAGTTACTACTCATCTCGGTACGGCAAGTCGGTCCATCCATTGCGGTCGTTGTTACTGCGTCCTTGTTCGCATGGATTTTGACCTATGAGAAAGTAGACAAGGTTATTGTGCAGTTCATCCTCTCATTCACCTCGAACAGGATCATCATTCTCATGATAATTAATATTTTCCTTCTTTTTCTCGGTATGTTCGTCGAAGTCGTGGCGGCAATCATGATAACATTGCCGATTCTCACCCCGCTTATGTTGATTGCGGGTATCCACCCCATCCACATGGGAATCATCCTCACCTTGAATATGATGATAGGATTGTTGACACCTCCCGTAGGATTTTCACTCTATATGCTCTCATCGACGTCTGGGCACCCCTTGAACAAAGTCGTCAGAATGGTAATGCCTTGGTGGATACCACTGTTTTTCTCATTGTTACTTGTCACTTATGTAGAGCCGGTCACCATGTGGCTGCCGAGATTGTTGGGATTCGCATGAGGTCTTAAATTATTAATTAATTTGTTGGAAAAGTACAAAAGGAGAGAATATGAAAATGAAAGTTGGTGTAGTTGGTGCCGGTTTATACGGCAGTGTCTTGATCAATGCCTATTATGGTGCCCACAGACGGTCAGAGATCGATTTCGTTGCAGTCGCTGATGTGAAACAGGATGCTTTGGATAAAGTCGCTAAAACTTACGGAATACGGGGATATCTGGACTATAATGAAATGTTCGATAAGGAACAACTCGATGCAGTCGCAATTGTCACCCCAGATTTTCTGCACGAGGCTTGTGTTCTCGATGCGGCTAATAAGGGCATACATATTCTCGTTCAGAAACCACTATCAACCGATATTGAAGCCGCCAAGAGGATGATCGCTTGTGCAAAAGCCAACAAAGTGATGCTTTACGTTGATTTTCACAAACGTTTCGATCCGGGACACATGCAGTTGAGAAGGGCGATAAAAGAAGGGAAACTGGGACAAATCGAATATGGCTATGTTTGTATGGAAGACAAGATTCTTGTACCAACCGAGTGGTTCAAGACCTGGGCGCATAATAGTTCTCCCGCTTGGTTCCTTGGAATCCATTTCTTCGACCTCATCTACTGGTTGCTAGGAGAAAAACCCCACAAGGTTTACGCAACTGGACATAAGAAGAAGCTGGTCTCCTTGGGAATAGATAGCTACGACTCTATCCAAGCAAAATTTGAGTTCCCTAGTGGCGCAACCATTTCTGTCGATTCTTCATGGATAATTCCCAATAGTTTCTGTTCAGTCGTCAATCAACAGATTCGAATCGTTGGAACCGACGGTATGCAGGAGGTCGATAGTCAGGATAGAGGAGTGGTGGCCGCCTACGAGAGCAGTGGTTCTAGCTTGGTGATAAATCCCTATGGACAGCTGCAGGTGGACGATCCCGTTGCTGGTTCGATACCAGTTGGATATACAGTTGAATCGATGCTCTACTTCCTCCGCCTAGTCAATAAAATGATAACTGACGGTATTGGTTTGAAGGACCTGAAAGCTGAATATCCAACCGGAGACGAAGCTTTGGTGTCTACAATAATGTGTCAGAAAGCTCACGAAAGTGTGGAATATGGAAGAATTATGGATCTTTCCTACTGATTATCAGTTTGATAATGTGATGCCCCAACAACTGTAGAGGGGGAGAGTATAATCCCCTTCGATTGTAATTTGTGTAGTAAAAGGATGAGTCATGGGAGAGAGTCTGTACGAAGCGATAGGACAAGTGAAAATTCCTCGGATGGTAAGAATTCGTCAGCATTTCGAGGATAATCGGATTGAAGATCCAGTTTCGGTTGTAGAAGAGCAAATGGAACGGTCGGAAATTTTGGAAACAATCAAGCCAGGGATGCGAATCGCCATTACCGCTAGCAGCCGTCCTATACACAATCTCGATATCATACTCAGAACGATTGTCCGTATTCTGCGACGTCATGGTGCCGAACCCTTTGTAATTCCAGCCATGGGAAGCCATGGTGGTGGAACTGCGGAGGGGCAGAAGCACATCCTAAATTCATATGGTATAACGGAGGAACGTGTTGGCTGTCCAATTCTTTCTTCTATGGAGACTGTTTCTGTCGGAACTTCGCCGGAGGGTCACCCTGTTCATATCGATGCATTGGCGAATGCTGCACAGGGAATTATTGTTGTCGGCAAGATTAGGCCTCATTCGGGGTTTTCAGGTCCCTATGAGAGCGGACTAATGAAAATGATGACTATCGGATTGGGCAAGCAACATGGCGCAGCAGTCTGCCATAACGCGGGAGCTAAATATCTCGCCAAATACATTCCCATGTTTGCGAATGTCATTTTAGAGAATTGTAATATCCTCTTTGGAGTTGGTATCATTGAGAATGCCTATCATAAAACATATCTAATTGAATGCATCCCAGCCAAAGACATACCCTCTCGAGAGCCTGCTTTATTGCAAAAGGCTTATACTTTATTACCCAGACTTATGTTCAAGGATGTAGCTGTTCTGGTTCTCGATGAGATAGGCAAGAATATCAGCGGTGACGGGATGGATCCCTATATAACGACACGTTTCGGCACTCCTTATGTAACCACCGAGGAAAGTATTCAAAAGGTGGCCATTCTTGATATATCGGCTGAGAGCCATGGAGGTATGCTCGGTGCCGGTTGGGCTGATGTCTGTACGAGGCGAATGTTCGACAAGTGTGCATTGGAAGAGAGTTATGTGAACGCAATCACTGCGACGATTTTTGACGGAGTGCGAATTCCCATGATTCTTAAAAACGACTATTACGCCATAGCTGCTTGCATTCGTGGGAGTGTGGATATCGATAGGGAGAATATCCGTCTGGTTCGGATGCACAACACTCTCGAAGCCTACGATATCGAAATATCGGAAAGCATGATTGAAGATGCATGCAGGAATCCTGACATAGAGATTCTTGGAGACCTTGAAGAATTGGAGTTCGATGAAAACGGGAATTTGTGGTAATCAAAATTTTAATATAAAGATAGGTTTAACATGGAAGTTATTACGAAAGAGAATGAAGTTGAAATGGGGAAATTTGCTGCTACAGTTGGTGCCGAGGCCATCAGGTCTGCAATTTTGAAAAATGGTGAGGCTCGGATTATCCTTGCGACCGGAGCTTCTCAATTCGAGATGCTGCGTCATCTGGTCACGATGGATGTTGCATGGGAGAAAGTTTCAATGTTCCATTTGGATGAATATTGTAATCTCGCGATGACGCACGCAGCCAGTTTTCGGAAATATCTGAAAGAACGATTTGTCGACATAGTCCATCCAAAAGAAGTTCACTATGTCGATGGAGAGATTGATATCGAGAAGCACATCGAGCAACTTACCCGCTCAATGAGAATAAAACCAATCGATGTCGCATTCATTGGAATTGGTGAGAACAGCCATATCGCTTTCAATGATCCCCCGGCCGATTTTCTTATCGATGATGCTTATATTGTGGTGGATCTGGATGAAGATTGTAAACAGCAGCAAGTTTCGGAAGGATGGTTCCACTCGTTGGCGGAGGTTCCTGAGAAAGCCATTTCGATGACAGTCCATCAGATTCTTCAAGCAAATAAGATTATCTGTTCTGTTCCTGGCATCCGCAAGGCAAAAGCAATGAAAAATACTCTGGAGAGTGATGAAATTACTCCAATGGTTCCGGCGACGATCCTTCGAAGTCATCCTGACTGTGTCATCGTGTTGGATAGGGATGCCGCTTCGTTACTTGCATAATACTGTTACCCGTCTGGAGGTTGGATATGAAACGAACCGCAATAGTTGGTGGAAAACTCGTGACTCCTTACAGAACCGTTTCCGACATGGGTTTGGTCATGGAAGGTGGGAAAATTGTCTCATTCTTCAAAGGTGAGGAGATTCCCGACAATTGCCAAATATTGGATGCCAAGGGTAATTATGTTAGTCCCGGGTTCATCGATATGCATGTTCATGGAGGAGGGGGTCACGACTTCATGGACGGTACTGAGAGAGCAATAATTGAAGCAGCGAAAACCCATATGATGCACGGCACTACTTCAATCGTCCCAACGACGTTGACTTCAACCGACGAAGACCTTTTCAATTTCCTTGAAGTCTATCGCAGTGCTAAGAAAATGATGACCGATGGGCCAAGCCTTTTGGGTGTACATCTGGAAGGTCCGTACTTCGCGTTGTCCCAACGGGGAGCTCAGGACCCAAGATATTTACGTGTGCCCGTAAAGAAACACTATATGGAGATTCTCAATCATTCCAACGATATCATACGGATGTCGGTTGCTCCCGAATTGGATGAGGAGTATGCATTGGTGGCAGAACTAAAAAGTCGTCATATTTTGGCGGCTGTAGGACACTCCGACGCGGTGTACCAACAGGTTGCTGAAGCATTCGAGCGAGGATATACCCATATCACCCACCTCTATTCGGGAATGTCCTCTCTCCACCGAAAGAACGCTTTCAGATATCTGGGTGTGGTGGAGAGCGCCTTTCTGATTGATGATATGACTGTTGAAATCATAGCGGATGGGAAACACTTGCCGATTGAATTGCTCAAGTTGATTCTGAAATGCAAACCTATGAATAAAATTTCATTGATCACCGATTCGTCACGGGGAGCAGGTATGGCGGATGGCCAACACGTGTTGTTGGGCAGTCTCAAAAACGGGCAGGATTCAATCATCGATGGTGGTGTCGCGTTCACCCCAGACCGCTTGTCTTTTGCAAGCAGCGTTTGTACCACCGATAGATGTGTACGTACGATGTACAAATCAGTCGGGGTGCGTATCGAGGAAGCTGTCAGTATGATGACAATCAATCCAGCCAGGGTTATGGGAATCGATGCTACAAAAGGATCTCTCGACTTAAGAAAAGACGCTGACATCTGTATTTTCAATGATAATATCGAACTATCACACGTAATTGTCAACGGAGAAATCCGCTGGGCTGCAAGCTGACAAATGTGACTTCGGGTTCATGATGGTTTTTTCTTTACAAAGAATATCATTTGATGTGGGGGGAAGAGAAGGCTGCGCCAGATGAGCCTCCCATCCCCACACACCTGGTGGCGGGTGGTTTCACCACCGGACGCCGTTTCTCTTCTTGCTCCCATACTGTCCGCAAGGAAACGGCGGCCAATGCGGTGCTCCCCTTTCGGGTTTTTTATCTGATAGTCGAAGTTCACACGAAGAACTCGTATAGCAGTTGTAGTATCAATAATTGAACAAGAAGCTATTAATAGACTAAACACATGTTAAATGTTTCTATAAAATGTATGGTTTTTAAAAGATTTTTTGTATTTTTTTTCTGGACTTTTATTTCTGGCAGATCATAGAATTAATCATACTCAAGGTATTCGACATATTTTGTAGTTTTTCATTTCTGGTTCATAATTATATTTCTAATGTCAAATAGAATTGGTGCTGTGCTGGGTATATGCAATCATGTTTTTGTTTTAATCAATTCCAATTGTAGGAGAGAATATGTCAAAGTATACTAAATTGAGTGCTGCAGAAGGGATAAAGAAAAATAATGGATTAAGAGAAGCGTTAATATTACTAGGGAAGAATCAATATCATAATAAAAAGAGACTGCAAAATGAAAACAAGAAGAGCTTGGTAGAAAATTCTTACTATAAGATTGGAAGAAAACTCATTGCAAAGAAGTTTGGCAGATTCAATTTAAATGCTATCAATTACATGGTATATCCTAATAAGAAAAAGAGATCATTAGAATCTTTTTATTACTGGTTCTACCATGAAAAGAAATATCATTCATTTTTTAATCAGATAATTATTAATCTCAAGAAGATAGATGGACAATATCAGGTGGAATCACAATCCCTAATCAATAAATTAATAGATGATTACAATTGTTCCAATTGTGTTGTATATTCCGATATTTTACTACATGAGCCTAAAAAAACACTAGACTTACATGTTAATACCTACAGTGAGAGAGAACATAATCCGGTAATGCAAATATTAGCTCAAATTGCAGTAGTTGATCAAAAACATGATGTTGAGGGAAATAGCTATGAAACGATTTACACCAATTGAGTGGCAATCATTTTCTCAAAAGAAGAATATTGAACAGATACTGAAGAGATTGGATTCAGTTAATAGTTTTGGCGTATCCATCATATGGGAAATGGTTCTTATAGTATTTAGCGTAGGTCTTACAAATGTTTTCCAGGAGATTTTGTCACCGAGAGAATTAAAGAATGGTCAGATAATAATTTATAGTTTAGCATTTCTTCCAATAGTAATATTTTTTATATGTTTTGCTTGGTCCTTCTATAAAAGGAAAAGACTACCAATGCAACTATCACCGAGAAACTTCATTGACCAGTTTGATAATGAAATTTGCTATAATGCATTCATGGCTGAATCGTTTTATTCTATGTTACTTGAAACTAATCCTAGTAAAGAGAATTCCCCAATCGCACATGCCTATGAAGAAACGAAACAATTTTACTATATAGAGGCCAGTTATTATTTTATGAAAGCCACACAAGCATTGTGCCCGTTCTATTTTATGAAAGAGAAAGTTGTCTCAACAGACCCAGAAATGATTATTGGCAAAAAGTTAATTGCTTATGCTCGATATGAGAATATTCTTTCATTACTAAAAAAAATATTCTTATACCTTGAAGCTAATGAGAACATTCTTGAAGGATTGCCTGAGCAGAATTCAGTCATCGCCACAAACAAGAAGATGGTAAGTAACCTTAAAGCAATACAAGAGAAAAGCTCCTGTGATTTCTTAGAATAATCATGGAAATATCTTAAAGCTTTTCTGTAAATAGATAGTTGCTTTTACAATATTACGTTACCCTTTTCGAGAAACTACTTCAATAGTTAACTCAAAGCACCACTACGATAAATTATTCACATTTTCAAATACAATTATCGTAATGATATCCCAACGGCATATGAAGCCAAATGTAGTCAAATGTCACCATTTCACACCAAAATGACAGTATAGTGATATCACCATACCATCATGGTGATGTATACTTCACCCATGGCAAGCCCGAACGAGACACCACGACAGGAAACGCAGAAACCTGGGACGAGGAACCAGAACAACAAATCGGTCCGCTCCAGGAATATCAAGCGCATCCTGCTGTTGGTGAAGGACCTGGAACCCGTGTCGCTGGACACGCTGGTGCAAAAATCGTCGCTGACATACCCCACCGTCCTGGGAATCATCAAACAGCTGGAGAAGGACGCGCACGTGGAGAATATCGCGTATGCTCCCACCACCGGTGGCCGCCAGGCGGTGTTGTACGGCATTTGCGGTATAGCACGGTATGTGCTGGCGCTGCATCTCGACGGTGAGACGGTGGATATCACCATAACGAACATCCGGGACGGGAAGATCTTCCATGCCACCGAGCAGGTGCCCCAGGCTGGTGCGAGCCATGAGACCCCGCCAGCAGCCCAAGAGCCATCACCGACAACAACCGTGGAGCAGCACTCGCTCGCGCCCCGGATCGCAGCGGTGGTGCAGGATATCCTGAGGAAGACCCGCCTGGAGCTGACGAGCCTGGTGAACATATGCATCACGTACCCGGAGGGAACGCAGCTGGACATGCATGCGCTCGCGACGCACTTGGGCGAATACCTGCATGCCCCGGTGGAGGCGGTTCCCGACCGCACGGTGCTCAACTACCTCGAACGGCGCAGCTACCACATTTCGTCACTGCACCGGTATATATTCGTGCTGTACGACAAGGAACTGAGCCTGTCGGTGTACCGGGGGCCGGTGGAGACGACCGATGCACTCGCGGGGCGCACCTATTTCGGCCACATGACCATGGATATCGCAGGGGCGGCATGCACCTGTGGGAACCAGGGCTGCCTGCAATCGTATATGGCGGGCGATGGTCTGCTGCAGGCCTATCGTACGGCGGTGGAGCAGCACGGACTGCAGTACAGACCCATGGTGGAGCGCGACAGCGACCTGTTCCATGCCGTGCTCGCCGAGAGCTACAAAGGCGACAAGGCGGCACGTACGGCGATCGACCACGCTATCCGCATGCTTGCCGTTGCCCTCGCGAATGTCATCAAGATCGAAGGCATTGCGACCATCGTCCTTTCCGGCGTGTTCACCAGCACCGACATCCAATACAAGCGCTTGCTGGAACGCTATATCGCCGAGTACCTGCCCGAGGATTTCCCCACCGCCGCGGTGATTATCCTGGGAACAACCTCCCCAGGCGATTGTTCGTATGCGGCATGCCTTATGATGAATGCACAGTATTTCAATCAGCTGAATTTCGAGTAACGCCAAACGGTGCCAGGGATGCAACGCTTGAAGGAGCCAGGCTCCTTCATGCCTGGCACCGCCTTTGGCAACTTGAAAGGGGAGTCTTCGGGTGCGAGACCTCCCGGATTGAGTTGAAGAGGCAGCCAGGTAGCACCTTCATTCTTATTTAGAAAGGTCCTATGGAGGTAAGCCTCTTGAACTGGCGTTGAACAGTTAGTAGTACAAGTAGACCGAACTAATTCATATTCGAAAAGGAATTAGTTCGGTCTGTACCGAAATCAGTTTGTACTACACCTTCGGTTCAGCCTCCAGAAC